>CAVVNF010000011.1:0-28547 GCA_963749535.1 uncultured Thermoleophilia bacterium | reverse complement strand
GCCTACCATGAGCCCGTGCGCCGCGCCCACCTGCTGCTTCTTGTTGGCCGTCCGGTCGCGGCGCGGGGCAGCTGCCCCGCGCCGCCGGGGAGTCTCGGCAAGCGCGCTCCTGCCGGCCACGGTCGGCCGGCACCGCGGTAGGCCGCTCCGCGCCTCACGAAGACAAATGCTACGCTGCTCTCGGGTAGAATCGGGCCCAAGACCCGTGGCCGCATGACCAACCTAAGGCGGATCAGCCGCCCCAAGTCGAGGAGAAAGCCCCTATGCCATTGATGAATGCCGTTCAAGTAGCTGAGCCCGGCGCCGATCTGGTAATGGTCCAACTGGAGATCCCTGAGCCGGGAGAGCGGGAAGTCCTTATCAAGGTCGAGGCCTGTGGGGTGTGCCGCGGCGATGCGGTCGCGAAACAAGGCCAGTTTCCCGGCATCGTGTATCCGCGGGTGCCGGGTCACGAGGCGGTGGGAATAGTTGTCAAGACGGGGTCAGGAGTCACTCGTTGGAAAGCCGGAGCGCGGGTCGGCGTGGGTTGGAGCGGCGGATACTGCATGACCTGCGATGCGTGCGAGGAAGGCGACTACGAGCACTGCAAAGACTCGTGGGTCACCGGGCTCTCCATCGACGGCGGCTACGCCGAGTACATGGTCGCCCGATCGTCGGCATTGGTCAGCATTCCAAGTGAACTGCCCTCCATCGATGCCGCGCCCCTTCTGTGCGCAGGTGCGACTACCTTCAGTGCCTTGAAGGAAAGCGGGGCAACCGGCGGAGACACCGTAGCCATCCAAGGCATCGGGGGGCTGGGGCACCTGGCGATCCAATATGCCAACCGGCTCGGTTTCAGGACGGTCGCCCTCTCGCGTGGGCGGGAGAAGGAATCACTAGCCTACAAGCTCGGGGCTCACGCCTACATCGACACGGATTCCACCGATGTTTCCAAGGGGCTGCACGAGCTGGGTGGTGCGCGGGTGATCCTCTGCACCGCTCCGAACGCGAAGGCCATCTCCGGGCTGATCAACGGTCTCGGGACGGGAGGGCAGCTCATCATCGTCGCGGCCACGAGCGAGCCATTGCAAATCTTTCCAGGGCAACTCTTTCGGGGCGACCGCTCCATCAAGGGATGGCATGGCCGCAGACCGGCGGACGCCATGGAGTTCAGCATCCGCTTCGGCGTGATGCCCATGATCGAGACGTTTACACTGGAAAGGGCTGCGGAAGCCTTCGAGAAGATGATGTCGGCGCAGGTGCATTTCCGATCGGTGCTGAGAATCGGTTCCTGAGTTCCCGGCGCACGGATGACTACGTAGGGAGGACTTCACATGGAGATCCTAGAGCTGATACGAAAGAGAAGGTCTTCTAGAGCGACATTTGACATGGCCCGCCCGGTTGCGAGCGAGCAGCTCGCAGGCATTCTCGAGGCAGCACGCTGGTCGCCTACGGCCCACAACATGCAGAACTTCGAGATCATCGTCGTCGACGATCCAAGGGTCCTGGAGGCAATAGAGAGCATAGAGCGTCCGATCTCCGAGACCTTCATCCGAGAGAACTACCAGCAGCTGTCTTTCTCCGAGGAGGAGCTCCTCCAAAAGAAGACCGGCCTTCTGGCGACCATGTTTCCGCCGGCTTGGAGGAAAGCGGACTTCAAGCCGGAGGAGGTCGCTCAAGGGAAGATGGGATCTGCGCAAAGGCCCGCGCCGGCAAGCCCCGTTCTGCTCGTGGTCGTCTACGATCCCAAGAGAAGAGCGCCCGCTTCTGAAGGGGACTTCCTGGGGATCATTAGCCTCGGGTGCGTCATGGAGAACATGTGGCTTGCGGCGGAATCCATGGGGATCGGTATGCAGATCGTCAGCTCGCTCAGTTCCTGCACTGAAGTGAAGGCGATCCTCAACATCCCCGACGATCTGATCGTCGCCTTTTCGTGTCGCCTCGGCTACCCGGTTGCCGAGCCGGCAACGTATCTGCGGGTGCGTCGCGATGTGCCGGACTTTGTTCACCATAACCGGTTTCGAGACTGACGCGAGAGAGGGACGCCAGAGCGCGGAACCCGTCGAAATCGAGTTCTCCCCGTTAGTAATCGTTCCCACAAGGGAACACGGCTTTCGTGAGCCACTCTGATTCTGATGGTGGTCGAAATGCATGACCACCGGAAAACCATGACGAGAGGTGAGGGGAAGCAGATGGAGATCGTCAAGGCCCGGATGGGCGGTGTGCCACTACTGCAAGTTGTCGGCGATCTCGACCACGAGACGAGTCCGATGCTTCTCGTAGCGGCGGAGGAGACTCTAGACCCAAAGACCGCCCACCTCCTCTTGGACCTCGAGGCCTGTCACTATGTGGACAGTGGCGGTTTGAGAGTCCTGGTGCAGATCCTCAAGAACGTGAAGTCACGCCTCGGCTGGCTCGGCGTGATCGCTCCCACGAAGGACGTTCAACGCCTGCTGGAACGGGTGGCCCTCATCGGGGATCCTAGTTTTCGCGTCTTTCCGAACAGGGCCGGGGCGGCGAAGCAACTCGAGGCCGAAGCGCTGAGGAACTGACCCGACGGCTCGGCCGTCGTAGGCGCCTTGACTCCGGATGTCGCGACCCAAGCGTCGGCCGTCCGAGCGAGGGGCCTGGCCGCGGCCGCCCGAGCTCCAGCGCTGGATGCCGATACCCAACAAGGACTACGGAGTCGGCGGCCGGTCTTTTGACCGTTCCGCGGTTTCGCGCCACCATTTCTCGTGCCGCTCGCGCGCGATCTCGTCGCTCATGGTCCCGCCAAGCATGGCGCGCAGAGAATCGTGCCCGTGGCGGGTGAGGAAAACGTGGCCTATATGCCCCACGAAAAGTGCGAGCGCTCCGACGGCCAGGATTATGTGGAGGGCGAGCGCCCGCGAAACGAGCCAAGCCGGGGCGTGGGCGCGCACGAGCAGGATGCACCCGGTGACGAGCAGGCCGACGGCCAGCAGCGAGACCAGAACAGAGCTGACCTTTTGTCCGGCGTTCAGTCGCCCCTGGGGCGGCATGTCTTTGCCACGAATGGTCCGCAGTCGTAGGGCCGCCCAAAACCAGCGCCGGTCGTCCTCATCCCAGAGGTCCACTTCTCGTAGATCCTCGGCGAAGCACCTTCGATCGAGCGTGACCAAGATCACCAGCGGGACCACTACCATGAGGATCCCGATGCCGGCATGAAGGTGCGAGAATTGCAACCTGCGCGCGCCCATGAGCTCCCGCGTGCGGGGGATCCACATGAGAAGTCCTCCAGCCGCGGCGACGAGGAAGAACGCGGCCTTGATCCAGTGGGCGAGACGCTCGACTAGGACGAACCTTAGGAGACGGCCGGAAGGGCCTCCCGTCTCAGCGGATTCGGGGCTCGGTCTCACGAGATGATCGCGTCTTCCGAATAGCCCCGCTGCTCCCAGTAGCCCTGGTAACCCTCGGACCCGGCGGCGATGGCCTCCACCCGGATCACCCATTTCACCGATTTGTAGCCGTACCTGCCCGGGACCACCAAGCGGACCGGTCTTCCGTGGTCCACGCCCAGCGGCTGGCCATTCTGGAGATGGGCGAGGATGAAGTCCGTGTCTGAGGCCTCCTCGATCGTGAGGGAATCGGTATAGGCGCCGTCTCCCGAATGAAAGACGAGGTGTGTCGCCGTGGGGTCGATGCCGGCCCGGCGGACGATCTCCTCGACGGTGACGCCGGTCCACAGCACATTCGGCACTTCCCAGCCCTCGACGCAGTAGAAGTCCTTCGTGCGATCCACCTGGGGCAACGCGCTGAACTCGTCGAAAGACAGGTCAAGAGGTTTCTGAACGAGACCGTCCACCTTCAAGCGCCACGTGGTCGGGTCGAAGGCGGGCGCGGGAGCCACACTGTTTATGGCGAAACCGCCGGCCTCGGGACCCCCACCGGAAAGGCGCGAAAGCAGCCCGGGCCCGAAGAAGAGAGCGACCAATCCGGCGCCGAGCAGCCCAAGGAAGGCGCGTCGGCCGATGTGCTTCTCGCGGCTGAGTATCTCTTCGTCAGTCATTGTTACCGTCTTTGCGCGGGCATGGAAACCTCTGAGCGCACTATACACAGAGGTACGCTCGTCATACCGAGAATGCGCGCATGGCCGAGTGCTAACGCGAAAGCCCAGGCGGCCATAGAGCGGGTGAAGCATCCCGAGTTGAGACCTGGGCCCCTCCAGGTTAGTCGACTATCGGGATGCCCTTCTTCCGCCGCACGACGTAGTGACTGGTCACCCGGGAACGCCCCCTAGGTCACCCGGGTAACCAGTCGGGTAACCCGGTCTAGTGCAGGGCCACATAGAGCCCGTACACCATCTGGGCGACCTGTCCTCGTGAAGCCTGGGCGTATGGGTCGAAGAGAGAGTTGCCGATGCCCGAACACAGGCCGTTGTATGTGGCGATGCGGATCGCGTTAGCCGCCTCGGAGGAGCAGTCGCCGAGGTCGGTATAAGGAGCCACATAGGAGGTGGGAGGCTGGATGAGCTTCGTTCCCCCGGATCGCACGATCATGATGGCGATCTGGGCTCGGGTTACGTCGTCGCTGGGCCCGAAGAGCCCATCGTCATACCCCTGTATGATGCCGAGCGCGACTGCCTCTTCCACGAAGTCGAACGGGTAGCTCGCCCCCGTGAACGGGACGTCGGGGAAGGTGGCCTGAGTCGCGACGGGAGCCGCTCCGTATCCGCCGGTGGCCAACACGATGATCTTGGCGAATTGCGCGCGGGTCACCGGATCGGCCGGGCGGAAAGAACCGTCGGCATAGCCGCTCACGACTCCGGCGGCGGCTAGACTGTTGATCGCCGCGTAGAACGTGCTGTTGCTATCAACGTCCGGGAAGGACGGACGAACGGGCGGCGCGGTGGTCGTAGTCGTGGGCGCCGGCGCCGTAGTGGTAGTGGTGGTTGCAGGCTTGGTTGTGGTGGTTGGCGAAGCCGAGTCGGGGTCATGAGCCGACGGATCGACATAGCCGCCGAAGTCAGTGGTCCAGTATTCGCCATAGGAGCCGCCCGTGACCAGCCCGATCCCGATGACGCGGTAGCTCGCGTTCAGCATATTGGCATTGTGTCCCGGCGAGTTCTTCCAGCCTGTGAAGACCGCCTGCGCGGTCGCGTACCCGGCGGCGATATTCTCGCCCATAGCCGTGTTGTAGCTGTAGCCGCAGATGCGCATGCGGTCCCAAGGAGTAGACCCGGCTGGGAAATAATCCGACTGTACCGTGTCGTGGCCGAAGAAGTTGTACTTAGCCATGTCCGAGCTGTGTTTGGTGGAGGCGTCGGAGATGGTGTCGGATAGGAGTAGGGTTCCAAGGCCGTTGCTCTGCCTGTACTGGTTGATGAGCTGGAGGAAGCTGAGTTCTTCCGAGCTGTAGGTCCTGGCGCTGGCGAGGCCCGGGAGGGCCACGAGAAGGAGTGTTACCGCGACCAGCACCGCGAGGATCAGAATTCTTGTTCCTGAGAATGTGCTTTTCGAGAATCGGCTTCTTAGATCAAGCATGTGCTCACCTCCGCTTCCGCACGGACGAGCCTCGGAAGATATTTCAGGTTCTGATTCTCTTTCGGAATGCGAGCCGCGAGACCTTCCGCACAATGGCCTGTGTCCGCGAGGATTTGGGGGACAGCCGAGATTTCGAGGCGGGGTTTTGCAGATGCGCGCCGGGTTTGAAGGAGTGCCATGGTGGCTCCTTTCGCTCCATTTGACGTGCCGGGCACACACCCTTGATCCCATCAAAGTTCCTTGATCCCATCAAAGTCGATGCCCTGCGATCTCCGATCGTCGGCCTGGCCAGTCTAGCCACGTTAGGTGGTCATGTCAAACCGTCGAGCGCACGTAGCGTGGGAAAGCCGGGCCGCGAACCTTGGCAAACCGGGGCTACGACACGAAGGAAGGTCTCCACGAGTCGGCGCGGCACAACGCGAGGAAGGCCCGGCCACGAGCCGCGGTAAGTCCTGGCCGCGGGTCGCGGGGACTCCCGGTCACGAGCTGGGACCACACAGCGCTAGGGCATGCTGCCGGGCGTGTAAAATATGGCCCGGCCGCTCTCGTAGGACCCTATTGGTATCAGGAGCCAGATGGAGATCATCAAGACGTCACTGTCCGGGGTCCCGTTGCTGCGGGTGGTCGGAGACATCGACCATTTCACATCGCTGTCCTTGGACGACGCCGTGCAAGATGCTCTCACGCTACATGGCTCTCATCTCCTGCTCGACCTTGGCGGATGCCTCTATATCGACAGCGGCGGGCTCGGCGTTATTCTCACTGCTCTGCGCAAGCTGCGAGCGAAGGGGTGGCTGGGCGTCATCGGGGCCAGTCCCGATCTCCTTCGTCTCTTCACGATTTCTGGCCTAACCACCGAGCCGGAGTTTCGCGTTTTTGCGACGCCGTCCGCGGCCTCGGCAGCCGTTGCCGCGGACTTGGCCTGAGAAACTCCGTCGAGCCTCTTGTGTCTCGCAGTGCGCTGCTGATCCATTACCGCGAAGGAGGAGCCATGGCCCGCGAAGCCTCGACGATCAGTCACGCGAGGGCAGACCGCCGGCGGTCCCACGCTCGCAAGCCACTTCCCCTTCTATTTGTCGGCGTTCTCGCTCTCGCGGCGATCCTGACTGTGGCCGGTTGTGGGGGCGGGAGCACAACGACCTCGACGGTTCAGCCCACGACGACTTCGTCGGCCGCGGTCACGACGACCTTGCCGGCGGCTACCACGACGACAACGGTAGCTGAGCCCACCACTACCTCCGTCCCTGCTTCGAGCACGACCACCTCGGTCACGACAAATACAAACGGCAACGCCGCACTCATCAAACAGACCCTCGACCTGGCGCGGCAAGGAAAGGTCGTCGGCATCCCCTTCATGGTGAGCACTAACACGATCGAGCAGGTCCAGTCGTCGTGGGGAGCAGTCTCGAGCCAAGATTTTGCGGGAGCAGGCATCTACTTCACCTACCCCTCGCGGCACGCGGCCATCGGCATCAACAAAGGCGATCAGATAATCGACATCCGGTCTTCCAGTCCGCAACTTCAGGCGATCGTGCTGTCCCAGGTCACCAGTACCCTAGGCAGCCCGGGCATCCTTCGGCATCTGACCGGTCAGGATATCCTGCTCTACCCTGCCGGACCGGACTATCAGCTTCTGTGGGTATTCCCCAGGTCCACCTCGACCCAGCCGGATCCGCACCTTGACCATGTCTCGGTGTTTTATCCCGCCGGTACCGTGGACTTGATGGCCCAGAACGTTCCCGACCCGTCCATCCTCGTGACGCAGGCTCCCGGCTCCAATGGGTCGCTGTTCACCTTCTTCGATCAAGGACCCGCCGCCCGGATACACGTTGGCCGAGTTGCGAGTGGATACCATCGAGCGGGCCGGCTGTGATCACCACCTTGCCCCAGGCAACCGCGCACGGTACCTCGGGTGGTTCGGCGCCGTACTTCGCGGTCGGCGCGGACGGAGTCACGTGGTCCTTTGTTTACACCTCCTCGATGAAGAGCCAATCGGGTGTGGTCACGCTCGTCTACCAGAACGCCGACGGAGCGGCGATCATCGGCAAGAGCGACACCTTGACGCTGAAGTAGACCGCGTCGCCTGAACCGTCGCGCTGTTGCGGCGGCTCAGGCGGCAGAACCGCCCCGCCCGGTCGACCGAACCGACTCACGACCATGCCTTCCTCGCGGGGTCGCCCGGCCTCTCACACCTCTGTCCGCGCCGCGCTTGATCTGTCGCCTGGGCCGGATTCCTAAAGTCGCCACCGCGTTTTTCCGAAGTATGTCTGTGAGGCCGTCACGCACTCAGCGACGGCAGGTTCGCGAAAGAAGGCTCATGGAGATGCGGCGTCCCAAGAAGGGCAGGAATCATCGACTGCTGATCTGGTCGGGCTCGCTACTGGTCGCGGCGCTGGCATTCGTCCTCGCGTGCGCGGTCCCGGCGTGGGCCGCCGACAAGTGGACCGACATCACGGATGCTCAGTGGACCCAAACCTACGGGATCACTTCCGCCGAGGCGGCAACTGTCGCCCAGGGTTACGCCAACGGCAGCTTCGGACCCCAACAGACCGTGACGCGGGCACAATACGCCAAAATGGTTCTCTCGGCTCTCGGCATCCCTCCGGCCACGCCTCAAACCCCGACGTTCTCCGACGTACCGAGCGTCAATTACTACTTCTCGTGGATCGAGGGGGGCGTCGCGGCCGGGGTGATCGGGACGGAGTCCAGCCAGACCTATCGGCCGGCGGACCCGACTACGCGCCAAGAGGCCAGCCTTCCGCTTGCCGCGTATCTCGCGCAGAAGGCCCTCGCCGTGGAGGGAGGGATAAGCGGCAGACTGGGCATCTACAAGTCGCTTGCCGCCTATTACGAGGCTGAGGGTCCTCCGCTCTTGGCCGGATTCACCGACAACGGAGCCCTGCTCCCGGACTACGCCGCGAGCGAGGCTTACCTTGTCTTGCTTGGAGTCGTCCGGGGTGGCGGCGGTGCCGGCGCCGTGACCCTCAGCCCGAACGATGCGCTCACCAGAGCGCAGGCAGTGGCTCTCATTCTGCGCGCGGAGGACTTTCTGCCAAAAGCGGCCGCTCCCTCAGTGAAAGCCGTTGCCCCCGCCCTCGGTCCCGAGGCAGGCCAAACGCCTGTAGTCATCAGCGGTAACGGGTTCAGCCAGGCCTCATCGGTGATCTTCGGCACCGCGAAACTGGGGCCAGGCGAGTTCCACATCCGCTCCGACAGTGAGATCGACATCCAGTCTGCTCCGGCGGGAACGGGGAGCGTGGACGTGACGGTCGTGAACAAGTTAGGGAAAAGTGCCATCAGCGGGGGGGACGTTTATAGCTACGTCACCACGCCTGGGCCCGGGAACGACGTGGTGCTGACCGCCCTCGCGCACCTCGATGCGCCATACCTCTGGGGCGGGGCGGGTCCGGGAAGTTTCGATTGCTCCGGTCTCGCACAGAGTGTGTTCGGCGAGTTGGGGATAGCGCTGCCTCACCACGCTGCCGCCCAGTATCCGATGGGAGCCCCGGTCGCGACTCCGCAGCTCCAGCCGGGCGACCTCGTCTTCTTCGGCAATCCGATCTATCACGTGGGAATCTATGTGGGCGATGGAAACATGATAGACGCCCCGCACACCGGCTCGTACGTGCGCCTCGAATCCATGAGCTGGTCGGACTATTCGGGAGCTTGTCGGATGCTGCCCTCGGACCCTGAGGAGAGCGCGGCATCGGCGGCCCTCCCGCATGAGCAGACCGACTCTTTGCTCACCTACGCGGGTGCCTGGACCACGACCTCCACGGCTTCGGCCTCCGGGGGGAGTTTCGCCTTCGCCAATTCGCCGGGGACGTCGGTGACCATCCACTTCACCGGCACAGGCCTGACCTGGATCGCAAAGAAATCGTCGGTCTACGGCAAAGCCAAGGTGACCCTCGATGGGGGAGACCCGGTGATCGTTGACCTCTACGGAGCGAGTGTCCTTTGGCAGCAGAAAGTATGGGACACCGGCACACTTGATAGCGGGGCGCACACAGTGAAGATCGAGTGGACCGGCACCAAGCGCGCGGCCGCCACCGGAACCAACATCAACATCGACGCTGTGGTCTTGACCGGGGCTCAGTGAGTGCGGCTCAGGGAGCCACCCGTCCCACCACATAGCCATCGACTATGCCCGAGGCGCCTTTCTCCCGCAACGCCCGTTCGGCCTCGACACGCCAAAGAACAGCCAGTTGCTGGTGACGTTCAGGGTCTGTCGTGCAAAGGTCGCTCCACCGGTTAAGTGCACGCTCTAGCGCGAAGCAAGCCGAGTACTTTGGGTCCGTGGCCTGGGCCTCGTAGCCAGTGTAAGTCTCCAGCCGGTGCATCTTGATGAAGAAAGCGGCGGCGAGCTCCAGCCGGGCGCGATCTTGTTTGGTGGCCTCACGAATCCGTGACCAGGGCATTGTGCCTTCCGAGTGAGTCCGCGATGCCTCAACATCAGTGGAATGACTATACCGCTTTAGAAAAGGCTCGCTAAGGTGCCTCCCGGATGGGCGCCGCGGGCGGAGCCGAGCGGGCATTTCCCCCCGGTTGACGCTCTCTTCCTAATCAATACCGCTCTGCCTGTCGATGTAGTGGTCATGGATAGTCTTTCGCATGCTGAAGCCGAAATCCTGATCATCGACGACGAACCGGCCGTGGTCCGCTTCTTGGACCGCGCGCTGCAATCCGCCGGCTACCGTACCATCCGTTCCTTTACCGACCCGGTTGCTGCCTCTTCCTATCTGGACTCCGCCGACCCCGACCTGATCACGCTCGACATCTGCATGCCTGGGCTGGACGGCTACGGCCTGCTCGAGGCCCTCGCCAAGAAGCGGTCGCCCGACACCTTCCTGCCGGTCTTGGCCATCAGCGCTCTCGACAGCTTCGAAGCCCGAGAAAGGGCCATCAGAGCGGGAGCCAAGGATTTCCTTGTGAAACCCGTGGGGGTGGACGAATTCTTGCTCCATGTCTACTCTCTTCTCGACACTCGCTTCCTGGAACGGCGGCTCATGGAGAGCCGCCACGTTCTCGAGGGCCTGGTGAAGGAACGCAGCGCAGAGCTGGGGCAAGCGCACCTTGAGATCATTGAGCGCTTAGGCCGCGTGGCTGAACTGCGCGACGACGCCACGGGAAAGCACACCTACCGGGTCGCGCGCCTTAGCGCTCTCCTTGCCCAAGAACTCCATCTGCCAACGGAGGAGGTGGAACTCATCATGCGGGCCGCTCCCCTTCACGACGTGGGCAAGGTGGCGATCGAAGACGAGGTTCTGCTCAAGCACGGCGCCTTTTCGCTCGAGGAGCGGGACATCATGCGCGAGCACGCCATTCTGGGAGCCCGATTGCTTGGAGGAGGACGGTCGGAGCTAATGAGGATGGCAGAGCAGATCGCTGCCGCCCATCACGAGCGCTGGGACGGACACGGCTATCCCAATGGCCTGGCTGGAGAAGACATCCCGCTTTGTGCCCGCATCGTGGCTGTCGCCGACGCGTTTGATGCGCTCACTCACGCGCGTCCCTACAAGGAAGCTTGGCCGGTGCGAGATGCTTTGGTGGAAATGCAGCAGGAGAGTGGCTGGCAGTTCGACCCCAGGGTAGTGGACGCGCTTCAGCACCTTCAGCGCTGCGAAACGACAGTTCAGGGCGGCATCGGTATTACCGCCCATACGACCACCTGACGTTCAAGCAGAGCGGGGGTGCGTCTTCGTCCAAGGCGAACTCGGCCGAGGTAATTCAGGACTTCGGATCAAGCCCTTTTCCTCTGCGTCGGAATTCCTCGGTTACCCTCGACACGAGGGACCCGCTTGTCTCGTTCTCGAAATGTGCCCACCCAGCCTGGACGGGCTTGCACTGCAGCAGAACCTGGAAGAGCGGGGCGATCCTCTTCCGATCATCTTCATCTCAGGCTACGGAACCGTTCGCTCGAGTGTGCAGGCCATGAAATCTGGCCACGACGGGTGCCTGGCCGGGTCTCTGGGCCTCCCGCGCTGAAGCCCCACATTCCATATGGCGAACATGTATGGCCCCGGTTGTAGGACCTCTGACCTCCTCGCCAATCGACGGCGCCAAGAAGATCCGTCTCAATGACAACAGGCGTCTACTTGAAACGAGCTGTTAGACCCTCGTACGATGCCGGTACAGGCGGTCCGCGAGCGGGATGGCCACAACCAGAATGAGTATGGACCATCCCAGTGCGGCTGCCACCGGATGTTGCATAGGCCAGGCGTTGATCGTCGGAGGACGGGTTCGGGTTGCCGAACAACGTCCGGCACGACTGAGGCCACCGCGCTCACCGGGTTCCAGTTGGCGATCGCCGCCAGCCACGCCGGGCATGCCCTTGCGTGGGAACAAAACGTTGGACACGAACGCGAGCGGGAATATGAAGATGAAGACGATGCCCTGTGCGGACTCCGGACTGGACACCGCCATACCCAGGCAGGCGTTTATCCAGGTTAATGCGTAGCTGAACAACAGAGCGATGGCGAATCCGGCGAGTACCGACCCGATGCCGGCGTCCGGCCGCCAGCCGATGGCCAAGCCGGTGGCCGCCACGATCGCGCTGCAAAGTGCCGCCGCCAGAAGATCCGAGATCGAGCGACCGACCAGGATAGCGCCCTGGCGCCATGGGTAGGGTGCGCAGGCGGTCGATCACGCCGGTGCTCAGATCCATGCTCAGCCCGATGGCGGTCCCTACCGTGGAGGTCGTGAGGTTCATGGTAAGTAGGCCGGCGAGAGCAAACTGCTTGTAGCTGGCCCCGCCCTTCAGGACCATGGCCGAGCCGAAGACGTAGACGAAAAGCAGGGTGAAGAGGACCGGCTGAATGGTCACGTCGGAGAGCTGCTGCGGCTCCCGACGAACATGGATCAGGTTGCGCCGGGTGAGCACCCACACGTCCTCCAGCCAGGACCGCAACGGTCCAGACGCCCTCGGCGCTGCTAGCGTCGGGGCTGGGCGCTACCGCCACTCTCACGCCGAGATCCTCCGCCGCTCGCTGGGCAAGGCGCCCGTCAAGAGGGCGAACACGTCGTCCAGGGAGGGCTGATGGACCGCGATGTCTTCCACCTGTGCCCCCACCTGATCCAGAGCCCGCAGCGCCGCGACAGCCAAGCCGACTCGTTACGCGCCGGCACCCTCAGTCGTCTGCCGCCGTCGGAGACGTGACCGCCCCAGTGCTCAGAGCGGCCAAGGCTTCGGCCGCACGAGGGTGGGGGGCCTCCAGCGTCACCTCCAGCAGCTGCGAGCCGGTCGAGGCTTTCAGTTCGGCCGGCGTGCCCTGAGCTATCACCCGACCGTTATCCATGACCACGATGCGATCGGCCAACGCATCGGCCTCGTCCAGGTACTGGGTGGTGAGAAGGACCGTCGCTCCGTCGGCCACCAGCCCACGGATCACTCCCCACATGCGTTGCCGGCTGGTGGGGTCGAGTCCGGTAGTGGGCTCGTCCAGAAAGAGCACCGGGGGGCGGGCGACGAGGCTGGCGGCCAGATCGAGTCGTCGCCGCATGCCTCCCGAGTAGGTCTTGACCACCCGGTCGGCCGCATCGGAGAGCTCGAACAGGTCAAGGAGTTCCACCGCCCGGCGCCTCGCGCGAGGACCTTGAGGCGACTGAGCTCCCCGACCATGACCAGGTTCTGCCGGCCCGTCAGCGCTTCATCTAGTGTGGCGTCTTGACCGGTCACGCCAATTTGTCGTCTGACAGCGGAAGCCTCCGTGACTACGTCGTGACCCTGCCACCGACGCTGACCCCGAGTCGGGGGAGGTGAGCGTGGTGAGGATACGGATGGCGGTCGTCTTTCCGGCGCCGTTCGGCCCCAGAACGCCGAGGATGGACCCCGCAGGCACCTCCAGGTCCACGTTATCCAGTGCGAGCACCTCGCCGTAGCGCTTCGAGAGCCCCGTGGCCGTGATTATGGTGTTCTCTTTCACATTTCACCTACCGGTCGGTCAGTCAACATGAGCATAGGATACGTGCAAATCTACCGACCGTCAAGTAGAATATAGAAATGAACGAGACCAGAGATCGCATCCTCAACGTCGCCCTCGAGCTGTTCACGGACGAGGGCTACGACAAGGTGTCGCTGCGAGAGGTCGCCGAAAAGGTCGGCGTCAGCAAAGCCGCGCTCTACTACCACTTCTCGAGCAAAGAGGAGATCCTCAAGACCCTCATGGAGCCGCTTGTCAGCTTCGGAAAGCAATGGGCAGAGGCGATGGAAGACCGACCGAGCCGCGCGACATGGGCCAAGAAGTGGGCGGCCTTCGTCGAGGTGATACTACCGCAGCGCAGACTCTTCGAGCTTATCGAGAACAACCAGGCCACGATCCACGCCCTAGTGGCACACGTTCCGGGGGAGATGGACTTCCACCTCGCCATGCACGAGCGAATGAACGCCATGCTCTCCGACGAGTCGATGCCATTGGTGGACAGAGTTCGCATCGCTGGGTCGATCGGTCTCGTGGTGGGTGTTGTCGCATCGTCTGCCGGCGGCGGATTCAGCCGAGTGCCGGCGGAAGAGCTCCAGCCCCTTCTGATCGACGCGATAAACGATCTGCTGGGCGTGTAAGACCCAGCCGCTCCTGCCAGCCACCCGAGCAAGCAGCCCGCAGCCTCTTCCCGCCTGACGGAAGCCATGCACCACCAAGCGGGACACCGGTGCGGCCTCATGGCAGATTACTTGTCCCGTCTGGTAGCACTAAGGTAGACTTCAGATGCGGAAGACAAAGGCATCGAGGACGCCGGCGGCGTCAGAGTCGGCCAGGACCTCGAGCGACCGGGGAGCAACAGCACGGATCGCCAAGGTAAAGCTGAACTCCTTCCTCACAGCTCGGCTGAGCGCCGGCTCGCTACGAGTTGCGCACGGGCAAACGACCCCGAACATCCCAGCGGATCCCCTCTCTACCCCCCGCCGGGGTAGATCCCCCCTAGTGTGTGGGCTGCGGATGCCCCCCAATCACCTCGCAGCTCACACACTTTTATATTCCGACATGAATATCATGGAACCCTGATGGTGTGCGCATGTCAAGGAAAACAGACCCTGCGGCGTGTGTAGCATTGGGTCGATCAAATCCCAGAGGGGTCACATGAGGGGAACTGGATGGTGGTTGCAGATAGAACTCTTGGCGTTGGGCCGGATTCGGTCCGCATGGTAGGGTCAGCCGCGCGAGCGACAGACAGGGCGGACAACGCGGGTTTTGAAGCTGTCTTTCACAACCACTACCGCCGTCTGGTCCGCAGTCTTGCTCTGGCCTGTGGGGATGAGGACCTCGCTGCCGATATGGTCCAGCAGGCCTTTGTGCAGTTGTGGGCAAGCTGGTCTCGCATCAGCCGCTACGAATCGCCGGCAACGTGGGTCGCACGAGTGGCTATCTCCCGGCTTCGGGATCACGAGCGGTCCGTTCGCCGGCTGGCGGCTGCGCTCCTGCGTCTTGAGCGCAACAGGGATTCGGGCATATGAGCCCGAGCGACCACCCGGACATCACCGCTGCCCTTGCTCGTCTACCCCTGCGACAGCGCCTAGCCGTCGTCCTTTACTACCTGGACGACCGCTCCATCAGCCAGGTCGCTAGGCTCATGGGCGTTTCCGAAGGAACCGTGAACCGACATCTATTCCGGGCGCGGGAAGCTCTGCGCTCTTACCTCGAGGAGGCCTGATGGACCGAGAAGAAGAACGCCTGCGCGCGGCGCTGGATCACGCGGCTCCGCAGGTGGATGAAGACGGGGTCATGGAATCGGTGGTGCGTAAAGGCAGGTCCCTGCGGAAACGGCGGCGGCTGGGTCGCGGCGCCGGGGTTCTCGCGGCTGTAGTAGTGCTGGCGTTGCTTGGGGTTCGGAGTCACACGACTAGTCGACAGCCTGCGGACGCTGCCAAGCGCTGCCGTTTCGTCATCCCTGCCGTCGCCCGGAACCAGTTCGCCTACCACGCCGGTAACCAGCTCCACCACCACCGCGACCGCCCCACCACGAGTTCCCTGGCCACCACGACAACAGGCGTCTCCACAACAGTAACGACGGCTCAATCGTCAACGACTCGACCACCCCAGTGGAGTATCGGAACACTGAATATGGTTTCACGTTTTCACTGCCCGCCGATTGGAAGGGTTATTCGATCGTGGCCCAAAAGTGGCAAGGCTTTCCTATAGACACAGGCGACACGAGCTCAAGCACCACCAGCAACGGCATTTTCGGCCCGGAGCTCCTCATCAGGCATCCCCAGTGGACATCTCAGAATCCGCGGCAAGACATTCCCATCATGGTGTTTACCATCGCCCAGTGGGATCTGGTCCAGCAAGCGAAGCTCGCCGTCAGCGCTGCGCCGATACCCCCGAGCGAACTCGGGCGCAACGCCACCTACGTGTTCGCGCTACCGGCCCGCTACAACTACGCCTTTCCCACCGGTTACCAAGAGGTGGAGAAGATCCTTGAGGGCACGCCGCTGCACGGGTTCTGAGGGCTCGCTTCGGATCACGGCATCTTCCGGACGGATGCCTCACGCCGCCATTCCGTGTCTTCGCCGCCGGCTGGTGGGATGTCGGACTGGGGAGAAAGAGCACCGAGCGCCGCGCTACCGGCTTGTCACGGTTCCCAGGGGCGCGATGATCTTACCGTAGACCTCGTTCAATACCTGGGCCAGCCCCGCATAGATCGCCGACAGTCCGGTGACGATGCCCTCCCAGCCGGCCACCTTCTCCAGGACCACGCTCCCGGTGAAATTGCTCGCGGCGAGCAGGTAGAAGAGGATGGTCACAGAGCCGAACACGACCATGAGCGCCACGTTGATCCTGAGCGTGGCGACGAACATGATCATCCCGAAGAAGCCCCAAAAGAAGAAATACCAGCCCAGCAATCCGGGCGAAGTCGCCTGGGCCAGCTTGCCGCCGGCGGGAAGCAGAAGCAGCGCCACAATGCTGACCCAGAAAAGGCCGTATGAAAGGAAGGCGGTGGTGCCGAAGGTATTGCCCTTCCTCCACTCCATGATCCCCGCGATTATCTGCGCGACACCGCCATAGAATATGCCCATCGCGAGGATCATAGCCCCGAGTCCGTAATAACCGGTGTTGTGGATGTTGAGAAGCGCCGTGGTCAATCCGAAGCCCAGAAGTCCGAGGGGGGCGGGGTTGGCCGTGCCGTCCTTCACTTTCGCTGTGACCTCACCGACCCGCTCGTCCATCGACCATGACCTCCCCGTCAATTGATTCTCCAGCCAGTGACTATATCGCATCGGGGATATCGGGAGAGTTCCTCCGCCGGTTCCGATGACGCCCTGCGTGCCTCGCATCTTGGCGACCGGTTTTCTGGGAGTCGAAGATCGGGCACGGGGCGTCACAGTGGCGCGCCGACTTGCACGTCGGGCGTGCAGATGAATGGCAAGTTCTGGCGCCGCACCGGTAAACTGATCGAGTCGGCGTCGGCAGCCTCCTAAGGAGGAATCGCATGAAGGCAGCACTGTACGAAGCGGTGAAGACCATCCGATTTGTGGACCGTCCCATCCCGAAGGCCGGCCCCGGCGAGGCTGTGGTGCAGATCAAGCTCTGCGGCATCTGCGGCACCGACGTGCACATCTACTTCAAGGGCCAAGTGCCGCCTGGGATCGTCCTGGGCCATGAGAACGTGGGGGTCATCGCGGAGTTGGGCGAAGGCGTAGAGGGCTTCGCGGTTGGTGATCGCGTGGCTGCCGGTCCGCCCGGATCCTGTTCGCGCTGCTACCAATGCCTGCACGGCCGGCCGTCGCTCTGTGTGAACGGCTTCGAGCAGACCAATGGGCTGAGTCGTGACGGAGGCATGGCCGAATACATGTTGGTCAAAGACGCGCGGCAGATGCTGTATCCCATCCCCGACAACGTCTCCTTCGAAGACGCCGTTCTGTTCGACTCCGTGTCCACGGCGTATCGGGGCATCACGCAGTCGGCGTTCAAGATGGGTGACAACGTGGTCCTCTCCGGGGCCGGGCCGATCGGTCTCGCCGCGGTGCAGTTCCTCCGGACGGGGGGCGCACGGCACATCACCATGCTCGAGCCGTCGAAAGAGAAACGGGAGCTGGCACGGAGATATGGAGCCGATGTGGTGCTGGATCCGGTCGCAGAGGGCGCTGCGCTCAGGGATCGGATCATGACTCTCTACGATGGCATCGGCGCCGACCTGGTTGTCGAGTGCGCAGGAGTCCCTCTGTCGTTCGAAACGTGTCTGACCTTGGCCCGGGCTGCTGGACAGGTGCTCCACCTAGGGGCCGGCGGGGAGACGGTGCAGGTGCTCCCGTGGCTTCTCACCATGAGGGAGCTGGATATCAAATCCACTCTCGCGTTCGGGGCCGAGGAGGCGCGGAAGGTCCTGGACCTCATGGCCGCCGGCCGGTTCGTGACCGAGGGGATGCTCTCGGATGTCATTCCCTTGGCCGATCTGGTCGAGAAGGGCTTGGAGCGGCTGGTCGCCGACAAGGCGCTGGTCAAGATCGCTGTGGCTCCCTGAGCGCGATGCTTCGACACTAACCACCGGAGGCCGTTTAGGGAGACGTTCCCAAGAGGCCACGATCCGCGTCGAGTACGATGCCGAGCAGGCCGCCCGGCCGTTACTCACCGACCGAACGCCTGAAGTGCTCCCTAGCCTCCCTGCGGCTTGTCGTCCGGCGCCAACCGAAGTTCGGCTTCTGAGTAGTAGTGGAACGTGCCGTTCCTCAGCTGCACCTTATAGCCGCCCGCGTTGGCAATGCCCCCCTTCTGGGAGGGCGGGATCACCTCGACGATCGAGCCGGTCCCCTTGGCCTGCCCATAGCCGAAGCCAGAGTGAGGCATCCAGAAACGCCGAAAGGGCCACGACGGGGAAAAGCCGCGCCCGGGCTTGACCGATACTATGTCGCCCATCTTGTAGTTCATGTCCCTCCTCTTGCTCCCGCACCCCTATTCTACGCGTCCCCGCTCGAGCCCTTGACTCAGCGGGCGGCCCAGGCCGTCGGCAGGATACTCACGCCTGCTCACAGTGCGGCGGTCTTATGCCGATAACGCAGTTGCGAAGCACGCGCAGTGAAACTGAACGGTCTTCCGGGTCATCTTCCGCGGTGGCCGCCTAGAGGAGTAGCGATGGCACCCGGCATTTCGAAGAAGGGACGGCCCAAAGGGACGGACGCGCTCGTCCTCGACGTCGAAGAATGCAAGCGGACGCACGAGGAGCTAGTGCAGAGCGAAGCGCGATTTCGCGCCTTGGTCGAAAACTCCTCGGATCTCGTTGCCATGGTCGATCGCGCTGGAATCTTCGAGTTTCAGAGCCCGTCTTCGGAACCGATCCTGGGCTACCGTCCCGAGGAGTTCATCGGGCAAAGTGTCTTCAGTTTCATCCACCCTGATGACACCGATCTCAGCCATTCAACCTTTGCGCAACTGGTCCGGGGCGGGCGCAAACTTTCGGAGTCGACTGAAGTGCGTTTCCGCCACAAAGACGGTTCCTGGCGGGTGCTGGAGGTGCGGGCCCGCGAGCTGCCGGGCC
The DNA here is from genome assembly GCA_963749535.1 of uncultured Thermoleophilia bacterium. GTDB lineage: Bacteria > Actinomycetota > Thermoleophilia > RBG-16-64-13 > RBG-16-64-13 > Chersky-299. The sequence continues at coordinate 9,600 of CAVVNF010000011.1, read as the reverse complement.
GAGCGGGTGGCGTTTCTTATGTCCTGAACTCCCGAGACGTCACCGACCGCAGGCAGGTTGAAGAGTCCTTGAAACTCGCGCAGTTCTCGGTGGACCACGCGGGCATTTCGATGTTCTGGACGGACCCCGACGGCCGCTTCGTGAGCGTGAACGACCACGCCTGCAGCCGCTTGGGTTATTCGCGCGAAGAGTTGCTGACCATGCGCGTATCCGACATCGACCCGGTGGCTCCGCACCCGTGGTGCAACCACTGGCTCGAACTAAAAGAGAAAGGCTTCTTGACTTTTGAATCTATCCACTGCACCAAGGCCGGCGAATCCTTCCCTATCCTGTCATCGGTCAATTACGTGGAGTTCGCGGGCAAGGAATACAACTTCGGCTTCGCCGCCGACATCACCGAGCGAAAACGGGCTGAGGAGGCTCTTCGACTCGCCCAACTCACGGTAGACCGGGCCGGCGACCTGATCCAATGGGTGGCAGGCGATGGGCGCATAGTCAACGCAAGTGAATCGTCGTGCCGGCGTCACGGCTACTCGCGGGAGGAGATGCTCACCAAGACCATTTTCGACCTCGATCCGAACACTTCCAAGGAGATGTGGCCAGAGCATTTCACGGCTCTGAAAGAGCGAGGCTCGATGACGTTCGAATCTTCACATCTAACAAAAGGCGGCGACCTCTTTCCCGTAGAGGTAAGCGCCAATTCTGTGGAGTCAGGGGGTGAAGATCTCGTCTTTGGATTTGTTCGGGACATCACCGAGCGCAGGCTGGCAGAGGAAGCTCTGCAGCAGAGTGAAAACACAGTGCGAGCCATCCTGGAATCGGTGCAGATGGGAATCTTGATCATCGACCCCAAGACCCACACCGTCGTGAGCGTCAATCCAGCCGGCGCTGAGATGATAGGTGCGCCGCGCGAGGAGATCGTGGGCAAGGTCTGTCTCCGCTGCATCTGCCCGGCAGAAGAAGGAAGATGTCCCGTGACGGACCTCGGGCAGGCCGTAGACAACTCCGAGTGCGTCTTGCTCAGGGCGGACGGTGTACCCATCCCCGTCATCAAGACCGTGGCGTCTCTGGTTCTGGACGGCCGGCCGCACCTCGTGGAGAGCTTCGTCGATATCTCTGAGCGCAAACGGGCCGAAGAGGAGCTCAAGGAGAGCGAGCAGCAACTCCGTCAAGCCCAGAAGATGGAAGCGGTGGGCCAACTGGCGGGCGGGATCGCGCACGACTTCAACAATCTGCTCACGGCGATCATCGGTAACAGTTCTCTGGTCCTACACACGATGAGCCCCGAGGACCCGAATCGAGAGCTGATCTTGGACGTCAAAGAGGTGGGAGAGCGAGCCGCGGGGCTCACCCGGCAGATCCTTGCTTTCTCGAGGAGACAGATACTCAAGCCTCGTGTACTCCAGCTGAACGACATCGTCGTAAGCATGGAGCCGTTGCTTCGCCGCACTCTGGGAGAACAAATCGATCTCCACTTCTTCCTGGCGCCCGATTTGGAAGAGATCGAAGTCGATCCTCACCAGATGGAACAGGTACTCATGAATCTGGCGCTGAATGCTCGGGACGCGATGCCTGAAGGCGGCGATTTGACGGTGGAGACCGCGGGCGTCAGGTTGAACACGAGGGACGCTCGCAATCACCCGGAGGTGGAGCCCGGCCGCTATGTGATGTTGGCCGTGTCCGATACCGGTCGCGGCATGGACGAGGAGACGAGGGCCCGTGTCTTCGAGCCTTTCTTTACTACTAAGGAGGTGGGCAAGGGGACCGGTTTAGGGCTCTCCACCGTCTTCGGCACCGTGAAGCAGACTGGGGGAAGCATCTCGGTCCAGAGCGAGCCGGGAGTGGGAAGTACGTTCAGGGTCTATTTACCAGCCACCCAGACACTTGCCGTTCCGAAGGACGATTCTCCGCTGGAGGGGGAGATGGAAAGAGGAACAGAAGCCATCTTGGTGGTCGAGGACGAGGCGCCGGTGCGCCGTTTGGTAGCCCAGGTGCTTTCAAGGGCCGGCTACCAGGTCTTTCAGGCGGGCTCTATCCGAGACGTGGATGCCGCGCTTAGCCAGGCGAAGTCTCCGCCGGCACTGCTGCTCACCGATGTGGTACTGCCGGGCGGCGTCAACGGGAGCGAAGTGGCCGAGGTGCTCTGTCAGCGATACCAGAGCCTCAAGGTCCTCTATATGTCCGGCTACACCAGGGACTTCGTCGTCCACAACGGCCGCTTGGATGAAGGCATCGACTTCTTGGAGAAGCCATTCACTCCGGAGACCCTTTTGCAGAAGGTAAGACTCGTTCTGGACGTCCGGCCTTCCGCGATCCGCGAGGCCTGAGGCCTTCTCTTCTTGCGTAGTTTGCCTTCCGCAGCGCAAGCGCTGCGAGGGGCTTCCTAGCCGCTCGCCCGCCGGGGCGGACCCGGTGGAACGAAGCCCGTCATCTCCGGAGGTGGCTCGAACTCGGTGTGATAGCCGCGCGCGTTCACATATTCGCGTATTTGCTCCATGGTCAGCGGACAGTATTCGGTGACCTCGGGGCAGATGCAGAGATGTTTTGGGTCGGAGGAGCAATGTCGATGTACGTGACCATGGACGTTGAACTTGTCCCCGAGCTCGCGGGCCGGGATCGGTTTGTGAGAGAAGACGATATTCCCGAGGGTGATGGGCTCGTGGTAGATCCCCTCGAAACCGGCTTCCTTGAACCACTCATCCGAGCGCCAGCGGTCGTGGTTGCCCCGTAGGAGATGGATATGGCCGTTCAGCTTTGCGACGATCTCAGGAGCTCGCTCCCGTTCCACGAGGATGAAATCGCCTAACACAAGGACGTTGTCCTTCTTGCCCACGACACCGTTCCAGCACGCGATCAGCGATCGTTCCATGGTCTCGACGTTCCGGGAAGGGCCGGCCGGCGAACCAGATTATCCGCGCGTGGTTATAGTGCGGATCCGCGGTGACGAACTGAAACTCGACCTCGGGGACGTCCAATACAGCCTTGCCTTGCTGTGTATCGACCGGGACAGGCTACTGCTACCCGGGAATTGAGTGCAGCAAAACGCTCCGCTGGCGGAGGGCGTGAGGGCGCCGCTCGTGCGTGCCGCGGTGATGCGTCCGCTCCGTTGCGCGCGTCCCCACGAGGCGTCTGCCGCTTCCGCAGCTTCGTCTAATGGAGTATCTTCGACGTTCTGACCGGGTGTATTTCGATGGAGTCGTCTAGCCGACGTTTTTGCGTCGGTATGCCTGCAGCCCGGTTACGTGGTAGAACAGTCAGTGCTGACTGCTCATGGTGCTGGGAGGCGGATGGCACGTCCGCCGGATTATTGACTGAAGGATGGTATTCAAGTGGTCAAGAAAGAAGCATTCGCCAAGAACATCGACGTGCTCGCGTATCACGACCTTGATGGAAAGCCGGGATTCCAGATGGCCATGCAGGAAGTCGCCGGCAGGTACTACCTGTACGTGGCGCACTTCGTGCATAAGGGATGGACGATTCTGGACGTCACCGATCCTTACAAGCCCGAGCTCGTGAAATTCATTCCCGGACCGGACAAGCCGGGGCAGGTCACGCTCAAGGTGCAGGTGGGGGACGGCATCATGATCACCGCCCTGCAGCAGGGCCTCCCCTTCCTTCACGGCTGCAACTTTGACGACCCGTACGAGGAGGGGATCTTCATCTGGGACGTCAAGGACCCGGTGGACCCCAAGTTCCTCTGCCATTGGAAGACAGGCGACACGCTGGGCGTTCACCGCTTCTTCTACAACGGCGGCCGCTACGTACACCTGACTGCCGCGTGCCGCGGATTCAAGGGCTACATCTACCGCATACTGGACATCATCGACCCGAAGAACCCGGTGGAAGCGGGCCGGTGGTGGATACCGGAACAGTGGACTGCCGGGCAGATGCCGCAGCCGGATGTGGAGTGGAACTCGGTGCTGGACGGTCCCAACCTGCACGGTCCCGCCTATCCCAAGGGAGATCTCTGCTACCTGAGCTACGGCGGCGCCGGTCTGGTCATCCTCGACATCTCCGACAAGAGCCTGCCCAAGCTGGTCGGGCAACTGCACCACCACCCGCCCTTCGCCGGCAAGCTCTCCGGGGCGCGCTGCCACACGATCATCCCGCTCTCCCAGCGGCCCTATGCCGTCATGAGCACCGAAGGTGAGAGGTACACAGTCTATACTCCCGAGATCATCGCGGGCGACGCCCAGCCGCTCAACTTCATCGGCATGGTGGACGTCCGCAACCCGGCCGATCCCACGCTCATCTCCACCTTCCCCTATCCGGAGATCCCGGAAGGCTGGCCGTGGAAGAACTTCACCGAGATACCGGGAGTGGGCGCCGGTCCCTTCGGTCCCCACAACCTGCATGAGCCGCATTTCCATCCGGCCCTCGAGGACCGGAACGACCGCATCTACTGCTGTTACTTCCATGCCGGGCTACGGATTTGGGATATCAGCGACCCGTTCGTGCCCAGGGAGATCGCCTACTTCATCCCGCCGGATCCGGATAAGTGGGCCTTCAACAACAAGGCCGGGGACCTTAACCCGGGTCCGATGATTTCCGTCACCGAAGACGTGATCGTCGACAATCGCGGCAACATCTTCATGGATACGCTGCATCAGGGGCTCTTTGTGGTGCGCTGCACGGTATAGACACCGGCCGGGCAGATTTTGTCCCAGAGGCGACCCACCCGGCGCGCGGGTTAGAGCGACGCCGGCGTGGGTAGCCTCGAGTCAAACGTGATTCACAGGAGGCCACTATGGAGTTCCAGGATGTCGTGAGCCAGCGATACGCCGCGAAGAAGTACACCGGAGAGTCGGTCCCGGAGGCGAAGATAGACCAGCTGATCGAGCTGATTAGGCTCACTCCCTCGGGACTCAACCTCCAGCCGTGGAAGATCAAGATCGTGAAAGACCAGAAGACCAGGGACGAGCTGTTTTCCGTGACCGGCGAACAGCCCTCGGTGACGACCTGCTCCCACCTGCTGGTGCTGTGCGCCAACACCGATTTTGACGATCTGGTGGCCAAGGCTGACAAGAGCATGCGCGACGCCGGTGTGCCCGATCCTATACGCGTCCACGTGATCGGGATGGCGACCGCGCACAAGGAGAAGCCCTTCGAGGCCAGGTTGGCCTACGCTAAGAACCAGGTGTACATCGCGCTTGGAAACGCTTTGAATGGTGCCAAGGCTTTGGGTCTCGACTCGTGCGCTATGACGAACTTCAAGCCAGACGAGTATTCCCGCATCCTCGGCATCCCGGCGCACCTGGTGCCCACCGTGCTCGTGGCCGTAGGCTATGCCGCTGACAAACCGATGCCGAAGCGGCGCCTTGCCAAAGAGGACATCGTCTTCTGAGCGGCCCCGCCAGCCAGCGTCAGTCAGTATCCTGAGCCGCCCGGGCCTGTCGGCCCGGGCTAGTCACCTCGGTCCGGCAGCCCCGGACCGCCGGACCGGGGTTACTCGCCGCAATCCTCGAACCGCGGCGCCGGACACCGAAAGATGCAGGCCCCGCATTGCGGGACGAACGTGAACTGATTCAAAGCCGTGTCGAGCGGGTGAGGTTTCGTCGAGCTCAGTGCGGCCTGGAAGTCCTCTTCCGTGGGGTCTGGCGGGATCGCGACCTTGGTCCTGCGGAAGCCTTCCTCGGCGAACGGCCACTTGCATTTGATGGGGTGCAGCCGCGCCTGTTGGAAAGTCTTTCCGCCGATGGTGAGCGATACTTGTCCGGTCATTGCCCTGGTGGGGCAAGCCTTGACGCACGCTCGTCCGCAGGACTCCGGCTGGCAAAGCCTGGGCCCGTCGTACATGGGCGAGGGCTCGAGAAGCGCATCCGTGACGATCGAGACCAGTCTCTGTCTTGGTCCGAACTGCGGGGTGAGTACCAGGCCGCTGAAGCCGAGTTCGCCAAGGCCGGCGGCTATCGCCGCATGTCGATGGGAAAAGTCTGCTCGGTTTCCATATCTGTAGTTGAGGCCGGTGGGCGGGAAGGGAAGCGCCTTGATAGCCCCTGCTTTCGAGGAACTTCGCCAGACGGCTTGCCGCTGAGGAAAGATCCCAGTTCGGCACCACGTAGCCGTACCACATGTACGGACCAAGCGTCTTGCCCGGCTCGTCGTAATGTCCAGCCACTTCGACCGCGGCGTCCGGTATCTTGGCAGCGAGTACCACGACCGACCGGGCGGTGGGCATATAGTCGGTGGGGCGCCCGCCTTCCGGCCCGTCTTCGAGGCGCTCCGCCGGGGCCACGCCCATCAGATCGACATCGAGTCGTTCCAGAGCGAACTCTCGCAGGGTCTGAGTCAGATCGATTTCGGGATCCTTGCCCACTGTTCGCCTCCTGCTGGTCTTCGCTAGTAGAGGAAGGGGATGAGCCGCTCGGTCCGTCGGCAATACTCCCGGTAGTCATCACCGAGATCGTTCTTGAGCACAGCTTCCTCCACGGCGATGCGATAGGCGTACCCGACAAACGGCGGCACGATCGCCACCAAGCTGAGCCAATTGGTGAATGTCAGGGCGGCGCCAAACAAGACGATGAGAGCACCGCTATACGACGGATGGCGGATGAAGCGGTATGGTCCGGACTCGATGACTCTCTGGTCCGATCGCGTGCCGATCGTCACAGTGAAGAACTTCCCGAGGACCCGGATGGCGTAGAGGCGCAGGCCAAGGCCTATGACACCCAGCGCGATGCCGACCCCGAATGCGACCCAGCGTAAACTGCCAATGCCGGCCCAGGTGGCGTTATTCGCGATCAACTCCATGACAAAGAAGGCCGCGATATTGGCACCGAAAACGAGGGCGGACGACCCGCGGTCGCGGCGCTTGGTCTTTCTCTCCAGACGGAGGCGCATGCTCAGCAGGAATTCGAAGACGACCCAGCCGCCGAACAGGACGGCGAAGATGCCGGTAGCCAACGCGTCGTGGCCTACGAGTGGCCGCATGTCTCTACTCCTTGATCAAGTGCGCGCTCAACTGTACCACTCGGCCTTGCCGCACCTGGTGGCGGGGACCCGCGAATGGGAGCCCGCGGCTTCGCGCCCACACCTCGGCTTGGCGCACCACCCGACGGGTGAGCGGGCATCACCTCACCGCACGGCCGCGTGCAAGAGCACGTTGACTCGAAGGCCTAGAGTGGTGGGATGATCTGAGGGTCCCAAAGCTCCTGGTTCTGCCGTCTTGGCCTCCCAGCGAGCGAGACCACTATGGCGACGACGGCCAGTCCCGCTCCTACGAGCATCGCCTCGCGATAGCCCGAGGCGAAGGCCTGAGCGCTCGCCACGCCCGCACTCTCGCCCAGCAAGATCACTCGGCCCCCCGCCGGACCTAACCGGGAGGCGGCGATGGCGCCGAGCAGCGCTATGGACATCCCCTGCCCGCAATAGCCCATGGTGAAGCGGACCCCAGAAGCCACACCCAGCTCGGACCGATGGACGGACCCCATGACCTCGGAAAGGTTGGGGGCGATGAAGAAGGCTGTGCCCAGGCCCAGGACGGCCAGTGCGGCGAGAACCCGCCAGATCGAGCTCGAGGAAGAGACGAGGGCCAACTGTCCCGTTCCGACCGCCATGACGAGCATGCCCATAGCGGCGAGTCCGTGGGAGCCAAAGCGGTCGGAGAGCCGGCCGGCGAATGGCGTGAAAGCGTCATGACCGCCGGTTGGGTCAGCAAGATAAGTCCCGCCCGCTGGGCGGAGTGTCTCTGGACGACTTCCAAGAAGACCGCGGTGAAGATGGTCACCCCGTAGGTAGCGGCGAGATAGAGAAACGGAAGCACTCGCTCCCGCGAAAACGCGATTGCGCCGGAAGAGCCCGAGGTCGAGGAACGGGTCCGCCACCCGGTTTTCGACGCTGAAGAACACCGCGGCCAAGACGACCGCAGTGGCGCAAGGAGACCGATCGTCCGCGCGTTGACCCATCCCCACAGCGGAGAGAAGATCAAGGGCACGAATAGGGCGGCAAGCACACCCCAAGAGAGCCGCGCCCAGGGTGTCGATGCGGCCGCCACCCCGGCTGATCCCGTTCGTACGCGTGCTCGGCCGCTCGGTCCCTCGCTCGGCGCCGAGGAGATCCCAGCCGGCGACAGGGTGGCGACCGCGACGGGCGCGTTGAGTAGGAATATCCAGCGCCAGCCGAGATGGGTCACGATGAGGCCGCCCAGGGAGGGCCCCAGGTGAGGCCGATGGTGGCGCCATGACGTTGAAGCCAGCGCCCGTCCCCGTTCGCCGGGCGGGAAGGCCGCGGTCACGATGGCGGCACTCGTGGTGAAAAGCAGCGCGGCCCCGATTCCCTGAAAGACCCTGGCCAACACGAGAAAGAGACCATCCGGAGAGAGCGCGGCCACCACCGAGAAGAGGCCGAAAAGAAGGACCCCCAGCATGTAGATGCGCATGGGGCCGTGTCTTTCCGCCAAGCGTCCGACGGGGATGACGAGCACCGTTATGACCAGATGTAGGCCGCCTGTACCCACAGCGCCTCGCTGTAGGTGAGGCGCAGGTGAGGACCGATCACCGGCAAGGCCACGGCCACGATGCTCGAGTCGAGGGTGGCCATGAACACGCCCACCGAAGCTATCACGAGCACGCGCCACCGCCGCGCTCTAGCTCAGATGCGTGCTGTTCGATCGAGGATGCGTCCTGCAACCGGCCGTTGCTCCGATCCATAAAGAATGGCGGCAGGTGCCGCCTTTGCCTGCCATTCTATCGCTCAAACGGGGCGCCACGAATTTGCTTACGGCAACTCTCCTTACATGTGCCTGACAAAGCCTTGACCGGGGCTTGACCTTGGCCTGTGATGCTGTTCCCGATGAAGAGGCGCGGCCGGCACGCGAGCCTCTGGCTCAAGCGCTGGGACTGTCCAGGCTCGTGGTCGAGACTCGTGATCGGGATTCGTGGACCGTACACCTCGCTACGCCGTCGTGAGAGGGGCCGATGGAGACGACTGTTCTTGTGATCGAGGATGAGCAGAATATCGCCAGTCTCGTCCGGATTGCGCTCGAGCGCGAGGGCTACCGGGTGGTGACGGTCCGGGCAGGAGAGGAAGGACTGTCTGAACTCGAAGGTGGTTCAATCGCGTTGGTGATCCTCGACATCGGGCTGCCGGGGATCGACGGTTTCGAGGTGTGCCGCCGGATCCGCAAGAAATCAAGCTTGCCGATCATCATGCTCACCGCGCGGGACGAAGAGGTCGACCGAGTGGTCGGGTTGGAGTTGGGTGCGGACGATTACGTTCCCAAGCCTTTTTCGCCGCGAGAGCTTGCCGCCCGGGTCAAAGCTGTCCTCCGCAGGACAGAACCCCGGCAGGTGCGGTCGGGTCCGCTCCGGCTTGGGGATTCGATCGTCCGGCGGTCGGAGCACGAAGTCACCGTCGGGGGCGCGGCTATCGACCTCACCGTCATGGAGTTCGAGCTTCTGAGCTTCCTGATGGAGCATCCAGGGGTCGTCCTTTCCCGCGATCAGCTTCTGGAGCACGTCTGGGGCCTGATTTCCCGCGGCACCCGCACCGTCGACCAGCACGTAGCCCAACTTCGCGCGAAAGATTGGGGCGGCCAGAGGTCATTCAAACGGTTCGGGGCGTCGGCTATAAGGTCGCGCGGCTGTGAGCCGCATCGGACGT
>CAVVNF010000010.1:0-26212 GCA_963749535.1 uncultured Thermoleophilia bacterium | reverse complement strand
ACCATGGTCTTCGGCAACAAAGGGGAGACCTCGGGGACCGGCGTCGCCTTCACCCGGGGACCTGTCACCGGCGTGAACGTCTTCTACGGCGAGTTCCTCATGAACGCACAGGGCGAGGACGTGGTCGCCGGCGTGCGCGTGCCGCGGGCGTTATCTGTGAGTTTCCTCCAGAGGCCGCGGCACACCACGCCGGCGACCACGTCCTCGCCCTGTGCGTTCATGAGGAACTCGCCGTAGAGCCGTCCACGCCGGTGGACGGGTTCCGGCTGAAGGCGACGCCGGTCCCCGAGAAGCTCCCTTCGTTGCTGAAGACCACGGTTTCCCGTTCACAGCGGTTCCCAGGTTGTCGGGGATGCCTTGAGTACGGTGGTAAACCTTGGCCCGGTGGTTGTCCCAGCTCTTGAAGACCGTTTTTTCGTTTTTTTTTTTTCAGCATGGGGATGTCCGGGAGAACTGCTTGCCCGCTTTCTCCGCGAGGATCTTCTTGAAGCGAACGGTGAGGTCCTTGAGGTCTTCAGCCGTTCCCCCGTCGAGCTTCGCGCCGACCTCCGGTTTTCGCTGTCAGCGCATCCTCGAACAACTGAGGATCCCACACCCATGACCACGGCGGACAGTGCCGATGAACCGCCGGTACGAATCGTACGCAAAAAACCGGGGTTGCCCGTACCTTGGGTGAGCCCCTCCACCGTGGCGTCGTTCAGCCCAGGTTCGGAGAACCGTGTCCATCATGCCCGGCATGGAGAACACCGCGCCCGAGCGGATCGACAGCAGGAGGGGATTGCCGGGGTCCCCGAGACGCTTGCCGTGAAGTTCTCCAGAGCGTGCAGGTGCTCCTCAATCTCCTCTCCGAGACCGTCGGGATAGCGAACCGGTGCTCGAACAAGAGCAACGGAGCCCTCGGTGGTCACTATGAACCCGGGCGGGACTGGGATGCCGAGTCCGGTCATCTCGGCAAGATTGGCTCCTTTGCCGCCGAGCAGCGAGCGCATCCTCGTGTTGCCCTCGGCGAAGTTGTAGACGTACTTCTTCTGGCTCATCGGAACAGCTGCTCCCTTCGACCTGCCCCCGGGCCCAAACAACCCCCCGGGAACCGTAATTCTAGCAAAACCCCGCCTGGGTACGCCGGTCTCAACCAAATCCACCACCGTTTGCAGGGTCTACTCTCACCCCCTTCTAGCAGCTCCGTCTAATACCTTCTAAACTATGAATATTGCAGACTTAGGGTGTGCTATGGTTGCAAAATCCACAGGTACACTATGAACGAGAAGGGAGGTCTATATGCCGGAGCAGTCACTGGCCAAAGCTCGGGATCGGCGCGACTACGAACGGATTGCCTCGATTATTTCCGGGGCGCTCGCGGTAGTCGGCAGCTCGATTTAGCCATGCTCGGCTTCACCGCGGCCGTGAAAAGAACGGCCAAATCGCTGCAACAGCAACTTATCGCCGATTGGCTGAAGAAGTACACCACTCCGGTCAACTAGGCCAAACGCGTTTTTCAAGAACATTCGTCATCTTCATCCTGGAATGTTCGCAAGCGTTTTGTAGCCGGAATGATGGCCAATTTCTTCATGCGTGATCCGGATTTCACGGAAGCACTTTTGAAGAGCGCGACATCACTTCGCCAACGGCTATCCTCTCAGCCCCCGATGCGCTCGAACCTGAACTGCGTGGGCTGCTACGCGGCCGAATATGCAACGAAGACGATCTGTCCGAAGAGATGGTCGAGAGCATCATCAACGAAGGCGAAGAGATAGGTTTGCGGGTCTACACGATGCTGGGCGGCTGCCGTTTCGTGTGTCGTCCCCTCCTGGATGTTATCGAACGGCATCCCCAGTCCGTGTTCCTGGTGTTCACCATCGGCACGGTGATCAACGATCGGGTCGCCGATCGTCTCCTTCAACTCGGGAACATCTGTCCCACCTTCAGCATCGAGGGTGGTCGCGAAAGCCACCGACGCCCGCCGAGGGGAGGGAACATACGACTGGATCATGGCGGCGATGGACCGGTGGCGCGTGCGCGGCATCATGTTCGCCTTCTCGGCCACCGCCACCAGCCGGAATCTCGACGAGATCACCTCCGACGAGTTCGCCGACCCTATGGTAGAAAAAGCGCCTTCTAGCTGGTACTTCTCGTACATGCCTGTGGGCCGGAGCCCGACCTCCCTGATGCCCACTGCGGACCCCGCGAGAGGCTGCGCGCCGGTGTGATGCGCATCCGGAACACGCGGCCGCTTCTGGTGGCCGACTTCTGGGGTGACGGCACCCTGACCGGCGCCAGCCTTTCCGGTGGACGCAAGTACATCCACATCAACAATAAGGGTGACGTAGAGCCCTGCATCTTCGCGCACTTCGCGATTGACAACGTGAAAGATAAGCCGCTGATCGATTGCTTGGCCTCCGACTTCTTCAACGATCTCGCGGATGGCGCCTTTCGGCCAAAACCTCCTCAGCCCTTGCCCCATCATCCACTACCCGGCGGTGATGAAGAAAGTCGTGGACGGAACAACGCCTAGCCGACGACGAAGGCGCCGAGTCGCTCTTCGACGACATGCAATCGGGCCCGCATGCTATGTCGCGCGCGTGAGGGAAATTCTCACCCCCATGTGGGAGAACGAGATCCGCGGGCGCACGTATGCCTGAGGCCGACCCCGACTATCAACGCCGCAAGCCCCGCGGCCGCGATGCCCCCCCCGATCCCGAAGCCGGCGAGCCAGCGCCCGAAGAGGTCGGCGCCCGTAACTAGCGATGCCTTGTGGCACGGCGCCGGGCCGTAGGCCCGCGCCTTGTTGCCGAGGTAGACAGTGAAAGGGGCGACGCCCGCAGGGTGTCGCCCCTTTCTTATCCTTATCCTTGGATCAGGTCCAGATAGGCCATGCTCCCCACGGTGGCCACAATAGCCGCCAGCTGCCCGAAACGGTTGAGCCGCACGGCCCTCGTTTGTCCGCCATCACGAGGACGTTATCGGAGCAGCGGTCCACAGCCGGCCGCAAAAAAGTCCTTCCGCGTGGTAGCGCACTGGTGTAGCTGCGGGTGGCGATGAGATCTGCGACTCTCGTGAGACCCGCGGTCCAGGCCCCATAGAGGGCTTCTTCAGCCTCCGTGACGCAAGAATGACGCGAAAACGAGTTCCGAGCCGCTTCCACGGTAGCTCGGCGAGGTTCGAAGGGGCGGCTGAACACCGTCACCAGATCCACACGCTGGGGGATTCTGGAACTCGTGCAATGCCAGAGACCGGTCGCGAAGATGCAAGACTCCCGGGAGGTGGACTGCACCGCGTCCACCTGTGTCGCGACACACCCTCATCGGTGAGCGTCTTGGCGAGCCGCTCGAGAATGAACGACGCAGCTTCCTGCAATACCCGCTACGCTGCACGCAGGCCGGGGAACCTGTTCCTACTCCATCGTAGGCCGCGCTGACGCAGTTTTTCGACGTTACAGTCTGAAAAGCCGAAGGCCGCCGAGATCGCCCACCATCCCAGCCGCAGCGCGGCGGAGGCCGTAGGGGTCTTTTCGAGCTCGATGGTGGCTCCCCGCACGCGAAAGCCGGCCACGGTACCTGGCGCGCTCCTGGCCACGGCCGAGAAGGTGGACAATATCGTGGCGGCTTTCGCGTGCGGGGAGCCACCATCGGGCTCAAAAGACCCCTACGGCCTCCGCCGCGCTGCGGCTGGGATGGTGGCGATCTCGGCGGCCTTCGCTTTTCGGTATGACGTCGAAAGACTCGTGAGCGCGGCCTACGATGGAGTAGAACGGTTCCCCGGCCTCGTTGCACGCGTCACGGTAGTGCAGGAAGCTACGTCGTTCATTCTCGAGCGGCTCGCCAAGACGCTCACCGATGAGGGTGTGTCGCGAGACACGGTGGACGCGGTGCTACCCACCTCCCGGGAGTTCTTGGATCTTCGCGACCGGTCTCTGGCATTGCACGAGTTCCGGAATTCCCCAGCGTGGGAGGATCTGGTGACGGTGTTCAGCCGGCCCTCGAACCTCGCCAAGAAGCTGCCCGTGGAAGCGGCTGGGGAACCGGTTTCCGCGTCATTCTTCGTCACGGAGGCTGAAGAAGCCCTCTATGGGGCCTGGACCGCGGTCTCGGCGAGAGTCGCAGATCTCATCGCCACCCGCAGCTACACCGGTGCCCTGTCTGCGCTGGCCGGACTGCGGCCGGCTGTGGACCGCTACTTCGATGACGTCCTCGTGATGGCGGACGACGAGGCCGTGCGCCTCAACCGTTTGCGGCAGCTGGCGGCTATTGTGGCCACCGTGCGGACCGTGGCCTATCTGGACCTGATCCAAGGATAAGGATAAGAAAGGGGCGACGCCCTGCGGGCGTCGCCCCTTTCACTGTCTACCTCGGCAACAAGGCGCGGGCCTACGGCCCGGCGCAGTGCCACAAGGCATCGCTAGTTACGGGCGCCTACCTCTTCGGCAGCTGGTTCGCCAGCTTCATCAGGATCGGCGTCAGCATCGCGGCCGCGTTGCTTGCGGCGTTGATAGTCGGCGTCGGCGTCGAGCCATTTGTGCGCCCACGGCATCTCGTTCTGCCACACGGGGGTGAGTTTTTCCCTCACGCTCGCGGCGTAGCTATGCAGGCCCGGTTGCAGCTCGTTGATGAGCGACTCAGCGCCTTCGTGCGTGGGGTACGCGTGGTTGCGTTCCACGACCTTCTTCATCACCGCCGGGTGGTCGATGATGGGGCAAGGCCTCAGGAGGTTTTTGCCGAAAGGCGACATCCGCCGCAGGTCGCGGAAGAAGTCGGAGCAGAGGCAATCGATCAGAGGCTTGTCTTTGATGTTGTCAACCGCGAAGTGCGCGAAGATGCAGGGCTCTACGTCACCCTTATTGTTGATGTGGATGTACTTGCGTCCACCGGACAGGCAGCCGCCGGTGAGGGTGCCGTCACCCCAGAAGTCGGCCACCAGAAGCGGCCGGGTGTTCCGTATGTGCATGACACCTTTGCGCAGCTTGTCGCGGTCGTCCGCCGTGGGCATCAAGCTTAGGTCGGGCTCGCGGCCCACGGGCATGTACGAGAAGTACCATCCGTAGAAGGCGCCTTTTTCTACCATCAGGTCCGCAAACTCGTCTGAGGTGATCTCGTCGATGTTCTGGCTGGTGGCGGTCGCCGAGAAGGCGAACATCACGCCACGCTCGCGCAAACGGTCCATGGCCGCCATGATGCGGTCGTAGGTTCCCTCGCCGCGACGGGCGTCCGTGGATTTGCGTCCACCCTCGATGCTGAAGGTGGGACAGATGTTCCCAAGCTCAAGGATCCTATCGGCGACCCGATCGTTGATCATCGTGGCGTTGGTGAACACTAGGAACACGGACTGTGGATGGCGCTCGATAACATCCAGGAGTGGACGCCACACGAACGGCTCGCCACCCAACATCGTGTAGACCCGCGAACCGATCTCTTCGCCCTGGTTGATGATGCTCTCGACCATTTCTTCGGACAGATCGTCTTCGGTGTCGTACTCGGCCGCATAGCACCCCACGCAGCGCAGATTACAGCGCATCGAGGGGCTGATGAGGATAGCCGTTGGAGAAGTGATGTCGCGCTCTTTTAGAAGCGCTTTCGTGTAATCCGGGTCCCGCATGAAGAAATTGGCCATCATGCCAGCGACAAAGCGTTTACGAACGTTAGGATGAAGACGACGAATGTTCTTGAAAAACGCGTTGCCTGGCTGGCCGGGAGCGGTGTAGTTCTTCAACCAATCGGCGATCATCTGCTGTTGCGGCGACTTGGCTGTTCTCTTCACAGCCGCGGTGAAACCGCGCATGGCTAGATCGGACGTACCGACTACCGCGAGGGCCCCGGAAATGATCGAGGCCGTTCTCTCGTAGTCGCGCCTATCCCGAGCCTTAGCCATTGACTGCTCGGGCATATAGACCTCCCTTCTCGTTCGTCGTGTACCTGTGGATTTTGCAACCATAGCACACCCTAAGTCTGATTCTTTCATAGTTTAGAAGGTATTAGACGGAGCTGCTAGAAGGCGACAGGGTCGATCTGCAAGTAAGCCCTGCAAACGGTCGTGGCTATCCATGAGACCGGCGTACCCAGGCGGGGTTTTGCTAGAATTACGGTTCCCGGGGGGTTGTTTGGGCCCGCAATCAGGTCGAAGGGAGCAGCTGTTCCGATGAGCCAGAAGAAGTACGTCTACGACTTCGCCGAGGGCAACACGAGGATGCGCTCGCTGCTCGGCGGCAAAGGAGCCAATCTTGCCGAGATGACCGGACTCGGCATCCCAGTCCCGCCCGGGTTCATAGTGACCACCGAGGCTTGCGTCTACTATTCGAGCACCGGTCGCTATCCCGACGGTCTCGGAGAGGAGATTGAGGAGCACCTGCGCGCTCTGGAGAAGCTCACCGGCAAGCGTCTCGGCGACCCCGGCAATCCCCTCCTGCTGTCGATCCGCTCGGGCGCGGTGTTCTCCATGCCGGGCATGATGGACACGGTTCTCAACCTCGGGCTGAACGACGCCACGGTGGAGGGGCTCACCCAAGGTACGGGCAACCCCCGTTTTGCGTACGACTCGTACCGGCGGTTCATCGGCATGTTCGGCGACGTGGTCATGGGTGTGGATCCTCAGTTGTTCGAGGATGCGCTGACGGCGAAGAAAGATGAGGTCGGCGCGAAGCTCGACACAGACCTAACGGCTGAAGACCTCAAGGACCTCACCGTTCGCTTCAAGAAGATCCTCGCGGAGAAAGCGGGCAAGCAGTTCCCGGACGATCCCATGCTGCAATTGCACATGTCGATCGTTGCGGTCTTCAAGAGCTGGGACAACCACCGGGCCAAGGTCTACCGCCGTACTCAAGGCATCCCCGACGACCTGGGAACCGCTGTGAACGTGCAGACCATGGTCTTCGGCAACAAAGGGGAGACCTCGGGGACCGGCGTCGCCTTCACCCGGGACCCGTCCACCGGCGTGAACGTCTTCTACGGCGAGTTCCTCATGAACGCACAGGGCGAGGACGTGGTCGCCGGCGTGCGTGTGCCGCGGCCTCTGGAGGAACTTCGCCAGGTCATGCCCGCGGCCCTGGAACAGCTCTACGCCATCCGGGAGACGCTGGAGACGCATTATCGTGACATGCAGGACGTGGAGTTCACCATCGAAGACGGAAAGCTCTACATGCTGCAGACGCGCAGTGGGAAGCGCACCGCCCCTGCCTCCCTGCGCATGGCGGTCGACATGGTGAAAGAAGGTCTCATCACCAAGGACGAAGCCCTGATGCGCGTGGACGCCTCCCAGCTCGATCAACTGCTCCACCCCAGGCTCGATCCGAATGCCAAGTACGATGTCCTCACCACCGGGCTGGGCGCGTCCCCAGGCGCTGCGGTGGGCCAAGTGGTCTTCGACGCCGACGTGGCGGAGCAGCGCGGCTCCAACGGCGAGCAGGTCATCCTAGTGAGGTGGGAGACCAATCCCGACGACATCCACGGGCTCATCAAGGCCCAGGGCGTCATCACCAGTCACGGCGGCATGACTTCGCACGCGGCTGTGGTCGCCCGTGGCATGGGCAAGCCGTGCATCGCCGGAGCGCAAGAAGTCAAGATCGATGCTGAAGCCGGTACGTTCTCGGTGGGCGACAGGGTCCTCAAAGAGGGCGACTGGATCTCCATGGACGGGGCGTCCGGCAAGGTCATGGTAGGCAAAGTGCCGCTCACCGAGGCCTCCATCGACGTGAACGTAGACACCGTTCTCGGGTGGGCCGACGAAATCCGGAAGCTCGGGGTACGCACCAACGCGGACACTCCCGAAGACGCTTCCAAGGCTCGCGAGTTCGGAGCCGAGGGCATCGGCCTGTGCCGTACCGAGCACATGTTCATGCAAGAGGAGCGCCTTCCCCACGTGCGGAACATGATCATGGCGGACACTCTGGAGGAGCGCGAGCAGCATCTTGCCAAGCTCCTACCCTTCCAGCGCGAGGACTTCGACGGCATTTTCCGGGCGATGGTAGGACTGCCGGTGACCATCCGGCTGCTCGATCCCCCGTTGCACGAGTTCCTCCCCAACTACACCGATGTGATGGTGGAGTTGGAAAGGCTGCGCTTGACTGGGGCCGCTGCTTCCGAGGTGGCGAAGCAAGAGGAATTGGCCGGCAAGGTCAAGGCCCTGAGCGAAGCCAACCCGATGCTCGGCACGCGTGGATGCCGCTTGGGCGTCGAGTTCCCCGAGATCTACGCGATGCAGGTGAGGGCCATTATCGAAGCCGCGTGCGATGTCCTCGCGGAGACTGGCGAGACGCCACATGTGGAGATCATGATCCCGTTGGTGGGTTTCGAGCAGGAACTGGCGCTCATGCGCAAGCTCACCGAAGAGACGGCGACGAAGGTGCTCGAGGAACGCTCGGTCTCCATCGACTACAAGATCGGGACGATGATCGAGGTGCCGCGCGCCGCTTTGACTGCAAATGAGATCGCGAAGCACGCTGACTTCTTCAGCTTCGGCACCAACGACCTCACCCAGATGACGCTGGGCTTTTCTCGCGACGACGCCGAGGGCAAGTTCCTCACCTTCTACCTGCGCAACGACGTTCTGAAGACAAACCCGTTTGAGAAGCTTGACCAAGCCGGCGTGGGGCAGTTGATCGCTATGGCGGCCGGCAAGGCCCGTGCCGTCAAGCCCGAGATCAAGCTGGGTATCTGCGGGGAACACGGCGGCGAGCCGTCGAGCGTGAAGTTCTGCCACCGTACCGGACTCAACTACGTGAGCTGCAGCCCTTATCGCGTGCCGTTGGCTCGTCTGGCAGCCGCGCAGGCAGTTCTCGAGGAAAGGCTAGCGGCGGCCGAGGGCGATTGACCCGGGTCTGATGCCGGGCCAGCCCGGCCCGGGTGCCGCGGGGCCGGTCTTTCCGGACGGAGCAGCGCGGAGATCGCGGGTGGGTAGGAGGGCGATTGGAGCCTGATGACAGTGGACTGATCGCTGGGGACTCGCCATGGGTCCCCAGCGGCTTCTCGCGGGGGGCGGGCACCCGTCCGAGCTTGTATGATAGGTCGGGGTGAGGCTGTGAAGCACGAGAAGACCGGGAGGATCCGCGTATCGCCCGACCTCGTTGAGGCGGGACTCTCACCGCTGGCCCAACGGTCGGTGGCATCGCGCGGCCGAGAGACCGCCGAGGAGCCCTGCTCGCTTCGCACCCCCTACCAGCGCGACCGAGATCGTATCGTCCACTGCAAATCGTTTCGACGCCTGAAGCATAAGACCCAGGTCTTCATCGCTCCGGAGGGTGACCACTACCGGACCCGTCTCACTCATACACTCGAGGTGTCCGGCATCGCCCGCACCGTCGTCCCGCGCGCTCCACCTGAACGAGGATCTGACGGAAGCCATCGCCTTGGGTCACGATCTGGGCCACACCCCGTTCGGACACGCGGGGGAGGACGCCCTCGACGATGTGTTATCCGCACTGGGGGAAGGCTGCTTTCGTCATAACGACCAGAGTGTCAGAGTCGTCGAGGTGCTCGAGAACGAAGGCCGGGGCCTGAACCTGACTTGGGAAGTGCGGGACGGCATCCGCTGGCACACTGGGGACCAATTGCCCGCCACCCTCGAAGGTCGCGTAGTGCGGGTCTGCGACCGCATCGCTTACGTCGACCACGATATCGACGACGCGTTGCGGGCTGGCCTGATCCGCCCGGCCGATCTGCCCTCCGAGCCGATCGCACTGCTGGGCGTCACCGGGACCGAGAGGATCGACACCCTGGTGCACGACCTGGTGGACACGAGCGACCAGATGGGCGACATAGAGCAAAGTCCGGCGGTGGGCGAGGCGATGGAGGCGCTGCGGACATTCCTATTCCAGACGGTGTACGCGCGGTCCTTGGAGGAAGCAGGGGAGGACCGGGTGCGCAGACTCATCGCTCAACTTGTCGGCTACTTCATCGAGCATCCGGAGAAGCTGCCGTCTCCCGTCAACGGACCCAACGTCGCCGATGAGGCTGAATTCGCGGCTGCGGACCGGTCAGCGCTCGTTCGCGCCGTCGTCGATCACGTGGCCGGCATGACCGATCGTTACGCGCAGCGGACATATCTCGAGCTCTTCGTGCCCAAGTTCTGGGCAAACCAATGAGTCCGCTCATCAAGGATTCCAGCCTGGAAGCGGTCCTGAACGCGGCCGAGATAGTCGAGGTGGTATCCGGATACACCAGCCTGCGGAAGCGCGGGGCGACGTATCTCGGACTCTGTCCCTTTCACAAAGAAAAGACGCCCTCGTTCACCGTAAGTTCCGACAAAGGGTTGTACTACTGCTTCGGCTGCGGCGAAGGCGGAGACGTCGTGCGCTTCATGGAACGGATGGAGAATCTGTCGTTCTCTGAGGCCGTCGAACAACTCGGCGAGCGGTTCGGGGTCACTCTGGAGTTCGAGGAGGGCGCGAAGGCCGATTCGGGGCGCAGGGACCGGGACACGCGGCTGCTCCTCGCTCTCGAGAAAGCCGCAACGTTCTATCAGCGCTACCTGTGGGAAACGGAAGGCGGCCGTACCGCCCGAGATTATCTCGAAACTCGGGGCCTGGGACGCGAGGTATGTGATACGTTCCGAGTCGGGCTGTCCCCTGACGAGTGGCGCGGGCTGCATCGAAGGGCGGTGAAGGAAGGGTTCACTGACCGGGAGCTGGAAGAAGCCGGTCTGCTGATAAGTCAATCGGGGAAGACCTACGACCGTTTCCGCGGCCGGTTGATGTTCCCGTTGGTCGACCATCGGGGCCGGGTCGTGGGGTTCGGCGGGCGGACACTCAAGGATGAATCGCCCAAGTACCTCAATTCTCCCGAGGGGCCCGTCTACCAGAAGGGTCATCTGCTGTATGGCCTATTCCAAGCGCGCAGGGCCATAGCCGAGGCAGACGAGGTAGTAGTGGTAGAAGGATATACCGACATCCTCGGGCTCTCGCAGGTGGGGCTCGGCAATGCGGTGGCTTCCATGGGTACGGCGCTCACGGACGCGCAGATAGGACTCATGACGCGGTTCACCAACAATGTGACCTTCATGTTCGACGCCGATCCGGCGGGCACCGAAGCCGTGCTGCGTTCCGGCGAACTGGCCAGGCAGCAAGGGCTGCGGCCGCTGGTGGCAGTGTTGCCAAGGGGCCAGGACCCCGCGGACTTGGCGGTCAAGGAGGGCGCAGAAGCCGTGACCCGGGTCATGCAGAACAAGGTGTCGCTGCTCGGTTTCGAAGTGCGCAAGGCGCTCGACGAAGGCGACACCTCGAGTTCCGAGGGCAGGGTACGCGCTTTTGAGGCCATCCGCGCGATCATGGCGCGCGCCACTTCGCCCAAGGAGCGAGAGGAGGAGATGGCGGTGGTAGCGGACCGGCTCCGGCTATCCGCGGATAACGTCGCACTGTTGATGCGGGGCGCACGACGGTCGCCCAGCCGGGAAAGGGCCGGGTCTCCTGCGGCAGAAGGCCGCGCGGGCGCCGGCCGGATCGCTGGGCCGGCGACTGGCGCGGGCACCTATCGCGGGTCGCGCGAAGCTCTGGCCGATATGTCGCTCACGCGCGAGGCGGCAGACGAAAGGGAACTACTAGTCGCGGCTGTGTGCAATCCGGCGCGGGCCGCAGAACTGCTCGATGCCTTGACCCCCGAGCACTTCATCGACCCCGGTAACCGGGAGGTCTTTGAAGGTTTGCGCCAGGCCCTGGTGGCCATGGAGCATTCCCGCGATCTGGAAGCCGTCCTCCTGAAGCTGAAAGACCAGGCCCGCCCGGATTCGGTGGCAGGCAACCTGTTCGTCCGTTTGGTGCTGGAGGCGGATGCTGGGCGTTACAGTCTGGGGGCGCTGGAAAGGCTGCACCTCCGAGTGCAGGAACAGTATTTGGGTCGCGAGGAATCTTTGCTTCGCGCACGGCTGGGAGAAGGACCCGACGTCGTGGAGGTTCAGCGCCGGCTCTTCCATGTCCAGAAGCTTCGACAAGCTGTGCGGCTCAATCTGAATAACCTCGACACCGACGAGGGCGAGGTCTGACCATGGCCGACGAACCTGCGTGAGAATCCCGAGCCAACCACGGACATCCTGAAGGAGATCGCCGAGCAGGGTCTTGAGAAAGGGTCGCTTACTTTGGACGAGGTGGGCGTGCTGGTTCAAGACGTCGATCTGTCGCCGGACGAGCTCGAGGGACTCTACAGCACGCTTCTCGATCTGGGCATCGAGATCACCGAGGACGGTGTCGACGAGCTCGGCGACTTATCTGAAGCCGAGGAGTTCCTGGGCCAGTTGGATGTCTCCATCGACCATAGCGTTGACGACCCGGTGCGGATGTATCTGCGCGAGATCGGTAGGGTGCCGCTTCTCACCAGCTCTGAGGAGATCGACCTGGCCAAATTGATAGAGCAGAAAGACGTGGAAGCTAAAAGGCGGCTCACCGAGGCCAACTTGCGGCTGGTCGTGTCGATCGCGAAGCGTTACATGGGCCGTGGGTTGCTCTTCCTCGATCTCATCCAGGAGGGGAATCTGGGTCTGATCCGGGCGGTGGAGAAGTTCGACTATCGCCGAGGTTACAAATTCTCCACATACGCCACATGGTGGATCCGCCAGGCTGTCACCCGAGCGATCGCCGACCAGGCTCGCACCATCCGCGTGCCGGTCCACGCCGTGGAGACGATGAACAGGCTGAGTCGAGTACAACGGGAATTGCTCCAGCGGAACGGCCGGGAACCGACCGTCGCCGAGATCGCCCTCGAGATGGGGATGTCTTCCCGCAAAGTGGCAGAGATCCAGAAGGCCTCTCAGGATCCGGTGTCGCTCGAAACGCCCGTGGGAGACGAGGACGATTCAGAACTGGGTGATTTCATCGAGGACGCCGACGCGGACCAGCCGCTCGAGTTGGTATTTCGCCAGATGCGCCGAGAAGAGCTTTTCAAGGTCTTGGATTCTCTCCCCGCGCGGGAGCGCAAGGTTCTCGAGCTTCGTTTCGGCCTTAAGGGCGAGCGGCCAAGGACCCTCGAAGAGGTTGGCGAGCGCTTCGGCGTTACACGTGAGCGCATCCGTCAGGTGGAAGCGAAGACCCTTAACCGGCTCAAGAATTTCCGCGATGCACAGCGCCTTCGCGATACCGAAGGCTAGGTTTTTGTCTTTTCCCCACATTTCCTCAGAACTTCACCTCGCGAGAGCTTGACCGCGCCCCTTGCTTTCGCTACTGTACAGCGGCGTGTCCCCATAATTTGTGGACCGCGTGCGTTACAGAGGGGTGGGCTCGGGTGCCGCGTCGCCCCGAAACATATGGAGGTTGCAGGGTTGGCTGAGGGGACTGTCAAGTGGTTTAGTCCCGAAAAGGGCTACGGCTTCATCGAACAGCCGGAGGGCGAAGATCTTTTCGTCCATTTTAGCGAGATCCAGACCGAGGGATTTCGCACGCTGACCGAAGGTCAAGCGGTTCGATTCGACGTGGTACAAGGGCCCAAGGGTTTACAGGCGGCTAACGTTTCACCCACATAGATCGAGACGGAGCAATCTCCCACTTCGGTCTTTCTAGCCCCGCTTCGGCGGGGCTTTTTTGTTTCGCCGGCCAGTCATGCGCTCCCCGACGCCCTTTCCATGGGCGATGGTAGGCTGCGCCAAGCAAGTGCTAAAGCATCACGCGTACATGCCGATAGAAGGGATGAGAGTTTCCCATTCAAGACTCTCCTTTCTCCTCTCGGGCGCCCGACCAAGGCGCCCATTTCTTTTCGGCTATAATCCACCGAGTCCGTGAGTCGCCCAGGGCTTTCCTTCCGAACTCGGCAAGTGTCAGCCTGCAGGCCCCTCGTCCAAGGAGAGCTGCGCCGTGATCACCAGGAGAGAAGTCGAGCATGTCGCGCGTCTTGCGCGCCTTCATTTCGAAGACGAGGAGCTCGAGCGGCTGCAGCCGGAGCTGTCGCAGATCATCGACTATGTGCAGCAGCTCGCTGAATTGGACCTCTCCGGGCTCGAGCCCACGTCACACGCCGTGGCACTCAAGAATGTATTCCGGCCGGACGTGCCAGTGCCCGGGCTCACTCAGGAAGAAGCCATGAGCAATGGGCCCGATGTCGAACGGGGGCAGTTCGTCGTCCCCAAGATCGGGTAGGCGGCCATGCACCTCGGCAAGGCCACCGTCCTGGATCTCACCGCTCACCGCTGCCGCGAGCTTCTCCAAACGGGGGAGATCTCTTCCACCGAATTGACCCGGCTTTATCTCGACCGGATCGCCGCGGTAGACGACAGCGTTAAGTCCTACCTGCTCGTGGACGAACAGGGGGCCCTCGCCCAGGCCGCGGCGGTGGACGCCAAGCCCCGCGGCGAGCGGAAACCATGGGAAGGCGTGCCGATAGGCCTCAAGGACATCTTCTGCGTAAAAGGGATGGAGACCACGTGCGGGTCGCGCATCCTCAAGGGCTACCGTCCGCCTTACGACGCCACTATCGTCGCCAAGCTGCGCGAGGCGGGACTGGTCTTTCTCGGTAAGCTCAACATGGACGAGTTCGCGATGGGCAGCTCCACTGAGAATTCGGCCTTCCAGACCACTCACAATCCCTGGGATCTGGATCGGGTGCCCGGCGGGTCCAGCGGCGGCTCCGCGGCCTGCGTGGCGGCGGCTGAAGCGCCGTGGACGCTGGGCACAGATACTGGGGGTTCCATCCGCCAGCCGGCGTCGCTTTGTGGAGTGGTGGGGCTCAAGCCCACGTACGGAGCCGTCAGCCGTTATGGGCTGGTGGCTTTTGCAAGCTCGCTCGATCAGATCGGTCCGCTGACCCGCGACGTGAAGGATGCTGCCGCCCTCCTGGACATCATCGCCGGGCGCGATCCTCGGGATTCAACGAGCATCGGCCTCCCGGAGCCTGTCGGCATCCCCATCCGTACAGACCTTGAAGGTCTGCGCTTCGGTGTGATCAGGGAGTTCGTGGGAGACGCCTGCGAAGCTGGAGTGCGAGAAGTCTTCGACTCGACGGTGGACACCATTTTGCAGCTCGGTGGGGTCTGCGAGGAAGTCAGCCTGCCGAGTGTCGAGCGGGGTATCGCCGCCTACTATCTCATCGCTCCATCCGAGGCCAGCTCCAACCTTGCCCGGTTCGACGGTGTCCGGTATGGGCACCGCACGTGCGGCGCCGCCGATCTCTACGACATGTACACCCACACTCGCAGCGAGGGGTTCGGGCCGGAGGTGAAACGGCGCATCATGATCGGCACCTACGCGCTTTCGGCCGGATACTACGATGCCTACTACGCTCAGGCCCAAAGGACGCGCACGCTTATCATCCGCGATTTCGAGAGCGCTTTCGAGCGGTTCGATTACCTGATCTCGCCCACCTCGCCGTCCGTGGCGTTCAAGATCGGCGAGAAGACGGCGGACCCCCTGGCGATGTACCTCTCCGACCTGTGCACCATCCCCGTCAATTTGGCCGGACTCCCGGGCATCAGTCTGCCGGGGGGTTTTTCCGAAGGGCTGCCGGTGGGCGTTCAGATCGTCGGCCCGCACTTCTCCGAGAAAGGCATGCTGGGGGCGGCTCACGCGATCGAGCAGAAGCTACGCCTGCCCTTGGTCCCGCCGCTCGCGGAGGTGACGCCATGACCCTGCTCAAGAACGGGTGGGAGGCTGTCATAGGCCTCGAGATACATGTGCAGCTGAGCACGAAGACCAAGATGTTCTGCGGATGCCAGCTGAGCTTCGGCGATCCGCCCAACACGCATGTGTGCCCGGTCTGTCTAGGCCATCCCGGGGTGCTCCCCGTGACTAACGAGAAGGCCGTGGAGTATGCCACCCGCATCGCGCTGGCTTTCAATTGCCGTATCGCCGATCACATGATCTTCCACCGCAAGAACTACTTCTATCCCGATCTGCCCAAGGCCTATCAGATCTCCCAGTACGACCTACCGCTAGGCATCGGCGGGCACTTGGACGTGGAGCTGGAAGACGGCAGCAACCTGCGGGTGGGCATCACCCGGGTGCACATGGAGGAGGACGCGGGCAAGCTGGTGCACGCGGGTGGGGCGACCGGCCGCATCGACGGCGCCGATTACTCGTTGGTGGATTTCAATCGCGGCGGTACGCCTCTGGTGGAGATCGTCAGTGAGCCGGACATCCGGACGCCTGACCAGGCGCGGACCTTCCTGACGCAGTTGCGCAGCCTCGTCCAGACGTTGGGTGTCTCCGACGTCAACATGGAAGAGGGCTCCCTGCGGTGCGACGCCAACGTGTCGGTGCGCAAGCCCGGCGAGCCGTTCGGAACCAAGACCGAACTGAAGAACATGAACTCGTTCCGGTTCCTGCACCGAGGCCTGGAAGCTGAGATACAACGGCAGATAGAGTCGCTTGAGGCCGGTGAGCGGATCGTTCAGGAGACTATCCACTTCGACCCGGCTACCGGGCTGGTATCCAGTCTCCGCAGCAAAGAGGAAGCGCACGATTACCGCTACTTCCCCGAGCCCGACCTGGTACCCATCGAGCTGGATGCGGCCTATGTCGAGAACGTGAGGGAAAGCCTTCCCGAACTGCCTGCTGCGCGCAAGGAACGGCTGATCGCCGACTACCATCTGCCCGCCAAGGACGCCGGCCTGCTCAGTGCCAACAAGCCGCTCGGAGATTACTTCGAGGCGCTGGTCAAGGCCACGGGAGATGCCCGTACGTCGGCTAACTGGGTGATGGGCGACCTGTCCGCTTACCTCAACGCGGAAGGTCTCGAGGTGACCGAATCGGCCGTGGGCGCTGAGGCGTTGGCCGGACTGCTGCGCTTGGTGAGCGACGGCACCCTTTCCGGCAAGATGGCGAAGGACGTCTTTGAGGCCATGATCGACACGGGCAAGCCTGCCGCGGACATCGTCGCTGAAAAAGGCCTCGGGCAGATCTCCGACGTGGGTGAGCTGGACGCGATCGTCGGTCGTATCGTGGCGGCAAACCCTGGTCCTGCGGAGGAATTCCGCATGGGGCGTGACCGGGTGCTGGGGTTTTTCGTTGGACAAGTCATGAAGGAGACCAAAGGCCAGGCCAACCCGCAGCTCGTCAACGAGTTACTGCGCAAGCATTTGGGGGCGAAGGATTGAACTGGGGAGATGACGGCGAGCATAAAGCACGCGTAAGGTTGAAAACACCTGCGCATGTCTGCTACTTTGCCTTACCTTTTGCGGAACTTGCCCGCATGGGACTCCCGACAGTGAGTGTCAGAACAACGCTCGGACATCCCAGGAAGGTTCAATCGTAGTGGAATCCACTAGCGCGCATCCGGAGTCCTGCCCCGTGCTCAAGACGGCGGACATCATCTCGGGCAAATGGACGCTCCTTATCCTCCGGGATCTTTCGAAAGGCATCAATCGGTTCAGTGCGCTCGAGCGCTCCTTGGCCGGAATCAGCCCCAAGACTCTCTCTGAGCGGCTGAAGGGGCTGGAGAAAGCGGGCATCGTCACCCGCAAGAGCTACGCGGAAGTACCCCCGCGGGTGGAATACACCCTCACCGAGATGGGTTGGGATCTCATCCCGCTCATCGATCACATGCGGGACTACGGGGCAAAGTGGCTTAGCGACGGTGGGCCACGCACCGCGTCGGACCCGGTTGACTACTCTTGCGAAGACTAGACGTCGCCATCACTTGAGAACCGGAGGCCGCAGTTGAGCAGTACGCCCGCCCCGGAAGGCTGGATAATCAATATCGAAGAGGTCGACGGCCTTATCGAACTCGGTCGTGGCCGCGGTTTCGTCACTGCAGACGATATCGCTGAGATCCTGGCCGAAGTCGATCTCACCACCGAGCAGATCGAGCTTGTCTACACCACGCTCCTGGATCAGGGGATCGACGTCATCGATGAGTCGTGCGCCGACTCGGACGACGAGCTCGAGCTCGATGCCCAGAGTGAGCAGCTCGATTGGCGACGCGGCCCGGAGGAGCTGGACCTTTCGGTAGACGTTCCCACCACCGATCCGGTGCGTATGTACTTGAAGGAGATCGGCCGGGTCAAACTTCTTACTGCTCAGCAGGAAGTCTCCCTGGCCAAGCGCATCGAGCGGGGCGACATCCGCGCCAAGCACGAACTCACGGAAGCGAACCTGCGGCTGGTCGTCTCCATCGCCAAGCGTTACCACACGGACGGCATGAGCTTCCTCGATCTCATCCAGGAGGGTAACCTGGGGCTGATCAGGGCGGTGGAGAAGTTCGACTATCGTAAGGGCCACAAGTTCTCCACGTACGCCACATGGTGGATCCGGCAGGCAATCACCCGCGCCATCGCCGACAAGGCTCGGACGATCCGCATCCCCGTGCACATGGTGGAGAAGATCAACAAGCTGATCCGTGTGCAGCGCCAGCTTTTGCAGAACATGGGGCGCGAGCCGCTGCCGGAAGAGATCGCCGCGGAGATGAGCATGAGCGACGCCGAGATCCGCGAGATCCTGCGCATCAGCCAGACCACGGTCTCTCTCGAGACACCCATCGGTGAAGAAGAAGATTCCGAGCTGGGCGATTTCATCGAGGACGAGGACGCCGTGCGCTCGTTCGATGCGGTGGCCTCTCAGCTCGACAAGGACGGGGTCAACGAGGCTTTGAACATGCTCCCCTACCGGGAACGCAAGGTCATCGAGTTGCGCTTCGGCCTTAAGGGCGAGCACCCGCGTACCCTGGAAGAGGTCGCTAAGCGTTTCGGTGTGACCCGGGAGCGGATCCGCCAGATCGAGGCCAAGGCGCTCGCCAAGCTGCAGGCCATCGACAAGACTCGGAATCTTCGCAGCCGAGTCCAGTAGCGGGTCGGCCGGCTCCCGGCGGGCCGTGATTCGCCGCATCTTACGATTACCCCAGAGGGTATACTCCATCTCCTATGGATAACGCCCATCCCCACAATGACGCGGCCGCGACCATCCTGCTCCCCATTGAGGACATGAGTTGCGCGGCGTGCGCGGCCCGGGTGGAGAAGGTGCTCGGCGAGGTACCCGGCGTGTCCGAGGCGTCCGTCAACTTTGCCACCGAGCGGGCCAAAGTTCGCTACGAACCGGCGAAGGTCCAGCCCCAGACAGCTCGTCTCAGCCGTGCGAGGCGCCGGCTATAGGGTCCGCGCGGAGACCGCTTCATACCCGGTGACGGGCATGTCGTGCGCAGTGTGCGCGGGGCGGGTGGAAAGGGCGGCCTCGTCCGTGCCTGGGGTCGTCCAGGCGACTATCAACTTCGCCACTGAGAAGCTCACCGTCAGCTATCTGCAGGACGCGACATCTCCGCAGGCCATCGCCAAGGCGGTGGAGGCGGCAGGTTATACGATGTTAGTGCCCCTGGCCGGCGCCGCGCCGGCGGAACCGGGCGCGGCGGCCGAGGCAGCCCGGACGAAGCACGTGAGCGCGCTCCGGCTGAAGTTCATCGTCAGCCTCGCGGTGGGCGCGGTCCTCATGCTCATGATGCTCATCCCCGACAGCTGGCTGCCAATGGGACGGCAGTGGTACATCATGTTCGCGCTGGCCACACCGGTGCAGGCCTGGGCGGGATGGCAGTTCTACCGAGGCGCGTGGGCGGCCCTCAAGCATCGAACCAGCGACATGAACACGCTCATCGCAGTCGGGACCTCCGCGGCCTATCTGTATTCGGCTGCGGTCACGTTCTTTCCCGGCGCCTTCGAACGGGCGGCGGGTGCGGGCTTCAAGGCCGCCGTCTACTACGACTCTGCGGTCATCATCATCGGTCTCATCCTGCTGGGGCGGTATCTGGAAGCGCGGGCGAAAGGGCAGACGTCCTCAGCCATGCGCAAACTCATGGGGCTGCAGGCCAAGACGGCTCGGGTTCTACGGGAGCCGACGGGCGCGGGCGTGACCGCCTACGACGCCGGCAGCCGCCCCATCGACGCCGAAAGCACCGCCGCCAAAGGCGCTGTCGCGAGAAGTGCTGTCTCCGAAAGACGTGGCAGCCCGTGCGCTCGCGGTCGCGAAGCCGGGTGAAGCAATGGAGGTGGACATCCCCGTGGAGGATGTCCAAGTGGGCGACGTGGTGATCGTGCGGCCCGGAGAGAAGATCCCCGTGGACGGGATCGTCCTCGAGGGGCGCTCCGCGGTAGATGAGTCCATGCTCACCGGCGAGTCGATCCCGGTGGAGAAGGGCCCTGGGGACGAGGTGATCGGCGCGACGCTCAACCGCGTCGGTTCCTTCCGTTTCACGGCCACGAAGGTCGGGCGCGACACCGCGCTGGCCCAGATCGTACGGCTGGTGGAAGAAGCGCAAGGTTCCAAAGCCCCGATCCAGCGCATGGCCGACTATATCGCGAGCATCTTCGTGCCGGTGGTCCTTGGGATCGGAGTGATCGCGTTCCTTGTCTGGTTCTTCGTGGGTCCCCAGCCTCACTTTACGCTCGCCTTGCTGGCGTTCGTCGCGGTAGTCATCGTGGCGTGCCCGTGCGCCATGGGTCTAGCCACGCCGACCGCGATCGTCGTCGGCACCGGTAAGGGAGCCGAAAACGGGATCCTCATCCGCTCCGGGGAAGCGCTGGAACGGGCATACAAGCTGGACACCATCGTGCTGGACAAGACCGGCACGCTGACCCGGGGGAAGCCACGGGTCACCGACGTGGTGGTCGTGGACCGGCTCGGGCCGGAGAGCGAAGACAGCAACGCAAGCTCAGGGGCCTCAGATGTTGAAGCTCGCGAAACGGAATTGTTACAGCTGGCCGCGTCGGCGGAGCGTGGCTCTGAACACCCGCTCGGCGAGGCCATTGTGGAGCGTGCGCAGGAACTGGGGCTGGTGCTGTCGACCATAGACCATTTCGAGGCGATCCCGGGCCGAGGTATCGAGGCGACGATCGCCGCCAGGCCGGGGGGAGCTCCGGTGCGCGTCCTGTTGGGGAATCGGCAGTTCATGGACGAGCGGGGCTGTCCGTACGGTCGACTGGAAGCGACCATCGAACGATTTGCAGTAGCAGGAAAGACGCCCATGCTCGTGGCGGTCGATGGCGCAGTGGCGGGCCTAATCGGGGTAGCCGACGTCCTCAAGCCCGACTCTGTGCAGGCGGTCAAGGGCCTCCAGGATGCCGGCTTAGAGGTGTACATGCTCACCGGGGACAACCGTCGCACCGCGGAGGCGATCGCCCGCCAGGCTGGGATCACTCATGTGCTCGCCGAGGTCCTCCCCGATCACAAAGCACAGGCCATCAAGGGCCTCCAGGCGGCGGGGAGGGTAGTGGCCATGGTGGGCGACGGCATCAACGACGCACCGGCCTTGGCGCAGGCGGACATCGGCATCGCGATCGGCACCGGCACCGACGTAGCGATGGAGACATCCGACATCACCCTGATCCGCGGCGATCTGCTCCCGATTCCCACGGCCATCCGTCTGAGCAAGGCGACCATGCGCATCATCCGGCAGAACCTCGGCTGGGCCTTCGGCTACAACATCGCCTTGATCCCGTTGGCCGCCGGCGTCCTGTACCCGGCCTTCGGGCTACTCCTGAATCCCATCTACGCGGCGGTGGCCATGGCCCTGTCGTCGGTGAGCGTGCTCTCTAACTCGCTCCGGCTGCGGCGGTTCCGGGTAGACTGAGCCGGGGGGGTGGGTCGCCAGCGCCACGAAAGGCAGACGGCCGTAAGATTCCAGCCTTGGCGCCGCGTGCGGCCTGCTGGTATCATTTTGACCTCTTGATACGGGCGATTAGCTCAGTGGGAGAGCGCTGCATTCACACTGCAGAAGTCACTGGTTCAAATCCAGTATCGCCCACCTCTTACTCATCGAAAAGACCTCGAAAAGGAGGCCTTTTTGGTCGTGCAGCCGGGACTATGGTTCAAATGCGAGATTGCATAAAGCGACGTACGTGGGGAACTCGTGGCGCGGAGCGTCGCCAGATCTGTCGGCACTCTCTCACTTAGCAGGTAGCTGCTGAAGGTTGCCTAGCATCCTGCAGCTACCTCCCTTCAACCGCCGGAATCGACTACCCCTGCAACAAGAAAACGTCGGCGGCAGATAAGCTCCGTCAAATGAAAGAGGGTACCATCAAGTCAGGCCGGCCCGACGATGCCTCACATAGTCTCGCATCGCGATGCGCGGTCAGCGCAGGCAAGAGAGTCCTGGCTCGCATCGTCTGTCTGCGTTTCCGACCGTCTCGCAGCGCCTGCATGGGTGCCACGATGGTGCCAGCACCAGTCCCAGGACGCCCAATGCTAATCTGCCGCCTCGCGTGCAACGCATT
The DNA here is from genome assembly GCA_963749535.1 of uncultured Thermoleophilia bacterium. Lineage (GTDB taxonomy): Bacteria > Actinomycetota > Thermoleophilia > RBG-16-64-13 > RBG-16-64-13 > Chersky-299. Next base: position 4,126 of record CAVVNF010000010.1, on the reverse strand, counting down.
TGACGTCGCCCATCTCTTTTTCGGTGACCGTCCAACACGGCTGGTCCGCCGACTATTCCGACCCGGGGCAGCCGGGCAGAAGGCTTCAGCTCACACCGAGCGCCTCGCCCGAGCCACGACAGGCCGGGGAGCATTTACATGGCCCATCGCATGTCCGACACTCACGACTCGTTCAGGCTTCCAGGAACCAGCCCTTAGCGCCTGGTCCGGCCAAGTCGGCGATTGTTGTCGTGCGGAAGAAGTCGTTAAGCATCTCGGTTGCTTTCACCCACATGAGATGGGTCCGACAACCCGGCTCGCGGTCGCATTTCACGGGACCCACGCATGGCGACGGTACTAAGGGCCCTTCGCTAGCCTTGAGGACGTCTAACACTGTTATCGTCTCCGGAGGCCGGGCGAGTGAGAAGCCGCCCGCCCGCCCCCGGTGACTGGTCACAAATCCGGCTCGGTTCAGCCCCATGAGAAGCTGTTGAACGTACCCCGGGGGGATTCCTTCCGCCTCTGCGATTTCATATTTTGTGAGCACGCTCCCACACGGCCGCGAGGCCATCATCTGCAGGATGTGGACGGAATACCGCCCCTTGGTCGAGATGGCCATCAACAGAGCGAACCTCCGGAATAGCTGACTATTATACTCATCTTAACGCGTGCTGAGTCTACTACAGGGGAGTCGGTCTGTCCAAGTCCCCTCGCGGTTGCCTTCGTGGGAGCACAGCGGAGGACTGCAGCCACCCGCAAATCGAACGGCGCACCGCGCGTCTCTCGCCTCGTGATCTTGGAACTCTATCGGGCAAGTCGGCCGGTCTTCCTTCTGCCGAAGGACATCTCCGCGGGCGGTTCCAAAAGTAATCTCGATACCGCTCGCCCAAAGTGGCCCGATGGGTTCGCGTGTCTTGAAGCCGAAATCGGCCGGGTGCGCGGTGGACACAACGTCGACGACTTGTGTGCCCAGTGCGATCACTAACAACAGGTCAGCGTTTACTCCAATTGCCTCCGGGCCACACATGCAACCCTGCCGAAACTGACGTCTAATCTTGAGGCTCGCCGAGACGGATTGGCCGTGACTTCAAGAGTTGCGCAAATTTGGATACTCGGGATGCAAGCCCAATCTTCTTGCTCACTGCACAGTCTCGTGCTCAAAGCTGCCTGGATTTATCCACGTATCGAGCAAGCGCCCCGGAAAATCCGCCCTATCAGCAATTGCCGCTGGCGGTTTCCAGGGCCACCATCCATCCTCGCCCTCCTGCCGGAGAGCTTCGCGGGCGATTGGGCTCGCCGCAAATCGCTGATAGTGTCTAAGAAGCTGCAAGCGCTCGACATGCATCAGCGGCGCCGTGGCAGGAATGTTCTTGTCGCGCACGTCCGGGCCCGACCGTCATCTGTCCTTCTTTGCCCAGGGAGCCGGGGAATTGCTGACGGACTTGACCGACGGGGTTCTCATGGATATGCATGGTGTTCGCCTTTCCCCAGGCTCGCCAACATGAGTTGATCAGTTAGTGCGCAAAGCTTCTGGGACGGCGATCTTCCCGGAGAGACCACCTTTGACTTCAAGCTCGATCTGAGAGAGGCAATCGGGGAAGAGTTCGCAATGAAATTGACCCACGGACCAGAGGCTTTTTCCCTCGGTGTCGCAAGGGGTCGACGGCTTTACCCGTAACGGTTACTACCTTGAACTGCAGATCTGCGCGGGCCGCAGTGACACCATGCCGGACTTCTTGCAGCCTAAGGCTCAAGTGATCAGTTTCTCCCCGAAGGCGTTGCCGTAGTCGTGGCAGGCGCGCATGCCTTCTTGCGTGCCCACAATAGCTTCCAAAAGCTTGAATGAGCCAAGGTCGAAAGGCCGCATCTTGTACACATACTCCATAGTGTCGAAGACCATGCCCGGAGCGTCACCACTATGGGTATAGGAGCCGAAGGCACCCGCCAGTTTCCCTTCAAGATCGACTCCCCGCGCCAAGAAGAGGAACGACTTCATGGGCCCGGCGATATCCCTATGGTAGGTTGGTGAACCGAAGATGTAGCCGTCATAGCCGGTCACTTCGTCTACCACCCTGATCTCCGACGTCTTCCTTGTGACCGCTTGCTGCCCCGTGAATCGCACGCCCTCAGCAATGTACTCGGCCATCCTTTGTGTCTTTCCAGTCAATGAAAAGTAGACGATAAGAACCTTGCCCATTTCGTTCCTCTCACGAGACCGCATCTGTTTGAGCCATCCCCAAACCCGTCTCCGCTCAGACGGGGCCCAGAGCCCAGGGGTCATGACTGGCGTTCCAATCGGCGTTTGCTTGAAAGAGCAAGTCATCCTTTTGCCCTGGATCCAGGGACTCAAGCCAGTCAAGGACGCCGGAGCTACTGCAGCCCGGCCCATAGCGACGGCAAAAGTCGTCGCTTATGACATCTCGAATTCTCACCAGATCCGTAGCCGTCCAGGGACCGCTGCACATAGACCTGAGAGCCTCCTCGGCTATCTTTTCGTACTGACGCAGAGGCATCGTCTCACCGTCCCTCCCGCCAAGACTGAACACTTGTCTTGCTCTGTTTCCCCCTCACGGGTCCGGAAGAAACCAGGATCGGACGCTTGGTTCAGATCCTTGGCAGAGCCGGGCGAGAGCACCGCCCCAACGACCACGGGTTCCCCGACATCAAGAACTGCGAGCTGTCCGATCTGCCCGAACTGGGCGGTACGACCGCCGCGTTCAAGGCCTGAGCCAACATCCAGTATGGTCCACTGATTCTGGAAGGCGGGCAGTCAAATCTGCCGAGCATGCGCCCGACTGTTGACCTGGTTTGACAGGCGACAGTAGGATGGTCAGGTGCTCGTTGCTTGCGAAAGGTCGGTGGCTTTACCGGAGGAGAGCGACCACATGGTTGGAGAAGGTGACCACTCGACGGTGAGAATCGCAGTCCCGGCGGGCAGGCTCGTCGCCGCGAAGAGAAGTCAAAAAGGGTTGGAGTACCGGGTCGCTTTGGGCCAAGAATACCGATCCGGCGTCAAGGGCCGCGAGAGGCCACATGGAGCCTTCTGGAGCTGTCGAACGAGCTGTTCACCGGTTTTGGTCGCGTTGCCCTCCGGCCAGCGAGGTCGAATCGCACGGGTACGTCGGCTGCCGCGCGGCGCTCGACTTGGCAGCCGCGTGGGATCCTGAATGCAGGGCGAAGCGAAAGCGTGGGAACTTTTGGCGGCGCGGGATCCGCGGGACGTCTGCGCGCGGGCCAAGGCGGATTTCTCCCCCACGCAGGGCAGCTACACCATTGGCGTACTCGGGTGCCCAGTCGTCGTCACTCCAGCGGCGCGAACGATGAGCGGCTCGTGCGCGGAGTCTGACGTGATCCTGACAAAGTCGGCCTATTTTTCGCGCCTATCCATCCTCCTGTATCTAATAGGCGCTCAGAACATTCCGCCGGCCGGCCGGCTGGTCCGGCCCTCTGACCTGAAAGCCAGGCAGATCTACCTCCAGGGTTCTCACGTGCTGCCGCTGGACCAGGTGGCGGCCCGCTTTGCCCGCGACGTGGACGGCTTCTTGAGACAAGCGGCACGGTTTGGCGGGGAGCCAAGGGTCTACGGAGACGCGGGAGCGGAACTGCGACCGCTTCCCCGCCTTCCCGTCACGCTGGTCTTGTGGCGGGAGGACGATGAGTTCCCGGCTAATTGCGACCTGCTCTTCGATGCGACCTGCGAGGAGCATGTTCCTGCGGACATCCTGTGGTCGATAGCCATGTTGTGTGTGAAAGTCATGCTGCAGAGCTGAGCGAAGGACCATGTCGAATTATCCGAACATCCAGATTCTGACTGTCTGTGAGCTGCTAGAAGGTAGGGGCATTGACATGCGCAGCTAGCGGCGATCGGCACCTTCAAGAAGGCGCCGATCGCGCTGGAGGAGCATTGCGGACTCAGGAGCTGCCGTTACGGCTCGGCTTCCTCCAATGGGAGACCGAGGGCTAATTACCGCCGCGAATACGACTCAGCGATGGCGATGGGACTTACGGAGCTGGGACATGCATGAGCCTTCCCCATCGCTAGTCATTTCCTCTATGCTAGTTGTTAGGGTTTGGTGTTTTCGTCCTATCAATGGGTGACTATTTTCCACTGGTCGCGCCGGCAATAATTCCTCCTCATGAACGCCTC
>CAVVNF010000009.1:0-17331 GCA_963749535.1 uncultured Thermoleophilia bacterium | reverse complement strand
GGTGGCACGGCGTTCAGGAACGTCGCCTGCGGTCAATTCATATCGCTTGCCCACGGGGAGGCTCTTTCGCATCGGGGTGCGGTCGTGCGCAGTCTTGACCATCGCGCCCGCGGGGGCGAGCATCAAGGGGTGAGACTGTCCCCCTCCCCTTTTGTCTTGGGCCCAACTTGCTCCACCCCTACCTACCCCTACCTACCCCTACCGCCACCCCTACCCAGAAAGCACTCGGTGTAACGCTATGGACAGAACGGGCCCTTTTAGCCTGCGAGTGTGCACTCCATAGCACACGACGATACGCCCTGGACATGAGGACGGCGGCCTCCTAAACGCATGTGCTGCTGTGGAGCAAGGCGGACATCCGACACGAGCTACCCTTGAGCTGGGCTCATAGCCGTGGAGACAATCCATGTGGGCCCTCCACCTACGTTGAAGGGTTCATCTCCGGAGCGGACCCCCGCAGATAGAGAGGACCTTCTGGCCGGTAGGATTCACCCCCCAGCCTTCGAAACGCAGGAGCCAAACCGCGCAGCGGCGAGCAAAGCCGGCCCGAACCTCAGCCCCCATCCAGCTTCGGCTCCCTCCGGCTGAAACAGATCGACCCATATTCTGCCGGATCGAAGGTCCACCATTCCGATCACTGGCTTGGGCACTGTTCTGGAAAAGAACGGCAGCCAGCTCAAAGTCAAGTCTGACGACGGCAGCTAAACCGTATCCATCGAGTCTGTGAAGGCGGTGAACGTATACGAGCATCGGTGAGGACGGGCTCGCAGGACTTGGTCAATAGTTTGGGGGCCGAGACCCGTAGGAATAAGGCATCCTCTTTGATGTTAGATGGGTTGGAGGTGGAGTTGATCGCCTATAGTTGAAACCCCGAGAATGGGCGGACGAGTTCCGTCCAGGGAGGGGGCCAACACGTCAAGCGGAAGAACTCATGAGCCCCAATTGCGTCGAGCGGTCAGCGCTTCAAACAATCTTCAAACGAACTTATGGGCACGCTTGGGGACGCTCCGGGAAGCCCAGGCAGGGCAGACGAGTAAACAGCCTGCATATGGGCATGTCTGGTTACAATCGGTCACGCTTCGGGAAGGTGTCATACGCACTTCAAAACCGGTGTACCGGCGGGGTGCAACGGCCCCAAAAGGTCGGCTTGTGAATCGGCACAGGCTACTACGTTTCGCTCAAGATCGCCCAGTTAGTCTCCAAATGGGTCTGGATGCCACGTCCGGGATAGTAACCGGGAAAGAGCTTCTCGAAGCTAGCTCGGGCCGATCTGTAGGAGTCGTCGGGGATAGTCCCGCTCACCTTTGCGAGGAATACCAGCGCTAGCGAGGGTGCCCGTGATTCACCCCGATTGCAGTGAATCAGCAACTTCTTGCTCTCCGAGGTCTTCCTCCTTGCGAATGACAAGAACGCCGCAAAGAGTTCAAGTCTGAAGAGTGGCACGGGCGGATCGATCATGTTGAGAAATAGGTCGTCGCCCAATTCAAGTACCAGGTAGCTCGGGTGACTCTGAGGGAGATTGCCGGAATACCCCACAGCACTCACATGACATGGGTGCTTGCAGGCGTGCACTACAGCCCAGCTCTTGTCCCCGCGACGGCAATCGCTCTCGGTCCCTACAAAGAGATTGTCCCGCAGTCGAATCATTCGTCGGCGGCTTCCTAAAGCTCAGACTACTCCATGACACTCAGTAGCACTCGTTAAGACTCGGTGGACAACCAATTAGCGCGGGATGCCGCGATTCGAGGAAAGGTGCTGCCGGCGTGGAACAGGGTACTGCTCCACCGGTGTCCCTTGGCCCGTTTCGGCGGCCGACGCCATCAGGGTTATGCAGACACTCATGGGCTGTTTCGGTGGAGTTCTCCAGACTGGATAGTGCTTGTTGGACGCACTGCAGGATGGAGTTCGTGCTAGGCTCGGGTTCGGTCTCCAGTCGGTCTCGCCGGATGACAAGGGGTGATGCCATGGCACGGATTCTTCTCTTCGGGGCCACCGGGGGTGTGGGCCACGCGCTGATGGAGCGCGCCTTGGCAGAAGGTCACCACGTGACGGCGGCGGTCAGAGACCCCACAAAGGTCACCCTCACGCACGATGCTCTCGACGTGATCGCAGGTGACGCGACCGACCCCGAAGCCGTGCGCCAAGCCGTGAAGGGGCACGATGCGGTGGTCTGCGCCTTGGGCACGGGCGGCCGCGGGCCCACGACGCTGTTCTCGAAGAGCCGCAGCAAGCGTCGCCTCTGCCATGGATGCCCACGGCGTGCGCAGGCTCGTCTTCCTGTCGAACTTCGGTGTGCTACACGAGGCGGCACCCGATCTTCGTTGGGCCGTGCTGATGCCTTTCGCTCGCCTAAGGATTCGCAACCTACTGCGCGACCACGCTGCCGCGCTCGAAGAGATACGCCGGCACGACCTTGACTGGACCCTCGTTCGTCCCCTGATCCTCACCGACGGACCTTGGACGGGTCGCTATCGCGTGGTGGCGGAGGGTCTCCCTCGCGGGGGCTTTACGATATCGCGCGCGGATGTCGCGGACTTCATGCTCCAGCAGGTCGGAAGCGCTGAGTACGTGGGCGGTCTTCCGGCCATCGCCTACTAGGGCCGGGGTCTCCGCGACGGCGTCCAACAAGCGCCTCGAGCGGACGCTCGCCAGCGCTACACTCAGGCACGCGCTTCAGCGCCGCTCAAGCGGAAGACGTTGAGCAAGATGCGGAGGAGGGCGAGCATGTTCTGGGTCTATGAGAACCGGGTTGCTGAGAAGAACGCCGTCGTGCATCGAGCCGAATGCGGGCACTGCCAGAACGGTCAAGGCTCGCACCCGAACATCCATGGCGATCGGAACGGGCGGTGGCACGGCCCCTTCGACGACTACGCCTCGGCGAGAGCGGCGGCCGAGCGCTTGCCGGACCGAAACGTTCGCAATTGCTCCGTCTGCATCTAGCGGGCAGTCGCGCACTCACCTTACAGGCGTATCCAGCACAACACCGCGAGGTAGACTGATCTTGGAGGCGCTCGGCGTCTGCTGATGCGCAGCATGTTAGCTACACCCTCATCGGAGCCGCGATGTCGTTCAACGAGCTTGAGCTGAGGCGTATCGATCGCACCGTGGGCGAGCTGTGCCGCCGCAAAACCCGTCCCGAGTACGCAGACCAGCTGCGCTTCGAGTGCGAGATCGACGGCCATACCGTCTCTGTCTGGGAAGTGCGACCTCCGTGGGACGGTGTAGGCGACTGGACCCGCATGGGCGTTGCCGGCTTCCGATTCTTCCGCTCACGAGGCGTGTGACAGCTCTACTGGATGCGCCGAGACCTCCAGTGGCACCGCTATGACCCCGCCGAGTCGACTCCCGATCTTGCTGCACTTGTAGCCATCGTGGAGGGGCCTTCGTCACCGAGCCGAGGCCGTTCAGTCGCGCGCAAGCATCGCCTTGACCTCTTCCGGGCCAAGAACCACCTTGTTTTCTACCCTCAAGAAGGAGAGCCAGGTGGCCATCGCCGGTTCCGAAAAGAAGGCCCAGTAAGCGTCCAGGCTGGGAGTCTCAAAGATGTTGTAGAGCGTGTGCCCGGCGTGGTCGGTCCACATCCCTGAATAATTCTCGATGCCGTGCTTGGCGAGCAGCGAATCCATCTGGGGCATGAGAGCTAGGGTCGTCTTCTTGGTCTCCTTGTTGAAGACCGGGCAATGCTCGGGGGCGTGCGTGCTGATCTGCATGACGTACATCTCTTCATCTCCCCGTTCTGGGTGATACCCACGATTACAGTTTTAGACCGTCTGGTAGGGAAGTCAACGAGGGAGTTGTGCGGTGAGTATGAGCCCGGCCTATGGCTGCCAACACTGCCACTGGGTGCTTCTTAGCGCGGTAAAGGTCAAGGTCGTTCCCGTCCAGCCTCAAAGCATTTGATTCTGTGTCAAAACTACCTATATTGAAGCTACTGGGGAGGGGATCATCCTTGCCAGTGGTTTCTAGGGGAAGGCCCCAGGAGTCGGAGGCTTGGCATAAGGCCTGCCCCCGCGTATCCACCTTTCGGGCTTGGCCCGAAAAGGAGGTGTGCTTAGTGAAGACCGAGCAGCAGCAGCTCCGTATCTAATCACCCTGTTCTGCTTTCCCCGGCGCTGACGATTACGCCGAGCGGCAGGGCAGGACCGCAGATTTCTTCGTAGAGGTTCCCCCGCGTAGAAAAGGAGAGCGGCATGAGGTACTTCGCCGTCATTCTTGCGCTCGTGGTTCTCGCTGCGCTCGCCGGATGCGGGAGTACGGTCGCCCAGAACCCCAGCACTACCGGTTCGACCGGGCCCTCAAGTACCGCCGCTTCCTCGGAAGCCGCGACGACGAGTCAAAGCACGGCGACCACCGGCCAGGCGACCACCACCGCGGTGTCGAGCGGCCAAGCGGCAAGCAACGTGTGGACAAACCTCAGCCCACGAGGGACGCTGCCGTCGGTGCGCGCCGGCCACTTGATGGTGTACGACTCAGCTACCAGACGGGTGATCATGTTCGGTGGGTTCGACGAGTCCGCCAGTGACGGGTACCTCCCTTTGAACGACACCTGGGCCTACGACCCGAGCGCTAACACCTGGACCAACCTCACCCCTCCGGATGCTGCCGTCCGCGCGCTCGGTCCAGTCGATGGTCTACGACCCGGCCACCCACGGTGATCATGTTCGGAGGTTATACCTACCGCCTCGCTTCTCAACGAAACCTGGGCCTACGACCCGGGGACCAACACCTGGACCAACCTCAGCCCGTCTGGGGCCCTCCCTTCCCCCGCGTGGGGCCGCGATGGTCTGACGCCTCAGCCACCAGCCAGGTGATCATGTTTGGGGGAAAGACCCCGGCAGTGCCGCTTCAACGACACCTGGGCCTACGACCCGAGGACGAACACCTGGACCAACCTCAACCCCACCGGGGCCGCCCCTCCGCGCGCGGCTCTACTCGATGGTCTACGACCCGACCACCGATAGGGTGATCTTGTTCGGGGGAATGGCCCCAGTGGCGAACTCAACGACACCTGGGCCTACGACCCGACGCCAACACCTGGACCAACCTCAGCCCCTCCGGGACGCTACCGCCTGCTAGATTCGGCACTCGCTGGTCTACGACCCCGCCACCCACCAGGTGATCATGTTCGGAGGAGAATACGGCACCAGCGGGACCCTTAACGACACCTGGGCCTACGACCCTGCCGCCAACACCTGGACCGACTCAGCCCCTCGGGGACGCTACCGGCCGCGCGCTCGTGCATGATGGCCTACGATTCGGCCAACAACCAAGTGATCTTGTTTGGGGGGAACAACAGCACCAGCGGTTTTAACGACACCTGGTCCTACCATCCATGAGCAGGCAGAGCGGGTGAACTTGAAAAGACCGTTGTGGCAGTGAACGTACAAGAGGAAAGGAGGGGATTCTTATCCGCCCAAGTCTCGACTTCCATTCCTATGGTGCGTTTCAAAGGTGGGTTCCACAAGTGCTCGGGCGTGCGGTTGCATCGAAGGCCGAGATGTACGGGTTTCCCCTTATCGTTTGGTCGTCAGGCGGGCTGCAAGTCCACCGTTTCGGCATGCCAGGGATGGTCGGCGTAGTGGCGTTCGCCGGCGGGGCTCTCGTCTCTATGGCTGTCGTGGTGGGTCATTACCTGTAGGGGGCTCACCTGCCCTCTTCCGCAGCGCAACACCTCTGTCCGAGCCTTCGGAGCTATCCACGTGGTCTCGGTTCTGGGAAGTGTCGTCCGGCAGGGTGGGCAGTCGCCAAGGTGGCTCACGGGGCGATAGCTTTCTTCTGGCCTCTCTGGTGACGGTCTTCGTTTTCGAGATGCTGCTCTCGCTGGAGTTGTACGTCGCAGCCAATCGGGGCCCAAACCAGAGCGAAGATCGCGCGTAAAAGGGACACCAAGACAGGGCTCTGCTCGGCATCAGGGCCGGGGCTCGTAGTGGAGCGGTGTTCATCTCCAGGTATCTCTTTGCGGCGCAGGTGGGTGACTCCTGGCGGCTGCCTAGCAGCGGGACAGGATGGTTACCCGGCCACAGGTGGGCGACCACGCTCATATCGGGACACGCCCATCTCCCCGGACGGCTCAGAAGGTGAGGCTCGCCCACCCGTCCTTGAGGAGCTGAGATATCACGCCGCCGACATAGACGACCTCTACTCCCACTGCCTCGAGGGTCTCGGTCAGGCCAAATCCGTCGGAGCACTTCTTGCAGGCCATGACCTGGATCCCCGCCGCCATGGCCTCCGCTATCCGGTCCTGCACCTCCGGATCGGCAGCCGCCAACTTCTCGGAGGGGCCAAAGAAGATGATCTTGACTTCTTCCATCCAGCCCTTGGTGGCCGCATTGAACGGGTAAAGGAGACCCGGCTTGAGGACGACCCCTCTGTCTTGGCTCGTTATGACCACGAACACCTTGTCTGCCATATCCCACTCTTTCTGTGTGTGAAGGTCAACCTCAAGAACACGCTTCCTGGACAGCCCTAACCGTCGACTCTTACTGCCTCTCCGTGACGGGCCACATTGCCAGCGCGTAACTTCACGATCTGTTTTCTCAGCTCCGCCTCCGGCATGAACTCATCGTCTGCGGCCCGGTCGTAGTGGACCATCTCGTCCAGATGGCGCACCAGTTTCGTACTGGGCCCGCCCTCCATGGCGCTCTCGCCCACGAGCAACATGTCGTAGAGCTCGATGTAATCGGGCAGGTTCAGCACGTGCTTGACGAGCCCTTGAAGCTTCGGGTACTTAAGGGCTGAGACCGGGCAGGCGGCCAGACCCAGACAATGAGCGGCGAGCCACGCATACATGAAGCCGTTGGAGAGGGAGGACTCGAATATGGAGTCACCCTTCTGGCGCGAGTAGCGGGCGGCCATGGGCAGGCCGATCCGCCGGCGGGTATCGCCGAGGAAGGCGATGAAGACCGGAGCCAAGGGGATATCGAGCCTGCCGTGTGTTTCCATGGTCCACGGACTGCCCTGCCAGGCTTCTCTGGTCGCCTCCATGGGGTAGAAGTCGTTGGCCTTGTAGTCGTCGACCAGGGTCTTGATGGCTTGGCGCAATTCCAGGTCCTTGACTAAAAGGAGTTCGAGGGGTTGCATGTTGAATCCGGTGGGAGCCCAGCGGGCGGCCTCCAGGATCTTGTCCACCGACTCATCGGGGATGGGGTCCGGCTTGATGGCTCGGATCGTTCGCCGGGTCTTGAGGAACTCGAGAAGCTCGCCATAGTCCATATGAGTCTCCTTGTGGGATGGGGGTCTGCGGGCCGGCGTCCGGTGGCGGCGCGAGTTTCCGCATGGTAGCGACCTCTCCCGCCGGTGTAAAGGGGTGCGTCGCGCGAGTAGCGGGAGGTAGAAACTGTCTCTCATGGAGAACGAGGACCGCCATCTTCCCATTGTGTCTGTATTTCAGCTGGCTTTCGGCCACGGTCAGGTGCCAGGGCGCACGGGACAGGCTGAGATGGCCCGCCTTCGGCGTCGCTCTTGCTCCCCCGCTCCTTGACCCCTGAACTTACCCCCACCGTAGCAGAGTTGACAAACCGGGTGATGAGACCTGGTTTTGCCTGTAAAATGGGACACTATGATACGCAACGAACAGCCGACCGGCCGGCTCGTGACCCGCTGGCCGACATTCGCTCTCCTCGGGCGTGCGGGCGCATGTCGACGGGCGAGACCCTCCCCCTCCCCCCTATCGTCTTGGGACTGACTCGCTGCACCCCCTACTTGCCCCTACCGCCACCCCTACCCAAAAAAACCCGGCGATACGCTATAGACGGGAGGGGGCCCCTTTTAGCCTGCTGTCGTGCACTCCATAGCACACCACGATACTCCCTGGACAGGGGGGCGGCGGCTTGCTAAACCTCGTGTCGCAAGTTCGAGTCTTGCCGAGGGCATTGTCTTTTGCGTGCATATGTGCCGCTGCCTGCACCGCACTTTCGCAGCCGGCGGCTGGAGTTGAGTCCCATCACGAGCAACAGATCGTGTTTGACCTGTAGTCGCGTCCCTGGCTCGCGGAAGCGTCCTGTGCTAGTCTTCTTTACGTCAACGTCAAGTATTGAAGCGGAGCACGTCATCGATGTCTGACCCTCGCCCGGTACGCCCAGCCAGCAGTCCGCTCGGACCTTGTGGGCCCTCGCTACAAGTGGACCGCCCTTACCAACACCTCGCTCGGGATGTTCATGGCCTTCCTGGACGCCACCATCCTGATGATCGCGCTCCCGGCCATCTTCCGCGGCATCCACGTCGATCCGCTCCAGCCGGCCAATGCCGACTTGCTGCTCTGGTCTCTCATGGGCTATGTGGCTGGTGACCGCGGTTCTCGTCGTCACGGTCGGACGTCTCGGGGACATCTTTGGCCGGGTGCGCATGTACAACCTGGGATTTGTCATCTTCACGGTCGCCTCCATATTCCTGGCCCTCCTGCCCAGCGTAGGCCGGGCTGGAGCCATCGAGCTCATCGTTGCCCGGATGGTGCAAGGCACCGGCGGTGCCTTCCTCATGGCTAATTCGGCGGCTATCCTGACCGATGCCTTTCCCCCGGGCGAGCGGGGCATGGCCATGGGACTCAACATGGTCTCGGGGCTGGCCGGCTCCTTTTTGGGACTGGTGGTGGGCGGGGTGCTCGCCGAGCATCAACTGGCACCTGGTGTTCTGGATCAATGTGCCCTTCGGGGCCGCTCGGCACCCTGTGGGCCTTTTTCAAGCTGAAAGAGACGGGATGCGCACTCCGGCCCGGATCGACTGGTGGGGCAACCTAACGTTCGCCGGCGGGCTGATCATGATCCTGATGGCCATCACCTACTCCCTTCAGCCGTACGGCACCCACTCCATGGCCTGGACCCGCCCCCTGGTGGTCGGGCTCCTGGCCGGGGGAGCGGCGTGCTCGCCATCTTCTTCTGGGTGGAAACCCGCGTCCCCCAGCCGCTTATGGATCTTCGTCTGTTTCGCATCCGAGCTTTCACCGGCGGAAACATTGCCGGTTTCCTGGCTTCGCTCAGCCGAGGGGGACTGCAGTTCATGCTCATCATCTGGCTGCAGGGCATCTGGCTGCCCTTGCACGGATACGACTTCGAACGCACGCCGCTGTGGGCCGGAATCTACATGTTGCCCCTCACCGCCGGCATCCTGGTCGCCGGCCCGATCTCCGGCTGGCTCTCCGATCGCTACGGGGCCCGCCCCTTTGCCACCGGGGGCATGATCGGGTCAGCGGCCTCCTTCGGGCTGCTCATGGCCTTGCCGGTGAACTTCAACTTCCTGTATTTCGGGCCGGTGCTCTTCTTTAACGGGCTGGCTCCGGCCTTGTTCATGGCGCCCAACACGGTGGGCATCATGAACAGCCTTCCCGCGCGCGAGCGCGGCGCCGGCTCCGGCATCCGCGCCACCTTCATGAACACCGGCAAGGTCCTTTCCATGGGCGTCTTCTTCACCCTCATGATCGTGGGGATCTCCGGAAAGCTGCCGGGAGCCCTGTTCAACGGCCTTACCGCCCAAGGAGTCCCGGCCCAGAGCGCCACCCAGATCTCCCACCTACCGGCGGTGAGCAGCTTGTTCGCCGCTCTCCTCGGCTACAACCCGCTTGGCACCGTGATTCCCCACCAGGTCCTTGCCGCTCTTCCGGCCGCAACCGCCGCTCACATCACCAGCACCACCTTCTTCCCCCAGATAATCTCCGCCGCCTTCCAGCAGGGCCTGCGGGTCATCTTCGGAGTGGGCTGGTGCTCTGCCTGGTGGCCGCGGGCGCTTCCTGGATGCGGGGGACCAAGTACATGCATGAGGAAGAGAAAGAACCGCTGGGGGCCGCACCGAAGCCCGACGAGCGCGGCCGTGCTTTCGGGCGATCCGGCCGGCAGCCAGGGGACTGACATCCCTGCCGCGCCGCGCGTCTCCGTCCGGCTCGCAGGAGGAGGAGCAAGATGGTGGCTGATCTGTCCTCTGTTCCGCTCTACAGCTCCAGCGGGAGACCTACGCATCGGCAAGGCCGCGGCGCTGGCTGGCGTGAGCACCCGCACCTTGCGCTACTACGAGGAGCTGGGGATGCTCACCTCCTAGCGCCGGACCTCCGGGGGCGAGGCGATACTCGGCCGGCGACGTCACCCGGCTTCTACGCATACGAGAGCTCCAATCTCTCATGGGCTTCAATCTGACCGATATCCAGTCGATCCTTGTCGCCGAGGACCGTTTGCAGAGCCTGTGCGAGGAGTTCCACGGCGAGATCCCGAGCGAACGCAAGCGGGACATCGCCATGGAGGCTATCGGGGTCACCGAGAAGCTGCGAGCCCAGGTAGCGGAGAAACTGGACAAGGTGCGCGCCTTCCTGGAGGCGCTTGATGAGAGGGCCGGCCGCTATCAAGCCTATTTGGCACAGACCCCTGAGTAAATATCAATGGAGCGGCGTTCAAGGCTAGAGAAGCCCCCTTCTCAGCGTGCGGGGGGCGAGTACCGAACCTCCCCACACGCCGAAGGCTTCGGTGGAACTACGCATCAAGGACCTTCTCTCTCAGCTGCCAGTTACATGTGCTCGGTCCCGGCTGAAGAACAGAGACGGAAAGTGACAGTGGCCTCCCGGTGGCGGCTGCAGATCGGGCGTACGGCGCGTATGATGTGATGATTCGCCCATCGAAGAAGCCCGACAGGGAGACATGATGGCCAAGAAGATAAAGCCCAAGGCGCCGGTCGTTAACCCGACCACCGGGAAGAGCAAGCCCCCCAAGAAGAAGTCCAGAGGGAAGTGAAGCGGACTACCCGGCCATCTTTGCGAGACGCTCCCGCCACAGGCGCGAACCAACTCCCGCGAAGCGTCGTGCTCGCTTGCGCTCGGCGGAAATGCGATGATCAAGGTTGTGGACGACTCGCTGCTTCCTAATGCGACCAAGGACTTGCTCGAGGAACTTTAGCCTGGCTCAGCTTCGGGTCGCCTGAGCATGGGCGGCGGGGCTACCCGCTCGCCTTCTGGCACTTTTGGTTCCGCTTCTCGGCGTCCCTCGTGAGGCGAGGCTCTTTTCCCCTTTCAGTTCCCGCCCCCGTTCCCGCTGAGCGTCCAGCGAAATGCTGTGTGACCCGCGACCTCGGCGCCTCTGGCTCATGTTTTCGGCGCCAGGAGCCGAAGTAGTGGCTAGGGAGTCTCGCCTAGACACTTCTCCGCTCAACCGGCGAGACCCCGGGAAAGGGGCGCTCAAACAACTATGGAACCGTCAGGGGATAGACGCGATCGCGGTGCCGTCCGCGGGAATCTGTTCCAGCCGCGCCGTGGTTTCTGGGTTCGTCTTCTCGCTATTTCTCTCGTCTTTTGCTTTGCCGCTCTGGCTGGTTCGCATGTCGCCGGAGCAGAGCCGCAAACCATTACCAAGGCGGCCATAGCCCAGGCTCAACTGCAGGCCCAGACCCTGCAGCAAGAGATCCAGCAGCAGAACGACCAAGTGGAGCAACTGGTGGAGAACTACAACGCCGCCACCATTGAGCTTCAGCGTACCCAAGCCGAGGTGGCGGCCACCCAAGCCAATCTGAGCCGAGCCGAGAGCGACCTCCAAACGGACCAGACGACACTGAGTAACCGCTTGGTTCAGATATACAAGCAAGGCGACATGGGGGCGCTGCAAAACGACATCGAGATGCTGCGCGTTCTCTTGAAGGCTACTTCGCTCTCCGACTTCGTGGATCGCGTGCTCATGCTGGAGGATGTGAGTAAAGGGGACCAGGTGTCAGTCGAGCAGGTGTCCGACTACGGGTCGCAGGTGGAGCTTCGCCAGGCCATGCTGGCCGGACAGATAAGCGAAGAGCAGAAGAGTGCCGCTCAGGTCCAAGCCGACAAGCAGGCGGTGGAAAAGGAACTGGCCGCCAACCAGCAGGCTCTCAAAGGCGATCAACAGCAGATCGCCCAGATGGAAAAGGCCTGGCAGGCTCAGCAGGCCAAGTTGGCGGCGGAGGCTCGCGCCGCGGCTGCGCAGGCGGCGCTTGAGGCTCAGCAGGCCCGGGCGGCAGCCCAACAAGCGGCGTTCGAGGCTCAGGCCGCTGCTGCTGGGGGTACTCAGAGCTCGACTGTCGTCCCCGCTTCCGGCAGCGGAGCGAAGGCGGTGCAGATAGCCCTGAAGTATATGGGTGTTCCCTACGTGTGGGGCGGAGCCAATCCCAGCGGCTTTGACTGTTCCGGGCTGGTCATGTACGTGTACGGGCAGCTGGGCGTCAGTCTGCCCCATTCTGCGGCTATGCAGTATCAATGCGGCACCCACGTCTCTCGGGACCAGCTCGAACCCGGAGATCTCGTCTTCTTCGGGAGTCCGATTCACCACGTGGGCATATACGTGGGCAACGGGGACATGATCGACGCCCCCTACACCGGGGTATCGGTGCGCATTGATCCTCTGCAGAGCGACTACGCCGGGGCTACGCGGATCTTCTAGCCGGACGAACCGAGCAACGCGGATGAGGGAGTTCCAACTCGCCTTTCCTCCCGCGAGAATCAATACGCTGAGGTCACGGTATCCGCGGCTCTGTCGGTCCACCTTACCCTTTGTGACGAGCCGCGGTCAGCCTCCACTGACAATCAAGAAACAGCGAACCTGTCTGCGCCGCGTCAATAACCATAAACCCCCTTAGGCGAAGCAATGACGCTTTGCCATCGGCGGTTTCGTGGCCGCGTGTCACAACCTACCGGATTGCCGATCCCCGACGTTTAGGAATGGTGCCTCAACGCGGCCTGTGCCAGACTCAAATGCTTAAACAGGGGTCACCGTGGCTATTAGTGATATAAGCTCAAAAACTGTTAAACTCACAAAAAGTCTTCCTGGGCATCGGCAAGCGGGTGGCTCGGGGCCGGAGATTCTCAGAACTAGGAAGGAGGCGAGGCTCGTGGATGAGTCAGAGCAAGAGATTCTCGTCAAGCTAGCAGAGCTTCTCACCAGGGCTTCATGGCGGCTGCGCAGGAATGAGCGAAAGGAGCTGGCGCCCTTCGGACTCACGTTCGGGCAAGCGCGGGCGCTACGCATCCTCGTGGCCGCGAGGGATCCCCTGCGCATGGGCGATCTGGCCGACAAGCTTGAGATCGTTCCCCGTTCGGCGACGGCCATGGTGGATGGCCTCGAGGAGGCCGGATTCGTCACTCGTGAGATCGACCGTGACGATCGCCGCTCTATCCTTCTAGCCCCGACTGCGAAGGGACAAGAGCTCATCGCACGTCTGGCCGAGCAGCGACGGGCGAGCGCCGAGGCGCTCTTTGCCCCTCTTTCGGCCCAAGAGAAGTCCGAGCTTCTGCGGTTGCTCGCATCAATAGGCGCGAAGCCGTTATGAGGCCCTCTGGCCTACAGGTGGCGCGTTCGATGCGCCGCAGCGGGGACGAATCGATGCGTGGTCACAAAGTGGCTCGGGGAACGACCCGCCGCATACTCCGTTTCGCCGCTCCCTATCGATCCGTTCTGCTTTTCTTTCTCGGTATGGTGGTGGTTGATGCCGCCATCGGCGCGGCCAACCCCCTTTTCTACCGGGAGATCATTAACCGCGGTATATCGGGGCACCGCGCCGGCCTCATCGTGACGCTCGCCCTGATCGTGGCCGGCCTTTCCCTCCTGGACGCCGCCCTCTCCCTGGGTGAACGCTTCGTATCGGCGAAGGTCGGTGAGGGCCTAGTCTATGACATGCGGACCAAGGTCTTTGCCCACGTGCAGCGCATGCCGCTCGCCTTCTTCACCCGTACTCAGACTGGGGCTCTGGTCAGCCGCCTGAACAATGACGTTATCGGAGCCGAGCAGGCGTTTACCGACGTCCTTCAGACCGTGGTCGGCAACCTCATCAGCGTCGTCTTGGTCCTGGTCGTCATGTTCGTATTGTCGTGGAAACTTACGCTGGTGGCCTTGGTGCTCTTGCCGGTTTTTGCTATCCCGGCGCGCTTTCTTGGGTCGCCGACTGCAGAGCATCATACGCGAGGGCTACAACCTGGCCGCCGAAATGAACGCGATCATGGTCGAGCGCTTCAATGTGTCGGGTGCGCTCCTTGTGAAGCTCTTTGGTCGCCCGGCTGACGAGAGTCGCGACTTTGGCCGAAAAGCCGGCCGGGTGCGCGACATCGCCATAGCGCAGGGGATTTACGCGCGGATGTTTTTCGTCGCGCTGCTGCTGACGGCATCGCTGGCCACGGCGCTGGTCTACGGCTGGGGAGGCGTCCTTGCCGTTCACAAAGCTCTTGACATCGGTACGTTGGTGGCACTCACCGCTTACCTGGCTCGGCTATACGGACCGCTGACGGCTCTCTCCAACATCAATGTGGACATCACGAGCACGCTGGTTTCCTTCGAACGGGTCTTTGAGGTTCTCGATCTCAAGCCGATGGTCGACGAAAAACCAGACGCCGTGGCTATTCCTAGGGGGCCCGCCAGTATCGAGTTCGAGCACGTGGATTTCGCCTATCCAACGAGCGAAGAGGTCTCCCTAGCTTCGCTTGAAGCGGTGGCAGTGACCAACGCCGCGCCCCACAAGCAGGTGCTCAGCGATATCTCATTCACGGTCGAGGCCGGTCAGTTGGTCGCGCTCGTTGGACCCTCGGGCGCCGGCAAGACGACCATCAGCCATCTCGTCCCCCGCCTTTACGACGTGCGGGCGGGAGCGATAAGGATCAGCGGGGTCGACGTGCGCGATGCCACCTTCGACTCGCTGCGCGCCGTGGTTGGCGTGGTTACCCAAGACGCTCATCTTTTCCACGACAGCATCCGGGCCAACCTCCTCTATGCCAAGCCGGACGCGACCGAGGAAGAAATGAGGGAAGCACTTGCTGCCGCTCAGATTCTGCCTTTCGTCGAAACTCTGCCCGACGGTCTTGAGACTATCGTAGGGGATCGCGGGTATCGGCTTTCGGGCGGGGAGAAACAGCGGGTCGCCATCGCCCGTCTCCTGCTTAAGTCGCCCGACGTGGTCGTCCTAGACGAAGCTACCGCGCACCTTGATTCCGAATCGGAAGCCGCTTTACAGAGGGCGCTTAAGGCAGCCCTTACGGGGCGCACCTCTCTTGTCATCGCGCACCGGCTGTCGACTATCAGGGACGCGAGCCAGATCCTAGTTGTCGATGACGGCCGCATAGTCGAATGCGGACGGCATGAAGAACTGATCGGGGCAGGCGGCCTCTACGCGGAGCTTTATGAGACGCAGTTTCTTCCGCAACGAACCAGCCAAGCCGAGCCTGGACCAGGCGCAGATGGGACACTGGCGGACCCGCCGCTTGCCGCCGGATAGGAGTTCTGAAACCTGCCCAACATGCCTCTGTTCAGGAGGGCAATAGCGGCCAATCCCCTGGTTGGCACGGCACGGCTAACCGTTCAGCGTGAAGGGGATCTGCGCCGCTTCTTTGATGGTTTCAAGCATGTCCCGCCTGGATGATCCGGACTCCCGCCTTCACACAGGCGCGGAGTTACCACATACTCAGACCCAGCGCATAGCCGCAGTCGACCCCCTGTGGCGGGCTTCGATTACCTTGACGATCGTCTCATCACCTCCGGATTTGTCCACAGGGACGCGAACGTGTTGCCCGATACCGGCAAGGCAGCCGCAAATGAGATTTCCTAACGCCGGTCTTATGTGCCCCGGTCTAGAATTCCTGGTCAGGTCGACACTCTCATGCCGGCCCGCTCGTCCGGCGCGTCAGGAGCAGCCGGTTTAGCTTTCTAAAAAGAGGTGAGATCCCATTGAGCAAGAGACTTGCCGCCGGAATCCTAGCGGTCGTCTTGCTGCTAGGCGTAATCGCGGCGACAGCAGTGGGCTGCGGAAGCGGCAGCGCCAGCAACCTGCCCAAAGGCGTCATGGCGCGGGTGGGGCAGGTGTCCATAACCGAAGACCAGTTCAACCAGAAGGTGGCAGATTTCGAGGCCGAGTACGCGGGGCAAGTCCCCGACCAGACGAGCGACCCCAGTGGATTCAAGGACTTTCAGCGGAGTGTCCTCGACTACATGGTCACCTACGAGCTTGTGAAGCAGCAGGCGGCTGCGCTCAAGATCAGCGTCACCGACGCGGAAGTCCAGGACGCAGATCGATCAGATCAAGACCGAATCCTTTAACGGAGACCAGGCCGCGTTCGACGCCGCCCTCAAGGCGCAGAACATGACCCTGGACCAACTCAAGGCCAGCACCAGCGAGGATTTGCTCCTCCAGAAGGCCTACGACGAGGTCACCAAGAGTCTGACCGACTCAAGCGTCACCCAGGCCGAGATCCAGTCCTACTACGATGCGAACAAGGCCAACTACTACACGGCAGAGACGCGGGACGTGCGCCATATCCTCATCTCCCCGATCCCTCCAACGACTTCTACGACCGACTCCACGACCAGCTCCTCCGATACCACCACGACTGCCGCTCCCACTGCCGCCCAGTGGGCGGCCGCCCTGGCGACCGCGGAGAAAGTCCGCGCCGATCTCGTGGCCGGGGCCGACTGGAAGACTGAGGCCGCGAAGTACTCCGATGATACTGGCACAAAAGATGTGGGCGGCGAGTTGGGATCGATAACCAAGGGCGAGATGGTGGCCGAGTTCGACACGGCCGCTTTCGGCCTGGCAAAAGATGAGATCTCGCAGCCTGTGAAGAGTGTGTACGGCTATCACATCATCCAGGTGGAGTCGATCACCCCCGCCAAGCAGTCCACGGTCGACGAGGTGAAATCGGATATCGTATCGGTTCTCCTGGGTAACAAGAAGGACGCTATGTGGCAGGACTGGGTCACCAAGACCAAGGCCGCGGATAAAGTGGTCATCCTGTCGGGGATGGAGACAACCACGACTACCGCGCCTGCCCAGGCGAGCACAACCACGCCCAGCACGTCCGGTGACACAGCCACCACGGTCGCTCCCTCTTCGACCGACACGACGGCGACGGCCTCCACAACGACGACCATTGACGAAACCACAGGGACAACCGCCGGTAGCGACCCCGACCACGAGCAAATAGCAGACTCCAAAAAGACAGCCGGCCGGCAGCGCCGGCTCACGACAGGGCGGGATGGGTGAGCTGTCCCGCCTTTTCTTCTGTCCCGTGCTTCTGCCTACCCTCGGAATGATCCGCTCGATGCAAATCCGGGCCAGGGAAACGGGGACGCGCCTGGGCCAGCCGGACATGCCCCTTTCCCAGACTGATCACCACCTCGGCGATCGCCTGGGGTGCTTATTGCATTGGGCGCAGCCGGAGCTTTGCGGACACACCAACATCGAGCCTAGTCAGCCGGTTCTTCCTTCCCGAAGGAGCCAGATCGACCCACCCCGTCAAGACCCGACCGTCTCTAAACCAGCCGCGTAAACGAACACGATGCGCGAATGGTGAACAAATCACATCCGGGCAGGGCGTTCATTGCGACGAGGTGGTTCCCGCTCTTATTCCCCGGAGGGGAG
>CAVVNF010000008.1:0-78939 GCA_963749535.1 uncultured Thermoleophilia bacterium | reverse complement strand
TGATGCTTTGGGGCAACATAAGGGAGTTCCCGCTCTTCAGCGTCCTCCAGTTCCTTGCCGCGCAGAGGAAGACCGGCGTGCTGGAGATCCAGGATTTCGAGGAATACGGGTGCATCTATCTCACCAATGGCAGGATCGACTCGATATCCCTGCCGCTGGCGGAGGAGACCCTTGGCATGCGTCTGGTGTCGGAGGGCGCATTGACCGAGGCGCAGGTGAAAGATTGTTGGATGACCTGCACCGAAGGGGAGATCGCCGAGCCGGTGGCCGGAGTGATGCTGCGAGAAGCGAAGGCCCCCCGAGAGATCCTCGTCGACATTGTCACGCGGCACGCGGCCGATCAGGTGATGCAGCTCATGTACTGGAATTCCGGCACCTTCCGGCTCACCGCGCCCGAGAAGCCCATCGTCTTCGACGTGGTTCCATCGGCCGATGTCGAGGGGCTGCTCCTGGATGCCTACCGGCGCGTGGACGAAGGGGAGAGGCCCCGGCGCGAAAAGGTACTTGTTGAAGAAGAGTTGTGTCTCACGTGCACTATCGAGTGCAACGAGAAGACAAAGACCAGGTATCTCAAGCAGGATGTCTGCTTGTGGCGCAACATGCCGAGTGTCCTCAGAGACCCCGTGTTTCGGAAGATGAAGCGGCGGTCCCAGGCGGAAGACGAGGAAGACACCGACGAGTTGAGCTTCATCTAGGCCGCGCAAAGTGCGCATCACGTTCATCTCCGTCGGCCGCCTCACCCGCGAATACGCCGCGGTCTGGGGCCATTACCAGAAGCTCGTACGTCCGTACTCCTCTCTCGACGTATTCGAGGTAGCAGAAACGCCGTTGTCTTTCGGTGCCGCCCAGGTGCAAGCAAGAGAAGGAGCATCCATTCTTTCCCTCTTTCGCCCCGACGCTTTCACGGTGGCTCTCGACAGAGGGGGAAAGCAGTTCACGTCTGAGGAACTCAGTGGCTTCCTGGCGGACAGGAAACTGCACGGGGTCAGCCATTTCCAGTTTATACTTGGGGGCGCCGTGGGGCTGGATAGCAAAGTCTTGGCCGCTGCAGACATGACTTGGTCGCTCGCGGAGCTGACGTTTCCCCATCAGTTGGCGCGGGTTGTCGTGTTGGAGCAGCTCTATCGTGCGCTCCGTATCGAGCGGGGCGAGCCCTACCACCACTAGGGGACACGCGGTAGCTGGGCGACCACCGAGACGAGGAAACGGATGAGCAAGGGTTCGCGGAGAGGGCTGCTGGTTGTCGCCGCAATCGCCGGCGTCCTTGTGGTGGGGACCGTCGGCTACATGCTCATCCAGGGTTGGAGTTTCCTCGACTCGCTCTACATGACCGTGATCACGATCTTCACGGTAGGCTTCAACGAAGTCCACCCTTTGTCAACGGCGGGGCACGTCTTTACGATCCTGCTCATTCTGGGCGGAGTAGGCACTATCCTATACGGCCTCGGGGCCATGTTCGAGTTCGTCGTCAGCGGGCAGCTCACAGGAGCGTTTCGGAGGAGGGCGGTGAAGAGACAGGTGGAGAAGCTGCGGGATCACTACATCATCTGCGGTTATGGCCGGGTGGGGGAATCGGTCGCCAGGCAATTCGGTGTCCACAATGCGAGCTTTGTTGTCGTCGACAACGATCCGGAGGCGATCGCCCGCGCAGAGGAGGCTGGGTACCTGTGCGTCAGGGGCGATGCGGCGGACGATGAAGTCCTCGCGGCCGCCGGCATAGGCGAGGCAAAGGGACTGGTGACGGCGGTGGGCTCCGACGCCGCGAACATATTCGTCACTCTCTCGGCGCGGGTGCTGAATCCCGCGCTCCTTATCGTTGCCCGGGCCATCTCCGACGAGACCGCCAGCAAGCTGGAGAGGGCAGGCGCCGATCACGTCGTCTCCCCCTATGGCATAGGCGGAAGGCGGATGGCAACGCTCATGATGAAGCCTCTCGTGAGCGATTACCTCGATCTGGTGACCGGGGGAGGGGAACTGGAATTCAGGGTCGAAGAGTTCGAGCTGACCAATCGTTGCTGCGCGCCGGGGCGCTCTATCGAGGAGCTGGAAGTGCGCAAGCGGACCGGAGCAACGATTCTCGCCGTACGTCACGCGCACACGGGGATCTTCGATACGAACCCGTCGCCCGATCTCCGTCTGGAGACAGGAGACATGATGATCGCGATAGGTACCCGTGGGGAGATGGCTCGGCTGGAGGAGCTCATCGCCTCCCCGCCGGACGGTGTGGAGTAAGGCAGGGGCCAAGGGCTTGGCGGTGCCGCGATAGAGTCTTATGTCAGTGGATTGGGCCATCGGGAATGGAACGAGAGAAAGAGGAGCGGCGTGCTGGCTGAGCGCGTGCGGAAGATCACTGAGGAATGGGCAACGGCCGAAGGTTGGGAGACTCTTCCGGCTTGCGAGCTGACGCGTCCGGCCGATGAGGCCCACGGGGACTATGCCACCCCTCTCTGCCTGCAGCTGGCAAAGGTGGCCAAGCGATCCCCGCGCGCGCTGGCGGAGGAACTCCGGGAGCGACTGCTCGCGGATCCCGAGATCGCCGGTCTCGTCGAGAAGATCGAAGTTGCGGGCGCCGGCTTTCTGAATTTCACACTCTCTGCGCAGGCCTACACCTCCGTGATGCGGCTAATGATGGACCAGGGGGAGGAAGTCGGCCGCGGCCCGGTAAGGCCGGAGCCCCGAGTCAATCTCGAGTTCGTGAGCGTGAACCCCAACGGGCCGCTCCATGTCGGCCACGGTCGCTACGCGGCTTACGGGGACTCCCTGCACCGTCTCCTCAACTTCAGTGGTCTGAACGTCTTCGCCGAGTTCTACATCAACGACCACGGGCGGCAGATGGACCGGTTCGGGCGTTCGGTGGCGGCGCGGTATGCCCAGGCGCACGGGATAGAGCTCCCGGTGCCGGAGGACGGCTATCAGGGTGACTATGTCCACGAGACAGCCGCCGCGCTGGCGGGTGAAGAGGGCGACGCCATGTTGCCTGTGTTGCGGCGGCTGGCCGCGACCTTGCGCGAGGGCCCGGCTGGGGAAGAGTGGCCGGACGATGCAGAAGTGGCAGGCGTGGTGGCGTTCTTCCGAGCGCATGGCTGCGCGCTGATGCTGGAGGAGATGCGGTCCGAACTGGCCGCCTTCCGAGTGCTCTTCGACTGCTGGTTCAGCGAGACCGTTCTTCACGAAAGCGGGCGCCTCGAGCGCGTTATCGAGGAACTGCTGGCATCTGGAGAGGCCTACCGGGAAGGCGATGCCATCTGGCTGCGGACCACCTCGCGAGGGGACGACAAAGACCGGGTGCTGATCAGGAGTAACGAGCAACCCACGTATTTCGCCGCGGATATCGCGTATCACGAGGACAAGTTGGAAAGGGGCTTCGGTCACCTCATCAATATCTGGGGCGCCGACCATCACGGGTACGTGCCGCGCATGAAAGCGGCCGTCGAGATCCTTTCCGGTCGACCGGGAACGCTGGAGGTGATCATCGGTCAGCTGGTGAACCTTCTCGAAGAAGGTGAGCTCAAGCAGATGTCCACCCGGCGTGGAGAGATGGTGACCCTCGCCGAACTGGTGGACGCCATCGGGGTGGATGCCGCCCGTTTCTTCCTGGTTATGCGTTCACACGATCAGACCCTCGACCTGGATATCGGGCTCGCGAGGAAGCACTCCCAGGACAACCCCGTCTACTATGTCCAGTACGCCCACGCCCGGATCTCCAGCATCCTGCGCAATGCACCGGCGGAACTTAAACCGACGGTCGAGTCTGGCCCGGGGGTGTTCGCTTCGCCGTACGAGCGTGATCTGATCAAGCGACTGGAGAGCTTCTCGAGCGTCGTCCAGGACGCGGCGGAGCGGCGCGCCCCGCACCGGATCGCGGCGTATGCGCAGGAGCTGGCGGCGGACTTCCATGTCTTCTACAAGCACTGCCGGGTGCTGGGCGTCGAGCCGCACAAGGGCTCGGCGCGACTGGCGCTCTGCCTGGTTTCGAAGCGAGTCATCGGTCGCTGTCTCGATCTCCTGGGCGTGAGTGCCCCGGACAGCATGTAGGAGCGGGCTTGCCGGAGCTTCCTGAGGTCGAGACCGTTCGTCGCCAGCTTGCAGGCTCGGTCTCTGGGCTCAGGTTCACGACTGTCGAGCGGGTAGAGCCGTCGATGCTCCTTGACTGCACGGTCGAGTCTCTGCGGGCGAAGCTTCCCGGCCGGAGCATCCAGGAAGTGGGCCGGGTCGGCAAGTTCATTGTCCTCAGGCTGAGCGGCGGGGCCTTCATGACCATCCACCTGGGAATGACTGGCCACATCCTTGTTAGAACGAAGCGGGCCGGATGTTAGGGTGCACGCCCTCGACCCACACTCTCGCTTCCTGTTCGTGCTCGAGCGGATTGCGATCGAGCCAAGGGAGCGGAATGAGTCATCCGGAAGCTCGACGTTGCTGGAGTTCCGTGATATGAGGAAATTCGGCAGGGTCCATCTCACCCTCGGCGCGCCACCGAAAAGGCTCGCCTCCCTGGGCCCGGATGCCTGGAGAGGCCGGTGGGGAGCGGACCACTTGTCCGCCAGATTGAGCGGACGAAAGGCGCCTTTGAAGGCCCTGCTTCTCGACCAGCGCATCCTTGCCGGCATCGGCAACATCTACGCGGACGAGATCCTGTGGGAGGCGCGACTGTCCCCGGCCCGGCCGGCGGGAAGTCTGACCCCCGAGGAGCTGGTCAGGCTGGCCGAGGAGATCCCTCGCCGCTTGGAGAAGGGCGTGAGGCTCCTCGGCTGTTCGATCTCCGACTTCGTGGACACGGACGGGCGGCCTGGCACGTTCCAACAGACACTGCAGGCCTATGGTAGACAGGGGCAGACATGCCGGAGGTGCGGTCAGACCCTGGTGCGGATCGTGGTCGCTGGGCGCGGGGCGGCGTATTGCCCGGGGTGTCAGTCCTAGAAGCGCGCCTGTCACCCGTTGCTCCAAAGCGGACCGATGCGGAAGGGAACCCAACAAAAATAGCGAGCCCCGAGTGCACTCGCTTTTCACCTTTCAACGGGACTCACTTTGCACCCGCTTCGCTGTACTTCGCGGTCATTTACCTCCGCGTTTCCTCTGCGGGTCCCTTTGTAAGCACCTCAGATGCTGCGTCTGAGCTCTCGGGACTCTGCAAGGTATTCTACTCGGCCCGGGCGCTATGTCAATCCCCCAAACACAAGAATTTACAGGGAAAATAGCGCAACGAGCGGGTGCTCGCAGTGGACTGGAAATGCGCTGTCAGCGTACTCCTCCGCGGGCCATCGGCAGTGGGTGGCTCTCTGTGGCTTTGCAGCCGGGAAAAGGGTCGGGAGGGGACGAGGCGGCCGCCCGCGGGAGGTAGAGATCATGGCGTGTGCTAGAATCTCGCAACCTCAGCGAGGAGTGGCGAGCGGAGTTAACTCAGATGGTAGAGTGCCAGCTTCCCAAGCTGGATGTCGCGGGTTCGATCCCCGTACTCCGCTCCAAACCTTTCTTTCGCGAATCTCCCGAGACCGTCCGGACGCGCTTGTCGCGATGGTACCCCCATGGGTATATTGTGGAGACGTAGGCGATTCGCGTTCCCCACGAAGCGCTGCGCCGGACTGGAGTGCCTTGTGTCGACATGCCGCCGATCGGATGAAATCGGCCGGGAGGGATAGTTGTGGAAGCCGCCTTAGAGGACGACGAGACGATTCGGGCAAAAGATGACGCCGCTCGGATGATGAACCGGTTGGCGCGTATCGAAGGGCAGGTGCGCGGTCTTCAGCGGATGATCGAGGAGGGTAAGGACTGCGAAGCCGTGCTCACTCAACTCGCCGCCGTCAAATCAGCTCTTGACCGGGTGGGAGTGTTCTTGATCAGCCATCGGATGCGTGACTGCCTTCAGTCGAAGGTGAGCGCGGAGGTCCCTCCGGAGGCTATCGAAGAGGCCTTTGAGGTATTCCTCAAATACGTTCAGTGCGTGCGCTGACCCTGAGAACTCGTTCGTTTAGGGGCATGGTGACTCTAGGCTCTGTTTGAGCCAGAGCAAAGTCCGGCGATGGATGGTCGGATCGTGCTGGGCGGTCGAGTGGCTGCCCCAGGGAAGCGCCAACAAAGTGGCCTCGCCGGCGAGATGCTGGATGAGAGCCAAAGAGTGGCCCAGAGGAACCACGGCGTCCGCCCGGGAGTGCACGATGATCACCGGACAGTCGACCCGCGAGGCGGTGGCCATGCTGTCTTGGGCCTGGAAGTAGCGCCGAAGGGCCTGGGTGTCCCAGCGCGGCGGTTCACCCGGCGCGGAGGTTGGGAATCGTGGTCCTCCGTCCTCTTGAAGGTCTGGACCGTAATCTTCCGCCTCGTTGTCTCGCTTGTCGAGTGCCTCGAGGAACTCCTTCTCGCTCGCCGGGCAGACGAGGGCCATGGCCGCGAAGCCGGCATCGGGTGCCGCCATGAGACCGTAGAAGCCACCCATACTGGAGCCGCGATAGCAGATGGCCTCGGGGTCCACCTCCGGCAGCTGGCGCAAGATGCGGACAGCAGCAAGGACATCCTGCTCCATCGGGCCATCGGCGAGCCCTTCGCTATCCCCGTGGCCGCGAAAGTCTAGGGCCAGCACTGCAAACCCAGCGCGGCAGGCTTCCGCGCAGAAGACTTGGTGCCTAGTCCGGCGACTTCCAGCTCCATGCGCCACGATCAACGCCGGAAGTCGCGCCGGCGGGATCTCGTGAGGCACGAAGAGGGTAGCTGCGAGCAGCGGGCCTGTCGTAGCTGGGAGGCGGGTCCGCGCGCCAAGATTGTCCGCAGGGGGCGCACTCTCGAACCTGTCGCACCGTAAGGCTTCGGCAGAGCCCGAAGTGAAGAAGATATCTCGAGTTTCGAAGGCGGAGAACGCGGGCGCCACGATTCAGTCGGGCTCAGTGGGTAGGTAAGCGATGTACGGTAGGTTCCGCAACGTCTGGCGAAAGCCGAAGCCATATCCCACGAAGAAGTCATCGGGAACGCTGAAGCCCCGGTAGCGGACGTCGAAGTCCACGAACCTCCTCTGCGGGCGATCGAGTAGGGTGCATACGGCGAGCGACCGGGGATCGCGCATGGCGAGCGATCTCAGGATGTAATGCAGGGTAAGGCCGGTGTCGATGACGTGTTCCACCACGAGAACGTCCTTGCCGGTGAGCGGCCGGTCCAGGTCCTTCAAGAAGCGGATGGCTTTGGTGCCGGTCTCGTCGTGCTCCTGATTGTACGAACTGATGGCGAGGAGGTCGATCTCCAGCGGCAGATCGACGGCTCGGGCGAGATCCGCCAAAAAGAACACGGCGCCCTTGAGGATGGAGACCATCAGCAAGTTCTTGCCCTGATAGTCACGGGTGATCTCCGCACCCAGCTCCGCGACTCGGGCCCGAATGGTCTCAGCGTCTAGATAGAGCGCCTCATCCAAAGTCAACTTGCCTCGACTGCTACGCCTGCCACTGCAGCCCGTACTTCTGGGCCAAGCGCACGAAGTCCTTGCGATAAAGCAGCTTCACCTTGATCTCCGGGTACTTGTCGCGAAGCTTGCGGACCTTCCTGTTCTTGGCGGTGACCAGCGACTGCTTCATTTCCGTGACCTCGATGAACAGGTCGAGATCGGGCAAGAAGAAGTCAGGGGTGAAAGCCTCCAGGATGCCGCCGTGCTCATCCTGTTCAAGGACGAACGTTCGAGGCTCATATTCCCAGGCGATCCGGTAGTAGTCGAAGAGCTTCGCCGCTTCGAGCTCGGTGCGCGTGGCGAATGAAGGTTCCTTGATGCCCCGGTAGTAAGAGAAAGTGGGCGTTTCATCAATCATCCTGGAAGCTCATTCTACCAGCTTGCCTTCTATGGTAACTTACCCCTGTTTCCCCGTTCGGAGGCTGTCTTGACCCACACGCTCGTCTATCCCATTACAGCTGTTCACGACTCGGCTGGCCACTTGGAAGTGGGTGGCTGCGACGTGGTGGGCCTCGCCCACGACTTCGGCACGCCGGTCGTCATATACGACGAGAGCACGATCCGCGACCAATGCCGCCGGTACATGGAGGCATTTCGGGAGCACACGTCGGACTTCGAGGTGATCTACGCCAGCAAGGCGCTTTCAACGCTGGCCGTGGAGCAGCTGGTCCTGGAGGAGGGCCTCTCCATCGATGTCTCCTCGGGAGGCGAGTATTACGTCGCCAAGAGAGCCGGCTTCCCGTCGGACTCCATCTTCTTCCACGGGAACTGCAAGACCCGGGAGGAGCTGGAGCTCGCGCTCGATGGGGGAGTGGGTTTCGTGGTCGTGGATAGCTTCCAGGAACTCGCGCTTCTCGAGGAGCTGTTGGCAGCGCGGGGGACCATGCAGAAGATCCTCCTCCGCATAACCCCGGGCATCGAGGCGCACACGCACTCTTTCATCCAAACCGGTCAGATCGACTCCAAATTCGGCTTCGGTCTCGTAGACGGAGTAGCTATCGAGGCGATTCGACAGTCCCTGGAGTCTTCGCATCTGGAGCTGGTCGGTCTTCACGCCCACATCGGCAGTCAGATCTTCCAGCTGGACGCGTTCCGGAAGGCTATCGAGATACTTGTAGACCTGATCCGCCAAGCGCACGAGCGCTTCGGCTTTGCCTGCCGTTACTTGAACATCGGCGGTGGGCTGGGGATCCGATATACGGAAGCTGACATGCCGTCGTCCATCGGCGACTACGTGACGGTCAAGGTGGAGGGCGTGCGAGAAGAGATGGCTCGGGTCGGTCTGCCCATGCCCAGGGTGCTCATCGAGCCGGGGCGCTCGATCGTCGGCAAGGCGGGGATCACGGCCTATCGCGTGGGTACGATCAAAGAAGTGCCCGGCATCCGCACCTATGTAAGCGTGGACGGCGGCATGAGCGACAACATCCGGCCGATGCTCTACGATGCCGAGTACGAGGCCATGATCGCCAACAAGGCCGATCTTCCCAGCGATGTAGCGGTGACCGTGGCGGGCAAGCATTGCGAGAGCGGCGACGTGCTCGTGAAGCACGCGCTGATTGCCCAGACCGGAAGTCGGGAGACGTCCTGGTCACGCCGGCGACGGGCGCGTACTGCTTCGCCATGGCCTCGAACTACAACGGCAGTCCGCGGCCGGCCGTGGTGATGGTGCAAGACGGCGCGGCCCGTATCATCGTCGAGAGAGAACGCTATGAGGATCTGGTGGCAAAGCATCGTCCATTGCGAGATTAGGGGGGTCGCATGAGCCGGGAGATGGCCGTGCGCATCGGACTGTTGGGATTCGGGACCATCGGGTCGAGCGTTTATCGCCTGATCGAGAAGGAGCACGACAACATCCTGGAAGGGACCGGGGTGGACCTGCAGGTGGTCAAGGTCCTCGAGCAGGATAAGGCCAAGATACCCGCTGATGTGGCGCCGGGTGTTTTCACCACCGACTTCGACGAGATAGTCGACGACCCGTCGATCGATATCGTGGTCGAGGTCATCGGGGGCACGGATTGGGCGTACGCGTTTCTTGACGCCGCCCTGCGCAAGGGCAAGAACGTCGTCACGGCCAACAAACAGCTTTTGGCCTCCAGGGGCCGGGCGCTGTTCGACCTGGCCCGTGAGCAGAGGCGGCATCTACGCTTCGAGGCTTCGGTGGCGGGGGCTATCCCCATCATCAAGGTGATGCGCGAGAGCATGATCGCGGCGGAGCTGCACACTGTCTACGGGATCGTCAACGGGACCACCAACTACATCCTCACTCGGATGTATGGCGAAGAGGGCGACTATCCCGAGATTCTGGCGAAAGCTCAGGAGCTGGGGTACGCGGAAGCGGATCCTACGGCCGACGTGGGCGGGGGCGACGCCGCGGCGAAGATGGCCATTCTTGGTTCCATCGCCTTCCATTCGCGCGTGACGCTATCCGATGTGTCCTACGAGGGCATCCAGAATGTCACCATCGACGACGTGCGCTACGCGAAAGAATTCGGATTCGTGGTGAAGCTTATCGGGGCGGCGCGGCTGGTGGAGGGGAAAGTCAGCGTCCGGGTCTACCCGGCTCTGCTTCCCCTGTCTCATCCTCTCGCCTCGATCAGCGGCTCGCACAACGCGGTGTTCCTGCAGGGGCATGCCATCGGAGAGATCATGTTGATGGGGCCGGGTGCCGGCGGAGTGCCCACGGCCACTGCGGTCGTGAGCGACATCGTATCCATCGCGAACACCAAAGACGTGGGCTTCCTTCAGAGCTGCTCCTGTTTCCGGAGTCTCGAATTCTTCCCGGCGGAGGACATGGAATCCGCGTTCTTCATCAAGATCAACGTGGAAGACCGCTCCGGGTGTCCTGGCGCAGATCGCTGCGGTCTTCGGCGCCCACGGGGTATCGGTGGCAAGCCTGATCCAAAAAGGCAGGGGGGACGAAGCCGAGCTGGTGCTCATCACGCACCCGACCAGAGAGAAGAACTTCTTCGCGGCTATCGAACAAGTAGGGAAGCTGCCATCGTGCAAGGGCCAGCCGATGACCCTTCGCGTGCTCTCAACGGGAAAGTGAGCGACGAATGACTGAACTGCCGATGCCTTCCTTCACGCTCGCCGAGCGGCCTTTCGGAGTGATCGCGCGGTACCGCGCGTATCTGCCTCTCAAGCCGGACACTGCAGCTGTGACGCTCGGCGAAGGAGACACTCCGCTCATTCCCGCGGTGTGGCTGAGCAAGGAGTTGGGGTGCCGGGTATTCCTCAAGTACGAAGCGGCCAACCCTACCGGTTCGTTCAAGGACCGGGGCATGACCATGGCCATCACCAAGGCCGTCGAGGAAGGCGCGACCGCGGTCATCTGCGCTTCCACCGGCAATACGTCGGCGTCTGCGGCGGCTTACGCGGCGCGGGCCGGTTTGAAATGCGTGGTGCTCATCCCCGAGGGGAAGATCGCCATGGGGAAGCTTTCGCAGGCCTTGATGCACGGGGCTGTGGCCATCGCCATCGAAGGCAACTTCGACCAGGCGCTGGATTTCGTGAAGGATATCTCCGGCGCCGGCCGATCACTCTGGTCAACTCTCTCAATCCGTATCGCATCGAAGGACAGAAGACCTCTGCCTTCGAGATAGTCGACCGCCTGGGCGACGCGCCGGCCATGCTGTCCATCCCCGTGGGCAACGCCGGGAACATCACGTCTTACTGGAAGGGTTTTCGGGAATACAAGGACCTGGGCATCGCACAGAGGCTGCCGGTGGTCTGGGGCTTCCAGGCTACAGGGGCCAACCCTCTCGTGAGAGGGGAAGTCGTGAAGAATCCCGAGACCGTGGCCACCGCCATCCGCATCGGCAATCCCGCTCGCGCGGAAGAGGCGCTTGCCGCTGCGCGGGACTCGGGTGGGGTGATCAGAGATGTCACGGACGCCGAGATCCTCGCGGCGCAGAAGCTGTTGGCTCAGAAGGAAGGTGTCTTTTGCGAGCCGGCTTCAGCCGCGAGTGTGGCCGGGCTGCTCAAGTACGGGGCGCAAGGCCTGCCCAAGGGCGATACCCTCGTCGCGGTGCTCACGGGTCACGGGTTGAAGGACCCGCAGACCGCCATAGAGCAATCGAAGCCCATCCTTCACTGCGGCGCCGATCTCGACGCGGTAGAAGAGACCATCGCGAACGCCGGCTGACCGGCCGATAGTAGTAGGGAACCATCGTGGCGGCCGGCGGGCCGGTGCCGCGGGGAGACTCCACAACCTAGGGGATCCGTCGTCCATCATCGGACGGTCGTCGTGGTGACCGCCCGCTCGTGGTGCGCCCTGGAAGGAATCTGGATGGAAACGAAAACTCGCTCGTGCGTCATCGCCCACCTGTCGGACCTGCACGCGGGGTCCCAGTATTTCGTGCCCAACCTGCTCGATCGCGCCCTGGTCGAAGTCAACGACCTGGCGCCTGACCTGGTGGTGGTCACCGGCGACCTCACGAACATGGGCTACCGTCAGGAATTTCGGGAAGCCAAGGAGTGCATCGAGCGGTTGGACTGCCACGACGTGCTCGTGGTACCGGGAAATCACGACAGTCGCAACGTGGGCTACGCCCATTTCGAGCGCCTGTTCGCCACCCGGGAACCGGTCATCCGCAAGAACGGGGTGACGCTGGTGGGTGTGGATTCTACCGAGCCCGACCTGGACAACGGCAGGATAGGCCGGCACCGCTATCCTTGGATCCGCGAGGCCTTCATGGAACGGCCCACGGACTTCAAGGTGTTCGCCCTCCATCACCATTTGATCCCGATCCCCGGCACCGGCCGCGAACGGAATATAGTCAACGATGCGGGTGACGTTCTCGAGGTCCTCGTGGAGTGCGGCGTGGGGCTGGTGCTCTCGGGGCACAAGCACGTGCCATACGCGTGGAGACTGGAGAATATGTTCATCGTGAACACGGGGACGGTCGCAACCCTCCGGCTGAGAGGCGACACCAAGCCCTGCTATAACGTGATCGAGATCGCTGGCGACCACGTGAAGGTGACCCGCCGGTACCCGTTCCACGGAGGGGAAGTGATCGTGGAATTCGACTCCAGTTCGAACATGTACGTTCGCCACCATTCCTGCGCCGAGCGGGCTCTCCCCGACTGATGAAGCGTTCGGCCGTTGCACTGATCGACGGCGAGCACTATCCGCCGGTGGTGGTCGAGGCGCTGCAGAAGACCTCCGACCGTTTCGAGTACCGCGCCGCAGTGTTCTTGGGCGGGTCCGAGAAGATCAGGTCTGCCGACCTGCAGGCTGAAGCTGAGGAGCTGTACGGGCTGCCGGTTGTCTTCGCCGAGGATTGGTGCAGGGGACTCGCCTCGGCCATCGAAACATATCAGCCGGAGGTCATCGTTGACCTTAGTGACGAGCCGGTGCTAGGATATGTAGAGCGATTCCGCCTGATCAGCGAAACGTTGGCGCGGAACGTCGGCTACGAAGGCTCAGATTTCCACTTCAGACCCTTGAATCCCGTACGTCTCTCCAATTGCCCGTCGCTATCCGTCGCTGGTACGGCGAAGCGGGTAGGCAAGACGGCGGTAAGCGGATTCGTCGCGCGGGCTTTACAAGAGGACACAGGTCCGGCGGCGGGGGGCCACGGGGTCGTGATCGTCGCGATGGGGCGCGGCGGGGCCGGAGCACCCGGAGGTCATCGACGGCAGCGGCGGTGACCTTGGTGCGAAGCAGTTGCTGGCGTGGAGTCGAGAAGGCAGGCACGCGGCCTCCGATCATTTTGAGGATGCCGTGCTGAGTCGGGTAACGACCATCGGTTGCAGGCGGTGCGGCGGAGGCATGGCGGGGGCTCCGTTCGTGTCCAACGTGGCCGAGGGGGCCCTTCTGGCGAACAGCCTGCAGCCGGAAGTGGTGATCTTCGAGGGGAGCGGGGCGGCTCTGGCCCCCAGTGGGGACGGACTGCATGCTGCTGGTGGCGGGAGCGCATCAGCCGGTCGAATACGTGACAGGCTATTTGGGGACCTACAGGGTGTTGCTCAGCGACTCGGTCGTTCTGGCCATGGCGGAGGAGCCACTGGCTTCGGCTTCCAGAGTGCAGGCGATGATCGCGGGGATCCGGGCGATCAAACCGGAAGTGCCGGTGATACCAATCGTGTTTCGGCCGAGGCTGACACGGTCCGTCGAGGGCAAGCGTGTTGCCTTCTTCTGCACGGCGCCTGAGGTCCAAAAGCGGGTGCTGGCGCGGTATATCGCGGAACGTTGGGGGTGCACGGTGGAGTCGGTGTCCACCAATCTGGCGGACCGCCCTGCGTTGTTGCGTGACCTAGGGGAACTGGGGCCGGTCGATGTCATAGCCACGGAGATCAAGGCGGCGGCGATCGACGTGGTGGCCGCCGAGGCAGAAAAGCGCGGATTGGACCTTGTCTTTGTGGACAACGAGCCGGTCGAAGTGGCCCCGGGCCGGCCGGGCGAGTTGCGGGAAGAAGCCTCCAGATTGGGCAGGCTTGCTAAGGAGCGATTCAAGGCTCAGGTGTGAAGCGATGGGCATTTCAGGGGACGGACCAGAACTAGTGGATAAGCAGTGCAAGGAGCCTGAGGCCCTCCGAAAGACGGCTTTGGCTCGACCTGGGCGTCCCAACGAAGCGGTGGCACACCGGGAGCGGCCGGCTATGCGGCTCGTGAGGGGGGGCCACTCGGTGCCCTTCTCGAAGGGTCTGCTTGCCACGACCCTCACCGCTACGGGGTTGCCTCCGGAGCGGGCCTATACGGTGGCGCTGGACGTCGAGTGGCAGCTCTTTCAGAACGCCGACAGCGAAGTGAGCGTCGAGCAGCTTAGGGCGATGGTGGAATCGGTGCTGGCGGAGAGCGAGGGAGGCCTCTACCTGGATCGATATCGTAAGTGGAATCGGCTGGCACGAGAGGACAGACCGGTGATCATCCTCATCGGAGGAGCCACCGGGGTAGGCAAGAGCACGATCGCGGCGCAATTGGCGGATAGACTAGGGATGGTCCGGATCATCGCGACGGATTCGATCCGCGAAGTCATGAGGGCGTTCTTCTCCCTTTCCTTGATGCCGGCGATCCATTATTCGTCTTTCC
This sequence comes from uncultured Thermoleophilia bacterium, assembly GCA_963749535.1. Lineage (GTDB taxonomy): Bacteria > Actinomycetota > Thermoleophilia > RBG-16-64-13 > RBG-16-64-13 > Chersky-299. The sequence continues at coordinate 64,483 of CAVVNF010000008.1, read as the reverse complement.
AGGCGGACCGGGCCGTTCGCATCCCTCTGGGTGAAGGACTCGACTCCCACTTGGTGGGCTTTATGGAACAGGTTGAGATGATAAACGTGGGGGTAGGGGCAGTTCTTCGATCAAGCCGTGAAAGAGCGGACGGGCATGCTCATCGAGGGCGTGCACATCGTGCCGGGAATGTTGGGGAATGCCGCCAACTTGGACAAACCGACCGACCAGGCATTGATTCTCCCCATGGTCGTGGCGGTGAAAGACCGCGAGCTCCATCAAAGTCACTTTCTCGTACGGGAGCAGGAAACCTCGGGGCGCAGGGCGGTGCAGCGCTACCTGGAAGGTTTCGAGGAGATCAGGGAGATCCAGGATTTCATATTGGAACGAGCGGACGCAGAGGGAACACTCGTCGTCGACAACGTCAGCATCGACGACACGGTGGGAACAGTCGTAGACGCGCTCTATGACCTTATCGAGCGGACGGAGGAGCAACGAAGTGACCAGGGCAGCTGACCGGCAAGATCCGGTGTGCGACGAGTCCACTGGCAAAGACTTGGGGCCGTACCAGTGCTTGTGCGAAGAGTTCGTCGCGGTATGCGAAGTGGCGGCCGTCGCCGCATCGGTATGGCACGGGCGTGGCGACGGGCTGAGCGCGGATCTGGCGGCGCGGGAGGCAATGCTGGGTGCCCTGGACCAGATAGATTTTCGCGGCAAAGTGATCGTGGGCCGTGGGGGGGCGGGCAGCCCCTGCGAACTCCGGGTGGGCCAGGAGGTGGGGCGCGGTTGGACGCGCGCTGCCGCAGGCGCCGGAGCCACGGATAGTGAAGAACCGGCTCTCGCGTGGGACCTTGCGGTAGACGCGCTCGAGGGCCGCAGCGCCGTGGCGAAGGGGCAGGCGGGTGCGCTTGCAGTGATCGCCGCCGGGCCGGCAGGCAGCTTCATGTCCGTGCCGGAGATGTATATGCAGAAGATCGTCGTCCCCGGCGAAGCCGCGGGAGTCACGGAGATTGACGCGCCGGTCGCGGACAATGTGAGGGCGGTGGCGGCCGCCTTGGGCCGGCCGCCCAGCGAACTGTCGGTGGTCATCCTAGACCGGCCGCGGCACGAGGAGCTCATCGCCCAGGTGAAGAAGTCTGGCGCGAGGGTCACCCTCATCGGTGATGGAGACATCAGCGCGGGAATCGCTGCAGCCGCCCGCGTGCCCGGGGTCGACATGTCCATCGGTATCGGTGGCTCGACCAAGGGGATCATCACCGCCGCGGCGTTGCAGTGCATCGCGGGTCAGATACAGGCGCGATTCTGGCCCGTGTCGCGACACCAGGTGGAGCAATTGCGAGCGCTCTCCCTCGCAAGCATCGAGGCGAGCCTGACGACCACGGACCTGGTGGGTAAGAACGTAGTCTTCGCGGCGACCGCCGTGACCGACGGCCGGTTTCTCAAAGGCGTTTCTTCCGGGGCCGGACTCGTCCGGACCGAGACGATCTTGATGTGCTCTCGCTGCCACAAGATCCGCCTGGTGAAAGCCATAAGTGGCGAAGCGGCCGGGCGAGGCATCGCGGCGTGGGCGCGTTAGGGTCTGCAGCACGGGTGGGTTGAATCGATAGCGAACAAGAACCTGCATCAACAGGGGGCGTAGGACGGAAGCGATGGAATTGAATAACGGCGAGGATAGAGAACATGAGAACGATGAGACTAGAGGCGGGCGAATGACCATGGCAATAGCCGAACTCGAGCCAAAGCTGCTCTCCGACCTCCACATGGTGGCGGGCGAGCTGGGCATCAAGAACTTCAGGAAGTATTCCAAGCAGGATCTCATCATGAAGATCCTGAACGAACAGGCGCTGGACCGGGGGCTGCAATTCCGCACCGGCCTGCTCGATATCCTCCCGGATGGTTACGGTTTCCTGCGGACCCAAGGCTACACGCAGTCGGACTCGGACATCTATGTGTCGTTGTCGCAGATCCGGCGTTTCAAGTTGCGGCGCGGGGATGAGATCAACGGCCAAGTGAGGACCCCTCGCGACAACGAGAAATATCACGCTCTGCTCAAGATCCAGTCGGTGAACGGGATGGACCCAGAACAGGCGCGGCATCGTCCCACGTTCGATTCTCTGACGCCACTCTTCCCGGATGAGCGTCTGCGCCTGGAGATCGGCCCCGACAAGATCGCGGCCCGGGTGATGGATCTCATCAGTCCCATCGGCAAGGGCCAACGCGGTCTGATCGTGTCTCCTCCGAAGGCCGGCAAGACTACGATCCTGAAAGAGATCGCGAACTCGATAACGGCCAACAACCCGGAAGTGCATCTTCTCGTGCTGCTCGTGGATGAACGTCCCGAGGAAGTCACCGACATGGAACGGACAGTGAGCGGCGAGGTGGTCAGCTCCACCTTCGACCAGCCCTGCGAGAACCACGTCCAGGTGACAGAGTTGGTGCTGGAGCGTGTCAAGCGCCTTGTAGAGGTAGGGAAAGACGTCGTCGTGCTGCTCGACTCCATCACGCGGATGGCCCGAGCTTACAACCTACAGGCGCCGGCCAGCGGTCGAATCCTCTCGGGTGGTGTGGACTCCACCGCCTTGTATCCTCCGAAGAAGTTCTTCGGCGCAGCGCGGAACATCGAGGAAGGCGGCTCCCTCACGATCCTGGCCACGGCTCTCGTCGAGACCGGGTCGCGGATGGACGAGGTGATCTTCGAGGAATTCAAAGGCACCGGCAACTGGGAGGTGCGGCTCACGAGGCAACTGGCCAACAAACGGATCTTCCCGGCTATCGACATCGAGAACTCAGGGACACGCAAGGAAGAACTTCTCATGGACCCGAACGAGGCCAAGATGGTCTGGAAACTGCGCTCGGTGCTCCATGCGCTCGACCCGAATGCGGCGATAGAGCTGCTAATCGACAAGCTGAAGGAAACAAAGTCCAACGGCGAATTCCTAGAACAGATGCGGAAGAACTCGAGATAGCTGCTCGTCTCGAGCCTGGGTCGAAGCTGGAGAGGAGCGTTCATGGCCGTTGAGATCCCTATCGAAGGCATCTATGTGGGGCACTTCACAGACCGGGAGGGTCTGACCGGCTGCACGGCGATTCTTGCTCCAGCCGGGGTCGTAGCTTCGGTAGACATACGCGGCGGTGCGCCGGGGACGCTGGATACCGCTCTCCTTTCGCCCTTGAGCTCTGTGAACGAGCTTCACGGCCTCCTTCTTACCGGCGGGAGCGCCCCAGGTCTGGGGGCTGCGGCCGGGGTCACAGCTTTTCTCAGAGAGCGAGGGTACGGATACAAGACACCGTACGCCCGGATCCCACTGTTTCGGGCGCCGTGATCTACGATCTGGGACTGGGGAGCGCCACTGCGTGTCCGCTTGCGGGTGACGCCTACAAAGCCGCGGTCGGCGCCGGCCGTCTTGCCGAAGAGGGTTCGGTGGGGGTAGGTACCGGGGCGTCGGTAGGCAAACTCCTAGGCGAGACGGCGGCCATGAAGGGCGGCGTCGCCATGGCCAGCGTCCGGATGGGCGGCGGCGTGGTGGTGTGTGCCTTTTCCGTGGTGAACGCTCTGGGGGATGTGATCGAAGAGGATGGTTCCATCGTGGCAGGGGCGCGCGATGGGGGCGAGTTCCTGAACAGCGAGGAACACGTTCTCTCTCTGTCCGAGGCTCCCACGTTCGTCGGATTGGAAAGCACGACCATATCTGTCGTCATCACGAACGCGACGCTGGACAAGGTCGGTTGTCACTTAGTGGCTCGGGCCGGTCACGATGGTATGGCGAGAGCAGTCAGTCCGGTCCATACCCCGGTGGACGGAGACTGTGTGTTCGTCATGGCTACGGGAGAGAAGCCTTCGAACGTCTCCAGGTGAGCGTCGGGGCTGCTCGGGCGGTCGCCTTGAGCATCCGCCGTGCCGTCAAGCTTGCCGACGGTCTGGGCGCGGTGCGGGCCTTCAAGGACCTCTAGTCCGGATGATCTCCAGTGTCGCCACGATCGCCGAGCTGCGCGAGAAGGTGGCGGACGCGCGTACGGCCGGCAAACCCGTCGGTTTGGTGCCCACGATGGGAGCGCTGCACGAAGGTCATCTGTCTCTGATGCGACGCGCCCGGTCCGAGAACGGCCTGGTCGTAGCTTCGATTTTCGTGAATCCTCCCCAATTCGGTCCCACCGAGGATCTGCAGCGATATCCCCGCGACCTCGCCCGCGACCTGGCTCTGGCTTACGAGGCTGGGGTGGACGTGGGCTTCTGCCCGGAACCGGATGAGATGTACCCTCCCGGCTTCGCCACCTGGGTGGAGGTAGAGGGCCTGGGTGAGAGGCTCTGCGGCGCCTCGCGTCCGCGACATTTTCGAGCGGTCACTACCGTGGTGGCGAAGCTCCTCGACATCTGCCAGCCGGACAAGGCCTATTTCGGGCTGAAAGATGCGCAGCAATTCGTCATCATCTGCCGCATGGTGCGAGACCTTGACCTACCGGTGGAGCTGGTCGGCTGCCCCACGGTGCGGGAAGCCGATGGATTGGCGATGAGCTCGCGCAACCTGTATCTCACGCCAGAGCAGCGGGCGCAGGCGCCGGCTCTCTATCAGGCTTTACGGGCTGCTGAGGCGGCCGTCGCCCGCGGCGTGCGAGACGTGGCTGCGATCAAGCGGGAGATGGATGAGCTCTTGGCTCAAGCTTCCCTGGGTGATGTGGAGTACGTGGAGATCGTGGGGACTGACAGTCTGCTCCCGGTCGCGAGGGTCGAGGGTGAGTGCCTGATAGCCCTTGCCGCGCGCTTTGGGGGCACCCGCCTCATCGACAACGTGTTCGTGCGGGGGTGAGAAGTGGAGACTGAAAATACTGACACGCGGGCGTCTCTGCAGCGCGTGCTGGCGTCGGCCCAAGCGCTTCTGGTAGTTGCCGGCTCATCGTGGCCCCCTTTGGAGACGGAGTGTCGGCGCCGGTGTTCAGGCGGAGACAGTGCCGAGGAAGCTGTAGCTGAGACCCCTCTGTGGCGTTGAGGTTCCCGGGATTCCCCGAGCGGCGAAGAACTTCTCCAACTCGAGAGGAGTCATGAAAGAAGCCGGCTCTCTCAGCGCTCGCTCGAGCATGCGCACCGGTGAGAAGAGTCCGCTCGGGTTCATCTCCAGGAGAAGGACGCCACCGCCCGGGCGGACCACCCTGGCCATCTCTCGGACCGCGGCGTCCTGGTCCCGGAAATGGTGAAAGGCGTCAGAACACACGAGTGCGTCGAAGTGGCTGGCCGGGAACGGAATGGCTTCCGCCAGTCCCTCGCGGACGCTCACCAAAGGATGAGCAGATACGCGAAGCAACATCTGCGGAGTCGCGTCGAGCACCACCACCTCGACGCCCAGCGTACGCGCGAGCCCGACGGCGAGGTCTCCCGTGCCTCCCGCCAGATCGAGCAGCCTGCCTTGGGGCGCAAGAAAAGGGCTCAGCCAGGATCCGATGATCTGGAAGTCCTTCTCGGACCATCTGCGCCCCGAAATCTTGAAGATCGGTGCTGCCCAGCGGAAGAAAGACATGCGATAGGCTCCTTCCACTCCCTTGGTGACCTCTGGTGCTTGTACCCCAATGCCCGCGGCTTCTCTCGGCTATTTCTTCTCCCAGCGCAGCAGATAAGCCACTTGGCTCAGGGTGCTTCCCTGCGCGGATCTCCTCGCGTAGACGGTTCTCCTTCTCCAACATGTCCATCGCGCGGTTGGTGTACTCCACCGCCTTGTCCTTGGGGATCACGCACACGCCGTCGTCGTCGCCGATGATCCAGTCGCCCGGTGCCACGCTGACGCCGGTGATCTTGATAGGTACGCCGATCTCGCCGAAACCCTTGGGTTCACCCGCCGTGGGGGTGACGAGGGTGCTGAAGAGCGGGAACCCAAGCTCGCGGATGTCGCCGGTGTCGCGGGCCGCCCCGAAGATGACCACTCCGGCGACCTTGCGCTGGATGGCGGAGTTGGTGGCCAGTTCGCCCCAGACCGCCGGTCGCGACGCCACCGGCGTCGATGACCATCACGTCCCCGGCCTGCGGCCACGTCGATGGCTTCCACCGGCTTGGCCCAGTCCCCCGGGTAGGTGCGGACCGTGAAAGCCGGTCCCACCACCTTGGCGCCCGGCGTAAGGGGCCGCATCCCGGCGACATCGCCGGTGCGATGGAGAGCGTCCGACACGTTGGCAGCGGAGACTCGGGAGAGCATCTCGCGTAGGTCTGGGCCCATGGCGCGTACGAAGTATTCTGACCTGACCGACACCAGATCCGCCATGGCCTGCTTGATCGGCCGAGTGGCGGCGGCGGCATCAGTGGCTTTCATTATGGCTCCACCCACGATGACGATCGAGGCCCCGGCTTCTATCGCCAAGGCGGCCGTTTCCGAGTTGATGCCGCCAGCCACCGCGATGGGGATCCACACGGCTTAGGACACAGCCCTGAGAAGCTCGAATGGCGTCCTGCCCTGCATCTGCTCGTCGATGGCCACATGAATGCCGATGTAGTCGGCGCCCAACTCCTCGACTTCTACGGCCCGCTCCACGACGTCTGTCACCTGGACCATGTCCACGATTATCTCGGCGCCGTAGTTGCGCGCCGCCTCGATGCATTCGCTGATGGTGGCGTCGGACGCCGCTCCCAGTACTCCGACCACGCGGGCACCGGCTTTGGCAGCGTACTCCACCTCGGCCCGCCCGGCGTCCATGGTCTTCATGTCGGCCACGATGGTGAGGTGCGGGCCACCGCGAGCGTAGCTCGCGCACTGCCTGGAGGCCTTCGCTCTTGATCAAGGGCGTGCCGGCTTCCAGCCAGTCGGCCCCTCCGGCAACTGCCTCTTCCGCCACCTTGAGGGCGCGGGGTAGGTCGACGAAGTCGAGCGCCAATTGAAGGACGGGCTTCATGGGCGTTGAGGCGGTCATTCTGCAACCCCCATGAACTGGACGACGACAGTCCGCTCGCGCGGCCGATTGTCGAAGCACACGAACGAGATCTCCTGCCACCTTCCCAAGCACAGCTGACCTTCTTCGAACGGTACGACGAGGGATGGGCCAAGGAGTCCGGCGCGGACGTGAGCATGCCCGTTGACGTCCGGATGGGTCTTGTTGTGCTCGTATTCTGCTGAGACCGGAACGAGGCGGTCGAACAAGCGCTGGAAGTCTCTGACTACCCCCGGTTCGAACTCGAGCGTGGTGAGTCCGCCCGTGGCCCCCGGGACGAAGACGGTGGCGGAGCCCGCAGAGAGCCCCGACTCCTCGAGAAGCGAGCGCACCGCAGAGGTGAGGTTGACGAGGTCGGCATCTCCGGAGGTGGAGAATTCGAGGCGGCGCGTGATCACCCGTAGGTGACCCTCGGTAGCGGTGCCGGGTTGTGGGGCGCTTACGTTTCTCACGGGTGGCGCCTCCCGAAAGCAGAGAGGATGCGACTGTTGGTCATGATGTTCCCCGATCGTCGTTTTCTAAGTGCGATAGCTGGCTTTCTTCGCCAAGGAGGTGACCCATCCGGGCGATGACGGTGGCCGGCACCCGTCCGGCCTCGCGTGTGAGCTCGAGCGCGGCGAGACCGAGGACGCGGTAAAGAGGCAGAAGGTCGGGAGAGGTCCGCCGCAGCTCCTCCACATGTCTGCCGAGCGTGAGCAGGTCCCCCCGAGCTATGGGACCCGTGAGCGCGTTCACCGGGCCCTGGGCGGCAATATTGTCCACCGTCGTGCGCACGAGGGGTAGAAAGAGCTCTAGCGCTTGCCCCGCCGGGAGGCCGGCGTCGACGAAGATGCGCTGCGAACAGGCCTCGAGAGCTACGAGGTAGTTGCTGGCCATACAAGCGGCCGCATGATAAAGAACGCGTCTTTCGTCCGCCAACGCGAAAGGCCGAGCCCCCAACGCCCGGGCGACGAGAAAGCCGAAGTCGCCGGCGTCCACTGTCCTGGCCGTGACTGCGACGGCGATACCCTCGAAACAACGCGCAGCGGTTTCCAGTCCGCTGAACGTCTGGAGGGGATGGAAGGCCAGCGTGACGGCGCCCGCCTCCCGGCAGGGATCCAGGACCCGGATCGAGGCTGACCCCGCTCGTGTGCATGACGACGGGGGCTTTGGGCGCTTTGGCGCAGGCATCGGTTCTACTGGTCCCCGTGAGCGCCGAGGCCAGATCGGCAGCGACCTGAGGCAGAACGTCATCGGGGACGGTCAGTAGGTAGAGTCCGGGGGCCGAAGCGACGAGGTCGTCGAGCCCGCGACTTGGAGCAATCTGTAGAAGGGTCTGGGCGCGCCTGCTTCCGGCGGGAGAACGGGTGAGATAGCCTGCAAGCGAGGCACCCTCAGCTGTCAGACTACGGGCGAGGCAGCCGCCCAAGCGGCCGGCACCGATGACCACGAAGCGCATGCCCTCGAGGGGATGTGGAGGGCGGGGCCCCTCCGTGACTATGGGCTCGGTACCTATCGCGCACCGCCTGTTCCAGTTCCAGTACAGATACCAGACACGGCTTTTCGTTACGTCGATCCCGACGCCCCGGACGATCGGCCCCTGGCGGCTCCGCCTCCGAACGGTAGACGGTCCCCGGACCGAAAATCCTGAACGTCGCCCATCTAGTGGGCGCTTAGGAAGGATATCAGCCTTCCGAAAGAGGGAAAAGCTCAGCCGTATAGGTCTGGGACCATCTGCTACCCTTGTAGACATGCCGATCTATGAGTTCAAATGCGGGTCGCGCGGGCGTCCTGCGCGAACTGCTGGCGGGAGGGATGGACGTGGTGGAGCCGAAAGACGCTGCTGCCGGGGCGGAAGCGCTGCAGGCCCAAGCCGAGGCCGTCAAGGACTGCTGCAAATGCGGTCTTTGCAGTGAGCGCACCCAGGTCGTCTTTGGAGTCGGGAGCCCGATCGCGGACCTGATGTTCGTGGGAGAAGGCCCGGGCTATCACGAAGATCGCCTGGGAGAGCCGTTCGTGGGCCGGGCAGGCAAGCTCTTGACGGAGCTCCTGGCTGGGATCGGGCTCACCCGGGCCGACGTCTACATCGCGAACGTCGTGAAATGCCGTCCTCCCGAGAACCGCGATCCCCTTCCTGACGAGATCGAGGCTTGCAGTCCCCACCTCATGGACCAGATAGCCGTCATCCGCCCACGAGTAGTCTGCACTCTGGGCCGGTTCGCGACGCATTTGCTCGCCGGCACGGAACTCAGCATCACGGCCGTCCACGGTAGGGCAAAAGATGTCACGTTGGCGGGCGTGCAGACTGTCATCTTCCCTGTCTTTCACCCTGCAGCCGCCCTTATACACGCCTGCCAATCGCACGGTCCTCGAGCAGGACTTCGGGAAGTTGCGCAAGCTTCTCTCCATGGAGCCGGCCGCGGGCCCTGAACAGCCGCCGACGAAGCGGTCGGCCGTGGACGAACCGGACGAGCCGGCCCTCCCGGAATCGCCGGTTATCGTTTTGCGGCGGGACTCCACGGGCGGCGAGAAACAGTTGCCCCTGTGGTAGTGCGCGGCGTTCAGGTCCTGTGCGAGCCAGGCGTTCACCTGGAGCGACTCGAAGCGATCGCCGAACTCTTTGCGGATGCTCTGCGCCCGGGAGACACGGTGCTTCTCTACGGTCCTCTGGGCGCGGGGAAGACCACCTTCGTGAGAGCGGTGGCGCGGTGCCTCTCTGTCACGGACGGTGTGAGGAGCCCGTCTTTCACCATCGCCAATATCTACTCGGGCGCGGTGTTGGTGCAACATCTCGATCTCTACAGGCTCGACGAGATCTGCGATGAGGATGCGCTTGCCTTGGAGGACTATGCACGCGAAGACGCCGTGACGTTCGTCGAGTGGCCGGAGGCCGGATTGGGGCGTCTGCCGGCTCCGGCGTGGGCGGTGACCCTCAAGCACGAAAGCCTGGAGACACGGGTGATCACCGTGGAAGCGCTGAGCTCCGGCGGCGCCGAACGGTGGCAGCAGGCCACTGAGGGGAGCTCTCACGGCAAAAGTGCAGAAAGCAGATGAGCGGGCCCTTGGTCCTGGCGCTCGAGGGCTCAACCGGCACGTGCAGCGCCGCTCTCCTGGAGTTCAGGGCCGGAGAAGACGGGGAGGAGTCCGAGCCGCGTTCGCTTTCCATTCGGGAGATACGGGATGGTCGGGCACACGCGCGCATGCTCCTCCGCCTGGCCGATGATGTGCTTACCGAAATGCACGCGGCTCCGCGCGATCTTCGAGCGGTGGCCGTCGGAACGGGCCCCGGAACATTCACGGGCGTTCGAGTGACTGTCGCCACCGCCCGGGGCATGGCTCTTGCTCTCGACGTGCCCATTGTAGGCGTATCGACTCTTTCGGCCTTGGCGGCAGCTGCGGCCGCTTGCGCGCGGTCGGGCGGCGGGTTGGAGAGTCGACGCCGGCAGGGGACGGTGCTCGTGCCGGTCGTGGACGCGAGGCGTGGCCAGATCTTCTACGCGGTCTACACGTCCGGCACGCCGGGAGACGAGCAGTGGACGAGACTGGGGGACATAGGCGTGTGCGGGCCGGAATCGCTCGTGGAAAGGCTCGAGGCAGCGCTGGGTCCCGACTCTTTCGGCGCGGGCCCGATATCCGTGCTCGGGGAGCCATCGGTGCTTGCCGGTGTGCCGCCCTCGCCGGGTTGACTCGGATCGAGACTGGAGGCCTCGGCCCGATGGCTGCTGCAGGGGCAAGCGTCGCTGGACGAGCCTGTCGGTGTCTTCGGAGGGAGCAGATTGGTGTCGTGGCTTCGAGGGGCGCTTGGCGAAGGGAGTCCATGGAGTGCCGAAAGGTTTCCTCCAGGGTCGCCTGGCACTCCCGAGGCCGCAGTGCCGATCTATGTCCGCCCGCCGGACGCGGACCTGCACATCACCAAGATGCGCGATCCCTGGGGCGACGATGGGGCCGAGTCTTCCACGGCGGCTTCCGGAAAGGTCCGCGGGTCTTGAGGTGGAGTTGGTGCTGCGGAACATGAGGGTCAGCGATCTGGACGCGGTGATGAGCGTGGAGTTGGCGTGTTACGACTCTCCATGGTCCCTGGACATGTTCCGTGAGGAGCTTTTTGAGGAGATGAGTTGGCGCAGGGTGGCGGTGGCTCCGGAAACGAGGGTCGTGGGCTTCCTCATCGGGCGCTGCTATCCGGACTTATGGCACGTGATGAACCTGGCGGTGGCTCCCGCGGTCAGGGGAAGAGGCGTGGGTGGCCGGCTGCTCGACGAATTCCTTGAGGCGGCAGACGCACAATCGGTAGGTGTCCTTCTCGAGGTACGCCCAAGCAACGGTGAAGCCATCTGTCTCTATTCGCGCAGAGGGTTCGCCATAATGGGCGTGAGACGGGGCTACTACACCGACAATCACGAGGACGCGCTGGTCATGACCCGGGGGAGCCGCGATGGGGAGCGTTGAGGCTGCAGTGGCCACGACCGCTGGTCCCGGTTCGTCGGTCCTTCCTGGAGGAGCCGCGCTTCTTGCTATCGAAACCTCGTGCGACGACTCGTGCGCCGCGGTTCTCACCGGCGAAGGGAAGGTCCTCGCCACCGTCGTTCACTCGCAGGATTCTATTCATCAGCGGTATGGCGGCGTGGTCCCGGAGGTCGCGAGTCGCGCCCACGTGGAGAGGTTGACTGCCGTGGTCGCCGAGGCGTGCCGGCAGAGTGGGGTCCCGCTTGGGGAGCTGTCTGCCGTGGCAGTCACCGTCGGGCCAGGTCTCATAGGCGCCTTGCTCGTGGGCGTCCAGACCGCGAAGGCGATTGCGTGGAGCCGGCGAATACCCTTGGTCCCGGTGAACCATATCCATGGACACCTGGCGGCCGTGTGGCTTTCCGACCCTGGAGGCGCCGTTCCCCATGGTGACTCTGGTGGCTTCCGGCGGCCACACTGCGTTGATACGCGTGGATTCGAAAGATCGCTTCCGTCTGCTGGGACAGACGCTGGATGACGCAGCCGGCGAGGCTTTCGACAAGGGTGCGCGGCTTCTCGGCCTGGGATACCCGGGCGGCAAGGAGTTGGATCAGCTGGCGGAAAAGGGCGATGCAGGTGCGTTCGACTTCCCCATCGGCTTGCGCAGGTCCCCCGGGCTGGACATGTCCTTCTCGGGCGTGAAGACGGCCCTCTATTACGTATTGCGGGACATGACCCCGGCACAACGGGTCGAGCGGGCCGCGGATGTGGCGGCATCGTACCGGGCGGCCGTGGTAGACGCCTTGGTGCGTAGATTGCTGCAAGCCGCGCGCGCTGAAGGGGTGCGGACGGCTGCCGTGGCGGGAGGGGTGGCCGCGAACTCACTGCTGCGAAGGCGCCTTGTCAAGGAGGGCGCGGAGGCCGGACTTCACATGGTGGTGCCGCCGCTTTCTTTCTGCACTGATAATGCGGCAATGATAGGCGCGGCGGCGCTTGTGGGCCCGTTGCTGCCGTACCCTGAGTATCTTGGCCTCGATGCCTCAGCCTCCCTGCCTCTGGGCCCGTACCGGGAAGCAACGGACGAGGCGCCTCTCGCGAAGATCTAACGTGTGCCGTTGACAAATCCTGATTTGGCGCATAACATATGCACTCGGTTGGCACTCGCCAGTGGGGAGTGCCAATTGTGCGCAGAGAGGGTTGTATCTGCCCGTTTCTGGGCATTGGTAGGAACACGAGACGAGAAAGAGAGACAGGAGGGTTGCGCATGAAACTAGTGCCACTCGAGGACAGGGTCGCGCTCAAGCTGATGGAGAAGGAAGAAACCACGAAGAGTGGGATCGTCCTTCCGGACACGGCAAAAGAGAAGCCGTCGAAGGCCACCGTCATAGCGGCAGGGCCAGGCAAGTACGATGACCTTGGTAAGCTCATCCCGATGCCGGTCAAAGTCGGCGACATCGTCGTGTTCGCCAAATACGCCGGCACGGAAGTGAAAGTGGACGGCGAGGACTACCTGGTCCTTCGCGCGTCCGACCTGCTCGCCATTCTGGACGAGTCGAAGAAGTAGTCGTTTTCCGCACGGACTTCGTGCGGCTGATCATCCCGGTCCTAAGAAGGAGACAAGGTTTATGGCAAAACAGCTTTTGTATGGTGAAGACGCCCGCAGGGCGCTTGAGCGCGGCGTGAACACTCTCGCCGACGCCGTCAAAGTCACTCTCGGCCCCAAGGGCCGGTACGTGGTGCTCGACAAGAAATTCGGCAGCCCCACCATCACCAACGACGGTGTGACGATCGCCCGTGAGATCGAACTCGAGGACGTCTTCGAGAACCAAGGCGCCCAGCTGGTGCGCGAAGTGGCCACCAAGACCAACGACATCGCCGGTGATGGCACTACCACCGCCACCCTGCTCGCCCAGGCCATCGTGCGCGAAGGCCTGAAGAACGTGGCGGCCGGCGCTAATCCTATCGCTATCAAGCGGGGCATCGAGCGTGCCGTCGACGCCGCCGTGGCCGAGATCAAGAACATCTCCAAAGAGATCTCCGGCAAGGAAGACATCGCTCGGGTGGCCACCATCTCTGCCGGCGACCGTGAGATCGGCGACGTCATCTCCGACGCCATCGAGAAGGTCGGTAAAGACGGCGTGGTCAACGTGGAGGAATCCAGACACTTCGGCATGGACCTCGAGTTCACCGAGGGCATGCAGTTCGACAAGGGCTATCTCTCCCCTTACTTTGTGACCGACGCCGAGCGGATGGAAGCGGTCCTCGAAGATCCCTACATCCTCATCGCCAATTCGAAGATCGTGGGTGTACAAGATCTGCTGCCCGTGCTGGAGAAAGTCGTCCAGTCGGGCAAGGCCCTTCTGATCATCGCTGAGGATGTCGAAGGCGAAGCTCTGGCGACGCTCGTCGTCAACAAGCTGCGCGGCACGTTCACCGGCATCGCCGTCAAGGCTCCCGGCTTCGGCGACAGGCGCAAGCGCATGCTCGAAGACATCGCCATCCTCACCGGCGGCGAAGTCATCACCGACGAGATGGGCCTCAAACTCGACAGCACCAAGGTCGAACAACTCGGCCATGCGCGCAAAGTCGTGGTCACCAAGGACTACACGACCATCGTCGACGGGGCGGGCGAGCTCGACCAGATCAAGGCTCGGATCAACCAGATCAAGAACGAGATCGAGAACACCGATTCGGACTTCGATCGCGAGAAACTCCAGGAACGTCTGGCCAAACTGGCCGGCGGCGTGGCCGTCATCAAAGTCGGTGCCGCCACCGAGACCGAGATCAAAGAGAAGAAGCACCGAGTGGAAGACGCCCTCTCCGCTACCCGCGCGGCCCTCGAAGAAGGCATCGTCCCGGGCGGCGGCGTGGCCCAGATCCTCTTGATGCCCGCCGTTGCGGCCGTCAAGGCTGAAGGCGACGAGCTCACCGGCGTGCGGATCATCGGCCGGTCCCTCGAGGAACCCCTGCGCCAGTTGGCGAATAACGCCGGTCTCGAAGGCTCTGTGGTGATCAACGAGGTCAAGACCCGCGCCAAAGGCATCGGCCTCAACATCGCGACCGGCGAGTACGAAGACATGATCAAAGCCGGCATCATCGACCCGGCCATGGTCACCAGGTCGGCTCTGCAGAATGCGGCCTCCATCGCCAAGAACATCCTGACCACCGAAGTCATCGTGGCCGACAAGCCGGAAAAAGAAGGCGCCGGCATGCCGGGTGGCATGGGCGGCATGGGCGGCATGGGCGGCATGATGTAACCAGAAGTACCCGCACTCCGGAGAGGACTCTACCAAGGGTCCGCCCGGGGCTGGGGCCATCGCGCCGGTGGCAGTCCTCGGAGACTGCCGGATGGGCGCGATGGCCCCTTTTCATTGGGTTTGAACCGGCTTCCCCGGTGGTAAACTGTGGGCGCACCGGCAGAGTCGACCAAGTTGTCGCTTGGGAGGGGAGTTCATGAAGGTAGAAGCCGAGAAGGCATTCGAGGAGATGCTCGATATCTCCACCGACATAGATAAGGCCATCCTGTTCGCGGGCGACGAGGTGCTTGCGTCCAACTTCCCGGAGGAAGTGCAGGCAACGATGGTTGCCAAGGCACTGGAGCTCGCCGGCCTGGGCGAGGGGCGCGCCAAAGACATGGGTTCGCAACCGCTCACTCAGCTTGTGGTCGAGGGCCCTGCCGGCTATGTGTTCCTCGTGCGGGAGACCGACGAGCACGGCATGGTCATCCTGGCCACCGGCCGGAGGGATAGCCGCATCGGGCTTGTTCTCTACGATATGAAAACCTGTATCCGCGACGCCAGGGAAGCAGCGCGGGATGGCGAGGAGGCGAGCGACCGATGAAACGGCTCCTTAAGGTCTTCGGCGTTTTGTCCGTGCTGGGATCACTAGCAGCGGCGGCCTACTACTTCCTGGTGATGCGCACCAGCAAGCCTCAGGTGGAGCTGTACTTCGACGACGGCTCGATGCTGGCGCTGCCCGGTTCGGCTGCCGAGGCTCAACCATTCATGCAGGTAGCAGGCGACATACTGTTGACCAGCTCCATCACGAAGTAGGGGCCCATAGGCTGACCACTGGGCCTTTCAAAGGACCCCTCACATGACTGATCCAGATTCGGGTTTTCCGGGGCTTCCCAAAGAACTCGGGACGGCCGTTCTGCATCGAGCACTCCGCAAAGGTGGAGATTTTGCTGAGCTCTTCGTGGAGGACCGGCGCTCGCTCTCGCTGAGGTTGGAAGACGCAAAGATCGAGGACGTGGTATCGGGCGTAGATCGCGGCAGCTCCGTTCGCGTGGTGAAAGGGCCCTCGACGTATTTCGGCTATGTCGACGCGGTGGATGAGCTATCGCTGCAAAGCCTTGCCGGGCGGCTGAGCACCGGGACTGATGCCCGCGTCGTCGACGCGGTGGCGCTCACCGAGAAGCGGGGAGCGGAAGGTCAGACAGTGCTCGTGGCGCCGGAGTCCGTGGATGTGTCTGCGAAGTCCGCTCTGCTCCGTCTCCTCGACGAGACCGCGCGCGCCGTGTCCGGCGAGATCCGCCAGGTCGCCGCTGTGTACGCGGAGAACCGGCAGCGGGTCTGGGTAGCGAATTCCCGAGGGCGTTTCGCCACCGACGACCGCACGCGGGTGATGGTAGCGGTCAACGTGACGGCTCAACGGGACGGCGTCATCCAGACCGGTCGCGAGACTTTGGCGCACCACGGGGGCTACGAGCTGTTCCGGGAAGCAGCCGTCCGCGAATTGGCTCAGAAGGCTGCCGAAAAGGCGGTCACTATGCTGTCAGCCTCTCCGGCGCCGGCCGGGCGCATGCCCGTGATCCTCGCCAATGGGTTTGGGGGCGTGTTGTTCCACGAGGCATGCGGGCACGGTCTTGAGGCCGACTACATTCTCAAGAAGACCAGCGTGTGGGAGGGCAAGCTCGGCCAGCGCGTGGCTCCTAGCCACGTATCCGCGTACGACGACGGCGTTGGAGCCGGCCTGTGGGGGAGCGCCGGTTGCGACGATGAGGGCACGCCGTGCGAGCGCACCGTGGTCATCGAGGAGGGGGTGCTGAGCACCTATCTTACGGACCTACTGAGGGGAGAGAAGCTCGGGATGCGACCAACCGGGAACGGACGAAGGCAAGACTACCGTCACCTGCCGTATCCGAGAATGACCAACACGTACTTCGGCCCGGGCGAGGCGTCGTGCGGAGACATCATCGCCGATACCCCTCGTGCGCTTTATGCGAAGAGCCTCTCTGGCGGCGAAGTCAACCCGGCCACGGGCGATTTTGTGTTTGGAGTGGCCGAAGGGTATCTCATCGAGAACGGAAAGATCGGCGCTCCCGTCCGGGGCGCTACCCTCATCGGGAGCGGCGTCGAGGTGCTGCTGGCGATAGACGCCATCGCCGACGACCTAGACGTGAAAGCGGGCATGTGCGGCAAAGAGGGACAGTTGGTCCCGGTGGGGAGCGGCCAGCCCACGCTCCGGATACGTGAGCTGACAGTGGGAGGAACGAGTCTTTGATCGTCGCGAGCCTGGGAGTCTATCGATGATGGTGGCGGGCACCCCATTGGAATTGGCTCGAGCGGCCCTGGAACGTGGGCAACGGCCGGGGCTTGGTCTCGAAGTCTACGTGCAGTTCGGCAGGACTCTGTCTATCAAAGTCTTTGGTGGCGAGGTGGAGTCTGTGGCCGCGGCCGAACCGCGAGGGCTTGGGGTGCGGGCGATCGTGGACGAAAGGCGCGGATACGCGTACACGGGTGACCTGAGCGCCGCTGGGATCGACGGGGTGGTCGCGGAGGCAGTGGCCAACGCTCGCGCCTCCGACCCGGATCCTTATGTCGGGCTTCCCGGGCCCGCGACATATGCCGAAGTCCCGGGGCTGTGGAAGGAAGGCGTTTCGGGGACGGCCCTTGCCGATAAGGTGAGACTCGCGATGGACGCGGAGGCGACGGCCCTTGCCGAGTCCGAGATCGAATCGGTAGAGGAGACCACCTACGCTGAGAGTGAAGCCAGCATCGCGATAGTCTCGAGCGAAGGCGTCGAAGCCGCGTCGGAACAGACTTTCTGCTACCTCTACCTGCTTGCTCACGCGAGGCGGGGTGGCGAACTCGAGTCGGGCCAGGGTTTCAGCGCGGGTCGTGAGCCCGCCGACCTGGACCCGCTCTCTGCGGGACTCGAAGCGGCCGGCAAGGCCCGGGTCCTCCTGGGGGCCGCTCCATGCCCGACCGCGACGCGCACAGTGGTCTTCGACCGGGATGTCGCCGCTGCTTTGCTGGCCATGATAAGTCCGGCTTTCGGAGCGGACGCTGTGCAGAAAGGACGCTCGATCTTCGCAGAGCTTATCGGCCAGGCTGTGGCTTCTTCACGGGTCCACCTTCTGGACGACGGCTTGGCCGCAGGCGGAATGGGTACCAGCCCCTTCGACGGCGAAGGCGTACCCCAGCAACGGACGCCGCTTATCTCCGGGGGAGTCCTGACCTCGTTTCTCCACAACACGTACACGGCGCGAAGGCAAGGAGCCGGGACTTCCTCCAGCGGGAACGCTTCCCGCGGCTCGTACAGGGGATTGCCGGGTGTGGGGAGCACGAACCTCGTTCTGGCTCCGGGTGAGGGCACGCTCGATCAACTCCTGGCCCGGGTCGGTGACGGTCTCTACGTCGAGAGTGTCTCCGGGCTACACTCCGGCGTTAATCCGATAAGTGGCGAACTCAGCGTGGGCGTAACCGGCCGCTTGATCGAGAGTGGGACCGCCGGCCGTCCCGTGCGGGAAGTCACTATCGCCTCTGATTTTCTCGGTTTCCTGAGGAACGTCGTCGACGTGGCCGCGGATAGCCGCTGGGTGCCTCTGTATGGGAGCGTCTATTGCCCTTCGTTCGCTGTCGAAGGCGTGGCGGTATCCGGCACCTGATCGTTGATCGAGCACGTGATAGCGCATCTAGCGAGCGGGGAGGGAGCGTGGAAAAGGAGTCATTAGGGAAACTGCTCATGGCGGCTGCTTACTTGGAAGGGGATTTCGTTCTGCGTTCGGGGAAGCGTAGCCGCTACTATCTCGACAAGTATCTGTTCGAGACTGAGCCGCGCGTGCTGCGTGGGATAGTCCATGAGATGGCGATGTTGGTCCGCAACCAGCTTGCATCGGGGGTGGAGTATCAGCGGCTTGCAGCGCCCGAATTGGGTGGCGTGATCCTGGGCGCTGGCCTTTCCCTGGAACTGGGGCTCCCTCTGCTCCTAGTGAGGAAACAGTCCAAGGATTATGGGACGAGCAAACGCATCGAGGGTCGCTGGGTGCCGGGAGAGCGGATCGCTCTGGTTGAGGACATCGTCACTTCCGGAGGTGCCGCCATCATGGCGGCTGAGGCCCTCCGGGAGTCAGATCTGATAGTCGAGGATCTTTTCTGCGTGGTCGATAGGGAGGAGGGAGGAGCCGAAGCCGCGGCGGCCGCGGGGCTTACCCTTCGCCCATTGTTCACTTCTTCCGAGCTCGGGGTCGGTCAACTTAGGTAGTAGTGGCGTTTTTGCCCTCTCCCAGCGCAAAAAGTCCTTGTGTGGGGTCCAGGGCATTTGGTAAGGTAAAAAGGAACGGCGTGTACAAAGGGAGGTAGCTGTGACCAAGTCGGATTTCGTGGATAAGCTCGCCGCAAAGGCCGGCATGAGCAAGAAGGACGCCGCGGGTGTCGTCGACGCGTTTGTGGAGGTCGTCACGGACTCGCTGAAAAAGGGGGAGGACGTTCAGTTCACGGGTTTCGGCAAGTTCTACGTCCAAAAACGTGAAGCACGCGACGGCATCAACCCGCAGACCAAAGCCAAAATCAAGATCCCGGCCAGCACCGTTCCCAAGTTCAGCGCGGGTCTTGCTCTGAAGAACGCCGTCAAGTAGCACTCACGCTCCCGTGTTTAGCCAGGGCCGCTGCCAGCGGCCCTTTCTTTTCCACCGTCAGGGGGTGGCCACGTGGACAGCGTCAACTTTGCTGATCGTTTGTTGCAGGCTGTCGACAGTAAGCGGTCCCATGTCGTTCTGGGGCTGGATCCGGACTTCTCACTTCTTCCGCCCGCCGTGAGGGATAAGCACGCCGGACTGAGCTATGGCACCGAGACTGAGATGGTCATCGCCTGCTTCCGGGAGTTCCTGCTGACCCTTCTGCACGCTCTCGAGTGCGAAGTCGTGGCGGTCAAGATCCAGGCCGCCTACTTCGAGGCCTTGGGTCACGCGGGCTACGAGCTCTATCAGGACTTGATTCGTCTTGGCCAACAACTCGGGTATCTGGTGATCGCCGACGTCAAGCGTGGCGATATCGGCAGTACCGCTGAGGCTTACGCTAAGGCGCACCTCGACGTCGCGGGCGCGGATGCCGTGACCGCGAACCCATGGTTCGGCACAGATGGGTTGGAACCGTTCTTCCTGAGGGCGCGAGAGAACGGCAAGGGCGTTTTCGTGCTTGTGAAGACATCCAATCCCAGCTCCAGCGAGCTCCAAGACTTGCTGCTGCAGTCGGGCGAGACGGTCTACCAAAGAGTGGCGGACATGGTCGGAAACTGGGGAGCGGGAACGCAGGGAGAGCGAGGCTACCGGTCGGTCGGCGCGGTGGTAGGGGGGACGCACCCGGAACAGGCGGCCGAACTGCGGCGCAGGATGCCCGGGGTCCTCTTCCTCGTACCCGGTTACGGTGCCCAGGGAGCGCGGGCCGGTGACTTGATAGGAGTGTTCGATGCCGCTGGAACCGGCGCCGTGGTGAACTCTGCCCGAGCTATCTTGTACGCGTACAGGAAACGCGAGGGTACGTGGGTGGACGCCGCCCGCGCTGAAGCGGCGGCTATGCGCACCGCGCTCTGGGAGGCTTCCGGCCGTGGATGACGATTCGTTCGAGACCGAGACATCAGATCGAGACGGTGTGTGGTGGAAGAAGGTGCTGCCGTTTCTGGCGCTCGTCGTAGTGGTGGGAGTGATCAGCGCCCTGGTTCTCGGGGGGCTCGTGGGCACGGGCGGGCGTCAGGAGCATCCCGCCGCACCCACGACGACAACGCCAACGGTGCGGATACAGCTGTGATCGGCTCGAAGGCTGCTAGGCCTGCGCCGCCTGGCGCGCCTGCTCGTACAGGAAGATGAGCAGAAGGTCGACGAAGAGGACGAGGAGCGAGTCCACGAGGAGTTGACTCAGCGGCAGCAGCACGAACACGCGGTTCGTCCCCCCGTAATAGAGTTTGTAAAGGGAATGCAGGCCCAGATCCACCAGTTGATAGACGATGATCACCACGACCACTGGGATCCAGCGGCGGCGGACCAGCTGAAAGCTTCGGCGTAAGGCAGGCATGAACGCCAACTCTTCAAATACGATCGCGTAGTCGGCAAAAGCAATGAGTATGGTGACGAGCAAGGCGGCGAAAAGAACCAACTGAGTCAACGCTCCCTGCGACGGGGCCGCCAACGGCACCAGCCAAAGGGCCAGGTTCGCGAACAGGTAGAAGAGCGACAGTTGGGCGATCTCATTCCAGGATCGCGGTGCCCGGGGATATCCGTGACCGGCGATCGCCCGGAAGTAGGGCGCCCGGATCATAGCGGCCAGCACGCACACCGCCAGGCCCACGAAGATGGCGACGCCCAATGCCGGGGTGAGCGACAGCCCGCTCAAGAAGTGGTCGTGGACGAATAGTTCCCGGTCAAATGCCGCGTTGAGGAAGGCTCCCCACTGCAACCGCCCGCCATCTGCGGCATACACAGCAAGAAATGCAGCCGCATTGATCACGGCAAGGGCAATGGGGTAGAGGATAAGCCATTGCTTGCGGATCAGCCGGCTCCAGGCGCGGCTGAATGCTTCGGCGATCGTCCCTCCTCCCCATCGCTTCTACCGGCGCTCGAATATTCTAACATCGGGTCTCGCATGTCCCGCCGGCTCCCCGGTTGGCGTCGCACTTTTCGAGCACGGGCCCTCAGGGCGTCGACTAGGCCCATGCTATACTCCGGGCCATGATTGCCGTGTCGAAGAGACGGGGCTGGGTAGTCCCGGTACTCGTCATCCTGCTTGCACTCTTGATCTCCGTCGCCACTCTGGGCGGGATCGCGTGGGGCACGACGACGACTACCAATCTGGCCGTCACAGCTACCACGCTGCAGCCGGCAGGCCAACCCTCGACCACGACCACGGTCGGCACCGGAACGGGCAGTCCGACCACCGGAACCGCGCAAGCGACCGAGTGCTTCCGGCACGACAAAGACCACCGTCTCCGCGCCCTCGCTCAGTGCTGCCGCCGCGATTCTCATAGATGTCAATTCCGGACGCGTGATCTACTCACGAAATGCCAACGCGCGGAGGCAGATCGCTTCCACGACGAAAATCATGACGTGCATCTTGGCTATTGAGTCGTTGCCCCTGGACCGGGTGGTCACTGCGTCGAAGCTAGCCGAGGCCACGAACGAGTCGCAGTTGGGCGTCAAGGCCGGCCAGAAGTTCACGGTGGAGCAGATGCTCTACGCGCTCATGGTGCATAGTGCTAATGACGCGGGCGTGGTGCTCGCGGAGGCTTCTGCCGGCTCCGAGGCTGCATTCGTCGCCAAAATGAACGCCAAGGCAGCGCAACTTGGGCTTACGAATACTCACTACACGAACCCTCACGGTCTTGACACCCCAGGCTACACCCCTGGGTACTCCACTGCTCGCGATCTCGCCACCCTCGCGCAGTACGCCATGAAGAACGCGGAATTTCGCAAGCTCGTTGGTACGGTGAATTGGTCGATCACGATGCCTGGGGCCACCAAACCGGAGACCTTTCGCAACCACAACGAGCTGCTGGGCGCAGTAAGCTGGGTGACGGGAATTAAGACCGGCTACACGAGCAAGGCAGGCTTCTGCCTGGTCGCGTCCGGAACGTCGAACGGCGCTTCGCTGATAGGTGTGGTACTGGGGGAGAAGACTCAGCCTCCGTGCTGGGCCGATAGCAAGGCTTTGTTGCAGTTCGGGTTCGCGCAGTACCAGAAGATCACTCTTGTCCAGCAAGGTGTGCCTGCGGCGGAGATGGCTCTCCCGTATCGCCTCGGCGAGAAACTGGAACTGGTCACGGACCGGTCGGTCGACGCGACGGTGTTGAAGGGCGACAAGGTAACGAGCAAAGTGAGTATTCAACCCGATCTGGTGCTCCCTGTCCAAGCTGGCCAGGTCTACGGGAAGGTCCTGTACACGGCAGGGGGACTGCAGGTGGCCTCGGTGGATTTGGTGGCGGCACGCTCGGTCGCCAAGGTGACGCTTGGTCTTAAGGCGGCCTACTTTTGGCACCGTCTGACGAAATGGCTGGGCGGTTGACATCAGAATGATCTTGACGATAACGCTGAACCCAGCTCTGGATCGGACCATGACGGTGCCGAACTTCCAGGCCGGGTATCGCCATAGGGCTACCGACACGGTGGTTCTCCCCGGCGGCAAGGGCATCAACGTGGCCCGGGTCGTGAAGACCCTGGGGCGGCCGGTCATCGCGACAGGCTTCCTCGGCGGCGGTCGGGGAGAGCAGATCCTCAGCAACCTCAACGCCGAAGGGATCTTGTGCGATTTCGTGCGTATCCGGGGTGAGTCCCGCACGTCCACGGCTGTGGTGGACCCAACGAACAACACGATAACCGAGATAAACGAGATGGGGCCAGAGATCAGACCCGAGGAGCTCGCGCTGATGATGGACAAGCTCGAGTACCTGGGTAAGGCGGCCGACATCGCGATAGTCGGGGGGACGTTGCCCCGTGCCCTGGACGACGGCGTATACATGGAGATGATCCAGAGACTCAAGCGTCTGGGCTTGACCGTCTTCTTCTACACGTACACCGAACCTCTTCGACTGGGGATCAAAGCCGGCCCGGATTTCATCTTCCCGAAGCAAGTGGACGCCGAAGGCCTTATTGGCTACGAGTTCAATGGGGTCGAGGACATGCTCCACGCGGTGCGGCGGATGCGCGAGATGGGCAGCGGCTCTGCCGTCATCAGCTATCGGTATGGTTGCGTCGCCGAGCTCATGGATGGAGACACCCCACGGACGTTCGTGGCAAAGCTACCTCCTCGAGAAATGGTCTCGCCGGTAGGCTGGGGCGATGCGCTCGTGGGGGGATACGCCGTAAGACTCGCGGAGGGCGGCGGACCCGAGGAATGCCTACGTTTCGGCCTCGGTTGCGCGGCAGCGAATCTCGGCCATTTCGGGGCCGGGGTGTTCTCACCGAAAGACGCTGTCGAGTTGGCCAGGATAGTGGAGATCGAGGAGGTGCATTCTGAAGGCTGACGGCCAGGGGATCAGGAAGGTCTTGGTCATCGATTTCGGCGGCCAGTACGCGCAGTTGATCGCACGCAGGGTCCGGGAGTGCCGGGTCTACTCGGAGCTCATCCCGTACGACACGCCTGCAGAGCAGATCAGGGCGGCGGATCCCGCGGGCATAATCCTGTCGGGAGGCCCGCGCAGCGTCAACGAGCCCAATGCGCCCACCATCGATCCGCAGATGTTCGATCTTGGCGTTCCGATACTCGGCATATGCTACGGCCTCCAGCTGATCGCCAAGTTGAGAGGGGGCCGGGTGGCCCGCCTCGATTCCGCCGAGTATGGCGGCACGGTGGTCAGGGTCATCGATCGCGGCCGTTTGCTCGACGGCATGCCGCAGGAAATGGCCTGCTGGATGAGCCACGGGGACTCGGTCACCGAGGCGCCGGCCGGTTTTGTCGTGACCGCCCAAAGCGATCTGCTCCCGGTGGCGGCGATGGAGGATACCGTCGCGCAGCTCTACGGCGTGCAGTTTCACCCGGAAGTGCGGCACACTGCCTACGGCCAGGAGCTGCTCAAGAATTTCTTGTACAAGATCTGCGACATCGCGCCCACCTGGACTCCGGTGTCCATCATCGAGGACGCGGTCAAGCGCATCCAGACCCAAGTGGGTACTGAGCGCATCGTGTGTGGCCTGTCCGGGGGCGTGGACTCAGCGGTGGCGGCGCTGCTCACGTACAAAGCTGTCGGCGACCAACTCACGTGCATCTTCGTGGACCACGGGTTCATGCGCAAGAACGAAGGCGAAGAGGTCGAGGACACGTTCCGCCGGCATTTTCACGTGCCTCTCGTGCATGCGATGGCGAAGGAGCGGTTTCTGAGCAGACTCGCCGGCGTTTCGGAACCGGAGCAGAAACGCAAGATCATCGGCGAGGAATTCATCCGCACATTCGAGGAGGAGTCGCGGAGGATAGGCAAGGCGAAGTTCCTGGTCCAAGGCACTCTTTACTCGGACGTCATCGAATCGGGCACTCGGGAAGCCGCCAAGATTAAGTCGCATCACAATGTCGGGGGTCTGCCCGAAGACATCGATTTCGAGCTGGTGGAACCGCTGAGGATGCTCTTCAAGGATGAAGTACGCGTGGTAGGCGAGGAGCTCGGTCTTCCAGAGAACATAGTCTGGCGCCAGCCGTTCCCGGGACCTGGGCTGGCCATTCGCATCATCGGGGAAGTCGACGAAGAACGCCTGCGCATCCTGCAGGAAGCCGACGCGGTCCTTCTGGAGGAGATCAAGCGTGCCGGGCTGTACAGAGAGATATGGCAATCGTTCGCTGTGCTGCCTGCGATCCGGAGCGTCGGAGTCATGGGCGACGAGCGCACGTATGCATACCCGATCGTCGTCCGCGCGGTCACGTCGGACGACGCCATGACGGCCGATTGGGCGCGGCTCCCGCACGATCTTTTGGAACGGATCTCGAATCGCATCATCAACGAGGTCGCCGGCGTCAACCGCGTGGTTCTAGACATCTCGAGCAAACCGCCCTCAACCATAGAATGGGAGTAGAACCCAGCGTGCCCACCAAGCAGTCACCACCCGCCAAGCCATCGCCACCTGCCAAGCGACCGCCGCGCACAAAGAAGTCGCTGTTCGCCCAGGAGCCGCCAACAACCGGTGAGTCGTCTTCGGGCCTGACCGGCGAGTCGCCTTCCAGCGAGCAGCTCGTCCCCTGCGGCCGATATTTCCGTCCTCGGTCCGCTCGATCAGGGAGAAGTGGCGCCCCCGGATCTTGACGCGCTGTCCCATCGCGGCCGGCCCAGTAGGCCCGAAACCGCGGCCGACTTGGCGGCGATTCACGCGAGGGCGCGCCTCGCCGCAGCCGCCGCGCTCGATCTCAAGGCGGAAGACGTCAAGATCCTCGAGATGCACGAGTTGATCACATACACCGACTACCTTCTGCTGTGCACCGGACGGAACGTTCGTCAGACGAAGCGCATAGCCGAGGAGATCGCATTCAGGTTGAAGCAGGAGTCCGGGGTCGTCCCCGCCGGCGTCGAGGGCACAGCCGGCAATGAGTGGATCCTTCTGGACTTTCTCGACTTCATCGTCCATGTGTTCACACCGGAGGCAAGAGCCTTCTACCGTCTGGACGTGCTGTGGAAACAGGCACCGGTGGAGGTCGTCGAGTAGGTCTCGGGCGGTTGCACTGCCATGGCGCAACGGCTATAATCCGTGGCCGCTCGTGGGGGTATAGCTCAGTTGGGAGAGCGCGACGCTGGCAGCGTTGAGGTCAGGGGTTCGAGTCCCCTTACCTCCACCTAGGAGCCTCGGATGATCATCCGCATTGCACATCGAGGGCCCCGCCGCTTTGCGGCCGGGGCCCTCGATGCGTTCGCGGAGTGCACGCCTGGGGTGGCTCTGTGAGCGGACACGACCTGTCGGACACCCATAGACGGCGGGCGGCCGAGCCCTCGCGGAACGTTGGAGCTTACGGCGAGCCCCCGGAGGCGACCGCACTCGCGCCGGACTCGGCCGGGCGACGTGGCCCACGTTCGCGGTGGCGGCCGGTCGTCATTCTGGCAGCCGTCATGTTTGGCTGGCTGTTCCTGGTGCTGGTGGTGTCGGCGGCAGTGGGCCAGTCCGGCAAGCTGCCGGCGGGTGTGCCACTCCCTGTCGCACACGGAGTGACCATCCGTCCGCCCTCGGGCTGGTCCTCGGCGGCTCAACAATGGAACGTGGGGCCGAACGGCGTGTCCCTCCGCAAGTCCGGAGTGATAGTGGCCTTCGCGGCCGACGTCTTCAGCGGAACATCGCAGCAACTTCTGGACGACCAGCTGAGCCAGTTGAAACAGCAGTTCAGCTTCTTCCAATCGCTGCCGCCCGACAGCATGACCGTGGCAGGGAAACTTGACGGCCGGCGAGAGCTTTTCAACGGTACACAGAACGGCTCGGCCCTGGACGGTGAGCTGGTGGCGGTTTCTTCGGCGGGCATCGGCGTGGCGATGCTGGCGATCGCACCGAGCGGTCAACTCCGGCCTCTACAGGGCGACATCGACGGGATGCTCGCCACGATGGTGGTGCCCATGATGAACGAGGGGTGGATGCAAGGCACTCAGCGGCGTGGCTTCTCGCCCCGCTCGGACGGATCGTTCCGCCGACCGGCCGAGCCGGCCTACTGGCTCTTCATGCTGTTGGTGGTAGGTTCGGCTGTCGTTGTCGGCCTACAGCAGCTGACCTACATCTCGACATATCCTGGCGCATGGCTGCTTTCCGTGATCCTGCTGGCCATCACAGCGATTCCAGCCGCGGTCGTGATCTACCGCTTCGACCAGTTCGAGCCCGAGCCCGTGTCGATGATCGTTGCCGCTCTGCTGTGGGGCGCCCTGGTAGCGATCACCTTCGCCGGGCTCAGCGAACAACTACTTCCTCGGCCTCCTACAGAACGTCATGTCGCCCAACGCTTTCCAGAATTGGGGCGCGGCCATTGTCGCGCCCATCGACGAGGAACTGTACAAAGGGGCCGGGCTGGTGATCCTCTTCCTGATCGCCCGCGACGAGATCGATGGGCTGATGGACGGTTTGGTGTACGGAGCGATGATCGGACTGGGCTTTCAGACCGTGGAGAACATCCAGTACTTCGTGCACGCGGCGGCGAACTCACATAGCGGCCAGCTGACGCCCGTCCTGAGTACGTACGTCCTGCGGGTGCTCATCTCGGGTCTGTATAGCCACACCTTGTTCACGGCACTCACCGGGTTCGGTTTCGCATACTTCGTCACGCGCGTGGACCGTTCGCGGCAGACCCGGTTCGTCGTGGCCGCATTCTTCGCGATCCTGGCGGTGGCCGCTCATTTCGTCTGGAACTCTCCTCTGCTCGATTCGCTGGCCGGCCAGAGCTCTTTGAGGATAGTGCTCGTGCTCCTGCTGAAAGGAGTGCCTTTCCTCCTGCTCCTGGTCATTCTGGCCGTGTTTGCTCGTCGTCGAGAGAAGGCGGCGTTCGAGCGGCTGATCGCGGTCGAGATAGGCACCGATGTTCTGAGCCCCGACGAAGAGCACTCGCTCGTATCGGGCCGCAGGCGCCGTGAGGCACGTCGGCTGGTGGCGAGACGGAAAGGTCCGGCAGGGAGGGCGGTCCTGAAGGCCCTTCAGCGCGAGCAGATGAATCTGGCACTGTTTCATACCAAGATCAAGGAACAGGACCATCCCGGCCTTGAACGCCAGCGGGACAAGGTGCGCCAGCTGAAGGCGCGTCTTGCTTCCCTGCGCGAGCTGGGGTGACGGCGGTTACTGTCCGGGCTTCCTGTTAGAATCCCTATACCATGGGTAGCAGCGAAATCGTCATCGTCGGCGCCCGGGAGCACAACCTCAAGGACATATCCCTGGCTCTCCCGCGCGACCGTTTCATAGTCATCACGGGTCTCTCCGGCTCGGGTAAGTCGAGTCTTGCTTTCGACACGATCTATGCTGAGGGGCAGCGCCGCTATGTGGAGAGTCTGTCCTCGTATGCCAGGCAGTTCCTGGGCCAGATGAACAAACCCGATGTCGATTCCATCGAAGGCTTGTCGCCGGCCATCTCCATCGACCAGAAGACAACGTCGCGCAACCCGCGCTCCACGGTAGGCACAGTCACTGAGATATACGACTATCTCCGCTTGCTGTATGCGAGGATCGGTCACCCTCACTGCTGGATATGCGGACGTCCCATAGAAGGGCAGAGCAAGGAGCAGATCGTCGACCAGATTTTGGGATTGGAACAAGGCACCCGGTTCGTGATCAAGGCCCCGGTCGTTCGGGGCCAGAAGGGTTGGCATCGGGACGTGCTCGAACACATCCGGCAAGAAGGGTTTACCCGGGTGGAGATCGACGGCAGCGAGTATCTGATTGACGCGGAATTGCCGGAGCTGGACAAGAACGTGCACCACGACGTCAGCATTGTGGTGGACAGGCTCGTGATGAAGGAAGGCATCCGTCGTCGCTTGTCCGACTCGGTGGAGACCGCGCTGTCCGAGGCCCATGGCCTGCTGGTAGTGGACGTGTACGAGCACGGATCCGCCGCCGGCGATGAGACCGGCAAGCCCACCGGCCTGCTCTTCTCAGAGAACCTGGCCTGTCCGATTCACGGGGTGTCCCTGCCGGAGATGGCGCCTCGCATCTTCTCTTTCAACTCGCCACACGGTGCGTGCGAGACATGTGGCGGTCTCGGCGCCCGTAGGGAGATCGACCCCGCCTTGGTCGTGGGAGATGGCTCGCTCTCCGTCGCAGAGGGTGTCCTTCTCCCGTGGAGCGGCAGCAACTCCAAGTTCTACGAGCAGATCATCAGGGCGATCGCCGAGCGGTATGAGGTGGATGTCACCGCGCCGTGGGCGGACTTGCCGCAAGAAGTCAAAGACGTCTTTTTGACCGGCACCCGAGGCGAGCGGCACTATGTCACCTACGAGAATCGCCAGGGCATGAAGCGCAGTTACATGACCACCTTCGAGGGGATAGTGCCCAATCTGGAGAGGCGGTATCGGGAGACCGACTCGGAGTACATCCGCGAGAAGATCGAGGAGTATATGTCCGAGAGGCCGTGCCCGGCTTGCCACGGGGCGCGCCTCAAGCCAGCCACGCTTGCCGTGCGCATCGGGGGCCTGAACATATACGAGCTCAGCCTGCTTCCGGTCGCCGGAGCATGCGCGTTTCCTGGACGAACTAGACCTGAGCCAGAGAGAGAGGCTCATCGGGGTGCGTGTTCTCAAAGAGATCAAGGAGCGGCTCTCGTTTCTCGAGTCGGTGGGGGTCGGATATCTCAGCCTCTCTCGCAGTGCCGGCAGCTTGTCTGGTGGGGAGGCACAGCGCATCCGCCTGGCGACCCAAATTGGTTCAAGTCTGGTCGGCGTTCTATACATCCTGGATGAGCCTTCCATAGGTCTTCACCAGCGGGACAATCGCAAGCTGATCGACACCCTTCTCAGGCTGCGCGATCTCGGCAACACGGTGATCGTCGTTGAGCACGATGAGGAGACGATGCGTTCCGCGGACTTTCTCGTGGACATGGGCCCGGGCGCTGGAGAGCACGGGGGAGAGATCGTGGTGAGCGGCTCGTTGGACGCAGTCCTGGCGGAGCCTCGCTCGGCCACCGGGCAATTCTTGTCTGGAGACAGGAGCATCGCGGTCCCATCCTCCCGTCGTCCAGGCAGGAGCGAGATCGTGGTGAGGGGGGCTCGTGAGCACAACCTGAAGAATCTGGACGTGCGGATACCCACTGGGAAATTCGTCTGCGTTACAGGGGTTTCCGGCTCCGGGAAGTCCACCCTGGTCAACGACATCGTGTTCCGGAGCCTTTCGAACCTCGTCAACCGGGTGCCGGTAAGGCCCGGCGATCACGATCGCATCGAGGGCATCGAGATCCTCGACAAGGTCATCAATATCGACCAGTCGCCCATAGGGCGCACTCCTCGCTCCAATCCGGCCACGTACACCGGGCTGTGGGACCACATCCGAGAATTGTTTTCGCAAACGCAGGAAGCAAAAGTGCGCGGGTACGCGCCGGGGCGGTTCAGCTTCAATGTCAAGGGGGGCCGTTGCGAGGCCTGCAAGGGCGACGGCACGTTGAAGATCGAGATGCACTTCCTCCCCGACGTGTACGTTCCCTGTGAGGTCTGTCAGGGGAAGAGATACAACCGGGAGACGCTCGAGGTGCGCTTCAAGGGCAAGAACGTCGCCGAGATCCTGGACATGAGCGTGGAGGAGGGGGTGGAGTTCTTCGTCAATCAGCCGAAGATACGCCGCCGGCTGCAGACACTTGCCGATGTGGGCCTCGAATACATCAAGCTCGGCCAGCCGTCCACCACGTTGTCCGGTGGGGAGGCCCAGCGCGTGAAACTGGCAACGGAACTGGCCAAGATCGCTACCGGGAACACCCTCTATATCTTGGACGAACCGACGACCGGCCTACACTTCGCCGACGTGGACAAACTGCTTGAGGTGCTGCAACGGCTGGTAGATTCGGGCAACACCGTCTTGGTCATCGAGCATAACCTAGACGTCATAAAATGCGCGGACTGGCTCATCGATCTGGGTCCGGAAGGCGGGGATGCTGGAGGCGAATTGGTGGCCGAAGGGACGCCCGAAGAGGTCTGCGACAATCCGCGCAGCGAGACGGGCAGGGTGCTGCGAAGGGTACTCCCGGTCTGCGGTGCCTCGGCGGTCACCGTCGGCGATCGCGCTTCGTGCGGAGCGCCCGGCGAAAGACGGCGCGGCAAAGCCCGAGCCAACACGGCAACGAGAGGTGGCGGATAGTTGTGCGAGTAGCCCAGGACATGAGTACCCACACCGAGAAGGAGAAGGCGTACCTCATTGCGGTTGACACCGGAGGGGACGCCGGATGGACGGCCGATGAATCCCTCGAGGAGCTGGCGGCTCTGGTCGAGACCGCGGGAGCCGAGGTGGTCGGCTCGGTGGCGCAGAAGCGCGTGACCCTCCACCCGGCCTTCTATCTCGGCAAGGGCAAGGCGGACGAGTTGATCGCCGCCAAGCAGGCTACGGGGTTCACCATGCTTGTGGCCGACGACGAGTTGTCCCCCAAGCAGCAGCGGACCCTCGAGGGTCTGCTCGACGTGAAGGTAGTCGACAGAAGCCGCATAATCCTCGATATCTTCGCGCAGCGCGCGCAGACTCATGAAGGGCGCATCCAGGTGGAACTCGCGCAACTCGAGTACCAGCTACCGCGCCTGACTCGCCTTTGGACTCACCTCTCGCGCACAGGGGGCGGCATCGGCACGCGGGGCCCCGGCGAGACGCAGTTGGAGACGGACCGCCGGGTCATCCGCCAGAAGATCAAGAAGACCAGGGAGCGAGTGGAAGAGGTGCGCGCGCGTCGCGAGACTGCGGCTCGGGCTAGGGACCAGCGGCTTTTGCCCGCCGTCGCCATCGTCGGCTACACCAACGCCGGAAAATCCACGCTCCTCAATGCACTGGTGGGCGAAGAGGCCGCGCTGGTCGAGGACAAGCTGTTCGCCACCTTGGATCCCACTACGCGACGCGTCAGGCTCAGCGAAGGGCAGACGGTCATCGTGAGCGACACGGTGGGCTTCATCCACAAGCTACCCCACCAATTGGTGGAAGCCTTCCGGGCGACGTTGGAAGAGGTCACTCGCGCCGACATCCTGCTGGAGGTCGTAGATCTGGCAGACCCTCGTGCACATGAGCACCGCCGCACGGTCCAGACCGTGCTGGATGAGCTGGGAGCAGGCCACAAGCCGCGGATCGTCGCCTTAAACAAGGCTGACCTCGCGGATGCCTCCGTTGAAGCGCAGGCGTCGGTGGTCGGGCGCGCCGACCGCTACGTGGTCCGCATATCGGCGCTTACCGGGCAGGGCATCGAGAAGACGCAAGAACAGATGTCCGCCGCGCTGGCCGAACTGTGGCTCGAAGTCCGACTGATCCTGCCATATTCGGCCGGAGAGTTGCTCGCCCGGGTGCGCGAGCGGGGGGCGGTCGCGTTCGAATACCGCGACGAGGACGTGCTCGTGGAAGGCAGGGTGCCGCCGTCTCTCGTTGAAGCACTGAGGTCGGAGGCGGCTTCGTGGCAGCGTGCCTTGACGTCGCGCGAATAGGGGCCGGCCGCTACAGGGAAAGACCGCCAATCGGGCCGGTGTGGTGCTGGGTCCGGTCGACGTGAACGAACGGGGGTGCTGAGATGAGTCCGGAGGGGCTGCTGACTGCAGGGAAGATCGCGGAGAAGCTCGGGGTTTCCCCAGGCAAGGTGAGCAAGATCATCAAGGAGCGTGGCATCGAGCCCGACCAAAAGAAGGGCGCCTGCGGCTATTTCGGCGCAGAGAAGATCAAGGAGATCGAAGCGGCGGTCAAGGGCTGACGGGCTACACAGCTACGGGACCAAGCGGACCCCACGAGGGGGTACGTGGAGGGGTACGTGGCACCCGACCGCCGAACGCCGTGTCAACCCCTAGGGCTACACGTGCTGAAAGTGGTTGTGCGCGGTAAGGATTGCTTCCGCCACTAGTCTGGTGCAGCTCTCCAGGTCCTTAAGGGAGAGCACCTCCACCGGCGAGTGGATATAGCGGGTGGGGACACTGATAACCCCGGTAGGAATCCCGGCCTTGGTCAGATGGATCGCCGTGGCGTCGGTATTGCCGCCGGAACCGACATCGAGCTGATATGGGAGCGAAGCGCTCTCGGCAGCACCGCGAAGCCAGCGCAGCACCGGTCGCGAGACGATTATGCCCCGTCCGTTGGCATCGATCACTGTGATGACGGGGCCGTCGCCGGCTGCGATCGGGCGCTCGCTGCGGGTCACGCCCGGATGGTCGCCGGTGATGGTCACGTCGGTCGCTATCGCCACGTCCGGGCTCAATCCATAGGCGCTGGTGCGTGCGCCTTTGAGCCCCACCTCTTCCTGGACCGTGCCGACAGCGTGGACTGTCGCCTTTACCTTGCGTCCTTTGAGAAGACCCATCGCGGCCACCATCATCGCGACGCCCGCGCGATTGTCGAGGGCCTTGCCAGTGACGAACCCGTTCCCCAACCGCACAAGACTGCGGTCTGGGCTCACCGGCGAGCCGATCTCGGCGCCCATGTCCTGAGCGTCGGCCAGTGACGTGGCGCCGATGTCGATGAACATGTCCTTGATCTTGACCGGTTTCTTGCGCTCTTCCTCGTCCATGATATGAGGAGCTTTGGAGCCCACCACGCCGGGAAGCATCTTGCCGTCGCGGGTATGGACGAAGACCCGCTGAGAAAGCAGGGTCTGGTCGAACCAGCCTCCGACGGGCACGAACCGAAGGAACCCTTCGCTCTCGATGTACTTCACCATGAGCCCGATCTCGTCC
This sequence comes from uncultured Thermoleophilia bacterium, assembly GCA_963749535.1. Taxonomy (GTDB): domain Bacteria; phylum Actinomycetota; class Thermoleophilia; order RBG-16-64-13; family RBG-16-64-13; genus Chersky-299. The sequence continues at coordinate 31,144 of CAVVNF010000008.1, read as the reverse complement.
ATATGGGCCGCCACCATGACCACCGGTCCGTCGCCGGCGCGGGTGGCAACGACATTGCCTATGGGATCGATCCGCACCTCATCGGTCAGGGGGGTGAGCTCATCCACCAGAAGAGAGGCGACCGCGTCCTCGTAACCGGATAGCCCGTGAGCATTCGAGAACTTGGCGAGCAGGGCGGCTAGGTCCTTCAACGTCGGCCTCCTTAGGGCGGAGCGTCGGTTCAGTATTCGGCCAGCAGAGACAGCGTGTCCAAGTCTTCTGGGCGGCTGTTCTCGATGAGCTCTGCGTTCGTCTCGACAAGAGGCATCCTGCGCTCGACGAAATACTGCGCAGTCAGCAGGCGGTGGGAGTCACCCTGGGCGACCTGTAGCAAGAGGTAGGCGCAGGCTAGGTCGGACGCCATCTCGACGAATCGTGTGGCATGATGGTCCCGGAAGCGGGGGTCGTCCAGCGTCTGGATGCGGGCGATAGCCTGCTCGAAGCGGGCCCGAGCCCCCTTCACGCGTGAGAGCAGTTCCGGGGCATGGGACAAGTCCTGAGCTTCGAAGTCGTCGAACCACTCGGAGAGCGCTCCCGCCAGTATGCCTCCACGGGCGGCCACGACCTGAAGCTGCGTGGTGCCTTCGTAGATGTTGGTGATGCGGGCGTCCCGCATGTGCCGCTCCACCGCGAAGTCGCGCATGTAGCCCGAGCCCCCATGAACCTGGAGTGAGTCGTACGCGACCCGGTTGGCCGTCTCGGTACAGACCGCTTTCGCAAGCGGGGTGAATAGGCCTGCGTACCGGGCGTACTTCTTAGCTTCCGCGCGAAGCTCCCTGACCTGGGAGGCAGGCAGCTCAGCTAGATGGTTTTCCAGCCGAGCTTCGAGTCCTTCCTTGAGATCGACGAGCATCCCGGTCTCGTACATGAGAGCGCGCGAAGCGTCGATCGACACCTTCATGTCCGCGAGCAGGGTGGCCACCGCGGTGATCTGGCGGATAGGCACTCCGAACTGGACTCGCTCGCCGGCGTACTTGTGCGCCGCGCGGTACGCGGCCTCCGCGATGCCCTGGGCCTGAGCGGCGATGGCCAGCCGGGCCCCGTTCATCAGGCTCATAACGTATGTCGTGAGACCCCGGCGGCGCTCACCGATCAGAAGGGCCGGTGCGTCAGTGAACTGGAGTTCGCAGGTCGGAGAACCGTGGATGCCGAGTTTCTCCTCGATACGGCGGATCTTCATGTGCTCGTCTCGCTCGTAGAGGAACAGCGACAGACCACGCGCGTCCGTGGTGCCTTCTTCACTGCGGGCGAGAACGAGGGACACCTCGCCGCACCCATTGGTGATGAAGCGCTTCACGCCGTTCAGATACCAGCGTCCGTCGGCGCCTTCGCGAGCTTTCAGTTGGACGTTTTGCAGATCCGACCCCGCCTCTGGCTCGGTGAGCGCCATCGACCCGGTGATGCTGCCGCTGGCGAAACGGGGAAGATAGGCCTGCTTGATCTCCTCGGAAGCGAACTTGTTGACGGTCTCCCCGATGTCCTGTAGGCCGAAGATATTCATGAGAGACGCGTCGGCCCGGGAGATTATCTCGATGATCATGGCGGATATAGTCACGGGGAAGTTCAGCCCACCGAAGCGGCGTGGCAGGGTGATCCCCATGAGGTCGGCTTGGCGCAGCCGCTCGAGCGCTTCCGAGAGGCCAGGGGCATAACAGACCTCGCCCCCGGCGAAGCTGCTTCCGGCTTTATCGACCTCTTCCGCGCGTGGTGCGACGAACTCGCCTGCGATCTCCCCGACTATCTCGAGGGTGCGCCGATAATTGTCGAGGGCGTCCGCCAGGTCACGCGGCGCCCAGGTGAAGTCGCCTGCATCGGCAAAGCCGTTCTCCTTAAGGGTGACCACACGGGACAGGTCGAGGCGCTCGAGGGTCGACTGCAAGTCGGGGCTGTCGAGGAAGAAGTTGCTCATGCCTTGCTCCGATACGCCCGGATAATGCGAGGGATCACCTCGTGAAGATCGCCGACGATGCCGTAGTTGGCCACTGAGAAGATCGGCGCCAGAGGATCGGTATTGATGGCGAGGATCCGCGAAGACTGGTCCATGCCCGCTCGGTGCTGCACGGAACCGGAGATCCCGGCGGCGATGTAGAGTTTTGGCCGGACCGTGGTGCCGGTTTGGCCCACCTGATGGTCCCGTGCGATCCAGCCGGCGTCGACCGCGGCGCGCGAGGCGGCCACGACGCCGCCGAGTGTATGTGCCAAGTCTCTAATGAGATCGAAGCCCGCCTTGGAGCCGACTCCCGCGCCACCCGCCACGATCACCTGCGCCGCTTTGAGATCCACGGCCTTCTCCTCCTGCACGCGCCGGAGCAGGGTCACGCCGAGGTCGGACGGCAGGATGAAAAGAGGGCCGCCGTCATCCTGGCTTTGGCTTGGCGCGGCGGCGTCGTGGGCCCGCGCCCCAGTCGCCTGGGCGGTTACGGCTGCTGCCTCACCCCGTTGCCGGTTACGCAGGTCGACGGGTTCCTCGTGCGCGACGTCCACCCTGACCCGCACCACGTTTCCCCGCCGGCCTTCATCTGCTTCAGGCAGCCTAAAGACGCCTTCCCGGACTGTCGCCATCTGAGGGCGATGATCGGGCGAGACGATAGTGGCCACAATGTTGCCGCCGAACGCCGGCCTGATCTGGTACAAAAGCTGCTCGTAATCTCTTTCGCGGGTATGGTGGTCGCCGATACGGAGGTCGGTGCAGTCCGCCGTCAGACCGGTACGCAACGTCGAGGCTACCCGGGGGGCGAGATCGCGTCCTGTGGTGCTCGCGCCGTAAAGAACGACCTGGGGCCCATAGCGACGGATAAGTCCAGCGACCACTCGCGCGTAGGGCGACGCGAGATAATCTTGAAGGTCTGCGTGCTCCGCTAGATAGACCGTGTCCGCTCCCAAAGCAATGAGGTCGGGCGCGATCCCAGACACGTCGTGCCCCAAGAGGGCCGCGCCCACGGGCACGCCAAGCTCGGTCGCCAGTTCCTTGGCCCGGCTTAGGAGCTCGAGGCTGACCTCTGCCGGCCGGCCGTTCTGGACTTCAACCCAGACCCAGACTTCGTCCCTAGCCAAGGATGTGCTCCTCGGTGAGTTCGTGCACGAGGGCGGCTATGGCTGCATCCGTCGGGTCAATCATGCGGGTCTCTGACGGCTTCAGGAGTACGCTCTCGATCTTCTTGACCTTGGTGGGGGAGCCGCGCAGCCCCACTTCATCGCGGCGCGCGCCGAGCGACTCCATGTCCCAAAGAACGATGCGCGCGCGACACACGGGTCGGCCTTGACGGTCGTACATGCACACGTCCGCCTCTTCGGAATCAGGGTCGAGATAGGAGTCGTCGTATTGGCGGATGAGTTCTGCGCCGGCATTCTTGTACGTCATGACGAGCTTGGCGCTCGGAGGGCGCGGTTCGTTCGCCTCCCCGGAGATGGTAAGGAGCATGGGCAGGGGCGCTCTCAAGGTTTCGAAACCGCCCTCTATGGAGCGAGTGGCTGTGATGAATCCATCCGCGAGGCTCTCGATGCGACTGACACACGTCATCTGGGGCATGCCGAGTTTCTCGGCTGTCTGGGGACCTACCTGCGCTGTGTCTCCGTCGATTGCTTGCCGGCCGCAGAGGACCAGATCCACATCGCCCAGCTTGCGGACCGCGAGCGCCAGGGTGTAGCTGGTGGCCAGCGTGTCGGCGCCCGCGAAAGGTCCGTCGGAGAGAAGTATCACCTCGTCCGCACCCCTAAAGAGCGACTCCCTGAGGACCTGGGCCGCTGCTGGCGGACCCATGGTGATCACCGTTACCCGGCCGCCGTGCCGCTCCCGGAGGCGCAGCGCCTCTTCCAAGGCGTTCAGGTCTTCGGGATTGAAGACCGCGGGAAGTGCCGCCCGATTCACGGTGCCGTCTTCGTTCATGGACCTCGCCGGTGACGTTCTTGGTGTCCGGCACCTGCTTCACGAGCACGACTATGCGAACGCTCATGCGGGCCTCCGCACGGCGTACAGTCGGCTGAGAACGGAGCAAGAAGGATTGAACTGGGCCATAGGGGCGACAGTATAACATGGGGCTTGCAGCCGCCGGATAAGGCGTCCCCTCGCGGGTTCCGGCCCCGGTCAGGCCGAGGCGGTGCTGTAAACTTATGCCTTGGCCTCTAAATGATGCAGCGCCGACCTGTCGCCGGTGGAGCGAGTGTAGTGAGCACCTCGGAAGACATCAAACAACAGATCAGGACCGCCCCCGACCTTCCAGGCGCATATATGTACCGGGACCGGGCCGGCGACGTTCTCTACGTGGGGAAGGCCTTGTCGCTTCGCAAGCGACTGGCCAGCTATCTGCCGGCATTGACGGGCGGGAGCCTGAGCCGGGTGGCCCCGAAAGTGGCGGAGATGGCCGGCCGTGCCGGTGCCGTGGAGTGGATCGTGACCTCGAACGAAGCCGAGGCGCTTCTCCTGGAGCACAACCTCATCAAGCGTCATCGCCCCCCGTTCAACGTGAGCCTGCGCGACGACAAGTCCTACCCCTATGTGATGATCACGATGGAGGACGAGTTTCCCCGGGTCATGTTCACCCGACAGCCGCACCGGCGCGGGAACCTCTACTTCGGGCCCTACTCTAGCGCAGCCAAGGTCAGGGAGACCCTCGACATCTTGGGACGGGTCTTTCCCGTTCGCAAATGTCGAGGACCTCGGCCCGGGCCGCCAGAGCGGTTCCCCTTGCCTTCAGTTCCATATCGACCGCTGTCCGGGGCCCTGTCTCGGCAACGTGGATCCCGCGGATTACAAAGCTCTGGTGCACCAGGTGATCGACTTCCTGAGCGGCAGGGAGAATGACGTGGCGGCAGACCTCGAACGACGGATGCAGCACGCGGCGGCCAACCAGGACTTCGAGAGCGCCGCAGTCTATCGCAATCGCCTCGACGCGCTTCGCCACGTCCTCGAGAGGCAGGTGGTTCGTTCGGAGTCGATGGGCTCGGTGGACATCGTGGGCATGGCGATGGATTCCAACGCTGCGAACATCCAGGTCTTTCTCACCCGAGACGGCATTCTCGCCGACCGCCGTAGCTTCGACCTCGTCGGAGTGGAGGGTGAGAGCGAAGAGGAGGTGTTCGAGCGGTTCATCGGCGAGTACTACTCGGCCGCCTTGACCGTCCCGCCCGAATTGATAGTCCCGCGGTTCGTTCGCAACTGCGCCGCGTTGGCCGCGTTCCTCGAGGGCCTGAGGGGCGCCAAGGTAGACGTGCGTCAGGCCGAGCGCGGAGACAAACGGCGCCTGCAACAGATGGCCGAGAAGAACGCGGTGCTGGCCCTGGCGCACGAGCGGCTACGCGAGGAACGTACCAGGGAGCGGCGCTACGGGGCGCTCACGCGACTGCAGGAGCATCTGGGGCTCGAGCTCGGTTCCGATGCGGGTGGAGGGGTTCGACATCTCCAACCTGGGTTCGGAGAACGTCGTGGCCTCCATGGTGGTGTTCGAGGGAGGCGTGCCGCGCAAGAGCGACTACAGAAAATTCGCTATCGGGGGGACAAACGGCCAGGATGACCTTGCCGCTATGCGCGAGGCGCTTCTGAGGCGGTTCAAAAGGTCTTTCGCTTCCGGTGTCCCCGAGAAGTACGACCCTTCCTTCGAGTCGATTCCCGATCTGGTGCTCGTGGACGGGGGGAAGGGGCAGCTGAGTGCCGCGCTCTCTGCTCTCCGCGAGCTAGGGCTGGAAGACGCGGTGGCGGTCGTCGCGCTCGCGAAACGGGAGGAGGAGTTGTTCACCCCGTACCGGCCCGAGCCGCTACGCCTTTCTGCAGACGACCCGGGGCTGCTACTTTTGGAGCGGGTACGCGACGAGGCGCATCGGTTCGCGCTGGGCTACCATCGTAGGAAGAGAGCGGCCCAGACCACCGAATCGCTGCTGGACCAACTGCCGGGGGTCGGGGAGAAGCGCAAGCAGGCGATCGTGCAGTATTTCGGGTCGCCGCAGCGTTTTCTCGAGGCGACCCGAGAGGAGCTGGAGGCTGTGCCCGGGCTTCCCGGTAAGATCGCGAGGGAGATATACGCATATGTCCACAAGGCGGGGTGATCAGATGAGCATCCGTAGAGAAGGTCGTTCGGTGATCGCGTCTTGCGGCAGCCCGTTCGGCGACTGGGACGTGGTGGTGGTGAAGGGCGCGCTCGTCGGTGTGAGTCTGCCGCACGGGGAAAGGGCCGCGCGATTCGTGGCGGAGAGCCGCCGCCAGGACCCTAGCGACTGCGGAGCTTGTGAGGTGGGAGTCCAAGACGTCAGCCCCGAGGATTGCGCGGCTTTGGCCCACTGGACGGGCGAGCTGGAAGCGTATTTCCGGGGCGACAAATTGAGCTGGACCACCGCTGAGGTCGATCTGGGCTCTCTGACCCTGGGCGATTTCGAGCGGGCTGTCTATGAGACCCTCTTGACCGTGCCGGCCGGGGCCACGGTCGCCTATGGGGAGCTCGCGGAGATGGCTGGATTTCCACGGGCTGCTAGGGCGGTGGGTTCCGCGATGGCGAACAATCCGATTCCACTCGTGGTGCCGTGCCACCGGGTGATCCGGGCAGACGGAAGCCTTGGTAATTACGGCAACGATCCTTCTTTGAAGCCTAAGTTGCTCGAGCACGAGGCGGCATGTCTGCGGACCGGCGGTTCGCGCCGATGACAGAGGAACGCACTGCGGAAGCACGCAAGCTCGAGATGACCATCATCTCCGGGCTTTCGGGCGCCGGGAAATCGGAGGCTGTCGCCACCTTCGAGGACATGGGCTATTTTTGCATCGACAATCTGCCGCCACAGATGCTGCCCCGAGTGGTCGACTTGTTCGCCCTGGAGGGAAGCCGCGTCGATCGGGTCGCGCTCGTATTCGATGTGCGCGGCGGGAAGTACTTCGAGCAGCTAGGCGAAGCACTGACTTTTCTCAGGGATTCCGGCATCGCATATCGTCTGTTGTTCCTGGAGGCCTCCGACGAAGCGCTCGTGGCCAGGTATCAGTCGAGCCGTAGGCCTCATCCACTCTCGCAACGGAATCTTCTTGAGGGCATCGGAGCAGAGCGGAACCTTCTCTCGGCCTTGAGAGAGATCGCCGATGTGGTTCTCGACACGAGCAACCTCACACCGCGCGAGCTCCGTCGCCGGCTGGAAGAGACCCTGCTTTCGGAGGAACTCAGCGGACAGCTCTTTGTGAGCCTCCTGTCGTTCGGGTACAAATTCGGACTGCCCGACGAGGCCGACCTGGTGCTGGACGCCCGCTTTCTGCCTAACCCCCACTGGATCCCTGAGTTGCGGTTGCTCACCGGACAGGACGCCGCTGTCAAGGAGTACGTGCTCGAGCGGCCGGGCGCGCAAGAGTTCCTCGACAAGGTTGCCGACTTGCTGCGCTTCCTGGCGCCGCGGTTTCTCAGTGAGCAGAAGCGACGGGTGGTCCTGGCCATCGGTTGTACCGGGGGACGCCACAGGTCCGTGACGCTTACGGAATCCCTTCAGACTCTCTTGTCTTCGGAAACTCTGCTGGTCACCAGCGTCTCCCACCGAGACCTCGAGAAATCCGGCTGACGCATGCCTACAGGTTTTACCCGCGCCTTTCGGCAGGAGCTAGCGCATCACGAAGAAACTCAGCCTTGCTGCCGACTCGCCACCGTGGCTGGTTTGATGCACACGGCGGGCACCTTTCACATCCGCGGCGGAGCGACGGACGAGGAGCGCTACGAAGTTCAGTTGGCGACCACGATCCAGGCGGCTGCAAAGGCCGCTTACTCCCAGTTCAAGGCTTTTGGAGCGGAGGGAGAGCTGCTCACGAGGCGCGAACCCCGTTTTCGGCATCGCCTGGTGTACGAGCTGCACCTAAAGGGTTCTCCTGCCACGATCCAGGCTCTCAACGAAATGGGAGTCCTTACCGATAGCTTCCGGCTCCAACCGGGTATTGCTAGACGCATGGTCAAGAAGGGCTGCTGCCGCAGCTCGTTCTTGAGGGGGTGCTTGATCGGTGCCGGTTTCGCCAACTCGCCCGAGAAGGAGGCTCATCTGGAACTGGTGACTTCGAACGAGAACTTCGCCCAGGATCTGGCACGGTTGTTGACGAGCATGGACTTTCACCCGGGGCTTTGCCTGCGTCGCGGAGCTTGGGTCGTGTATCTGAAAGGCCGGGAGGAGGTGGCCGGCCTCCTGGCGCAAGCGGGCGCCTACCATGCGGCCCTCATGATCGAGGAACAGTCCGTCTTGAAAGACGTTCGCTCTCGCGCCAACCGGGTCGCCAACTGCGATGCTGCCAACCTGCGGAGGACGAGCGCGGCCGCCCTGCGGCAGATGGAGGCCATAGAGTTGCTGGAGCAGACCGGCCGTCTGGCTTCCATGCCGCCCGCTCTCAGAGAGATGGCGGATCTCCGGATGGACCATCCCTATCTGAATCTGACCGAACTCGCACAGGAGGCCGGCCGGGGACTGACTCGGTCCGCTGTCAACCACAGATTGCGAAGGCTTGTCGAGGCCGCGGAACGAAACGGCCCTCGGGGAGCCGATGGTAGAATCCGGAGATAAACGAAGCTAGGCAAATACGGACGCAGGGTCCAGCAAGAAGGAGCAAAGCGATGACCACTAGAGTAGCCATCAACGGGTTCGGGCGCATAGGCAGGCTCTACCTGCGCGCGGCCCTGAAAAGAGGGGCCGACCTGGAGATAGCCGCGGTGAACGACGTCACCGACGCCGCCACCCTGGCCCACCTCATGAAGTACGACAGCGTGCACGGCATCTGGCCGGGGGAGGTGAGCGCGAGCGAAGGCGAGCTCCTCATCGACGGCCACCGTATCAAGGTCCTCTCCGCCTCGGATATCTCGCTCCTGCCCTGGCGGGAGCTGGGGGTGGACGTGGTCCTCGAGTGCACCGGCCGCTACACCGAACGCACCAAAGCCGCCGCCCACCTGGACCGAGGGGCCAAGAAGGTCTTGATCAGCGCCCCCGTCAAAGACTGCGACCTCACCGTGGTCGTCGGGGTCAACGACGCCGACTACGATCCCACCCAGCACCACATCGTCTCGCTCGCCTCCTGCACCACCAACTGCCTGGCTCCAGTGGCAAAGGTGCTCCTGGACTCCTTCGGCATCGAGCAGGGCTTCATGACCACCGTCCACGCCTACACCAACGACCAGCGCATCCTCGATCTGCCGCATAAAGACCTGCGCCGGGCACGCGCGGCGGCGGTCTCCGTCATCCCCACCTCCACCGGAGCCGCTCGGGCCATCGGCAGCGTCATCCCGGAGCTGAAAGGCAAGCTGGACGGCTTCGCCCTGCGGGTGCCGGTGCCGGACGGCTCGGTGGTCGACTTCGTGGTCACCCTGGAGAAGGCGGCCTCCGTCGAAGAGATCAACCAAGCCGTTAAGGCCGCGGCCGAAGGGCCCATGGCCGGAGTGCTCGAATACACCGAGGCCCCGCTCGTCTCCTCGGACATCGTGGGCAACTCGCACTCCTCCGTCTTCGACTCCAAACTCACCATGGCGATGGGCCGCCAAGCCAAGATCGTCGCCTGGTACGACAACGAATGGGGATTCGCCAACCGCATGGTGGACATGAGCGAGCGGTTGATCTAACAGAGCCTGCGCACATCAGACAAAGGGGTGATGATGCCGAAGAAGACCGTTCGCGACGTCGATGTAGCCGGTAAGAGGATCCTCGTGCGCGTCGACTTCAACGTACCTCTCAAGGAGGGGTTCGTGAGTGACGACTCGCGCATCCGAGCGGCTCTTCCCACGATCGAGTATCTGCGGGAGCGTGGATGCCGGGTGATCCTGATGTCGCACCTAGGCAGGCCGAAGGATGCCCCCGACCCCGCCTTCACTCTGGACCCCGTGGCGGCGCGCCTGGGCCAGCTTCTGGGGATCCCGGTCCGCAAGGTGAACGAACTGTCCGGGCCGGGAGTGGAGTCCGTCGTCGGCTCGATGCACGCGGGCGACGTGCTGCTCCTGGAGAATTCCCGCTTCGACCCCCGGGAGAAGAAGAACGACCCCTCCCTGGTAGCGGAGTTGGCCAGGTTGGGCGACGTCTTTGTGAACGACGCGTTCAGCGCCGCCCATCGGGCGCACGCCACCACCGCCGGTCTCGCCGCCGTGATGCCGTCATGCGCCGGCTTTCAGATGGAAAAGGAGCTGGAGGCCCTCGACTCGCTCTTGACTGCGCCCAAGAGGCCTTTCGTGGTGGTCCTGGGCGGGGCCAAGGTGACGGATAAGGTCAAGGTCATTTCCAGGTTCTTAGATCTGGCCGATGTTCTCATGATCGGCGGAGCCATGAGTCTTACGTTGCTGAAGGCGAAGGGCTTGTCTGTGGGAGCCTCGAAGGTAGAGGACGAGGGCCTGCCGGCAGCCGCGGAGGCGCTGGCCAAGGCCGAGACGAGCAAGTGCCACCTCGTCCTGCCACAGGACTTCATCGTAGCCGACGCCTTTGCGCTAGACGCCGCGACAAAGGTTGTTTCCGCCGAGGCGATACCCGAGGGCTGGATGGGGCTGGACATCGGCCCGAAGACGGCCGCGGATTTCGCGGCAAAGATCTCAACGGCCGGTGAGGTGTTCTGGAATGGTCCGATGGGCGTGTTCGAAATGGAGCCGTTCGCCGGCGGGACCAGGGCGGTCGCGGAAGCGATGGCCATGAGCCCGGGCGTGACCGTGCTGGGTGGGGGCGACTCGGTGGCCGCGATCAACAAGTTCGGTCTGGCGGAGAAGATCGACCACATATCGATGGGGGGCGGCGCCTCGCTCGAGTTCATCGAGGGCGCGGCGCTCCCGGGTGTGGTGGCGCTTCCCGACAAGGAGCCGGCGTGAGGTCGGCCCTCGGCGAGCCGCGCGGGCGCGTGCCTCTGATCGCGGGCAACTGGAAGATGTACAAGACCAGCCGGGGAGGCGCGGCCTTCATCGCGGAACTCGCCCGGGGGATCGGTTCCCCGAGCGACCGGGAGGTTGTCGTGGCGCCCCCGTTCACGGGTCTGGCGGCAGCGGTGGAAGCAGCCGCCGGGAGCACGATCGTTGTCGCCGCTCAAGACGTGTTCTGGGAAGCGGAAGGCGCCTTCACGGGAGAAGTGGCTCCGGGCATGCTCACCGACCTCGGGGTCGGCGCGGTCATCATAGGCCACTCCGAGCGTCGCCAACTGTTCGGGGAGACCGACGAGACCGTGGCCAAGAAAGTGCGTGCAGCTCTGGATAACGGTCTGCTGCCCATCATGTGTGTGGGGGAGACCGAGAGCGAGCGTGAGGCCGCGGAGACGGAGATGGTGCTCTCCCGGCAGGTTCCGGCGGGGCTCGCGTCTGTCTCTGCCGAGGAGGCCGGCGCCGTCGCCATCGCGTACGAGCCGATCTGGGCCATCGGCACCGGCAAGACGGCCACCCCGGAGATGGCCCAGGAAGCCATCGCCTTCGTGCGGGCCCGCCTTGTGGCGACCCTTGGCGAAACGGCGGCGCAGATGGTGCGCATCCTCTACGGCGGCAGCGTCAAGCCCGACAACATCGACGAGCTCATGGCGCAGCCGGATATCGACGGGGTGCTGGTGGGTGGCGCGAGCTTGAACGTGGAATCCTTCAAGCGCATCGTGCAGTTCATCGAGGCATAGGGGTGGCGGCAGACGGAAACGGGCTTCGCGCGGCCGCGGCCCGTGGGTCTGATCATCCTCGACGGCTGGGGCTATGCGCCGGACGGGCCGGGCAATGCGATCACCTTGGCGCGGACACCGGTATGGGATTCCCTGCTCGCCCGCTACCCGCATGTGCTCCTTGAGGCGAGCGGAGAAGCCGTGGGACTGCCGGCGGGGGTGATGGGCAATTCGGAGGTGGGCCATCTCACCCTGGGTTGCGGGCGTGTCATCTACCAGGATCTCTCGCGCATCGACCGCGCCATCCGCGACGGCTCGTTCTTCTCACAATCCCGCTCTCACCGGGGCGATGGACGGAGCCCTGGAGCGCGGCGGCTCCGCTGCACCTTATGGGTCTGCTGTCCGATGGCAGGGTCCACTCTTCGCTGGACCATCTGATCGCTCTGGTCAAGATGGCCGTTCAGCGGGGAGTGGGTCGGCTGTACGTGCACGCCTTCATGGACGGGCGGGACACCTCTCCCACGGCTGGAGAGGGCTTCATGCGGGATCTCGAGTTGTTTCTCGCAGACCAAAGGGTGGGGAGAGTGGCCTCAGTCTCAGGGCGGTACTACGCTATGGACAGGGATCGGCGCTGGGACCGCCTCAAGCTCGCCTACGAGCTGCTGGTGCGCGGGAAGGGGCTTTACGCCGCGAGCGGGTTGGCAGCCGTGACGGAATCGTATGGTCGAGGCGAGACCGACGAGTTCATCCTTCCCACGGTGGTCGACCAGGACCCGGAGTCGCGGCTACGAGACGGTGACGCGGTGATCTTCTTCAACTACCGTCCGGATCGGGCCCGTGAACTCTCGGCGGCTCTCAGCCAAAAGGAGTTCGCCGGCTTCGATCGCGGGGGACCGCCGCCTCATGTCCACCTGGTCTGCTTCACGGAGTACGAGCCGGAACTGGGTTTGGAAGTGGCTTTCCCCAAGGAGGAGCCCCGCCACGTGCTCGCCGAGGTCATCAGCGAGGCGGGTCTGACCCAGTTGCACATAGCCGAGACGGAGAAGTACGCGCACGTGACCTTCTTTTTCAACGGAGGACGGGAAGAGCCTTATCCGGGAGAGATCCGGCGGCTCGTCCAATCGCCCAAAGACGTCGAGACGTACGACCAGAAGCCGGAGATGAGCGCGTTTCTCGTTGCGGACTGCTTCGCGAGAAACGATGGATGAGCATGCCGTCGACTTCGTCGTGCTCAATTTCGCGAACCCCGATATGGTGGGGCACACGGGGAATATCCGGGCTACTGTCGAAGCCATAGAGGACGTCGACGCCTGCCTGGGAGAGGTGCTGATTGTGCTGAACGAGCATGGAGCGCGCGTGATCGTGACGGCCGATCACGGCAATGCCGAGATCATGCTCGCCCCGGACGGCAGTGTCGACACCGCCCACTCCACCGACCGGGTGCCGCTGGTGGTGCTCGAGGAGGGAAAGAGGTTGCGAGAGGGGGCCGGTCTCAGCGATGTGGCACCGACGGTACTCTCCTTTCTGGGTGTGGCTATCCCGCCCGAGATGACGGGCACACCCCTCTGCGAGCCTTGAATAAAGGGGCTGCGTATACAAAGATGGCTGCTGAGTGGTAACTTACAGGGCGAAGACCACGTTGAAACATAGTAAGAATGTCCATGTCGGATGAAGGACAGCTGAGTTGAAGTACGTGTTGGTAGGTTTGGATGCGATTATCGGTGTCGGCCTGTTGTTGCTGGTGTTCTTGCATTCAGGCAAGGACGCCGGCCTCTCGACGACGTTCGGGGGCGGGGGAAGCTTCGGAGGCACGGGGGTGGTGCAGAAGAACCTTGACCGGCTGACAGTCGGTTTTGCCGTTGCTTTCTTCATCGTGACCATTGCTTTGGCGTATATCGTCTGACTCGGGAAGCGGTGCATCGTCCTATCGCAATATGCTAAGCGAGGGAGGTGGTGAGCGTCGCGAAGGGGTGGCGGGCTCGGAGTGGGGTGTCTGAAGAACAAGGAGGGATGACGTGTCGGAAAAGGCAAAGGACGACGCCCAAGAGCAAAGTGAGTTCTCCCTGCTCACGGGCAAACCGGTCAGCCGTCGTGAGTTTTTCAAGATGGCGGGTATCGCGGGGGCGGCTGTCAGTCTGGGCGCTGGTCTAGGCGGCTTTGTGGCCGCCTGTGGCGGGCGGCGCTACAACGACGACCCTTGCCGGTGGCGGCGGGAGCACGGCCGCCAAGCAAGGTGGGACGCTTAACTTCTACATCAACGAGCCGGTCGCCATCGACCCAGTCGATCTGGAAGAGACCGAGGGCGTTCAAGTCGGCCAAGCGCTCTTCGACAGCCTGGCTACATTCGACTACAAGACCTCAAAAGTCGGACCGGCGGCGGCAACCAGTTGGGAGAGCCCCGACGCTACAGTGTGGACGTTCCACCTGGTCAAAGGCGCGACGTTCCACGATGGCACCCCGGTCACAGCAAACGACTTTATCTACGCATTCAACCGCCTGGCCAACCCGGCAAATAAGTCCAACGTGTCTTATCACCTTGCCCTGGTCCAGGGCTACGACGACGTCGCGAATGGCAAGGCCACCGAACTCACCGGCCTGAAGGCGATCGACGACTATACGCTACAGGTGACTCTGAGTTACCCGTTCGCGGACTTCGAATACGTCGTTGGGCACCCGACCCTGGCCCCGGTACCCAAAGATGCGGTGGAGAAGGATCCCAAAGCCTTCGCCGACGCTCCGGTGGGCAACGGCCCGTTCATGATGGTCGGCGCCTGGCAGCATAACCAGTCGATTCAGCTCAAGAAATATCCCGGCTACTACGGCGCCAAGCCGAACATCGACGGGATCGATGCCAAGATCTTCAAGGATCCTGACACAGCGTTCCTCGAGTTCAAAGCCGGCAATCTCGACTGGACCCAGATCCCGTCGGGTCAGATCAAGGCCACTGAGGCCCAGTACGGCACCTCCGCCGACGGTCTGACCGGGAACCCTGGCAAGCAGGTCCTTATTGGTCCTGAGCTCGCCGTGTACTACATCGATGTCAACAACTCGGATCCGCTCCTGAAGAACATCGACCTGCGGCAAGCCATCTCCCTGGCCATCAACCGTCAAGCGATCTGCGACACGATCTTCGAGGGCACCCGAGCTCCTGCCTCAAGCGCGGTGCCGCCGGGCATCGTGGGTTATGAAGATGGGGCCTTCCCGTATAGCAAGTACGACGTGGCGGCGGCAAAGGCCGCGCTCGCCAAAGCCGGGTATCCCAACGGACAAGGTCTTCCGACGATTACCCTGTCCTGCAACAGTGGTGGCGGTCATGAGCCCATTATGGCGTTGGTCCAGGCCGACCTCAAAGCCATCGGTATCAATGTCAAGACGGACTTCACGGAATGGGCAGCCTACCTGCCGAAGCTCCAGAACCACACGTACCAGCTTGGCCGTATCGGCTGGGTTGCTGACTACCCGATCATCGACAACTTCGTGTACCCGCTGTTTGACAGTAAGAGCGCCGACAACTACAGCGCGTACAGCAATCCGGCGGTCGATTCGGCCATCGAGGCCGCCCGTAAGATAACCGACGAGGGTCAACGCATTGCCGCTTATCAAGCCATAGTGAAGACAATTGGTGCGGATTGCGCCAATATCCCGCTCATGGCTTACAGGCACCATCATGTGACATCCGCTCGCGTCAACAACTTCATCTTGAGCCCGGATTATTTGGTCGACTTCACCGATTGTTGGATTACGCCCGGGTCATGAGGCCAGAAACAATCTGACTGAAGTAGGACAAAGCGACTAGTACGCGAATGAGCGGTAGGATGCGCCGGGACGGGCATCCTACCGCTACGTTTGTGGCGAAGGAGAGTAGAAGCTCGCAATGCTGACCTATATCGGCCGGCGCATCTTGCAGATGATCCCCGTCTTTATTGGGGTCACCATCCTGCTCTTCATTCTTCGGGCACCGGGGATCCTTCCTGGGGATCCGGTGAAGCTAATCACGGGCGAACGCGCGATCAGCCCGGCGCTCTACGCGCAGATTGTGAAGGAGAACGCTCTCGACAAGCCCCTGTACTATCAGTACGTGCGCTGGGTGGACCATTTGTTCCATGGGGACCTAGGCCAGTCGTACCAGCTCAAGCGGCCGGTCACCTCCATCTTCTTCGAGACAGTTCCCCAATACGCTTAAGCTGGCTCTCGCGGCCATCATCATCGAGTGCATAATGGGGCTGGCTGCCGGCATCCTGTCGGCGGTGAAGAGATACTCGTTCTGGGACGTACTGGTGACGTTGAGTACGTCCATCCTGGTTTCATTGCCTGTCTTCTGGCTGGGTATGATCCTGCAGATCATCTTCGGGATCAAATTCAAGCAGTGGGGCCTTCCGTATTTGCCGATCTCCGGGATGACCTCGACAGATTTCCCCACCTGGGTGCACTACATCCTGCCGGCGGTCACCCTTGCCTCGATCTCCACCGCGTATGCGGCGCGTATCACCCGGAGCCAGCTCCTTGAGGTCATGGGCCAGGACTACATGCGGACCGCGTCGGCCAAAGGTCTTGACGGGCGGCCAGGTGATCTGGCGTCACGGCATGAAGAACGCTCTGATTCCGGTGGTCACCTACCTCGGTCTCGACCTGGGAGCCATGGTAGGCGGAACGATCCTCACTGAGACGGTGTTTAACTGGCCCGGGGTGGGGTTCACGATCTACCGGGCCATTCTTTCTCGGGACTGGCCCATCGTCATGGGGGCGACGGTCATCATCGTGATCCTCGTTGATGATCATCAACCTCCTTGTAGACATCAGCTACGCCTTCCTGGACCCGCGGATTCGCTACGGACGCGTAGCTCGAGTAGAGAGATGAGTGCATGAAATACCCATCAACGAGGAGGTGCAGTCGCCGACCGGCGTCGCCGAAGGCGCTGGCGATGTGGTCGTGGAGAACGTCCCGGGAGCGGGCGGACGCTGCGTACCGACGCGTGGCGTCGCCTGCGGAAGAACAAGCTGGCCCTTGCCGGTCTCACCTGGATCATCATCATGATCGTCATCGCCGCCTCGGTCGACCTCTGGGTGCCTCGCTTCTTCGGTAGCCCGACGGCTATCGACACGGTGAATGTTGCACAATTGTCTCTTGTTGCCGCCGTCGGCGGCGCACCCGTTCGGCACGGACGTGCTGGGCAGGGACATCCTCTCGCGCACCCTCTACGGAGCGCGGGTGTCCCTCCTGGTCGGTGTAGTCGCGGTACTCATCATGGTCATCATCGGCCTCATCGCCGGCGCCGTAGCCGCGTACTACGGCGGCTGGTGGGACAGCATCGTCATGCGGACGGCAGATGTGTTCTTCGCCTTCCCGTACATCCTCTTCGCGATCGTGCTGATCGCCATTCTGGGTTTCGGCGTCCAGACCGTCTTCATCGCGATCGGCGTATTGGGCTGGCCAAGCATTGCCCGCGTGTTTCGCAGCTCGATTCTGTCGGTCAAGGAGAACGAGTACGTGGACGCGGCCCGGGCGATGGGCGCATCGACTCCGCGGATTCTTTTTCGCCACATCATGCCTAACGCCGTCGCTCCCATCATCGTGTACGGCACGATGAGCGTCGGGGGGGCGATCCTGACTGAGGCTGCGCTCAGTTTCTTGGGGGTGGGCGTACAGCCACCGGCGCCGTCGTGGGGCAACATGCTGTCCGAGGCCCGGTCGTACTCTGTTCACGGCCCCCTGGCTGATGCTATACCCGGGTCTCGCTATCCTGACCACTGTGCTCGCGTTCGTATTCTTGGGGGACGGCCTTCGCGACGCACTTGATGTCAAATTGAAGGAGTAGTTCTTGCCGCCGCTTCTTGAAGTCGACGATCTGCATATGCACTTCTTTACACGCGACGGCGTGGTCAAGGCCGTGGACGGGGTGAGCTTCACCTTGGAGGCAGGAGAGACGCTGGGCGTGGTGGGGGAGTCGGGATCCGGAAAGTCGGTGACCGCTCTGTCCATCATGCGGCTCATCCCTGAGCCACCGGGCAAGAGTCGTGAAAGGTGACATCCGCTTCCACGGGGAGAGCGTCCTGAAGATGACGGAAAAGGAGCAGCGCAAGCTGCGTGGAAACCGCATCGCCATGATCTTTCAGGACCCGATGACCTCGCTGAACCCGGTCTACCGCATAGGGAAGCAGATTGCCGAGCCTCTTCGATTGCACAAGAAGATGTCGCGCAAGGACTCCTGGGATGCGGCCATCGAACTCCTGGCTCAGGTGGGCATCCCGCAGGCGGCTGATCGTGCGCGCAGCTACCCGCACGAGTTTTCCGGGGGCATGCGGCAGCGGGCGATGATCGCCATCGCTTTGGCCTGCGGCCCGGACATCCTTATTGCCGACGAGCCGACGACCGCGCTGGACGTGACCATTCAGGCTCAGATCATCGAGCTCATGCAGGAGATCCAGGCGCGCACTCAAGTCCGCGATCATCATGATCACGCACGACCTCGGTGTGGTCGCGGACATGGCCGACCGCGTGCTCGTCATGTACGGCGGTAAGGCGGTGGAGTTCGGGACGGCGGAGGACGTGTTTTACCGACCTCTGCACCCGTATACCTGGGGGCTCCTCGAGAGCCTGCCGCGGCACGACGTTGAGGATAAGGGCAAGCTTTGCCCCATCAAGGGGCAGCCGCCGAGTCTCATCAACCTGCCGGTAGGTTGCGCTTTTGGACCCCGATGCGCTCATGCACAGCGCATCTGCGCCGCCGAGCTCCCGCCACTCGTGGAGATCACGCCGGGCCACATGGCGCGCTTGCCACTTCTCCGACGATGAGAGCTTCGTCGAGGAGTCGGGCAGTTGTGTCGCGAGGAGACCGTAGATGGCCGTACTGCTTCAGGTCGATGGCCTCAAGAAGTACTTCCATGTTGGCCAGGGTCTGATCACGGCCAGGTTCGGCAAGTCAGTGCGGGCCGTAGACGACATCTCCTTCGAGGTGCAGGAAGGGGAGACGCTGGGGTTGGTCGGCGAGTCCGGCTGCGGCAAGTCGACCACCGGGCGCTGCATCAACCGACTATTGGAGCCGACCGCAGGCGGGGTCGCGTTTTGGCGACATCGACGTCCGCAAGCTGCGGGGGAAAAGGCTCAAGACCTATAGGCGCGACGTGCAGTTCATCTTCCAGGATCCCTACGCGTCGCTCAACCCGCGCATGACCTTCGGCGAGATCATGGCCGAACCTCTGGTGATCCACCGGATCGGCACGCCGCAAGGAGCGCGAGGACAGAGCCAAGGAGATGCTCCAGACGGTCGGGCTGAGCCCCGAGCACATCCATCGCTACCCGCACGAGTTCTCCGGCGGACAGCGCCAGCGCGTGGGCATCGCGCGCGCCTTGATGCTGCGGCCGAAGATGATCATCTGCGACGAGCCCGTGTCTGCCTTGGACGTATCGATCCAGGCCCAGATCATCAACCTTCTGGAAGATCTTCAGGCCGAGTTCGGCCTCACGTATCTCTTCATCGCGCACGACCTGGCTGTGATCCGGCATATCTGCGACCGGGTTGCGGTGATGTACCTCGGCAAGATCGTGGAACTGGGCGGTTGGAAGGAAGTCTACAATTCGCCCAATCATCCCTACACGCAGTCGCTGCTTTCTGCAGCACCTGTCCCCGACCCGGAAAAACAGCACCATCGAGCCCGCATCGTCCTGCGAGGGGATGTGCCCAGTCCCATCGATCCGCCGGGCGGGTGCCGGTTCCACACTCGCTGCCCCATCGCGCAGTTTCCCATCTGCGAAGAAGTGGAGCCTCCACTCGATCCGGTGGCCATCGGACATCGGGCCGCCTGCCACTTTGCCAAGTCTTTTCCGATCCCGGAAAGCAAGATGTAGCTTCGGCGATGGCCGTCGCGCAGCCCGGTAGCTGTCCGGCCTGGGAGATTATGTGGTCTTGTTCGGGGCGCCTTCGCTTGGCCCTCATGGAAACCTGCATATTGGTATACTTCCTCCGCAGCCCGGGTAGTCGCGGGAGTGAGAGCTGCAAGGCTTTCGCACCTGAGGAAAGTCCGGACACCAAAGAGCAGGGTGCTGGATAACTACCAGCGGGGGAAACCCCAGGGAAAGCGCCACAGAAAATACACAGCACGCCGGTCTTTGACCGGCTGCAACGGTGAAATGGTGCGGTAAGAGCGCACCGGCGCCGTGGTGACACGGCGGCCAGGCAAGCCCCACCCGGTGCAAGGCCGAATAGGGAGGCGCTCGAGGGTAGCTCGCCCGATGCCTCCGGGTTGGCCGCACGAGCCCCGCGGTAACGCAGGGCCTCAGATAGATGGCTACCCCAGACAGAATCCGGCTTACAGGGCTGCTACCGCGGGGCTCCTTCCGGAAGGAAGGAGCCTCAGCCATACTATGAATAGGACTGCCGCCAAAGGGAGGGTCGCAGTGGAGCAGAAGCGAGTGGTGATCATGGGTGCCGCCGGCCGCGATTTCCACGACTTCAACGTCGTGTTCCGAAGCGATCCTGCGGTCAAGGTGGTGGCCTTCACGGCGGCGCAGATCCCGGGCATCGACGAACGTCGCTATCCGCCGGAGCTGGCCGGGCCGCAGTACCCGGACGGCATACCCATCGTTCCCGAGAGCGGGCTTGTCGAACTGCTGAAGAGAGCAGCGCATCGACGAGGTCGTCTTTGCCTACAGCGATGTGGCGCACGAGTTCGTCATGCATCAGGCATCGCGCGTGCTGGCGGCCGGAGCGGACTTCTGCCTTCTTGGCCCCAAGAGCACCATGGTCGGCGCGAATGTGCCGGTCATATCGGTCTGCGCAGTGCGTACGGGGGCCGGGAAGAGCCCGACGTCTCGCTTCTTGGCCGACCTTCTCATCTCCGAGGGCCTGCAGCCCGCCGTCATCCGCCACCCGATGCCCTACGGGGACCTGGTCGCTCAGCGGGTACAGCGCTTTGCCACTCTGGAAGACCTGGATCGCTACGACGCGACGGTGGAAGAGCGAGAGGATTACGAGCCCCATATCCGTCGAGGGCTGGTGGTATGGGCAGGCGTCGACTACGAAGCGATCGTTGAGCAGGCAGAGAAGGAAGCTCCGATCATCATCTGGGATGGCGGCAACAACGATTTTTCCTTCGTGCGATCGGACCTTGAGATCGTCGTGGCCGATCCCTTCCGGCCTGGTCACGAGCTTAGTTACCACCCCGGTGAAGTCAACCTGAGACGAGCCCAGGTGGTGGTGATCTACAAGGTGAACAGCGCGCCCGCGGCGGGTGTGGAGAAGGTGGTCGCGAACATCCGCGAAGCGAATCCCGGTGCCGTCATCGTGAAGGCTGATTCCGTCATCACAGCCCCGGGAAACGAGGCCATTGCCGGCAAGCGGGTGCTGGTGGTGGAAGACGGGCCCACGCTCACCCACGGCGGAATGGCCACCGGGGCCGGGGTGGAGGCGGCGCGGAAGTACGGGGCCGCCGAGATCATCGACCCGAGGCCGTACGCTCGCGGGTCGCTGGCCGGGATCTATGCAGAAGTATCCCCATCTTGGGCCGATACTGCCGGCAGTGGGCTACTTCGAGGATCAACTGAGAGATCTCGAGGCCACTTTGGCGGCCGTTCCGGCCGATCTTGTGGTCAGCGCGACACCCTTCGCCCTCGCCAGTGTGATCGCCGTCGACAAGCCGCTTGTCCAGGTGAGCTACGAGATGGCTGAGACCGGTGAACCGCGGCTCTCCGATCTCATACGGTCTTTCCTGAAGGAACGGGGCCTGATCTCGTAGAAGGCCCCGAGGGTTTCGGCTTGGGCTCTCCCAGGGTATTTCCCGGCGGGAAATGCAGTAATCAGAGGAGGAGTCCAGCATGGCCTTTACGCTGCCAGATCTGCCTTACGCCAAGGATGCGCTCGTGCCCCATCTGAGCGCAGAGACCCTTGAGTACCATCATGACAAGCACCACAACGCCTACGTGAACAATCTCAATGGACTCATCAAAGAGACCGACCTGGAGTCGAAGACACTCGAGGAGATCATCCTTAGCTCAGACGGCGGCGTGTTCAATAATGCCGCCCAGGTCTGGAACCACACGCTTCTATTGGATGTGCATGAAGAAAGGTGGCGGGGGCGATCCTCAGGGCGCCCTTGCCCAAGCGATCGACCGTGACTTCGGGTCGTTCGACAACTTCAAGACCGAGTTCACCGCAAGCGGCGGTGACTCAATTCGGGTCGGGCTGGGCGTGGCTCGTCGCGGAGGGAGGCAAGCTCAAGGTAGTGAAGACCTCCAACGCCGACCTCCCCCTCAAGCACGGGCAAACGGCGCTGCTCACCGTGGACGTGTGGGAGCACGCCTACTACATCGACTATCGGAACCTCCGTCCGAAATACGTGGAGACGTACCTGGCGAGTCTCGTGGACTGGGACTTCGTCGCTGCGAACCTAGCCGCTGCAAAGTAGTCTCCGACTTTCCGCGCGGGTGCCGGCTCGGCCGGCACCCGCGCCCTTCGCATAACAACAGCGCACGCCGTCCAAGGCCTTGCTCCCTGTGATGCTTACCGGCGCCTGGGAGGGCCTCTGTTCGAATCCAGGCTAGGGCTTTTGATGGAATCCGGCGAGACGCTGGGCCCTCGTGTCGCGCCTTCCTGCGAGCGGGAGAGGAAAGGATGCTAGCGTTTGACTGAAGACGGTCAACGTTTAGCCTCGTCTCGGCTCGGGCAAAAATCTCTGTAGTAGCCGCACGTGTAGAGTCGTGGGGCGAAGGGCGAGAGGAGGCCCACATGAATCAGGTATCAGATCCCGGACTTGACGCGCGCCGTCAGCCGGTTCGTCCCGAAGAACCCGCGTTGCTCGATGAGACTCCAGGTGAGGGATTGGATCCGGTGGAGGCTTCGGTACTGGAAAGCATGATGTCGAGCACATCCGGATTCACCATCCGCCAGTTGCAGACTTTCACACACCTGCCGATCGACGAGATAGAAGAGGCCGTTCAACGTCTCAACGAGAAGCGTCTTGTCGCCCGGTTGAATACGTTGATCCCGAGCTATTCGTGCAGGTATCCTGGGGTCGGTGTCTAGGGGGGTCTGCTAGAATCGGTCTGCGATGACCGACCCCTGCCAGAACCTGACACAACACCCACCACCTAGCGAGACTCACGAAGCCTATGGGGCGAGCCCGGTCTACGGAGCGGATGAGCGGGCAGTGGGCGTGTTCGATTCGGGCGTCGGGGGACTTACCGTCCTCCATGAATGCCTGGTGCACCTACCGCACGAGGACTTCGTCTATCTCGGCGACATGGGTGCTTTCCCGTACGGGCCGAAGTCGTTGGTTGAGGTGCGTCGCCTGGCCTTTCAAGCGGCCGGATTCCTCGTACGGCAGGGAGTGAAACTCATCGTGGTGGCCTGTAACTCAGCCGGTGCCGCCGCCCTTCCCCAACTCCAGGCTAGTTTTGACACGCCCATGGTCGGCGTGGTGCTTCCGGGAGCCCGGGCCGCCATTCAGGAGACCCGCAACCGGCGTATCGGGATCCTTGCCACCGAAGCGACGGTCCGCTCCGCCGCCTACCAGAATGCGCTGCACGCACTCGACGCTGGAGTCGAGGTCTACCCGGTGGCCTGTCCCCGCCTGGCTCCGCTTATCCAGGCGGGAGACGTATTCTCGGTCGAAACACAGGACGCCGTCAGGGAATACGTCGCTCCGCTCAAGGAGTCTGGGGTGGACACCGTGATATTGGGCTGCACTCACTACCCCTTGGTGACTCCCATGCTTCGCCGCTTGCTGGGGCCGGGCGTTTCTCTCGTGAACTCGGCGGAAGAGATAGCGCGCGAGGTGAGCGAGATCTTGGTGCGTAAGCATCTTTCCAACGGTGTACAGCGCGAGGGCGAATACTGTTTCTTCGCAACTGGTGACCCGAACGAGTTCCGTGACGTGGGAGCTCGTTTTCTGCAATTGCCGATCCAGGAGGTAAATCGGATATGACCGGGGAAGGAAGAGTGGGCTCACGCAGCCCAGTTGAGCTTCGCCCCTTGAAGCTCACCCCTGACTTCGTGGGCTCGGCTGACGGTTCGGTGTTCATCGAGCTGGGCTCCACACGAGTGCTCTGCACGGCGCAGGTGGTCAACGGCGTGCCGAACTGGCGCCGCGGAAGTGGCAATGGTTGGCTCACGGCCGAGTACTCCCTGCTGCCTGGCTCCACCAAGGACCGGACTGCCCGGGAGGCAGTACGAGGCCGGCAGGATGGTCGCACGGTGGAGATACAACGCTTCATCGGACGCAGCCTGCGGGCCGTGATCGACCTGGCGGTGCTCGGGGAACGGACCATCTACGTCGACTGCGATGTGGTGGAAGCCGACGGAGGCACTCGGTGTCTGGCCGTGACCGGTGGATACCTTGCGCTCCACCTTGCTCTCAAGCGGGGAATCGACTCGGGTGCGCTGCGCACGATGCCCC
Organism: uncultured Thermoleophilia bacterium; assembly: GCA_963749535.1. Lineage (GTDB taxonomy): Bacteria > Actinomycetota > Thermoleophilia > RBG-16-64-13 > RBG-16-64-13 > Chersky-299. Next base: position 7,182 of record CAVVNF010000008.1, on the reverse strand, counting down.
TTAACGACTCGGTGGCCGCAGTGAGCGTCGGAGTGGTGGGCGGCATGCCCGTGCTCGATCTCGAATACCGGGAAGACTGCGTCGCCGATGTGGACATGAACGTGGTGATGACGGGATCGGGCCGCATCATCGAGGTGCAGGCGACGGCCGAGACGACGCCTTTCGACAGACCCGTGCTGGATCAGCTTCTCGACCTCGCGGAGACAGGCATCCGCCAGATGACGAGCGCCCAACTAGAGGTCGCCGCCCGATCCTACGAGCGGAAGAACTGAGTGACGTTGGCTGCCGAGACACCGTCGGTGGATGCGCCTTTGCAGCCGCGGGAAGTCGTTTTGGCCACGGGCAATCAGGGCAAGGCGCGCGAGTTCGCCCGACTGCTCGGCCCGGCCTTCAATGTCCGTGCCATGCCGGCCGGAGTGACGCCGCCTCCGGAAACGGGGGGCACATTCGCGGAGAACGCCCGGGACAAGGCTACGGCTGTGTTTGCCGCTCTTGGTGGAGTGACCGCGGTGCTCGCCGACGACTCAGGCCTCGAGGTTGTGGCGCTGGGGGGTCTTCCCGGCGTCCGCTCGGCCCGGTTCGCGAGAGAAGGTGCGACCGATAGGGAGAATGTGGACAAACTGCTGCGGGAACTCGATGGGCGGACCGACCGGACGGCTCGCTTCGTCTGCCACTTGGCACTTGTCATGCCGGAGACTTCGTGCAGCATATGCGGGCGCATCGTCTTCGAATCATGCGGGGTTCTTGAAGGAGCTATCGAGGTGGCGCCGCGCGGAGGCGAAGGCTTCGGCTACGATCCTGTCTTCCGGCCTCAGGGCTCGGAGCGGACTCTGAGTGAGATGAGCCCTGATGAAAAGAACGCCATCTCGCATCGTGCGCGAGCGGTCAAAGCCTTGGTCGCTCTTCTGCAGCAGGAAGGAGCGTCGCCGAGTGGATTCTGAGACGTTCGAGAGCCTCGTAGCCGAAGCGTTGGATTCCTTGCCCCAGGAGTTCTTGGACCGTCTCGAGAACGTCGAGGTGGAGGTAGAGGAATGGCCGGATAGCGAGGACCTGCTCGACGTCGGGCTGCCCGCCGGAGCTAAGCATGCTCTGCTGGGGCTCTATCATGGGATCCCTCAGACAAAGCGCGGTCTCTACTACATGGCGCTGCCCGACCGGATCTCCATATACAAAGGACCCATCGAGAGGGTCGCCGGGAACGATCCCGCGCGCGTCAAGGAGCAAGTCAGGCGCACCGTCATCCATGAGATCGCTCACCACTACGGCATCTCTGACGAGCGGCTCCGGGAGCTCGGCTGGGGGTAGCCGCTCATCGTGAGGCGGATGAGGGACTCACCGCGTCTCTAGCGCGAGAGCCGGCGAGCTAGCTCCAGGAGGAAATGTCGATCCGTGCGACGCAACCGGCGGGCGAGATGCGTAAGCTCGCGCGTCTCAGCGTCTTCTTCGGTCACATCCTCGAGCTTCATCTGCTCCGGCTCGAAAAACGGATCTTCTTCGTCCAGGGCCGCATGGTAGAGCAGTTCGCGGGCAGGAACGCCAAGGGCTTCCGCGATGGCCTCGATGACGTCCGTGGTGGGGTTCTTGCGGCCTTTTTCGATATCGCCTAGGTAGCTCTTCGAAACGCCTGACTCGTCGGCGAGCGCCTGCAGCGTGAAGTCGCGGTCCGCACGTAGCCGGCGGACAGTGAGACCAATATAGTCGGCTAGTCGCCTCTGTGTCACAGTCTCGGCACCGGATGTCGGCGACCCCTAGGGCGGAAGGCGGAGGCCTGCGAACGTCCGCCCACAGAGGCCAGATTGCGCCATACGTTCTGCAGTGTATGGGGTGGCATGCGAGAATGCAACAGGATGTATCTGTCGACGGACGCCAGGGGAGGGATGATCGGATGATCGGCGAGGGACCACGGGCCGGGCGAGTGCTCTATATCGACCCATGGACCGGCGTGTCCGGCGACATGTTGCTCGGAGCCATGCTCCATACCGATCGGGGGGACGAGGGTCTCGAGCGGATCTTGCGCGAAAGTCTGGCGGCCATCGGTCTCGATCCGAATGTCCTGCAAGTTGTCCCCGACGTGGAACGCGGGATCTCGTGCGTCAGGGTGCGCGTGAATCCTGGAGACGACGCCCCGCTCCGGCACCTTTCCCATATGGAAGAGATGATCGACGGTGCCGGCTTATCTGCGAACGTCTGCGAAAGGTCGCTGCGCGCTCTGCGGCGGCTGGCCGAAGTAGAAGCGGGCATCCATGGGAGCACCGTCGATGAGGTGCATTTCCACGAGGTGGGTGCAGTCGACACCCTGGTGGATGTGGTAGGAACCTTCACCTTGGTCGAGGCACTGGGCGTGGATTTTGTGTGCGTGGGCCCCATCCAGTTGGGCGGAGGTACGGTGGAGATCGCGCATGGAAGGGTCGGCATCCCGGCGCCGGCCACAGCAGAGCTCCTGACGGGCTACCGGACGGTGGGTGGGCCGGAGGCGCGGGAGCTGACCACCCCGACGGGCGCGCTGCTCGTGAGTCAGCTGGGAGCCGAACCACGGGGGCTGCCCGCCATGTCCATCCGCGCCGTGGGTTACGGAGCTGGGACGATGAAGCTTCAGGGCGGGCCGAACGTCCTTCGGGTGCTCGTCGGTGATCACTGGGCGCCTCCGGAAGAGGAGGACCCAGCTTCGGCCCTTGCCGGTACCCGAGATCAGGTGATCCAACTGGAGTGCAACATCGACGATGTGTCGCCGGAAGTGGTCGCGTACGCGTGTCGGTTGGTGCGCCAAGCGGGCGCGCTCGATGTTTGGGTCACAGGCGTACAGATGAAGAAGGATCGCCCGGGAATGATCGTGAGTGTTTTATGCAGGCCACAGGATGAAGATGAGTTGGCTCGCGTGCTCTTTCGGGAGACAGGCACGCTTGGAGTCCGCCGCATGGAATGGACGCGACGGGTAGCGGATCGTGGCGAGGTGACAGTGCTGGTGGCGGCGAAGCCGGTCCGTGTCAAGTGGGGCCGCTGGGGAGAAGCGATGACGAGTTTGGCGGCAGAGTACGAGGACGCCGTGGAAGCGGCTCGTCACACCGGCCTGCCTCTCACGGACGTCATGGAGGCCGCCGAAGCAAAAGCCCGGCAAGCAATGGGCGCACCCCCTCTGATACCATAGCGACTTTTGGAGAGGATTCACAAGGTTCGAACGGATACCTTGAACAGCGTCTCGACCGACACCGAAACTGACAGCCCCGGGCATCGCGTGGTATTCCAGCCAGGCGACGTAGCCGTGGAGGGCGTCCAGCGAGGAGAGACCCTCTTGCGGGTCGCCGCGCGTACCGAACTGTTTCTGAATTCTCCGTGCGGCGGAGCCGGTTCCTGCGGAAAATGCCTGGTTGCCGTTCTCGAGGGTGAGGTCCTCGGCGAACCTCATCCCAGTATCTCGGCGTTCGACTGGGAAAGTGGCGTGCGACTTGCGTGCGTGAGCAGGGTGATCGGCGATGTCGTGGTGAGCATCCCGGAGACGTCCGGCTTGTGGGAGGCCGAACGTGTCGGCGACAGCAAACCGCGACGGAGGTCTAGAGGCCGGACCTTGGACGTGGTGGATTGGAAACTACCGTACGGGTGGGCGGTCGATCCGGCAGTGAAGCGGGCCGTCGTGAAGCTTTCGGCGCCGACCCGCGACGATCGGGCGAGTGACGCGACGCGCCTCGAGGCTGCATTGGTGGCCGCAGGACACTGCGACAGAGTGACTGTCCCGCTAGAGGTAGTGCGGTCGCTTCCGCGCCTGGCCCGAGAAGGCGAGTGGACCCTAGCCGTGATCGTGCGGGCCGGCGACTGCGGATGGGAAGTGGTGCGAGTGGAACCAGCATCGGAAGCCGGCGCCGTTTACGTCGTCGCTATCGACCTCGGTACTACGACCGTCTGGGCCGAAGTGCTGGACGCGGCGACGGGTGTGGCTCTGAGCTCCGCGGCCGTCTACAACCAGCAGATTCAGTTCGGCGAGGACGTGATCAGTCGGATGGTGCGGGCGCAGGAGCCCGGCGGGGCTGACCGTCTCCAGCGGGCGGTGATCGCGTCTGTCGGCGAGGCACTGCGGCAGGCGGCGGCGCAAGGCGCGGTAGATGCCCGGCCGCATCGAACAGCTCACCGTTGCGGGCAACACGACTATGGTCTGCCTCCTCTTGGGCATAGACACCCGTCACCTTCGTCTGGAGCCGTATGTGCCACCGGCGGATAGGCTGCCTTCAGTGTCGGTCTCCGAACTGCGCGGCGACATTCCCGCGGCGGCTGGGGCAAGGCTTGAAACCGTGCCCTCGGTGGCCAGCTATGTTGGGGGCGACGTAGTGGCCGGCGTGCTCGCCTCGGGGATGGCCGATCGGGGCGAGATCGCGCTTTATCTGGACATAGGTACGAACGGCGAGGCCGTGATCGGTGGCCGGGAATGGCTGTTGGCGGCGTCGTGTTCGGCTGGACCGGCGTTCGAGGGCGGGGGCCTGCGTTACGGCATGCGAGCCACGTCAGGCGCCATCGAAGCCTTCAGTCTGGATCCTGTCACGCTCGAGCCGAGTTTACTCACCATCGGCGATCAGCCGCCTGTTGGAATCTGCGGCTCAGGTGTGATCGACGCCGTCGGCGAATTGCTGAGGGCGGGGGTCTTGCTGCCCAACGGCCGGTTCAACCTGCGGTTGAGCGCTCCGCGGCTGCAGGAGGTGGATGGCCGGGGGCAGTATGTCCTGGCTGAAGCGCGGTACGCCGCGGGCGGCGAGGACATCGTGCTCATGGAGGCGGATGTGGACAACGTGGTACGTGCCAAGGCAGCCATGTTTGCGGGAGTGACCACGCTGCTCAGGACCTTGTCCCTCGAATGGGTGGATCTCGAGAAGATCTACGTGGCCGGCGGATTCGGCAGGCATCTGCGGGTGGAACAGGCCATGACCATAGGGCTGTTCCCGGAAATGGACGTGGACCGCTTCGTGTTCGTGGGCAACGGGTCCCTTCTCGGCGCGAGGATGGTGGCTCTATCGAGGGCCACACGCGATAGGGCTGGCGTCGTGGCCCGCATGATCAACAACATCGAGTTGTCGGATAGCCTGCTCTTTCAGGAAGAGTACGCGGCCGCTCTGTTCCTTCCCCATACCGACATGGCGCGTTTCCCGGAGATGGAGAAAGTGCTGGCCCGCAGAAGGGGAGAGGGATGAAAGTGAAGACCCCAACCGAGAGCTACCGCGGATCGATTCGGCCGGTCGATATCGGCGGGCTCGTCATAGGTGGCGGGGCAGCCTTTCCGTTTCACGATTTCGAGGGCGACCTACCCAATCCGCCGAGGGTGGCGTTCGAGGTGTGGGACTGCCCCCCGGAGGACTGGTCTCCCGAACTCAGCCGCGTGTTCGGGGAGGCCCTGAGCGATCCGGTCGTGTGGGCCGCTGCGATTGCTAGGATCCCGAGTGCCGAGGCTATCTATCTGCGCCTGAAGAGTGCCGATCCACACGGGTTGGGCCGCAGCATCGAGGACGCCGTGGCCGGCGCCAGGAGGATCGTGGAGTCGGCCGGACTACCGGCCTTGATCGTCGGCTGCGGCGACCCGGATACGGACAGGGAGCTGATTCCTGCGTTGGCCCAAGCGCTGGCTGGGACACGGGTGGTCCTCGGCAATGCGGAGAGCGACACCTACCGGGCGATCGGCAGCGCGGCCGCCGAGCACGCTGATGCGGTCATCGCGTTCACGCCCATGGATGTCAGCCTTGCCAAGCAACTCAACGTGCTGTTGGCGCAGGCCGGCGTCCCTGAAGCCGACATCGTCATGGATCCGACCTGCTCTGCGCTCGGGTATAGCTTCGAGTATGCCTTCACCGTGTTCGAGCGAGATCGTCTGGCGGCGCTGGCGCAGAATGACGTCAAGATGCAAGCACCGCTGATCGCCACCGTGGGACAGGAGTCCTGGCAGGTGAAGGAATCCCGGGTACAGGAGGAGGAGTTGCCCGGCGCGGGGACGCTCCATGACCGGGGTGTCCTGTGGGAGAGCATCACCGCGGTCGCGCTGATACTGGCCGGTGCGGACTTGGTGGTCGTCCGCCACCCGGACTCCGGCGCTCTCATCCACGAGGCCGTGGCGGCGTTCACCGATGGGGGGGCACCATGGCACTGAGCGGCCTCCAGATCTTCAAGATGCTCCCCAAGACCAACTGCGAGGACTGTGGGTTTCCCACGTGTATGGGATTCGCCCTGCAACTGGCTGCGGGCAAGACGTCGCTGGAAGCCTGTCCGCATCTTCCAGTCGAGGTGGCGGCGACCTTGGCGGAGGTGGCCGCTCCCTCCGTGCGGCGCGTGGAGTTCGGCCCCAAGGCGGCTCCGGTCGTGCTGGGCGAGGAGACTACCCTTTACCGGCACGAAAGACGCTTTGAGCATGCGCCGGTACTGGCATTTCGCGTCGATGACAGAACCAGCGACGACCAGTTCGCGGCTGACTTGCGAATCCTGCGGGAGCAGGTGTTCGAGCGTGTGGGCGAAGAACTCAGGATCGGGGCCGTGGTCGTGGCTGCGGTTGACGCCGGGCGGTTGGCCGAACGCGGCCGCGGAGCGGTGGAGGAGACGGGCTGCGCCCTGATCCTGCAGAGCGATGATGTCGCAGTATTGCGCGCTGCCTCGGAGGGTGTGCGGGATCAGCGCCCTCTGCTCTGGGGCGCTACCGAGGGTTCCTTGGACGGCCTCGCTGAGTTGGCGCTCGAGTTGGGTCTGCCCTTGGTGGTGAAAGGTCGAAGCCTCGACGAACTGAGCACCCTCGGCCAGCGATGTCTCGACCGGGGGCTCTACCAGGTCGTGCTCGATCCTTTGGCTGCGGGACCGCGCGAAGCTTTGACCGCGCAGGTTTTCCTGCGGCGGGCGGCAGTGCGAGACCGGGTCAAAGCCCTGGGTTTTCCCATCATCGCTTCGGCCTACGCGATGGCCCAGGAACCGCTGATGAAGACAGTGTTCGCGTCAGCCCTCATCGCAAAATACGCAGGCATCGCAGTGATCGACACGTTGGACCCGGCGCACGTGCTGCCCTTGCTCGCGCTCGGGCAAGGCCTGTACACCGATCCCCAGCGCCCGATGATGGTCGAGGAAGGGCTTTACCCTATCGGCCAGCCAGGCCCGAACAGCCCCGTTCTTCTGACCACGAACTTCTCTCTCACCTATTACACCGTCGTGGGCGAGATCGAGAACAGCAAG
>CAVVNF010000007.1:0-33325 GCA_963749535.1 uncultured Thermoleophilia bacterium | reverse complement strand
GGCGTTGCGTCGGGGTGCCACGTGCCCGGCAGAGGTACGGGCGGCTTGACGGCCTTGAAACTGAAGAAACGGCGCAGCCCCGGCTGCTTCATCACCTCGGGCGCATGGACGTTGAGGTACCAGTCTTCCCCCTCGTCGAGACGGACGCCCAAGGGATACCGGAACATCATGTACCAGCGGATGCAGGCCCCCCGGGTGGAGAAGCAATCCCAGCCAAGAAAGTCCTCGGTGGGTTGGGCCGGCACCGCGCAGGTGGCGATAGGATTCCAGACCGGTGCCGCGTGAAGCAGTACGCGCCCTTCCGTCCCTGCGGTCGGGAATTTGGCCAATGGGTCTCGTCACCCGCCAATTGTAGAAGCCGTAAGCTTGAGCATCGGCAGGGGCGTTCAGCGCGACGTAGCTCTGGTGACGCTGCAACCACGGCCCGTACCGGCGCGATATCGCTGAGGAGTGATTTCGGCAGCAACCAGCGCTCCATCTCCGCGATGTCGTCAATCGGGAGGTCCATCATGACGATCGACTTGATCATTCCGCTCTCCTTGTATCCTTTCGCCTCTCTCTTCCTTCCTCGCGCTTGCTTGGCGGCGCCGCGCTCATGGGTGCTAGGAGGCTGTTAGGGCGAATGGTGCCACCCAGATTTAGACGCACCACATGATCTATAGCCGGAGGATGGTCCAGCCCAGCGGACCCTTGTCCCTCTGCTCCGCGTAGATCTTTGGCAGGAAGGCCCTCAGATTCGAGTATTCCTGCACGTTGTGCACGGCTAGTCCGAACGGCGCCTGCCAGGGCACTTTCGCTCCAGGCGGCAGGATGCACACCGGACGCTTCTCCACCACTTGGTAGCCCAACCAGAAGCGAGTGCGATATTCGATCCCACCAGGGATATCCCTGACGAAATGGCACATCATCGCGGTGGCTTTGGGCACGAACGGCGGCGAGCCCACCGGCGCGTTGGCTCCGTTCGCGCAGACGGCGGTCGAGACGTTCGGCTTGTGGAAACGGCTCATGTCGAAACCGAACTGCTCGGGCGTGAGGAAACTGATGTAGATGTCGTCGAAGCCGCCCCCGATGTTCTCGACCACATGGTGGGTGACCCCTTGCCAACGAGCCGTGTCCGGGGGACCAGGGTCGGGGTCGAGCACTTTCTTCCGATCCCGCTCGTCGTTGGAGAGATGCCCGCGTGCGCGGGCGGCCACCAGATCTTGTAGCGCAGTCTTCGAGGCTGTGCCACCACATCCACCAGTCGACCATCTTGGCGGTGACACCGGGCATCTTATTGTTGACGGCCACGTAGCCGGCCCCGTTCGGCAGGACGCACCAGCCCGTCTCACCGGGCAGGTAGCCGGGCTCGAGCAGGTCGTTCATGCTCTCGGGCAACAGGACCTCGGCAGGGTCCAGCGGCTTATCCGGTCGGAGCTGGGCCATGAGCGCCGGATCCGGTGTTGCGAGGGCCCCATAGTAGTCTTGGAATAGGGCTTGGCTTTCTCCTCGGCGGTGAGGTCGGGAAGCCGGCCCCCGGTGGGCCCGGCGGGGTGTTCTCCGGCTGGGCCGTTCGCGACGGTGGGACCTCCGGCGGCCGCCCGTCCGGCGGTGGCAGCGGGCGCGCCCGTGGTCGCTGGCTTGTCGCTCGTGGAGTCGCTCACGGCTTCCTCCTTCGAAACCGGCAGGCTTGAACGGATAGCGCTCCAAGGGAACGTCCTCCGTGAACAGGACCATCTCCCCCTTGTCATCCTTCATGCTGATCCACTTGAGCCAGTTCTTGTCGTCGCGATCGGGGTAGTCCTCGCGAACGTGCCAGCCTCGGGACTCTTTGCGTTCCAGAGAGGACCGGTAGAACATCTCCGCGCTCAAGCACATGCTGACCACCTCGTTGCACGCGGACAGATGGTGATGATCGGACGCGACCAGCTGTGGAGTCTTCGCTCGGATGTCGAGGATGCGGCCCAGCGCCTCTTCCATGCGGTCCTTGCTCTTGTACGTGCTGTAGCCCACCGGGTTGAAAGCGGCCCGCACTTCGTCACCAACTCGAGCGGATGGATGCCGGCGCTCTTGCCGAGCGGCGCGAACACCCTCTGCTTGATGGCCTCAGCTTGCCCGGCGTCCGCGCGCGGTTCCCCAGCCTTGGCGGCGTACGCGACCGCGGCGTTGGCGCCCCGGATGCCGCTCCAGACTGCGTTGAAGAGACCGCTTCCCCGTTGCCGATGCGGCGGACAGATGGCGCCGATCATCGAGGATCCGGCGTAAGCTGAAGCGCCAACGGCGTAGAATCCAGGGACGGTCGTGGCATGAGAGTGGTCGGTCTTGATAGGCGTGTGCTTTACCAGTACCGGAATTACCTCTTGCGCCGCGAGGTAGCCTTCCGCAGCCTGGGTCTTCTCCAGGAGCCGTGTCCAGAACGCCACCGCCTTGGGCCGATTCCACACTTCGTTGCTGCCCACGTGCTTCACCGTATTGTTCAGCAGCCAATTGTGCGAGTGCATCGTGTACAGAGGTCCGTTACCGGCCCTCCATTGCTGGTACCAGACCACGCCTGTCATCGCCCCACTGTCCGAGTCGCGCTCGCTGCGGAAAGAAGGGGAGAGGAACTCCCATTTGCGGTTGTAGAGCGCAGTCTCCGCTGCAAGCACTGCTTCTTTGCTCCGGGTGCCCGCCAGTTGCAGCATGGGCCCGAACTCTGCGTTCCTCATCTCCGCGCCGGCTCGATAGGCAGCCGCTTGGCCGTCACCCCGCTGGCAACTCCACATGCCGAGAAGCCGGTACGCCTGACCAGCGGTCGCGATGATGGTCGCCTTGGCCTTGACGATATGGAAGGTCCCGTCAAAAGGCTGAAGCCCACCGCGCCTACTGCCCTGCCCGCGTCCGTCAGCAAGTCGACGATGGTGGTCTTGTCGATGAACTCCACCCCCAACTTCTTCGCTCTGCGGTGAATCGGGAGAAGCATGTCCAGCTCCGCCGCGGTGAGGCTCCATGGCACCCACGGGTAAAACCGCTCGTGGGTAAAGTCTCCACTTGCGTCCCGGCACATCCGGCCGCCGCTCCAGGTGTCGAAGCGTTCGAGGGTGGCATAGCTTTCCGCGGCATATTGGCGGAGGAGATCCTGGTCCTCGAGATAGATCCCGATGTTCTCCACGTGGTATTTGATGAACTCGTCGACACTGTCCTCTTTGGCCATGTACGAGAAGACCCGGCGCCCTTGTTCGCCTGCCCGGCCCACCCGCTGGTGGCCTTTTCCACCACCACCACGCCTGCCTCGGGGGACGCTTCCTTCGCCGCGATCGCGGCCGAGATACCCGCTATGCCCCCTCCGATGATGAGGATATCGGTCGACGTGACCTTGCCTAGCTGTTGAAGTGTGGTCATGGCTAACCCCCTAGATGACCTTGTAGGGGAAGCCTGGCTCGACGATCGGCGGGAAGGGCTTGTCCCAGTCGACGATCACCTCGATGCATTCTTTGGGCAGTTGAGCTCGCAAAGATTGCAGGATGCGCAATCCTCCGGGTAGGCGACGACGGGCCTCTTGTTCTCGTCGTCCCAGCGAAAGACGTCCACGAAGCAGGCCTTGTAGCAGATCTTGCATCCGTTGCAGCAGTCGAAGTCGATCTTGATGGTATTCATGTGCGTCCTCGCATCCCGTTCGAATGAAAGAGACAATGCGCCCGTGGCGGCTGGATGAGACGAGACCGGCTCGTGCCGCTCTCACTATAGGAAAACTAAAACCTATTAGCAATCCTAAAGTGCTCCGCGGATGATGTCAACCCAGCATCCCTGGCTTCGCGGCCGCGGGTGATGTCAACCCGCGCTTTCGGGGTGCATGGCCGCGGGTGATGTCAACACGGCTCTTTCGGGCTGCGCGGCCGCGACAGATAGCGGCGAGGTGGTTAGGCACGCGCGGCCGGTGGAACGGGTGGCGCAGAGGCCGCGACTCTTTCCACCAGCTCCCGATAGCGTTCGAGCTCTTCGCGAAGGTCGAGACGACCGGTGTAAACGGCTTCAAGAGCTAAGAACATCAGGAGTTGCGCCCATATGACGTCTTTGTTCGAGAACTTCCTGTCCCATGACGCTCTCATCACCATGTTCTCGTTCGCACCCAGGAGGCCGTAGACCATCAGCTCGTCCGATATCGGCGGCCATCCCTGCCCGCTCCGGAGCCGCGCCAGATCTTCCTCAGGGCCGCCAAGGATCTCGGCGTAGCTGGTACGCACCACCTTGCGCATCTCACCGTCTTCGTGCAGGGCCTCAGCCCTCGTGAGCGACAACAGATCGGGGCTGAGCGCCTGAAGGCCAAAATAGGCGTGGATCCTCGATATGAGGTGCACCACCGGGTCCGGCTCGAGCGCCAATTCCGGCTCGAGAAACCCATGCATCCAATGCACGAAGATGCCGAAGCACTCGATGAACAGCTCCCGCTCGGTGGAAACGGCCGTAGAAGACCGGCGGCGTGATCCCCATTTTTGATGATGTCGGCCACGCGTGTCCTCTGGTAGCCCCTTCTCGCAACAACCGGGCTGAGGTCTCCAAGATCGCCTGGCGGACCTGCTGGGTCTGTCTGGCCACCAGGTCGACTTCGCTCCCGTCGCCGGAGCTGATGCGGTCGGAAAGCCTCTGCTTGATCGCTGCCAAATCCAAGCCTTCTCCCTTGAGGCGGTCTATCTCTCGCAGCAATTCCAGGTGGAGATCCGAGTAGATCGCCCGGCTGGCGGCGGCCTTCTGAGCAGTCGGAAGCAGACCCTCCCGCACGTAGAAATAGACGGTGCTGCGGGGGACTCCGCTCATCCGCTCAAGCTCGGAGATGCTCAACGCCTGCATCAGAGGCCTTTCCCGTTGGCTCGCCGCGCCGGGGGACGGGGGCGCACGGCGGTCCGATGATACACCCGTGCTACCACGCGTTCTTTCCGCCGTCCACGAGCAGCGTTTGACAGGTCATGAAGTCGCTGTCCTTGCTGGCAAGAAAGAAGGCCGGTCCCGCGAGATCGTCCGGCAGCTCGTTGCGTTGACTCAGAGCCTGGGACAACCGGTAGCTCTCCTGGAATGCTCGTCCATCCCGTCATGCTGCTTGTTGGCCTCGGTGAGCGAGTATCCAGGAGCAAGGCCGTTCACACGGATGCCGAACTCGCCCAATTCCCGCCCCAACGCCCTGGTGAAACCGATGACCCCGCCCTTGCTCGACACGTAGTGGATGAATCCCGGCACGGCTTCCCAAAAAGTGCTGGATGTGAGGTTGATGATCTTGCCGTACCCGGCGGCCTTCATGTACGGGACGACGGCGCGGGCACAGAACCACTGACCCCGCAGGTTCACCGCCATCATGTAGTCCCAGTCCTCTTGGGACCATCGTCGAATGGCTTCCAACCCTGCTTGGACATCTTGCCGCGAAGCGCGGCCGCGTTGTTGACGAGGATGTCGATGCGGCTCCCCCAGGCCTGAGCGACCTGTTTCGCCGTGTCCTCACATTGGCGCAGTTCGGTGACGTCGCAGGTGAACGCCGACGCGGTCCCGCCGCCTTCCTGGATCTCCGCGGCGACGGAGACGGCGCTCGGTCCATCTATGTCGAGCACGGCCACTCTGGCGCCTTCCTCCGCAAATCGTATGGCGATGGACCGTCCGATGCTGCAGGTCCCACCTCCGCCGGTGACAATCGCGACCTTATCCCTTAACCGTTGGGCTGCCTCGACTTTGAGCTCCATCATTTCCTCCTGCCGGCGGGTCCACTCTTGACGGGTGCCTCACTCCTGATGCTCCGGATGTCCTGAGGCGCGCGAACGCCCAGACTGCCGGAAACCAGACGCTACCAGAACCGTGGACCCCGCCAAAAGCCCGGACTCGAGCACGAGTATCTCCAGCGCATCGAGCAAATGCTGTTCGCGCGCGCGGGGCTGTCGTGAGACTCTTCTGCCGGTACACAGAACCAGCAACCTTCCAGGAGTCTCCCTTCACCGGCGTCGACGCTGCATGAACCGGATCGTCCTTCTCGTTGTAGGTGTTGCGACGGTCCAGGCTCGCCGCGTAGCGTTCCTCGAGCTTGGCCAGTTCCCGCTCCACGTCGAAGTCCGGATCTTGACACGGCTCGATGCGCTCCAGCACTTCGAATGTGAAGTTCTCCCGTCCGTGGCGTCGGAAGTCCTCCTGCATCCTTTGGTTCTCGAAGGAGCCCACATTGAGCCCGAACTCGATGCGATTCAACGGGCCGTGCAGGTTCAACGCCGAGCCCAGGAAGACGGTCCCCGTGACATTGTTGACCACTCGGAAGATACCCGCGGTCGTTTCCCGCAGTTTGTATTCCTCTCTTAAAGTCTTGCTCTCGTTTTTCATTCTGTTTTCTCCATTCGGGCGTCCGGCGCTCGTTTCAGTGATCGGATTCCGAAGAGCGCTCGAGGGAGGCTTGCTCGTGCGTGAATACATGCCGCGCTCGCGGACCAGATAGCCTTCGTCCACCAGCAACCGCCTGATGAGGCAATAGTCCTCGAACGCAGCCGTGATCATCTCGTTCACCAGCGCTTCCGGATAGGTGCTGCCAGGCTCGAACAGCGCCGCGAACTGATCAAGCACTACCTCACGCTTGCGCTTTTGTGCAGGCATTTTGGTCAGGCGGCCACCGTCGAAGAAGGTCGCTATCACCCGCTCTCCGTCCAGCCTCAGGCGATCGGATCGGTCTGCGAACGCCGGCTGTTCGATACGGACGAGCTCCGCGAGGGTGAGTTCGAGTGTCGCCGGCGCGAGTCGATAGACCATGTAGTACTGATCCCGGCTGGGGGTGACCAGGTTGGCATCGGCAAGCTTCTTGAGATGGAAGGAGACGGTCGAGGGGGCAAGGCCGAGCATGCCGGCGATCTCCTCGCTGCAGAGTGGTCCCGCCGCGAGCGCACCGAGGATCAGAAGTCTCGAGCGGTCCGCCAGCGCCTTGGCCAGGCTGAGTGACGTGTCAAGTTCCAAAGCACGATGCCAATCTGTTTCGATAATAGTCGAAATAGATTAGCACGAGGCTGGGGTTGGCTCAAAGCGGTGAGGCTGCTATGCGACCGCCGGACGTCGGCCTCAGCGTGACCGTCGGACGTCGGCCTCAGAGCGACCGCCGAGGCCCGAGCGCGACCGCCGGACGTTTCGGCCTCAGACCGACCGCCGAGGCCCAAGAGCGACCGCCGGGTGACCCACCCGCCTATTGGACCTGTCCGCGGAGCTCCCCGGTCGAGTGAGCGCTTGTCCCCACGTTCACGTATATCTCCAGGTTCTTCATCAGGGCCACCAGGTCTCCAAGCGTCTTGCCCTTGAGCGGCCCCGTGAGACTCGAAGCCTTTAACGTCCCTTTTGCCAGCGTGCCCGTGAAAGCCCCTTTCTTCTTGGGCCCCGGGTAGAGCGTGGCGACGATCGCACCCTTGGCGCCAGCCTTCGCGTTGCGCAAGCGCGCGACCGTCGCGTCGCTCAGCGCCGTCACCTTCAGCACGTAGGTCATCTTGGTACCGGTGGAATCCACGGTGAAAGTCACCGTCCCCAGGGCGGCTGTGTCCACCGCCGGCACCTCGTTGACCCCGGAGAGTTGCGCTGTGAAGGTGGCGCCGGCGATATTCGCGGGCGCGGTGGTGGAAGACGTAGCCGTGCTGGAGGTGGTACTCGATGTGGGCGCGGTCGTGGAAGTGGTGGTAGTGGTCGTCCCGCCACCGCATCCCGAGATCACGGCCGCCAACCCGATCACCCCCGCTCCCGCCGCAATAGCCAGCGCGACTCTGACGGCTAGGGTGAAACACGAGGTATTCCTCATGACGGCACCTCCGTGCGTGTGGCGCGAACCCCTAACGATGGCCGGCATCTTTCCCGTTGCTTCAGAAGGCCCTGGGCCTCCTCGATGCTTCGAGCAAGGCGCAGCGACATTCTAACTCCGTCTTCACTTCTTTGTACCGCCCGATGCCGGCACCGCGACCGCCCATAGCCCGGGGGCGAGTTCGGCCTCGGCGGTTTGTGGGCCCGGGGGCCGGGGTACTTTTTGGGGGCAGGCTCATCCCTGCGATGTGCCACATCTCGCGCGTAGAGAGGACGCCATGAAAGCTGACGAGTCCGGCAGCGCGACTCTTCAAGAGCTCCCACCGATCGATCTGGCAATCCCCAAGACGTTCCAAACGGCCTCCCTCGCCTTTGGCTGATTCTGGGGCGCCGAGGCCCAGTTGGGCTGTCAAACGGGAGTGATCAGAACACGGGTCGGCTACGCGGGAGGAACGAGAAAGGACCCCACCTACCGCCACTTGGGCGACCACGCGGAGACTGTGCAGGTTGACTTCGACCCCGAGGTCGTCGCCTTCCCTGAACTGTTGAGGGTCTTCTGGTCGAGCCACGACGCGACCCGGGGAGCCTGGTCGAGGCAATACATGTCGGCGATCTTCTACCACGACGAGGAACAGGGACGACTGGCTCGAGAGCTCAAGGAGAAATCGGAAGAACGGGCCGGGCGAAAGCTACAAACAGAGATCGTTCCGGCCACGGAGTTCTACCTCGCCGAGGATTACCATCAGAAATACACGCTCCAGGGAGATCACTTCCTGATGCGTGAATTCTGGAACATGTACCCGAACTTCGCCGATTTCGTGGACTCCACCGCCGCGGCCAAGGTCAATGGGTACCTTTACGGCTGCCGTTCACTCGCGCACCTGCGCACGGAGCTGGGCAGCTTGGGCCTTTCTCCCGAGGGGAACGCGCGCCTTCTCGAGAGAGTGACCCGGATGCACGGGTGACGGGCCGCCTCGGGTCGCTAGGGCCCTGCTTGGGCAACCCGATCCTATCCGCGAAGCTCTCACAGCTCGTTTCAGAATGACGCTTTGCTGTCAGGGCGCGATCGGCGAGTGCAAGACAAGGACGCAGGGAGACTCCGTAGCAGCGCTACGGGGGCGACTGAGGACGCCGCATCGCGCCGACCAGCGCGAACTCGGCAGCCAGAGTTTCATTTTGAAACGAGCTCTAAGCCCCCTCCTCGCTCGCGATGACCTCGGCTGTCACCAACGGCGGGCTCACTCGCGCCGAGTGGGCCAGTGGCTGGCCGGACCGCACGAACACCAAGGCAGTGACAGCGCCGCAGACCAACACACAGCCGGCCACGAGCATGGCGACGTGTATCCCCGAGACGAACGAGTTGTTGACGGCGGTGTGGAGAGCGCGTGCGTTGACTCCTGGCGGCAGCGGGCCTCCCGCGGCTTGCTCGGCACCACGGCTCGCTTGCTGCAAGATCGCGGCTTTGATCGCCGGGGAAAGCCCCAGGCCGTTGATCGTCTTAGCCAGATCCCCGGAGAAGATGTGGGTGACGATCGCCCCGAGCAACGCGATCCCGAACACTCCGCCGATCTCCCGAGCCGCGTTCGACGTAGCCGACGCCATGCCGGCGCGTTGCGGAGGCACAGAGCTCATTACGGCGGCAGTCATAGGCGCCATTACCAATCCCATGCCTATACCGGCGAGAGCCAGAAGAGGCCAGATGTGACCGTAACCCGTGGTGGCGTTGATCTGCGTGAAGAGGAGCAGGCTCACGGCATTTAGAGTCAGCCCCACGGTCATGGGAACTTTGGCGCCGATCCGGCCGGCGATCCGGCCGGCCACGGGAGCCACCAGGAGGATCATGCCGGTTGAGGCGAGTGAGCGCAGACCCGCCTGAAATGGCGTGTAGCCCTGCACGTTCTGGAAAAAGAGGCTCCAGAAGAAGAAGCTGCCGAACATCCCGAAGCTGACTATGCCTGCGCAGGCTGCCGCGCCCGCGAACGTGCGATCTCGGAAGAAACCTAGCTGGAGCATCGGACTGGAGCTGCGGCGTTCCACCAGCACGAAGCTCGCGAGACCAAGGACGGCTATGGCGAACAAGGTCAGGATCAGCGGCGAGGTCCAGCCGAATCCGTTGGCTTCGATAAGAGCGTACGTCAACGCGCCGAGCGCCACGATGGCCAGCATCTGGCCGGGGAGGTCGAGACGGCGGCCCTCGGGATGTTTCGACTCGCGCACGGCGAGCACGCAGACTACGAACGCGATCACGCCGATAGGGACGTTCAAGAAGAAGACGCTTTGCCAGCCGAATCTGTCCACCAACGACCCGCCCACTATGGGCCCCGCAGCCAGGGCCACGCCGGAGATGCCGGCCCAGATGCCGATGGCCTGAGCCCGCTCCTTCGGGTCGAGAAACGTGTTGGTGAGGATGGACAGAGTTCCGGGGAGCAGCAGCGCGGCGCCGAAGCCCTGTATGCCCCGACCGGCGATCAGCAGTGTGAGCGAAGGCGACAACGCGCAGAGCAGAGAGCCCGCCGTGAAGACGCGTCAATCCGGAGAGGAAGAAGCGCTTGCGGCCGAAGATGTCACCGAGGGTTCCGCCGGTAAGCATGAATGCCGCGAAGACAAGCGTGTAAGCATCCACTATCCACTGGAGTCCTGAAACGCCGGACCCAAGATCCTGTTGGATCCGAGGCAGGGCGACGTTCACTACCGTGTTGTCCAGCATGGCCATGAAGAGGGCGAAGCACATCGCCCCCAGGGTGAGCATCTTCGTCCTCCGGTCAAGCACCGGCATGTTCCCCTCCAGCGTCGATCGATTCGTGAGCTATGGCAGATAATGGTTCCGGTGGCCGCCAGGATTCGCATCGGGAAAGCAACCTCTTGCACGATTCGAGCCGTACCTTGTCTCCCGCGATGCCTTTCTCGATGGCCGCGAGCACCCAGTCGGTGGGTGCCCCTGCCTCGGTATGCGCCTTCATGAAGGAGTGTTCTTTCTCATTTGCTAGTATCCGTTCACGCAGGCGCTCGCACCGTAGCTCGATCAGCCGCCTGCGTTCATCGATGGAGAGAAGGCCGAAGAAGGCCGTCACGAGATCGAAGGGGTCCTGGACGATCACGTCAGCGGCGGTGTCCTCGATCATCTTCAGAAGCTGCCCCCGCCCCGCCTCAGTGATCTCGTACAGTGTTGCCGGCGTGTACGAACCATGCTGGGTCGTGCCGCGCTCCAGGATAAGCCCTTGCCGCCGTAGTCGAAGAAGGGCGTTGTAGACGGAACCCTGGCTGAATCCCGCCCAATCCTCGACCCCCCACCTCTTGGCGCAGGCCTGAATCTGATAGCCGTAGGCCTCGCCCTGGTGGAGCAGGCCGAGAATGAACAGCTTGATGTTGCTTCCGCGCTCCATTTGAAGTAGTCAAATTAAACTAGTTTTGAAGCGCAGTCAAGGGACGAGCTTAGCCCGGACGTCCAGCTTGAGCGGTATGCCGAATCAGCTGGCCGCCCCCGCGCAGGGCAGCATGCCCAGCGCGTGGGCGATGCGCCGAGGCGAGACCTATCTGCCGTCTGCTGCCGCGGCGTGGTATTGGCGCCTGATCTCCTCGATATCCACGGAGGGCGCCGGGAATTGCATGCCCATAGACTCGAAGGTCTCGACGAGTATGCGCGATATCGTCAGGTTGCGAAACCACTTGTGGTTCGCGGGGATGACATACCACGGCGCGTAGTCAGTGCTGCATTTTGAGATGGCGTCCTCGTATGCCCGCTGGTAGTCGTCCCAGAACTCTCGCTCTTTGTAGTCGGCCTCGCTTATCTTCCATCGCTTCGCAGGATCGTCGAGGCGCTGCTTGAAGCGGGCGAGTTGCTCCTTCTTGTCGATGTGCAGATAGAACTTGACGATACGCGTGCCGTTGTCGGCTAAGAGCCTTTCAAAAGCGTTGATCTCGTCGAAGTGTCTGGTCCATACCTCCTTGGGGACCAAGTTGTGCACGCGCACAACGAGCACATCTTCGTAGTGCGAGCGGTTGAACACCACCACGCGCCCTTTGGCCGGCGTGACCTTGTGGACCCGCCAGAGGTAATCGTGCGCCAGCTCTTCGGCTGAAGGCACCTTGAAGGGCTGGACGGTGGCGCCTTGCGGGTTCATGGACGCGATGACGTGGTTCACGGTGCCGTCTTTGCCTCCCCCGTCCAGCGCTTGAAGCACGATCAGGAACGAGCGCTTGCATTCGGCATACATGAGGTACTGAAGCTCGGTCAGTCGTTTGGCGAGCTTCGCCAGCTCGTCGAGAACGGCCGTCTGGTCCTTGTAGTCCCCCTTGTAACCGGCGTCTATCTGATCCAGCTTGACCTTGGTTCCCGGCTCGACTCGGAACATGTCGAGGTTCTTCATAGACGATCCTTTCCCGGCGGCTTGGCGCCACCGCAGGGCGGGCTAGAAATCCGACTATGTCTCCGCCTCCCGGGAGATATCGGCGCGACCAACAAGAGGCGCCTCCGAGGCGGCAGCCATTTCCGAGTGAGCGTCGTCCGGCGCTTCCGGCACTTCAGCCCGAGATGCTTTCATCTTCTTCGCGAGTTTCTCGAGCTTGGCCAATCTCGCTTCCAGCTCTTTGGTCGTCTTCTCGAGTTTTGCCAATCGCTTGTCGCTGTCCTTGCCGCCCATTCCATCTCCTTTGTTCAGGTCTGGGACGTAACTTCCCCAAATGTATCGCTTTTCCACACGCATGCGCATGAAGAGCGCTCGATATGGGCGGATTCCACCGGGTCGGCCACGGCGAAGATTCCCGCCTCCGGGACGATGTAGTCAGCCTGGAGACGGCCGGGGCACTGTTCTTCAGCAGCCTCCTGGGATACCCGCCGCGTGGCACAAACCCTCACGCCACTAGTCTTTCAGCCGTTGGTTCCGGCTGCTCCGGCGCCCGGGCGAGAGAACCGCCCTCCCCGGTCAACAGGGATTGAACCCAACCACGCTTGCTCCACGGGGCGAACCCGCCTTCGCTCTCGGTGAGGTGCTCACCGCTTTCCCGTATGCCACGCAGGAATGACAACTGCAGGGCTTCGCGGAGCGACACCCCGCGCAGATTGGTGTCGGAGAACGGCGAGGACGGACACGGTTCGAGCCCGCCCTCGGCGCTCACGTGGACGAAGCCCCGGCCGGCGGCCATGCAACCGCCGAGAGTCTGCTCGCTGGCGGAAGCGGCGACGAACAGGCCAAGAAATTCCTTGCGGGCCCCTATGATCGCGCCGCCCTTGCGGATATGGCATGGGGGAAGCGCATGGCTTGGAGTTCTTCCGCGGTGTAGCCGAGCAACTCCTGGAAGACCCGGTTGCTTGAGACGATGGTGTCATCGAGTCGGACTATTGCAGTCCCAAGGCCGCCAGATTCGAAGAGCGCGCGGAAGTGCACGGCCGTATCGAGCTGCCCCTCTTGCGCAGAAGTGAAGCCGTCCTCATCGCCCAAACGAGGAATCGCGTCGGCCAAGCCTTGGGGTTGAAACAGACCATCATCCGTTCTGGCCAACGAAAGCTCCCGCGTCTTGGCGGTCCAGAGCCGATCTGAACACATCCCGCCCTTTTTGGCACACTCCAGGTCGGAGTGTGAGACAGTCTCCGGCCTGCATCCCCGGTGGTGCGAACAGAACACCCTGGAGCGCGTTGGCTCCAGCGGTAGAATGGGCGAGGCGATCCGAGCTGCCCGCTCTTTTGCGCGGGCGACGCCGCAGAAGCGACAGCCGTGCTTCTCTCCATGGATGGGGGCGGGGGGGAAGAGATCGCCGGACAGGCAGCCATCCGCTCCATCACGGACCGAGCGGAGACGACAGATCAGATCCTCTCGACTAAGGAGACACGCGTTGACTGAGCTCCGGCGGACTCCGCTATACCCGAAACATGTCGCCCTACACGGACAGATGGTGGATTTCGCCGGGTGGCAGATGCCGCTTATGTATCCCACCGGAGTCCTCGCTGAACACCTGGCCACCCGGCGCACGGCCGGCCTATTCGACGTGTCACACATGGGCCGGTTCACCTTCCGCGGCGCAGGCGCGTTGGCGTTCCTGCAACACGTGCTCACGAGCAACGCGCAGGCTCTCGACGTCGGCCAGGCGCAATACACCCTCATCCCCACCGAGACGGGGGGCGCGGTGGATGACGCCTATCTATACCGCTTCATGCCCGACGAGTACATGCTGGTGGTCAACGCCGCCAATCGCCGGAAAGACTGGGACCACCTCCAGGCGCAACTGGCGCTCCCGGCTGGAGCGGACGCCCGACCGGAGGCCGGACCCTACGCCGGTGCTGGAGCCGCGCGCGAAGCGGGCTCGGGCGCCGACTCGGACACCCACGCGGACGCCGGCGCGGAAGTTGGCGCGGGACCGCGACGCGGGACCGGGCGCGGACGGCGCTTCCCCGACGTGATCCTGACAGACCGTAGCGACGAGCTGGCCATGATCTCCCTGCAGGGGCCGGCGTCCCGAGCGATCATCGAAGGCCTGCTCGAGGAGGGCGAACTCCCCGAGCCGCGGCGCAACGAACTGAGCATCGCCACGGTAGCTGGAGCTCGTGTGTGCATCGGCCGCACCGGCTACACCGGCGAGCCGTTGTGCTTCGAGTTCTTTCTCGAGGCGAGCGACGCGCCGGCGATGTGGGACAGGCTCATCGCCTCGGGAGCAACGCCGGCCGGACTGGCGGCGCGGGACACCTTGCGGCTTGAAGCAGGCCTGCCGTTGTATGGCCACGAGGCGGGGCTCGATCCCGAAGGCCGCGAGATCCCGATCATGGCTTCGCCCCTGTCGGCCTTTGCGGTGAGTTTCTCTCCGCTGAAGGGTTCCTTCGTGGGCAAGGCCGCGCTGGAGCGTCAACACGCCGCGTATCGCAAGATCCTGGCGCGGGACTACTCAGCTCGGGCCGACCTGCCCCGAATCACAAGGACCATCGCCGTGACGGGCCGAGGCATCGCGCGGGCTGGAGCGCCCTTGTTGAAGGACGGCGCACCCGTGGGCTGGGTGACGAGCGGGACCATGGTCCCTTATTGGAAGACCGTTGGCGAAGGCCTGGGCTCCCGGTTGACGGACGAGTTCGAGCTCCGTTCCATCGCCCTAGGGCTCGTCGATTGCGACATCGTCGAAGATGAACACCTGACCGTGGACATACGAGGCAAGCAAGTCGAGGCCGTAGTCGTGCCCTACCACCTGCGCAGCGACGCGCCACCGTATGCCCGGCCCATCGTGTACCGCTTCCACGAGGCCGAGCCCCTGCCTCCGGCCGAAGACGTTCATCTGGCAGTGGACCGTCTCCTACGGAAGACGGCGGAGAACACCGTGTGGCGCCAGCGAGAATGCATCAACCTCATCCCCTCGGAGATGACGCCTTCCCCGCTCGTGCGCCTGGTCTCCGAGATGGACCCTGCCTCTCGCTACGCCGAGCACCGCAAGCTCGAGGCCTTCTACGAAGAGGAGGTCTTCTACTACCAGGGAACGGCTTTCATCGACGAGGTGGAGCGGATTCTCGAGACGGAGCTGTGCCGGTTCCTCGATTGCCGCGAGGCGGAGACTCGGGTCATAAGCGGGCAGATGGCGAACACGGCGGTCTTCTCAGCCATGCTCGAATACATCAACCGCGGGGACACCAAACGGGAACCGCGCCGCATCCGCATGGTCATGAACAACCACATCGGAAAGGGCGGGCACCTGAGCGCACAGCCGATGGGCGCCCTCAAGGATTTCATCGCCACGGACCCCCGCACCGACCGTCCGGCCGTGGTCAACTTCCCGGTGCTTCCCGATAACCGCTACAAGACGGATATCCCCCGTACCCTGGAGCTCATAGACCAATACCGGCCAGAATTGATCATCTTCGGGAAGAGCATGGTGCTGCACAAAGAGCCGGTGGCCGAGGTGCGCCGTTTCGTGGACGAACACGGACTCGATGCGGTGATCATGTACGACATGGCCCACGTGCTCGGACTCGTCGGCCCCTACTTCCAGCAGCCGTTCGCCGAAGGTGCGGACCTGGTCACCGGTTCCACGCACAAGACGTTCTTCGGTACCCAGCGCGGCGTCGTCGGCAGCCGGTTTGTCGAGGCTGAGGAGCGTTACGAGCTGTGGGAATCGGTGAGGCGGCGGACGTTCCCCGGGTCGGTGTCAAACCATCATCTCGGTACGCTGCTGGGGTTGCTTGTGGCCACGTATGAGATGAACCATTTCAGGAACGAGTACCAGCCGGCCGTCATCGCCAACGCCAAAGCCTTTGCAAGAGCCCTGTCGGAACAGGGGCTCAAGGTCGCCGGGGACCCGGCGATAGATTTCACGGAGACACACCAAGTGGTCGTGGAGGTGGGCTACGGACGCGGGCCGGAGATCGCCCAGAGGCTCGAGGACAACAACATCATCTGCAACTACCAGCCGACCCCGGTGGAGGAGGGCTTCACCGCGGCCGGGGCGCTGCGCCTGGGCGTGGCGGAGATGACGCGCTTCGGCATGGATCCGGAGGGTTTCCGCGAGCTGGCGCGGCTCATGGCGGACGTCATACTCCGCGATTCCCGCGCGAAGGAAGACGTGCGGAAACTGCGCGGCGACTTCACCAAGATGCGCTACTGCCTCCAGGAAGGCGACTACCCGGAAGCGGCGGCCGGCCTGCGAGCGTTGCTCTAGGCGGGCTGGGGCAGCGAGTCGCCGCTAAGTCATCACCCCTTCTCGACCCCCTCCAAGACCTCGCGCAGCCGCGCCGCGAAAGCCCTCGGATGAAGGACGAAGCCATTGTGGCCGCCTGGGAATTCCGCCACTTTTACACCCAATAGCTCTGCCAAGCGGACCGCGCAATGGTGCGTCCAGATCTCGCGGGAGGTACGCCCCGCCGCGGGTACGATTCGCGCAGGTGCCGACTTGAGCGCTGGGATGTCCAGGCGGTATCGACTGACCGCGCCGGTGTCGTGAGCCAGGAAGAAGTCCAGGTTGGCGGCCCGCTGCGGGCCAGGGCGCGGCAGCTCGACGTCGGGCTCCCGGTCGGAGAAATCGGACAGAGCGGTGACGAACTTCCGCATGGCCGCGGCCACGCCCTCACGGGCGTACAAGTCCTCGACTTCCTGCTGGAAACGTTCCGCGTCGGCTCGCTCGGCGCCGGAGAGCAGCATGGGGGCCGGAGGCTCATGCGCGACGAGGGTGCGTACCTGCTCAGGGTGTCGGGAGACCAACTCGAGCCCTATCAGCGCGCCGATGCTACTGCCGAGCACGGAGACGGGTTCGGTCGCGACGGCGGCGAGCAAGAGGTGGACATCGTCGCCGTGCGTCTCGAGGCCGCTCGGAGGCGGGGCGCCGTCGTGCAGTTTGCTTCTCGACAATCCCCGGCGATCGTACGTGAGGACCGTGTGGAAGTCCAAAAGATGGCCGGCGAGACCGTCGGAGGCTTCCGCGTCCCCATCTCCCCCCTGGATTACGAGCAGCAGCGGACCCGAACCGCGAAGTTTGTAATAAAGGCCGGCTCCGGGCACCGCCAAGATTCCTTCGGTCATCGGGCTCACTCGAATTCTCCTTGTTCACGACTACCGGCGACTGCTGGGCGACTCTCGGTAACTACGAAGCGGTTTTCCCCAAGCTGAACACGTGATACACCGGATTACCTTCCACCGCGCGCGTAACCTTCCAGCCGACCCCGTTCACCAGTTCCTCGAGCGACTCCAGCGTCCGCGGCTGGAAGGACATGCCGCCCATATTCTTCATCACCCAGGAGACGCGCTCGTCCCGGAACGCAGTGCCGACCATCACCAAGTCTTCCGGCGTCTCACTGTGCAGCGCGGCCAGGTTGGCGGCGATCTCCCCATTGGAGGCGTACTCGAAAAGGCCCCCTTCGGACGAGCCTATAACCAGCGACCCGCTCCCATTCTGGCACACACGCCCATCACAACCCGACCTGCGCAGGAGCACTCCGAGTGCGGAAACGAACTTGCTGGCGCGTCCGTCGACTCCGGGCGTGACGAGCCACAGGTAAATCGCGGAAGTGTAGATCGTGGATCCCCCCAACGGCAGTACTTGCCCGGTCACTCGCGCGGCTCAAGCATCAACCAAGCCGACTGACCTCCCCGGCCTTGATCAGATTGTATCGCCGCTCTGGGGCTCAATGTCCAGAAGTTCTGAGCGCGGTGAGGTGTTCTTTCCCGTGCACGATCCCGGGATGGATTCGGGAGGCAGCGAGCCGCCGGTGGGCGCCTCCTCCGCCGGTATCCAGCCGAACGTATCGGCGCTACGGCTGCGGCGAAGATAACCGCGATGGTTGTAACGGTCCGACCGGTAGTAGACGGTGGCCAGATTCACTATCTGGCCCTCCATCGAGAAGGCGGTCAGACTCATCTTGAGGACGGGCGCCAAGAGACTGATGTCCAGGAGCGACGCCATTTCCGCATCGGCCGAGATCGCCTGCAGCACCTCGGAGGCAAAGTCGATCTGCACCCCGGCGTATTTCTCGACGAGTTGCATGAGCGGTTCCTCCTCCAACAAAGCCGGGGGAACCAAGGCTCCGATGGAGTAGGGCACGTAGTTCTCGATGATAGACAGCGGACGGCCTTCCCACGAACGCAACCGCTTGACGTGTAGAAGCTCGGCGCCTTCGCCCACCCCAAGCGCTGAGGCTAGCGCGGCGGTGGCATTCACGAGTCCGAATTCCAGGATCTTGGCCTTGGTGGCAAGACCCACCCGCAGGAAGTCCTCGATGTACCCCGATAGGACCGGCGTCGCCTCCACAGGGAGATCAGTAGCAACGAAGGTGCCCTTGCCCTTCAGCCTGACTATCAATCCCTCGCGCTCGAGTATTGCCAGGGCCTGCCGAACCACCACCCGGCTCATCTGGAACATCTTCACCAGTTCGACCTCGGAAGGCAGCCTGTCCCCCGGCGCGAAGCGACCACCGAGGATGTTGTCCTTGAGAGACGACATCAAGCGGTAATAGAGCGTCACCCCTTGGCCGCGCTTGCCCGTTACCACGTGACGCTCCTCAGGGGACTCGGGGCATGAACAGAGGGCCGAGACAGCCGCCTGGACGAGTCTCTCTCCACATACAGACGCTCGATCGTGATCTCGCCGCCTGGCCGATGGGTGCCGAAGTCGAACATGGGGCTGACGAGTCCCGAAGGGTAGAGATCAGAATAGAGTCGACGAGCGATACCACGAATCTCCTCGAGCGAGCGTTTCTCGTCTAGAACGGACCTGAGGCAGCTGCTGGTCTGCTCTACAAAGTGCGAGGGCAGGCCTGACGGAAGACTACCAGGAATCCACCATTTCGGTCTGAAATGGAACCCATCGAAAACGTCGAAGTCGATTCCGGACGGCGCATTGGGACCAGCTTTGGAACTGGGCTCAACGGTCACGGTCCACTCAGCCGATTCCCCTTGCATCGCGCCGTAGGAGGCCGTTTGCGCGATAAGAAGGATCGCCTCCGGTCTGAGACGGCGCTGAGCGTGCGCCGCAACGTAATCTAGAAGTTGACCCGAGCCGGCCCCGGTGATTAGGCCGTCCAAGCTTCGCACGAGTTTTTGGTGTCCGTCAACATATGAGCCACTTCGCAGCCACTTCCTGGTGTCGCTCATGAGCGCCACGCCATCCGTTGCACGAAAGGCCACGACCAAGGTCATCGACGGACCCGTCCTCCACAATCCTGGTTCGGCTTATGGCCGCTGACATGCGCGGAGCCTTGACCGATGGAAGATGCATGCCACAGCCGTGTGAACTATGAGGCAATTGTATCATCGCAAATGATACAAATAGCTGAACTTCATTCCATACGAGCCCTAGGCAGTGCAGATGTTGGTCATGCGAGCCTTCGGTCGGACCGCCAGATCCGGCCCCGGCGGCGCAGCTCGTCCGATCAGCCCAGCTGCAGTCGTCACTGGGGTCCTCTTGCATCCGTGATCTTCCGCTTCATGACCACGGGCTGGTCCCCCGCGTCATCCACCACCTCGATGATCACGGCCACCTTTTTGCTTCGTATGGAAGGAATGGCTTCGACGCTCGCGGTAAGGCCCTCCAAGCAATGCGCTGGAGGACCCTGCTGAGCATAGATCCGAAGGACGAGCTGAGTCGCGTCGCTGTGGCCCACGATCGCTGCCGAGAACCCTGACGCCCATTCTCTGCGCATACACCGCCTCATCCAACTCTCCCATGGTGAGAACGGCGCCATTGCCAAGGTCCACCGCCTCGTCCAGCCGCCCGTCGACCCTCTCCAAACAGCGCAACACACTTCCGCATCTGCAGGGGGCCGCTGCCATCCGCCCCGCATCTCCGGTGCGAAAACGGATGAGGGGCATCCCCCGACGCGTCAACGTGGTGACGACGAGCTCACCCAGTTCCCCATCCGGTGTCGGATGGCCTGTACCAGGATCGATCACCTCGAAGAGAAGATCCGCTTCCCGAACGTGCAGTCCAGCGAACGCCCGGCACTGGACCGCGCCGCCGAGCCCTGTTTCCGTGGACCCATAGTGCTCGAAGACGCGACACCCCCATGTCCGCTCCAGGGCTGCGCGAAGCTGACCGGCGACATGATCGCCGGAGAGAAGCACGCTCTTCAGCCGCTCGGGCGTGATAGCCCGCCCTTGCCGACTCCGAGCCAGCCGCAGCACTTGACCCGGCACACCCACGAGGCAGTCGGCGCCCCAGTTCTCGACGCGTTCCGCCACTTGCCCGCAATTGTCAACGAACCCGTAGGCCTCTGCTTCGACCCCGTCACGAGCAAGAGCGGCTCGCAGGAGAGTCCCGACGCTACCCGGAGTCGTCCCGGGCATCAGCACCAGCACGCGCTCTCCGGGGCGAACGAGGGCCCTCATGCCATGGCGGAAATGATCGACCGTGAGCTCCAGATCTTCTTCCGTGAACCACACGCGCTTGGGCTGCCCGGTGCTTCCGGAGGTCGGGATCGTGACCACCCGCGCGATGTCTCCCTGGGAAACACATATAAGGTCGGCGCCGTGGTCGCGGAGGTCGCTCTGCTTTGTCAGCGGCAGGGCCCAGAGACCACCGAAGATCCTGGGGCGCTCCGGGAGGCAGACGCTCATACAACCGACGATAGAAAGGAGAGCGCTCGCGCGCCCAGCCGACGACCTCGCGCAGGCGGTCGAGTTGCCAGCCTTCGAGGGCAGACCGGGTGAGATGGCCGGCGCCCACGCGCCGGGCCGTCCACTCGTCCAGGGGCGTGATGGGAACCGTCAGCATCGAGGGTACAGTCGCCGGCCCGACGCGCTTGTGAGGTTCCACAGGCAGAATGGCACCAGTCCGCGCTCGGGCACGACGGCGTGAACGCAGCAGCGCCGGATGCGCGCGAGATCGATGTTCCACGCATCTTGAAACAACATGCCAGAGATTGAGAGCATCCTATCGGCGGCCTCAAGAAAGCGACCCAGATCGTCGGAAGAAGCCTCCGGAGATCTCGTCCCCTTCCCGCCCGATTCCTGTCTCCCGCCCCACTGACGGGATGTGGCCGCGATGGCACGGTGGGCCTCGTCCCCCGGGTCGGGAGAGCAGCGGGACGGCGCCGTACGTACCAGCTCCAGTCTTCCGCCGTCGCGCACCCAGTATCTCGCCCGAAACGAACAGGCCACGTGCTCGCAGCCGCTCGGCCCGAAGTCGGTTGCCTGGACCTCGCCGCCGGTCTGCGATTCCAAGGCACGCAGCACCTCCGGCAACGTCAGCCTCGGCCGGTCGCCACGAATGTATCTTCCGAAGTAACTCACCGGCTGTAAGTGGACTCCGCGGACCACGGGCGCCCACTGGGCAGCGAGACGCACAAGGGAGCCGACCTCATAGTCGTTGACCCCCGGGACCAACGTGGGCACGAGCACGGCGCCTAAACCCGCCTCGGCGCACCGTTCCAAGGTCCAGGAGTTTCTCTGTGACGAGTGGCCGGCCGCGCAGAGCACGATACGTTTCGTCCGTGAGACCGTCGAATTGGAGGAACACGGAAACAAGTCCAGCGTCCTTGAGCGCCTCCGCGTATCCTGGCTCGGCCGCGAGACGAAGGCCATTGGTGTTCAGTTGCACGAAGGTGAAGCCCGCCTCACGCGCGGCGGCAACGACCTGCGGGAGATCGCTCCGCATTGTTGGCTCGCCGCCTGACAACTGCAGATTGACCCGGCCCTGTTCCACGAATAGTTTGCGAAGGCTCCTCGTCAGATCGGTAAGCGTGGCATCCGCCTGCGTAATCCCAGGCGATGCGTCCGCGAAACAGACGGGACAGGTCAAGTTGCACCGCCGGGTGACCTCCAGCACCGCGGTGCATGTGCTTTGTGCGTGCGTCTGGGCAAAGACCGCATTCCCCGGGGCATTTGGCAAAGTCACCGACCGCGCAAGCGGTCGCACCACCGACCGAACTGGGCGCGCCGCAGGCCGCGCCGGCGGCGGCGCCCGTGCGACACCCCTCGCCGGAGTGGCCGTCGCCACACCAAGACTCGTAGGTGGGCGGAACCGTGCCAGATCGGGGTGCGCCACACTCCATGGTCGGGGCAACGTCCCTCCAGTACGACCGTCTCGTCCTCGCTCCATCAATGCCGCTCGGACCTTGCGCAGGCATACGGGGCAGAGGCTTTCCGTAGACCTGGCGGTGGTGCCGGAGCGGTCAACCATCGCGGGCTCGGCCCAGGACTCTGGAGCCCGAGAATCCCTGCGCCAGAGCTTCGGTATCCGGAGGCTCCTCGGCGCCGGGCCAGGTAGGAGGCTCCACAGCCTATGGCTCCACGGCGCGGGGCCCAGTCGCCGGATGCTCGGCAGCGCGAGGCTCGGTAGGATCGATGCCCTGCTCCATGAGAATCTCGATTACCTTCAAGTACGTCGCGTCCACGATCGGGCCGCATCGTTGCTTCCTCGGGGTGCCGTCCGCAAGGATGTCGTCGCACGTGACGCCCCCATATGCCGCGCCCACCTCTTTCTCGAACCATTCCCACAACTCGGCCAGCATGAGCCGGAACTCGTCCATCTCGACTTCAGAATCCTGGCCTTTGGCTGCGTACAGAGCAATCAAGCACGCGGCCCCCTCCAATGCGCCGCAGGTTCCCATTCCCTCTCCGGCTCCGAGGGCCAATCCGGCCATCGCTCGGATGAGATCGGGATCCTGTTTGCCCTGCGCCTCCAAAGCGAGACTGAGCAGTATCTGGCTGCAGTAGTAACCCTTTTGGGAGAGCTCCATCATGTGCATGCGAGCGTCGTCCATCTCTCCTCCGTCTTTTGGGCGCGCGTTGTGCCACTGCGAGACTCCGCCACCAACAGGTAGTAGCCGGGGCGAGCAAGTGCGATCGACTCCGTGCCACGCCGGTCCGCACCAAGGACAGCTTCCCAGAAGTCCGCCGCAGAGCCGTAAGCGAAGACCATACGGGCCATGAAGGCCTTCAGCGCGTCCGACCGGTCGCGCCAGACAAACACTGTGAAGCCTGCCTGCTCCAGCATGGACACCACTACTTCCCGGCCGGCGGCGCCGCGCAGGCAGGTAGCGGAGGGAATGCCGCGCAGCGACTGCCCGCACCCCGGGTTCCTGAGGTACATGTCGCTGACCGCGAGCCGGCCGCCGGCCCCAAGAACCCGACGAATCTCACGCAACACTTTGGCCGGATCGTCCACTGCCGAGAGAAAGCACTCGCAGAAAACGACATCGAAGGAGGAGGCGGGGAGAGGGATCTCTTCGGCTCGCCCAACGACCCACGTCCCGCTCGGGTCCCGCATGCGTGCCTCGTCGATAAAGCGTGACGAGGAATCCAGTCCGACGGCGCTCGCTCCCCACTGCCGGGCCACGAAGGGAGGCTGTCGACCCCACCCCGCAGCCTAGATCGAGCACGCGCTGACCTGGCACGAGACCACAATCCGCCGCCAACTCCTCGGTAAGCCCCAGACCCCCAGGCCGGAACTCGGCTCCCGCGGCGTCACGGAAAGGCGCCTGTTCGTAGAGACCGAGATTCATTTATCCTCGAGAAGTTGCTCGACCTCCGCCATCCGTCCGGTAGCCAGTTCCTCAGGAATGAGGTAGAGGCCACAGCTGGGACAGGTGGGCAGTTCCAGCCAGAAGGAGTTGCCCAGGTAGGTAAGCTGCACCCGATTGATTTCCAGCGGAATCCCGCACCGGCAACAAACCCAGAGCGTGTCGTCGACAGCTACGTGTTCGGCGCCGTCCATCACGCACCCGATTCCAAGGTCATGCGATGCGAATACGCGTTATGGATCTCAAAGTCTTGTTCGCGCGGTGAATACTCCACCCAGAAGGTGACCGCCCGCGGACGGAACGATGCCAGAAACCGCCCCGAGACCTTGTGGCAGAGCTTGTCGCCGCTTTCCTCCGCGTGATAGACCACCTGCTGGATGTCCTCGACTAGGATGCGGCGTGCGTCCAGCCGAGCCTGCACTTCCCCGGGAATGTATAGCTCGATGGCTTGCCACGGTTCCACCGCACGGCCTCCTTCCCCCCAGAGTCTGGAGAGTAGCTGCTCCTTAAGACGCGCCCGGTTCTCCCGGCGCTCGGACCAGCCGGGGCGGGGCCTGCCCGCCGGGTCGCCTTCGCCGGGGTAGATGAGGTCCAACAGGTGAATGGTCCTCGTGCCGGCGGCCGCCAGACTGTCTCGGCACATTGCGCAATAGGTTACGAACTCGTTGGTGCTTTCGCCGCCACGCCTGGCAGCGACCCCTCGTGCCAACTCCGGATTCGCATTGGCCTCGAGCCCGCCATAGCCGCAGCATTCGGTGACCTCGCCAGAGAGCACAAGCTCCTCCACCGGTTGCCCCAGGAGGGCGAGCAACCTGCGCACACTCTGCTGAACTTCCGGATGGTGGCGAGTCGTACACGGGTCGTGGAGCGCGCGCGGAATCTGGCACGGCTCCCCGGACGCCGCAGGCGGGACGCCCCCATCCTCCAAGACCTGGGAAAGAAACATGGTCCTTGCCCCCTCCATGCGGGGCCCGAGCAGGGCAAGCAGGTCGGGCAAGCGAATATCAGGGTCGGGCGCCCCAGCTTCTCCCATCGTTGGACAAGGTCGGCAAGGCCTTGGGCGAACATGTCCTCCCGGCCCGCCCAGTGCGGAGGTGCCCCGCAGCAATCGAGGATCAGACCCACTCCGCCAGGCAGGTGGATCCGCAGGTGCTCGTAGACAAGCTCCACCTGGCGCGGATTCGAGCCGGCGAGCTGGCAGCCAGGGAAGAACGCGTAGGCGCTGGTATCGAAGCCGGGTTCGTTGTACGAGAGAGCAAAGGCATCGCCGTGGCTCCAGGCGTAGTCCTCGAGGGCGAACTCGTGCGCGGAAGGAGGCATCTTGCCGCGCTCCACCATCTCCCGCCGGGCGCCGAGGCAAAGGTCGGGCATGGAGAAATCCTCGGGGCAAACGGTGGTGCAGAGGTCGCACAACATGCAGGAATCGATCAGAAGATTGGCTTTGTGATCCCCCGAGACGAAAGACAAGTTGTTGTAGATCTCGTGGGCGTGGCGCCGCGGATAGTCGCCGAACTGCTTGAGGTACTCGCAGACCTTGACGCACTCGAGGCATTCGCAACGGAGACACCGGTCGGCCTCTTGTCGAGCTTCGGCGGCTGTGTATCCGGCCTTAGCATCAGCGGGAACGACGGCCGCCGTCGGCTCGAACCCGGCCAGGCTCACGAAGAGTCTCGTGGGCTGAGGGCCTTCTTTCTCCCTGCCGGCGGACAGAGTGGCCTCCTGAAGAAGTCGATCGATCGACACTGCCGCCCGCCTGCCATCCAGAGCCCAGCCGATCGGCGACAAAGCCCCGCTGGCCACCATGCCGTCGGCCGTCGCCCCACCGCCCGCGAACACGTTGGCCCACCCGGTCTGCATCGTTGACGGATCGATATGAAGCCCGCCGTCCGGCGCGGACTTTGCGGTGCTGGACTCTGCGCCGCCATGCCCTGGAGCGCCGCACTCGGCCAAGCACGGCTCAGCCATCCCTCCGTCCAGCCCCCAATAGACGGCGTCGAAGTCGCCGCGCAACTCATCCAGGTCAGCGGGCGCCCCCAACATGAACTCCACGCCGAGCTTCTGAAGAGCGGCCACATCGGAATCCACCGCGGCCCTGGGCAACACATCCTCGGGAAACTCCAGAAGGAGTCCGCCCACGCGTTCGGCCGGGTCGAACACCGTGACCGGATAGCCTTTCCGCGCGAGATCCCATGCCGCGGTGAGGCTGGAGAGTCCGCTCCCCGCGACGCCGACCCGCTTGTCTCGGCGTGGGAGAGGCAGCACTCTCTGCGTGGGCGGAGGCGTCTGAACGCACGCCCGTTCGAGCGCGCCGATCCGGATGCTGTCGCCGCGATTCACGCCGCTTGCAGCGAAGTTCGCAAGGGGCGTCGCATATTCGCCCGAGTACGGATGGCAACGGCATGGTCTTACGCAGCACCTTCCACGCCTCGGGCCAGGCGCCGCGCGCCACCTCGACAACGAACGAGCGCGCGTCGACGTGCAGCGGACAGGCTGCCACGCATTCCGCCGGTTCCTCTTGGATGCAGCGGTATTCGAATTCGCGGAGCCGAGCCTGATCCACCAGACGTCACCCTCGAAGAGAAGACCTGCGGGGCCGCACCAGGCGAGGCCCCGCAGGCGCCGAGTACTACTGCTGGAGCGCCTTGAGCCCGGCCAGGACCTTCTCCGGCAGGGCGGGAAGGTGAGTGATCCTCACGCCGGTCGCGTCCTTTATGGCGTTCAGGATAGCAACGTGGGGCGCCGTAAGTGTGAGCTCGCCGGCGCCGCTCGCGCCAAACGGACCGTGCTTCCGCGGTGTCTGCACGTAAAGGAGTTCGATGTCGTCCGGAATGTCCTCCACGTAGGGCAGGCCGCACGAATGCAGCGTCACGTGTTTCTCCACGTCCTCGAAATCCTCGGTCAGCGCGAGGCCGATTCCCTGGGCTATGCCTCCGTACAGCTGGCCGTCGACCACGAGCTTGTTGTTGATCTTGCCCATGTCTGCAACAGCCGTGTATTTCTCGACTTTGGTCGTGCCGGTCTTCATATCGACCGCCACCTCAGCCATGAACACGCCGTACTGGTAGGCCACGTACAGGTCTCCCTGATGGTGCTCGTCGGTGAAGCTGCACGGCGCCGTCCAATTCCCCTTGTAGCGGGTTGGGATGCCCTCCGCGACCATCTCAGCGTAGGTGCGATAGCTGCCGTCCGGCTTCAGCATGGCCTTCATGAGCTGCTCGCAACCCACGCGGATCGCGTTGCCGGTGACTATCTGCATCCGGCTCGCGGCGGCCGGGCCGGCTTTGGGCACCAAGGCGGTGTCGTTGGCGACCTGCTTGATCTGGGTGGGAACAAGCCCCAAAGGCCGCAGAGCTTCATGAGCGGTACCCAACACGCCCATGTCGGCGCCCTGGCCGTGTTCCTCCCACGCATGGTAGACGGTGACTCCGTCACTGGTGAGTTCGACTTCCACCGATGAGTTGTCGGGCCCGCCAAGTCCGCAGGGGAAGATACCCAGCGCGACGCCAACACCCCTTTTCACCTCGGGCGTCGACTCCAGCTTGGTTCTTTGCGCTGCCGCCCTGTATTTCGGACGCAGCATGTCGAACATCTCGGGGAACGGAAAGACCTCAGGCGGGGAACCGTGCGGCGTGGTCGAGCCGGGACGGTACACATTGATGTAGCGAAGCTCCAGTGGGTCCATCCCGACCTTGGCGGCCAGGTCGTCCAGGAGGCTCTCGAAGGCCAGATAGGATTCCACCGAGCCGAAGCTGCGGAACGGCACCCCGTGGGCGTGATTCGTACACACGGTACGCAATTCGCCCCGGATATTAGGGATGTCGTATCCCGCGCCCACCGTCTCCGCGGTCTTCGTGGTGGTGATGTCGCCAAGCTCCGAGTAGGGACCGTGGTCCACGGTCGCGTCGTATTCCACACCGACGAGCTTCCCGTTTTCGTCGGCGCCGATCTTGACGCTGATGAACACAGGCGAGCGTTTCCCGGTACAGATGATGTGCTGCTTCTCGTTGTAGCGGGCATACGCCGGCCGGCCCGTCGCCATCACAGCCACCGCGATCAGCGCTTCCATCGTAGGGCTGGATTTGTAGCCGAACGTTGCGCCGGCAGGA
This sequence comes from uncultured Thermoleophilia bacterium, assembly GCA_963749535.1. Taxonomy (GTDB): domain Bacteria; phylum Actinomycetota; class Thermoleophilia; order RBG-16-64-13; family RBG-16-64-13; genus Chersky-299. Next base: position 5,548 of record CAVVNF010000007.1, on the reverse strand, counting down.
TTTTGGATGATCCGAACCTTGTCCACCGGCAAACCGAGACCCTCAGCTATCATCTCGACGTGGTCATGGATCGAGATGCTCTTCGACTGGACGCAGACACGCCCCTCCTCGTCGTAGTAGCCAAAAGCCACGTCGGTCTCGATGGTGAGGTGCGGCTGCCGCTGCAGATAGAAATCGCCCTCCACCGTGTACGCGGCCGACTCGAGTATCGGCTTGGTGTCCTGGCCTTTGTCGAGCTTCATCTCAAAGTAGACGTTCGGGGTGTCGGGGTGGATCTCCATTGCATCTTCGGCCATCGCAGCGGGCGCGCTCATGTACGCCGGCAGGACTTCGAGGTCCACCCGGACCTTTTCCGCCGCGTCCCGAGCATGCTGCTCGGTGTCGGCACACACGATGGCGATCTCGTCGCCCATTTTGAAGATCTTGGTGTCGCAGAGGATCGGGCGATCCCAGCCGTCGCCCTTGTTTCCAGGGATATTCGTGAGAACGTGGATGCGGTTTCTGCCCTTCACGTCTTTGTGCGTCAGAACGCGATGCACCCCGGGCATGCGCTCAGCTTCAGAGGTGTCGACGCCCAAGATGTTGGCGTGCGGCACCTTCGCCTGCACGAAGGCTAGGCGCAACGTGTCGCCCGGCATTTTCAGTCCCAGGTCGGCGCCGTAGTCGATGGTGCCGGTCACTTTCGCAATGCCAGAGGGACGGGGATAAGAGGTACCCCAGATTCTTCCGTCCGCAGGCATCGTGAATTCCAAGGCCTCGCGCGGCATCTCCCCGCGCATCACCTTCGCCGCATCCATGACCGCGTCTACTATCACCTTGTAGCCGTTGCACCGGCAGGCGTTCCTGTGAACCTGGAACCATTTGCGGACGTCGGTGCGGGTAGGATCCGGGTTGCCGTCCAGTAGAGCCTTGATGGACACCACGAATCCCGGCATGCAGAACCCGCACTGCGCCGCCCCGTGAGCTACGAGGGCAAGCTGGATCGGATGCGGGCCGGCCGGAGAACCGATGCCTTCAACGGTGATCACACTGGCCTCGGCCGGCACGCGCTTCATGCTGGTCACGCAGGAACGCACGAGTTTCCCGTTGAGGATGACCGAGCAAGCTCCGCATTGCCCTTGGCCGCAGCCGACCTTTGTCCCGGTGAGTCCCAACTGCGACCGCAACACGTCGGCCAAGGTGGCCTCCGGATCGACGATGACCGTGGTTGGAACGCCGTTGACGTTCAGAATCTGCTTGAGCATCTTGCGTGGCCCTCCTGCTTCCGCTTGCAATGCCTGTCCGTACACCCTGGGTGAGTCTACCCTAATGAGTCAACTAATGAGTCAGGTTCCAAGATGCCCCACTATAATGTCACGATTGTATGGGTGCAACCTGAGCAAACCGTGTCGCCCACGGCTGGCCGGCCGACGCACCTTGTCCCTGTCCTTGGAGGCCGAAACGATGAATAAGGACGTAGCAACAGCGGCCCTGGCGCTGCTTGAGAACGGGCAAGATTTTGCGGTGGCGACCATCGTCGACGCCAAGGGTTCCGCGCCCCGACATGTCGGTGCCTCGATGCTCGTGAAGGCGGACGCCTCCATCGCCGGGACCATCGGCGGGGGCGCGCTGGAAGCGGCAGCCATCAAGAACGCCCTCAAGGTGCTGAAGACCAGGAAACGCTGTCTGATGGACTTTGAGCTGACCAACGCAGATTCAGCCGGGCTCGGCATGATCTGTGGCGGCCACGGGCTGGTGTTGGTCGAATACAACGACCCGGCGAACCCAGCCCTACATGAGCTGTACCGCGGATTGTCCGACCTCCTGAGCAGCGGCCGCAAGGGGTGGCTGGTGACGGTCGTCTCCGAGGGAAGCGAGGAAGAGCCGGCGGCGGCGAAGTGCCTCGTCGACTCGAACGGTTCCGTGATCGGCGACCCGGCTTGTCCCCCAGAGATCCTGCAGGACCTGACCCGGAGAGGCGGGACGTCCGACCGGATCGTGGCCGGTGACCCTTTGAGAACTTACGTCGAGCCGATCGGAGCCCAGGGGACGGCGTATGTGTTCGGAGCCGGACATTGCGGGGAGAAGCTGGTGCACGTACTGAACATGGTCGGCTTCTTCACGGTCGTTGTCGATGATAGGGCCGACTTTGCCAACGCAGAGCGATTTCCTACGGCGGATCGAATCCTGGTCCCCGACTCGTTCGACGTCGCCTTCGAGGGCCTCTCGGTCGGCGAAGACAGCTACATCGTCATCATGACGAGGGGCCATATCCACGACAGGAACGTCCTGAGGCAGGCGTTGCAAACGCCGGCCGGCTACGTTGGCATGATCGGCAGCAAGAAGAAAGTGGCCGAGACCTTCCGAGCGCTCGCGGAAGAGGGCGTTTCACCCGAAGACATTTCACGGGTGCATGCACCGATCGGTCTGCCCATCGGCGCGGAAACGCCCGAAGAGATCGCCATCAGCATCGCGGCCCAGTTGATCCACGTGAGAGCAAGCCGGAGCAAATGAGCTCAGCAGTGGCATAGCCGCGGTTGTTCTGGCGGCGGGCAGATCCTCAGCGTATGGGGACTTTCAAGCTGGGAGCTCGGGAAGTCTACAACCCAGACTGGGAGCTTGGGATGTTCCGCCTAGTGTTCACCGCTCAGGACTACGCGGCAGCCGTGGCGTTTTACTGCCATGGTCTCGAACTGCCGCTTGACCACGATTGGGATTTTGGCCCCGGCGACGCCGGGTCAGTGTTCAAGTCCGGCGGCGGTAAGGTGGAGGTCTTCAGAGCGGCTCCAGGCGCGGCTTATCTGCCCCCGCAGGGGGTCAGCATGCTTATCCAGGACGACGATGTCGACCGCTGGTTCACTTTGGCGCACGAGCGTGGGCTTAACGTCGTCGAAGAGCCCCAGACCCAGCCGTGGGGCCAACGCACCCTTCGCCTGCGCGATCCCGACGGTATCATCGTGACCTTGTTTCATATCGTTCCGCCGAAAGGCGCCTGAGAGACTCGTCGCCTTCTGCCGGTGGAAGATCCTCGCGATTGAAGATCGTCTAGCCAAGACCCAGTTCCTACTTTCATGAGGCTTGGCGTATCGATCTTGATCAATATCAATGAAGAGTGGCTGACAGCTAAAAAGTATTTATCTATGGACGCAGATTGAATGGATGGGTTACAGGGCAATCCAAATTACAGAAATTTCGGCACACTACCGGTCAGAAGGCATACCAAGAGATAGATTTCGCTCTAAGGTTGCGGATATATCATCGATCTTTATTATTTTTGGATCATCTAAGAATTGATTAAGTAAATTCTTTCTGTAGCAATCGCCAATAATGGCTAATTGTATAATTGTATAATGATGAGAAGAAAAACTATATGGTAGCTCAAATCTGCTTTTTGAGCTTTTTTATCATCAAAACCAGCTAATAGCATTCTAGTTAACTCTTGGTTATCATGAGCATGACTAAGATGCAATTGCATAACCTTTGACATCGGCCTATAAATCCATAACTTAATAAGCTCAGGATCATAAGCGGATTCGCTTCCTCTTTGGGATTGGCTCGCTAAAGATTCTATAATTTTATCCGAATCTTTGTCATATATGCACAAAACATATTCTGTCTTCTCTGGATTTATTGGAATACTTATTATATCTGATAAATAATCTAATTTGCTTTGCACATGATGGATTGATATCTCTAAACCTTTCATTGTGCTTCTTGTCTTAGAGGGTATTGATGTCTTGCACTCAATGAAAATGGCGCTTCTAGACGATTCATTAAATAATAATATATCGAAACAGCTATTGCCATCATGAGATGCACAAAATTCTATAAGTGGTTCTGTAAAATAGAACTTATAACCAGATTTAATGGCCAAATCTGTATTGGCGAAGGCTCTCGCACAAAACTTAATTAAGTTTTGATGCCGTTTATCATTATCGATCTCATTATTTATTTTCTCGAATGAAGTAGGCTTGAAATAATCCACAAATTCCTTTGTTATTTTGCGAAGCTGTGATTTCTCCTCGGTTGATAAGGAACTATAGAACTCCTCATAGCTCTTCGGATCACCTTGGGAGTCTGCTATATATTCACCCCACAGCGGCCTGAGAATCTACAGTTTCTACAAGAAACTCATAAAATTTTATACATGATCCAACGTTAGCTTGTTCTACTGGATATATCTCTATTGTATCGCCTGATGTTTCAATATCGAATAAAGAGCTATTATTATTATTATCTATTAATCTAGCAGAAAATATAGACTCTTTTAAGAACATATCTTCTAATATTGAAAAATCCCATTCATCTTCGCCTAATGCTTTACAAAAACCTTGGATATCATCCAAACGCATCCCTGTAGGTAAAATTACTGACCAAGGCGTTTGAATCATATGTGTAAATTGGCTATTAATCCCGACTTTATGAATAGTGTAACTCGATTCGTCTATCGCGTTTCTAAGTTTGATTAATTTATCAATTACGCTTTCTATTATCTTAAATATATTACCAAAACTGCCTTTAAGCAAAGTTATTATTCCTTTATTATCTATCCTAAATGCCACTCCATTTGGAAGCCGATTTCTCAATTTTGGCAGCACACCATAATAGAACTCCATTTCTTCGAGTGCCTGCTTGCCATCGATTCCTCGATATTGTATGCCTCTGCTTATTTCTGGTCGATATTCTGCTCTGATATTTGAGTCTGGTGTTCTCTTCGCCGAAAAATATGTAATGATAAGATCGCTATGCTCCTCTATTAGTCTTCTTTCATTCTCTCATAATTCTGAGTAATCCAGAGATTCGATATATCTCTAGCTCTTTTTATATAGTCCAAAAGCGTTTCAGGTATGTCATCTGTTTTCCTTGCTCTGGTTAAAAATAGGGGAACATTATTCCTATCATCGAAAAATGCATAATAAAAGATTTTATTATTATTTATTGACTTAGATATTGATAGTAATTTCCCATATCTCTTCTCGATGCCAAAACCATATTTTATCAAATTATCTATAAAGTCATCTATTGTTTTGAATGTGGAAATAGTAGCCACTATTTGGAGGTTACTGGGCAGCTGATAACCGCTTTTATCGTATTCAAGAAAAGAGATGAAATCTTGAATATCGTCAAACTTATAGTCTCCTAAATTTAAAAAGGTTATCTTCGCACCTCCACTAATCTCCTTTCGTCCTTTATGTTGTATAAATAACCTTTGGACTTGCTTGGATTTTGTATAGTCTTGATAGGAACCCTTTAGCCCAGCATTTGCAGACTCCTTCATAGTTTTCGATGAACCTGCCAAGGCTGGAGAGAAAGCTGTGTATTATCGCTGATACACGGCACGAATGGCTTCTATGTTATTTGTAGATCAAAGCTGGATAGATTTGGGATAGATTGGTGGAAACGCCAACTAACCCGGATGCTTTTCTGCAGATTATGGTGCAAGCCACTCTTTGCCCGGCGGTGCAGCTTGCAGGCATCATGAGGTAACGAAAACCACAACCTTTGGTATCGATTTTTTCGAAGCTGAAAGGTTAGCGGTCCTAGGAGACTATAGCTACGTAATCTCTTT
>CAVVNF010000006.1:0-47733 GCA_963749535.1 uncultured Thermoleophilia bacterium | reverse complement strand
GGGTCGGCCAATCTCATTGGGTCGGCCGGTCTGAGTCAGTCGGCCGGTCTGCATTCAGTTGGCCAGTCTGATGGCAGGGGCGCCCTTGCGGCGCTTCTCCACGGCTTCGACGTGGAAGTCGTCTCGACGCCCACGTATCTCGTCGGTGGAGTTGACGATCGAACAGGTCCCCCGCTCGACCGCCCTGCACAGCGCGTCGACCACCGTTGGATCGAACTGGCTTCCTGAGTTGGCGCGTATCTCGTCGAGCACGATCTCAGGATGGGAACCAGGCCTGTAAGCGCGATCCGAGGCCATAGCTTCCACAGCGTCCGCCACGCTCAGTATACGTGCCTCCAAGGGGATCGACTCGCCTGCCAGCCCGCTCGGGTAACCACCCCCGTCGTATCTCTCGTGATGATGCCGGACGATAGGAAGAAGACCTTGTAAGAATCTGGAGTCGTCGAATACATGTGCGCCTACCCCGGGATGTTCCTTGACCTCTTCGTATTCGAGGTCCGTGAGGGGGCCCTCCTTGCTTAGGATTGCGTCGGGGATCGCGAGCTTCCCTATATCATGGAGAAGTGCAGCCTTTCGCAGGATTTCCAATCGGTCTGCCGGAAGCTCCAGCTCCTTCCCGATAGTGCTGGCGTAGCGGGTCACGTACCGTGAATGTCCGAGCACGTGAGGGTCGCGCAGATCTACGGCACTGGACAAAAGGAGCATCAGTTCGTCGTTGAGAACGGTGATCTCCTCGGCGTTGCTCTTCAGTTCGGTATTGGCCGTTCGAAGTTGATTCACCATCGTCACCGTGCGATCGATGTACTGCTTCTGAGCGAAGCGAAGCAACAGCAAGGGGACGATCAGACTCACCGCCCCGACCGCCCCGGCATAGACGAAGCCGAATACCAAACAGGCGGCCAACGCCCCCAGGCCAAGATAGTAGGGGGCCAGCCAACCGAACTGGCGCGTCCAGGTCTTTCTAACTGTCTCGGAGGAACCAAGACTCACAGCCGTCGCCACCAGACCCGTGGTGACCGCATACACCGCGAGGGCGGCGAGGAGGCAAACCGCGAAGAGTAGCCACGGAGGCTGCCCGGCTGACGGACTGTCGAGCAGGCGCACAATCCAGACCGAGCCGAGTCCGGCCAGGAGTTGGGTGCTCCCGTTGAACGCAAGGCGGCTGTACGTGCTGCGGTGTTTCATCATGGCCGCGGTGGCTATGCCAGCGGCGATCAAGAGAGCTCCTATGGGCCCAAACAGGACTGCCCCGCCGATCAGCGCGGCGGCCGACGTGGAAACCGACGTTTCCCTTATGTAGATCTCCACGGCAAGACCCTCGGCCAGCACGGCGACGGCCAGAAACACGCCGAGTCCGAGCCAGTTGATGGGAATCCACGCCTGAGTAGAGAGCGTGACGCTCAAGGCACCTACCGCCGCCACTCCCAAGCCGGCGATCATAAGTCGCTGCGGCCAGAGCGATGGTCGACGCGGGCGCGGCACGCGGTCTTCTCGTGCTCGCGGAGAGGCCGCAGGAATCGCTCGCGTGTCTTGGGTAGCTTCGCTATGCGGCACCGGAGTCGGCGGGTCTCCAGCCCGCGTTTCCTTGGATGTTCCGGGCGCCACGAGAAGCACCGGCTTGCTCATCACCGCTGCGCTCGCCGAGCCGGGCGTCTTCAGCGGCGCTTCCAACTCCAGGCTTTCGTCTTCGTCATGCCTCGAGACCTGGACCCGGTTTCGACCCTCGAGCTTGGCCCTGTACACGGCCAGGTCTGCGCGATGCATTATCTTCTCGGGGGTTTCGTATGGGGTTTCCCGCTCCGCGAGCCCGAAGCTCATGGTGGTCCGGATGGGATCGACGTTGGTCGAGATGTCTATATCGACGGCCGCGATCGCGGCGCGAAGCGCCTCGATGCGCGGCGCGGCTTGATCGATCGAGGTCTCGGTCATCAGGATGGTGAATTCTTCACCCCCGAAGCGCGCGACCACATCGTAGTCGCGAACGGAGCTCTTGAGCATCTCCGCGACCTTGATCAAGACTTGGTCGCCGGCAAGGTGTCCGTAGACATTGTTGATGTTGCGCAACAAGTCAAGGTCGCCCATGATGACCGTGAGCGGGCGATCGAAACGATTGGCGCGCGTCATCTCGGTGGCGAGCAGCTCCTGGAAGTGGCGAGCATTAAAGACGCCGGTCTTCGGATCGGTCATCGCCTGACGCTCGAGCGCGGGGACCCTGAGGGTGGTGGAGACCAGGTAAACGGGCGTGAGAGCGATCACGCAAGCGTACGGATTGATGAACCAGATCACCGCGGCGGCTGCGCCGGCCGCTGCCAGGGCTATGTCGATGGCGAGCGTGAGTCCGCCCAGAATGCCGCTTTCGGCAAGGTTCTCCCCGCTCCCCAGGCCAACAGCCAGGGCCACCATCGCGTGATTCAAAGCGACGAACACCAGCATCGTGCCGACCACCCCCGCCGCGGCCACGGGCCCGACAGGTCGCGACCCGATCACCACCGAGTGGTATACGGCGCCGGCCGCGGTCAGAGCTATGGCCAGGGAGCAGATGTTGAAAGACTGTATGAACCATTGCGGCTTGTGCCAGAGCCAATCCAAGAGGCAGGCGAAGACCGAGGCGATGATCGCCGGTCCTGGACCTTGTACAATAAGGACGAAGCCGTAGACCACCAGCGCCAGATCGTAGCTCGACCTGGGAGTGGACCCTTGCACGCTGCCGAAATGGGCGAGTGCCGCCAGCACAGTGGCCACGGCAAGGAGTTCAAAACCTCTTGTGTCCATCGAGTGGCCCACGTGGACGACCTGCCACGCGACCGCTACCGTGCCGCCGGCGATGACCGCGAATATATAGGCTTTCGCCTTGAGCGACAGCTCTTTCACGTCTTAGCTATCCTCGAACAATGTCGACCCCGGTCTGTGGTTACACATCTCGACGTTGTAATCGGTCCGTGATTGATGCGTCTCCTATGCGTAGGAGGTCGACCGCCACAAAACGGCGACTTCGTCACTCGGAATGGCTTTGATACTGGACCGCCATAGGACCGCTACCTCGTCGTTTGCAGTGGCCTTGATGCTCGACCGCCAGAGGACCGCTACATCGCCATTCGAGTCGGCCTTGATGCTCGACCGCCAGAGGACCGCCACGTCGGTCACGGGTCCCACGGCATTCGATCGCCACAACACGCCGACTTGATTCACTGGCGACACGGCGTTTGAGCGCCACAGCACTCCGACTTCGTGTGAGGAACCGGGCAGACCGAGCACGCCGCTGAAGCTCACCGCGGCAAACGCAACGACGATCACCGCGACGATGATCGCCCCCAGGTACCTCTTACGATTCTTCATCTTCGGGACTCCCTCTTGCATTGGTTAGTCGGTGGGCCTAGTTCCAGCAGACCGAGTAGGTCGGCCGAGAAGTGCTGGAATGCCCGCGCATGTGATCCGCGTTGTGCGACGCGGTGGCTGAAGCAGGGCCTCGGCTGAGGTCGTGCCCCGCCATCGACACAACGACAAAAGAAGCCGCGGCAAGCATTAGCGACTTGCCGCGGCTCCAGTGTCTTGCCCTCGTTCTATCCAACCCGTCAACCACTCCTTTCTCAAACCGCGCCGAGATCTCTGGGGGACGCCGGCAAGCGGTTGATACTTGCCTTCGGTAGCTCGGCCGTCTTAGCGTTTACGCTTTAGACCCGGAGCTTTGCGTCTCCCGGTTTCCCGGGGTTTGCCGTTTCGGAGCAGTTGTTTAGAGTCTCGCCTGTGTTAGCTGGTCCGCCTCCACGTCTTTAGACTGATAGTCGAACCGTTTATCGGCAGAGTAGAAGGAAGACTTTAACGAAATGTCGGAGGCTTCACACCGTTCATCCGCGAGAGACTCGATTGCTGTTTCGCCAGAGCGACACGCTCCTCGTGCGGGCGACGAATGGCCGCGGCAGTCAGCCCCAAGAATATTCATCCTGTCATGTGTCCGGCAAAGGCGGGATTGTGCACGGGGGGATCGCCTCGGTACATGAAGCGCTTCACGAGGTTGAGGGCCGTGTCGGCGACTTCCCGCCACCCGCTTTCGATGGTGAGCCGGGTCCTATTTCCGGCTTGGCATCGGAGGAGGCTTTGACCTTCTGTCTCAGGTGTTAGCATTGCCGGCATGCGTGAGGACGATGTAAGACGCTTCAACCGCTGGGCGGCCGACTATAATCAAAGCCGCCTGCAGCGACTCTTTTTCGGACGGGTGCAGCGCGGCGTCTTGGATATCGTTTCGAGTCTGCGGCCGCAGTTTGATCGCCTCCTTGACGTGGGATGCGGAACGGGCGCTCTTCTGCGCGAAGCGGCCGAGCGTTTTCCTGCGGGTGAACTCTACGGGGTCGATCCAGCGCCGGAAATGGTTCGGGTAGCCCAGGAGTCGACGCCGCTCAACTCCCGGTTCCATTTCCTCGAGGCGCCTGCCCAAAGTCTGCCGTTCCCCGCCGCTCATTTTGACGTGGTTCTCAGCACCGTCTCCTTCCATCACTGGGGCGACCAGCCTCAAGGGCTCGCAGAAGCGAGCCGGGTGCTCGTGCCCGGTGGGATCTTCGTCTTGGCCGATATGTTTGCCATTGGGGCAGGAAGGCTCATGTATGCGCTGGGCCGCAGCAGAGACCGCTTTCACACGAAACACGAGGTTGAGGCGCTTCTGAAGGCGGTCGGCTTACCGGTTGTTGGGTGGAAGGTCGTGTACCGGGTAGGACCGGTTCGCGCGGTGTGGGCGGTCTTCAGCCGAAAGCCGGAAGGCTAGGCGGTACCGGCGAGAGCTAAGTGGGCGTCCTCGTCGGCCTTAAACTTGCGAGACCTCGTGACGAGTTGGGACTCGACTACGAAGACTTAATCGATTTCACGGGGATCCATAACGTCGCCATACCCATGGAGATTCCTTTCGGCTCAGCGCACTCTCTTGAAGTCGATGAAACCCCGCTCCACGTCCACCGATATCAATTGCACGCGAAGCCGGTCGCCGACGTCGACGCCGTCGAACCCGTGAGCGAGCCTTCCTTCGATGGGATCGTGAGGAGCCGCGACCCACGTGCCTTTGTCGGAGGCGCCCGTGACGATGGCGTCGAATTGCTCGCCGATCCTCGATTCCAGGAGAAGCGCAGCCGCGGATTTTTCGACCTGCCGCTCGACTTTGTTCGCCGCGTCCTCCTCCTGCGGTGCAATGGGTCGCCAGAGCATCCAGTTCGTCCTTGCTGTAGGGCAACGGCTGCCCGTCGAGGGCGGCTTTCAGCAGGCGTTGGGTGATCAGATCGGTGTAGCGGCGATTGGGAGCGGTGGAGTGGGTGTAGTCCTTGACCGCAAGGCCAAAGTGCCCCGGCGCGCTCTCGCCCGGAAGCTCGGCGATGTATTCGCCCGGCCCCAGGAGCTTGATCACGGCGAGGGACAGGTCGGGGAACCGAAGCGGATCGGCGGCTTTCTGCTTCGCCAGGAACTCCTCCAGCGCCTTCGAATCCGGATCGACAGGCAGCGTGAACTGGTGTTCCGCGGCGATCTCGACGATCCGTTCCCATCGTTTCGGGGTGCGGACCACGCGGCGGATCGACGGGAATCCCTTCGAAGCGAGGAACCGAGCGGTCACACCGTTCGCCGCGATCATGAAATCCTCGATGATGTCCTTGGCCCGGTTCTTCTCCTCCGACTTAGGTCGCGGATCGTATCGCCCTCGAAGACCGGTCGCGCTTCGATGGTCTCCAGGCTGAGCGCCCCGTGGAGCGTGCCGGAGGTCCTTCATGTTCTGCGCGATCCGGTCCTGCAGGCGCAGGTTCTCGGCCAGCCCGCGCGACGGCGGTGATAGCCTCGCGGTGCCGCCCCGTTTCCCTCCAGCCAGGCGGCCACGCTGTTGTAGGCGAGCTTCGCTCGGTTGCGGACACGCGCGCGATAGACTTCAGAATCCAGGAGAGAGCCGTCCGCGCCGACCACCATCTCGACTGACCACCGATAGGCGCTCCTCATCGAGATTCAGAGAGGTGAGGTCGGTGGAAAGCTTCTCGGGAAGCATCGGGAAGATCTGGGCGGCGGTGTACACCGAGGTCGTATTGTGGCGGGCGTGCTCGTCGATGGCCGACCCATTTTTCACGAGCGAGTCCACGTCGGCGACGGCAACAAGGATCTTCACCTTGCCCTCGGGCATGGCCTCGGCAACGGTGAGCTGATCGAGGTCGCGCGAGTCGTCGTTATCGATGGAGGCCCACAGAAGGTCGCTGAGGTCAGTCATCGCCCCACTACCGGGCACGCCACCGGTCGCCGCGCCGCCAGGCACGCTGCCGGTCGCCGACGCGGACGACTCGATCTTGCTCAGTTCTGCAAGCGCTTCTGGAGAAAAGTCAGGGAGCAGTCCCCGCTCGAGCATCACTCTGTGAGCGATCGCCTGCAGGATGGCGCGGTGCTGTTGATCCTTCCTATTCATGAGATATGCCTGTCTCCTTCGTTCGCGTCCGCGCGCACATTGCTGAGCTTCTCCGCGGGGGGCGCTCGTGATCCGCCGTCGCGTGCGGCGGCCAGGGCTAATGTAGCATCGGAAGCGGCACCGGACAGAGTGCACCCAGCAAGGGCGCGCGAAAGCCCCGGCCGTGGGCCATCAGCTGCGGCAAGAGCCGTGGCACGGTATCCTGTTCCCGTGCGCTTGAGGGTGGGCGGGGGCGATGATGTTCGCAAGACCCGGGTGCTGGGTGGACGGAAGGATCAACGTTGACTGACACTTCGGCGCTTCGAGCGCTTGGCTATTCTCCACATTGGGAGGAGCTTTTCGAGCCTTACGTTGCACGGGGTCTGACGCCCGCCCGTGCGATCCGCGGCGACCGCGGCAGTCTGCTTGTCGCGACGCCGGCGGGCGTCATGCCGGCGAAGTTCTCGGCACGCCTCTTGAGGTCCGCGAGCAGTGCGGCGGATCTGCCCGCGGTGGGTGATTGGGTGGCCGTGCTCGTCCCCGACAACCTGGATGCCCCGCTCATCGAAGCCGTGCTCGAGCGGACGAGCGCGATCACACGCGGCGACCCGGGCAAGAACTCCGACATCCAGGTGCTGGCCGCCAACATCGACACCGTCTTCATCGTTCACCCGCTCGCCGAGGCGCCGAACCTTCGCCGCATCGAGCGCGAGCTCTCTGTAGCGTGGGACTCGGGCGCCGTGCCCGTGGTGGTGCTGACCAAGGCCGACCTCTCCGCAGACCTGGCCGCGGCGCGCGCAGCGGTCGAGTCGGCCGCACTTGGCGCGGACGTATTGGTCACGAGCGCGCTCACCGGCGACGGCATCCAGCCGCTCCTTGAATATATCTCGGACCATCGCACCGCCGTTCTGGTCGGCCCTTCGGGCGCCGGGAAATCCACGCTCATCAACTCGCTCCTCGGCGAGCAGCGGCAGGCGACACGCGAGGTACGCGTGAGCGACGGGCGTGGCATGCACACGACTGTCACGCGAGAGCTGATCCAGATGCCGGGCGGCGGCGTGCTCATCGACACTCCGGGGCTGCGGGCGTTCGGTCTGACCGGGTCGGAGGAGGGCATCGCATCGGTCTTCCCGGAGATAGAACAGGCCTCCCGGTCATGCCGTTTCCGCGACTGCACCCACAACGACGAGCCGGGTTGCGCGGTCCAGGCTGCTGTCGAGTCAGGAATGCTGCCCCCTGAGCGATTGGCCAGCTATCACAAACTCATGCGCGAGGCACAGACTGCGGCGGCGAAGGTGGATGTGCGGCTCCGTACTGAGAAAGACGGAAGATGGAAGATCCTCCGCGATGCGGAGAAGGATTCTCGCAAGTGGAACGGTCGCAGCTGAGCGGCCGAAGTGTCTCGTGCAGACAACGGTGATACCGAGGACGAGTAGACACAATTTCCGAGCGGCGATGAGCGTCACGATCGGCAATCGATCGGCAATTCCGGACCTATGAGCCATCTTTCCCCCTCCAGGCACCCTGGATCATGTGACAAGTCTCGGCTCGCGAGGTGCTCTCCCCGCGCGGCACTTCGCACTTCAATCTATGCCCCATATCCACACGTGTCCGGCAAAGACGAGATTGTGCCTCCGTCACCAGATGAACGGGAGCAACCGATGCGGCACTTTCTTCCGGTACTCAGAGTAGCCGGCCAGATGCACGGTCAGAAACCGTTCTTCCTCCAAGAGCCTGGCAATCGCGCCGCCGCAGAGCAGAACCCCAGGCACGAACGCCCACCACGACCCGAGCGCCAGTGGCGTGAACACGAACAGGATGATTCCTCCTGAGTACATGGGGTGGCGGACCGACCGATACGGCCCCGACGGAGATCACCTCTTGGCCGAATTCCACGCGCACAGTGTTGGAGGCGTGACTGTTCTCGCTGAACACTCGGAAGATGATCCAAAATCCTGCCACCACGAACGCGTCCGCGACCAGTGCCACGGGAAGTGGCACGGCGGACCAGTGAAGCCGGTGATCGAACCCGGGCACGAGTAGCAGTGCCGCGAACACGAGGCTGAGGGCAGACTGGATGATCTGCTGGCTCGTCTGCTGCTCCGCAGCCGGCCCCGCTTTGAGCCGCCGCTCGATAAGGTCAGGATCCCGTCGTAGGAAGTACAGCGTCACGAGCAAGCTCGCGCCGAGGAAGATCAACCAGTAGAGCCAGGCTTGCCACCAACCAAGCGACCAGGCTGGGAGAAACAGCAGCAGCGCCATGATCAGTGCCAGCGCGGCCAGTCCCAGAGCCGATCTTGACCATATTCCTTTCACAAATTCTCCTGGTCTGCCAAGAAGTGGCTCGCGGCCGGCCGAGAGCAAGTCGGTGGAGCCGACTTGGCGAGGCGTCGCAAAGCCTCCAGCCGTTCGGTGCGGCCGAGCTTCGCCTGAACGATGGCGGTGCGTAGGATTTCCACGTTGCGGTCGTACATCTCGCGGTCCACCGGATACGGGAAGCCATCTTTTCCGCCGTGAGCGTAGCTGAACAGTGCGGGATCGCTTCGGCTGGCAGGCGTGTCGTAAACCAGCTCGGCGATGAGCGTGAGAGCCCGGATGGCCTTTGGACCGACCCCTTGCAGACCCAGCAGCACCTCAAAATTCTCAGGCTGTCGCTCGTACGTGGAGAGGAAGATCTTCTTGAAGTTGTCCGGATGGATGTCTCGCAGTTCGACAGCATGTCGAGCGGGCATCGACAGCTCCTTCAGCCGGCTCAACCGGCCCAAAATACGGTCCGGCGGTTCGTGCGACAACTGAGTCACGACGTCCTGCGCCGGAAGGCTCTCCTTGGCCACCATGTTCAAGACGGCCGTCCCCGGAGCTTGCGACGCGATCGCCTGATGGGGCTCCACGACGTAGTTGGTCACCGTGTCGCTGAGCCAATGGTAGCGGCGGGCCTTGCAGTTCTGGTCGTTCATGCCCTGTTGAACCACCGCCCAATTGCCTTTACGAGTGAAGAAGAAGCTGTGGTGGTAGATCTGGTAGCCGTCCTGCAGGCCCGAGCTGTCCACCTTCGCCGCCATCTTGCTCGCGTAGACCAGCCCCCGCGGCTCGATCGACAGTATTCCGGAAGCAGCCGCCGCCTCGATCTCCCCCGGCGTCTTCCGCGACACCCCTCCCTTGCCTCCGGCCACGATCAGACCGGACTCGTGCTCGAGCCCACGGAGACCATCCTTGAGCGCCCCACAGACCGTGGTGGTCACCCCCGAGCTGTGCCAGTCAAAGCCCAGAACTGCCCCGAACGCCTGGAACCACGCAGGGTCGGAGAGGCGCCTCAGCATCTCTTCCGGCCCGTATTCGCTCACGATCGCCAGGGTGACTTCACGGGCCAACAGCCGCATGCGCGAGAAGAGCCAGGCGGGCGCTTTGCCGCCGTGGAGAGGGAGGGTTGCGATTCCTGTCTTCATCGAGGAATAGGCTACACCCCAGCCCGGACGGAAGAAGCCTCGGCCGCTCCATGTTAGGCTGAATGTTCGCCTTGGTGCGACTTCCCCCGGACGAGCCGCGGGTACGTTCCGAACAACTCCAGCTCCTGTCGTTGCCTACGCCGCGCAGCGCCGAGGAAGCCGCCGAAAGCTTTGGATTCCGGATGGTAGAGTAAACGGCTGAGTCTCGCGGATGAGCCGGGGGGCTGAGCCTCGACGCCGAGGGCTGCGAACACCGAATAGAGGGATGATCATGAACGTTTCAGACGCGATCAGAAGCAGAAAAAGTGTGCGGGCGTACCTGGACAAAGAAGTTCTCCCCGATGACGTGGCGAGAATAGTCGAGGCAGGTCAATGGGCACCGAATGCCGGAGCCTTTCAGATCTCGGTGATCCGTGACGCGGAGTTGCGCAAGAAGATCAATGACCGGACCAGCGATGCCATGCTCAAATCCGACATCGAGTTTCTGCAACAGAGAGCGTCACTGCCGGGATACCAGCCACTGTATGGCGCGCCGGTGCTCATCCTGCTTTCCGCGCCGACCACTGCCCCTTACAGCGCTTTCAATGCGGCGGTGGCCGCGGAGAACATGCTCCTTGAAGCGACCGCACTGGGTCTAGCCTCGTGCTTCCTGCTCTCGCCCACCTTTGCGCTACGCCGGGACGAGAACCGCGCCCTGCTGCAAGAAGCCGGCATCCCGGAAGGCTACGCCCTGCAGTGCGCGGTCATCGTGGGCTATGCCGCGGCTGAGAATAAGTTCACCCTTGGCGAGCGCTCGAAAAAGGGCACCGTGAACTATGTCGACTGAGGTCATCTTGGTCACGACCTAGGGAGAGGCGCCCCAGGCGGCACAGTCTCCCGTGGTCTTTGTCGGTCTACTCCTCGTGGCGTCTGCCCCGGCGCCCGCGAGGGGAGTGCGCGGATAAGGCTATTGGCGGTCGGCGGGCTGCTACTGGCTCTGGGGATGGTGGGTTGCGATCGGCGAGCGGAGCGCTGCGTCTGCCTGCAGCGGCGCGCTCCGGTCTGGTACTGTGGGGTCACCAACCGACAGAGCGGGTTGGCGGGATGGACGAAGGCATCTGTGGGCGCCTTTCGATCTGCTGGAAATTCACAGTGGATTCTTCCAAGGGCGCCGGCGTGTTGGAGAAGGAGCGCGAGCAAAGGGACGTAGATGAAATACTGGCGCATTCCACTCGATTCGGAGACCATTCAGGTCGCGAAGGGTCGGGTCACTGTGATCAAGGAGCGGTGCAAGGGCTGCCAACTCTGTGTCAAATACTGCCCGCGCGACGTACTCCGGATGTCCCAGACCTTCAATCCCAAAGGCTATTACTACCCGGAGGCCGAAGAAGAGGACAATTGTGTCAATTGCCATTTCTGCGAAGTCCTTTGTCCGGATTTCGCGATCTTTTCCCTCGAGGCGTAGCCCAAGCCTGGGCGCCGTGATCCCCGGATTCTTCTTCCCATAAGGATCCGTGCTGTGAAAGTCTTGCGGTAGGGAGGATTTCTTGGCCAGGGAAGCCGTCTTAACTGGAACCTATTTCATGAACGGGGACGAGGCCTGTTGCGAAGGGGCGATCGCCGCCGGCTGTCGGTTCTTTGCAGGTTATCCGATCACGCCGGCGACGGAAGTGGCGGAGAGGATGTCGGAGCGACTTCCTGAGATCGACGGGATCTACATCCAGATGGAGGACGAACTGGCCTCCATGGCTGCGATCCTTGGGGCGAGTTGGGGCGGCGCAAAGGCCATGACCAGCACCTCCGGCCCAGGCTTTTCGTTGATGATGGAAAACATCAGCCTGGGTCTCTGCACCGAGACGCCTTGCGTCATCTGCAACGTGCAGCGAGCCGGCCCGAGCACGGGCTTACCGACCCTGGTGGGTCAAGGGGACATGATGCAGGCCAGGTGGGGTGCCCACGGCCACCACGAGATCATCGCGATCTCGCCTTCTTCTCCGCAGGAGATGTTCGATTTCACCGTTTGGGCTTTCAATCTATCCGAGCAGTACCGGCTTCCGGTGATCATTCTGGCGGATGAGGTCGTGGGCCACATGACCGAGCGGGTGGTGATCCCTCCTGCGGACAAGATCCAGGTGATCAACAGAAAGAAACCCTCCGTCCCGCCGGAAAAGTATCTGCCCTTCCACCCCGATGCGGACGGCGTTGCTCCCATGGCCACTGCCGGAGACGGATATCGCATTCACGTCTCCGGACTGACGCACGATGAGCGCGGCTATCCAGTGATGGACGAGGCCACCCAGGAGCAGATGGTCGACCGGATCGTTCAAAAGGTACGGAAGAACGTGGATCGGATCGTCCGCTACGAGACCTTCCTTCTGGAAGACGCGGACGTTGTCGTCGTGGCGTACGGCATCAGCGTCAGATCGGCCAAACGGGCCGTCGCCGACGCGCGGAAGCAAGGCATCAAGGCAGGCATGGTCAAGCTGAACACGATCTGGCCTTTCCCCGAGCAGATGATCCGCGATCTGGCCGGGAAAGTCCGGGGTCTCATCATGCCCGAAATCAACTACGGGCAGATGGTCCTGGAGTTGGAGCGCTGCGCCGGGGGTCTCTGTCCCGGTGCGACTGGTGTCCCACGCGGGCGGGGCGATCATCCGGCCGGAGACGGATCCTGACGGCTCTGGAGGCGGCAGTGAAGGAGACGGCGTGATGGCGAAGAGACGCAACACCCCGGTGCCCCATCCGCAGGACGCCCTTCTGCGGACCGACCGGATCCCGCACATCTGGTGCTCCGGTTGTGGCATCGGCACCGTCTTCGGCTGCGTGCTCACGGCTATTCAGAAGTCCGGCCTTCCTCAGGACGACATAGCGATGGTCTCGGGGATCGGCTGCACCGGCAGGATGGCCGGCTACCTGAACCTGGACTCCTTCCACACGACCCACGGCCGGGCCATCCCTTTCGCCACGGGCCTGAAGCTTGCCCGGCCGCAGAGCTGCGTGATGGTCGCCTCCGGCGACGGCGACCTCTTCGCCATCGGCGGCAATCACTTCATCCACGCCGCCCGGCGCAACATGGACCTCACCATCATCTGCGTCAACAACCTCAACTACGGCATGACCGGCGGCCAGGCTGCGCCGTCCACGCCGTTCGGCGCCAAGACCACGACGAGTCCCCTGGGCAACTTCGAGGAACCGTTCAACTTCTGCTCCTTGGCGGCGGAGTGTGGGGCCGTCTACGTGGCCCGCTGGACCTCGCTTCACGTGCGGTGGATCATCGATTCGATCGGCGAGGCCATGCAGAAGAAAGGCTTCTCCTTCGTCGAGATCCTCGCCCCCTGCCCGACGACGTTCGGCAGGCGCAACCGGATAGGAGGGGCGGTCGACCTGACTCAAGTTCTTCCACGAGCGCTCGGTCGTCCGGAATCAGATCGACCCCAGAGAGGCGGTCGCTGGATTTCAACAAGCATCTGGTGGTCGGGAAGTTCGTGGACATCGAGCGGCCCACCTTCCAGGACAACTATGACTTGATTCGCCGGCGTGAGCTGGGGGATTGGCCTGGGCTCGGACCCAGGGGCTGAGCCGCCGGAGAAACAGGAGCAGGGGTGATCGATGGAGACCAGCAGCGAAAAGGAAATTCTTGTCGCCGGGTTCGGCGGACAGGGCATCGTGTTGACCGGCAGCATCCTGGGCAAGGCCGCCGCCATCCATGATCTGAAGCACGCCACCATGATCCAGGCCTATGGACCCGAGGCTCGCGGCGGCTCCTGCTCGTCCCAGGTCATCATCAGCGAGGAAGAGATCGCTCTTTCCGTACGTGCAGGAACCGCAGGTGTTGATCTGCATGAGCCAGGAGGGTTTTGAGAAGAACGTCGGTTCCTTTGCCCCCGGCGGTCTCCTCGATCTGGGACACCGACCTGGTCAATACCGGGGAGCTGGACCCCCGGCCTGGACCGCTTACCACATACCCGCCACCCGGTTCGCGGAGAAACTGGGCAACAAGATGATGGCCAACATCGTCATGCTCGGCTTTCTCTCCGCGCTGAGCGACTTGGTCCGGCCGGACTCGCTGCGCCAGGCCGTTCTCAGCTCGGTACCGGCCAAAACCGAGAGACATGAATGCCACGGCCTTTGAGCGGGGCCGGGAATACGGCGAGGCCTCCAGAAGAGCCGGGCCAAATTGGGCGAGAACCCGGAGACCCATCTGGAGAATCAATAATGTCCGTGTCCAAGACGAAGGTGCCTCGCAAGGGCGTTCTGCTCCTGGGATCCGGCTATGGGGCGCTGAAGGTGGCGGAGGATGTGGCCCAGGCCGGCATCCCGGTGGTGTGGGTCACCCGGGCGCAGCATTTTCTAGAGCTGCCGCAAGGGCTGGAACGAGACCCCGAGTGGCCGGAGGATCTGGACTTCCAGTTCCGGCCGCTGTATCTCCGAGTCACCCGGCACCCTCTGGTGACCACCCTGACTCAGGCCCGGGTCCGCTCCTTGGAGAAGACCGAAGACGGTTGCCGCGTGGTGGTGGAGCAAGACCCGATCTACGTGGACTACGATCTGTGTACCGGGTGCAGCCGTTGCATGGAGGTCTGTCCCCTGGAGCAACAGGATCGCTCCCCCTCTCTCGAACACCGGCCTATTGCCCTTCGCGTGCTCTGGAACTGGACAAGAGAAAGATCGGCGCCTGCCGCCTGGATTGCCCGCTCGGAGTCAACGTCCAGGCCTATATGGCTCTCACCGCTGTGGGCCGGTTTGAAGAGGCCCTGGACAAGATCAAGGAAGACAATCCTCTGCCGGGTATCTGTGGCCGTGTCTGCCATCACCCCTGCGAGTCCGCCTGCCGGCGAAGCGAGTTGGATCAGCCGGTGGCGATCTGCGATGTGAAGCGCTTCTTGTCGGACTATCGGCCCGCGGGTGAAGGTGTCTCGCTCGGGGAAGGATCAGTGGCTCTTGCCGTAAAGCCGCGCCGCAAAGAACGGGTGGCGATCGTCGGTTCCGGACCGGCGGGGCTCACTGCCGCGTACTATCTTGCCAAAGAGGGCTTTCGCTGCACTGTTCTCGAGGCTATGCCCGAGCCGGGGGGGATGCTCCGCTGGGGCATTCCTTCCTACCGGCTGCCCCGCACCATCCTCGACGGAGAGATCCGGGACATCCTTGCCCTGGGGGTGGAACTGAGGTGCAACACCCGTGTAGGGAAAGACATCAGTCTCGAGGAACTGGAAAGAGATTTTGACGCCATCTTCGTGGCGGTGGGCGCCCAAGAGAGCACCCTGCTGGGCATCTCCGGGGAGGATGCCTGCGGGTGTTCCGGCGCGGTCGAATTCCTGCGGGCGCATCATCTAGGCCAGGACCATCGTCTAGGCCAGGATGTGGGAGCGGGCTCGAAGGTGGCGGTCATCGGAGGCGGCAACTCGGCGCTCGACGCGGCTGGGACCGCGCTGCGACTGGGCGCAGAGGTGACCATCTACTACCGGCGCGATCGCCAGGATATGCCCGCGGTGTTAGCAGAGATCGTCGCGGCTGAAGCAGAGGGGGTCCGGATCGAGTTCCGCGTGGCGCCGACCCGCGTCCTGCGAGAGGACGGCAAGGTCTCCGGTCTGGAGCTTGTCCGCATGGAGTTGGCCGAGGTAGACGATTCGGGCCGGAAGTCACCGAGACCGATCCCCGGCTCCGAGTTCCAGGTGGTCGCGGACACGGTCATCACGGCCATCGGTCAGGGTTCCGACCTCGACTTCCTCGACGGGCGCGCGGGTTGCGTCGGCAGCGGGCCGGAGGGGAGCCGAAGCGCGATCGAGGTGGATCGACACCTCAAGCACCAGAATCCAAAGATCTGGGCCGGAGGAGACGTGGTCACCGGCCCATCCACGGTCGTGGGTTCCATGGCCCATGGCAGGGTCGCGGCCGGGAAGATCATGGAGCACCTCACAGACCGTCCCGCTCCTTTTGCCTTGCTGCCTCTCGGGGTTCGCGGTGTGGGCGAGTACGCAACCATCTCTGAGGACCTACCCCAGCAGCCGCGTCAGGAGATGCCCCTGCGCCAGCCGAAGGTGCGACGCCGGGACTTCGAGGAAGTGGGTCTGGGCTTGACCGTGGATCAGGCCGTGGCTGAGGCGCGACGCTGTCTTCAATGCAGTGTCTGCTGCGAGTGCGGGAGCTGCGAGACCGTTTGCGCCGATATCGGAGCCATCAACCATTTCTGTGGTCCAAGGCGTGTCGAACTGGTGAGCCCGGCGGTCATCGTGGCAGACGATCAGGAGATGCCACCAGGAGATTACGGTGAGTTCCCGGGGGTGGTGCGGATCGGTGACTTCAACGGGGAGCTGGTGGACATGATGGTCGCCGGGAGCGCCGCCGCCGGTCAAGCCATCGCCCTGGCAAAGTCACTTCGTTCCAAGGCGATACCCGAGCCGGCCCGGGTCCTGGATCGGTCGGGCGAGATCCGCTTGGGTGTGTTCCTGTGCACGTGTAACGGGACCATGGCCTCTCTGTCCGTTCTCACTCGAATACTGGAGCTGGCGACGAAAGGGCCGGAAGTCGCCCATGGGGAGATGGTCTTTTCCGCGTGCCACCCCCGCGGTTCCGATCGGATCGCAGCCGCTGTGAAGAAACACCGGCTCAACCGCGTCATCCTGGCCTCGTGCGCCTGTTGTCCCCTGGAGTTCCAATGCATCTCGTGCAACGACCAGAGGAACCGGACCCGCATCCATCTCTTCGACGAGCGCGGCTTGGACCGTTCCAGCTTCGAAATGATCAACCTGCGCGATCACCTTTCCGCGGAGCAGCTTTCCGAGGACGAGCTTATTCATCGGGCGCAGGATCTCTTCCGGGCCGCTCTCATCCGGACGCGCTTCCTCGGTCCGCTCCGGCAGGGGATCACCGAGATCGGCAAGGACGTCCTCATTCTGGGCAGCTCGGAGATCGGGATTAGCGCGGCACTGAATCTGGACCTTCAAGGCTTCAGCGTTCGCCTCGTGCACCAATGCGCTCTTCCGGGTGAGTCGGATAAGCCCGCGACGAGTCCAGGTCTACCGAATCCGGTTTCACGAGAGCCGGCGACCGGGGCCGCGGGCGTCGGTAAAGACATCGTTCACGTGGAACGCGCCACGATCGAAGAGATCTCCGGTCACATCGGGGATTTCCAGGTCAAAGCCAGGGTCGATGGCAAGCGAGTCCACTGGCGCACGGACATCATCTGTCTCACCGATGAGGATGTGCTCTCGTTGTCCATCCCCGAGGACCTGGCCGGTCTGAAGAAGTTCTACCGATACAATTTCGCCTTCTTCCACAGTCCGCAGCCTGGGCTGTACCGGGTCTTGCCGCGGACGTTGAGCCGGGTCAATGCCTTCGAGGCAGGAGCGGCGCTCGCTGCTCAAGTGGCGAGGGGATCCGCCGAGGTCTTCCTCAAAGACCATGAACTCAGCCCCCGGGTGGATTCCGAGCGATGCAGAGGGTGCGGCCGGTGCGTGGACATCTGTCCCTTTGATGCCATCCACCTTCTCGCCAATAATCGCGGGTTTTACACGGCCGAGGTCTTGCGGCACAACTGCGTGGGATGTGGGGGCTGCGTGGGCCGCTGTCCGGTCACCGCCTTGGATATGCCGTATTTCTCCAACCGGCTCCTGGAGGAGATCGTTTCTGGTGTTCTAGAAGGAGCACGCTGAATCATGGCGCAGACGCAACTTCTGGGGATCTTCTGTAATTGGAGTCCGTTCGCCTGCCTCAATGCGGCCGGCATGGCTCAGTTGAAGATGCCCCCTCATTACAGCTTCATCCGCGTGATGTGCATCGGCAGGATCAACCAGGCCCTGATTCTCCGGGCATTTGAGCACGGGGCCGACGGCGTGATCCTCCTGGAATGCAAGGACGAGGACTGTCGCTACGGCCCGGGCCCGGAAGTGGGCCATTCCAACGTGGAGAAGGTGCGCGAAATGCTTCACCTTCTGGGCATCGGCCAGGCGCGGCTGGTCGAGCGGAGCTTCGCGGCACACGAGAAGGACGCACTGGTCAAGGCCTTGTGGGAGTTTTCGGACCGCGTGCAATCTATGGGTCAAAACCCTGCTAAGCCCTCTCAGGAACGGGAGTGCGCATGAAGCTCGATGACCCCCGGATCAAGAGGTTCATTCGGGAGAACGCCCTTTCTTTGTGCCAGGAATGCGGCAAGTGCTCGGCGTCGTGTCCTCGGATGCTGAGCGGCAAGGAATACTCCCCGCGGCTATTGGCGCATAAGTTGATCGCGGAGCCCGACAGCGAATCGTTCATCGAGAATTCGGTCTGGGAGTGTCTCACCTGCGGGCTTTGTGAGGAACGCTGTCCCTCTGGGGTGCAGGTGAGCCGCTTCGTCATGGAGATGCGAACCCTTCTGGCGGGGACAAAAGGCCTGAAAGGCTACCGATCCCACGACGGGGCGCTGCACTCCTGGATGAGACTCATGACCTCGCCCGATCTGGAGCAGAACCGGCTCGACTGGGTGGGAAGCGAGCTGAAGGTGGCGCAGTCGGGGCCTGTGGCGTTCTTCACCGGATGCGCGCCCTATTTCGACGTGTTCTTTTCCGGGATCAACGTGGATACGCTGTCGATCGCCAGGGACAGCATCCGCCTCCTGAATTTCCTCGACATCGTCCCCGTGGTTTTGGGGGAGGAGCGCTGCTGTGGCCATGACCTCCTGTGGACCGGCGACCGGGAAAATTTCGAGACGCTGTGCCGGCTCAACTACGGGGAGTTCCAGCGAGCCGGGGTGGAAGAGGTAGTCGTTTCCTGCCCCGAGTGCTATCAGGTGCTGGGCCGGTTCATGCCGGAGGTGATTCCGGACATGAAGCTCAAGGTGACTCTGCTGTCAGACCTCCTTACCCGGGAGATCGGGAAAGGCGGCGTCTCCTTCAAGCCTCTCAAGCGCCGAGTGACGTACCAGGATCCCTGCCGGTTGGGCCGGACTACAGAATCCTGCGAGACCCCGAGGAGCCTGATCGAGTTGATCCCCGATATGGTTCTTAAGGAGATGAAGAACTCCGGCAGGAGCGCGGTATGCTGCGGCAACAACGGGTTCATCAACTGCGACGCTTATTCCAAGCAGATCCAGGTGGAGCGGCTGCAGGAGGCCAAGGCGACTCGGTCTGACCTCCTTATCACCGCGTGTCCCAAGTGCATGATCCATCTGACATGCGCCATGCGTGATCCCAGCCGGCATGGGTCTCTGTCGATGGAGATCCGGGATCTGATCAGTGTGCTGGCCGATCAAATCGAATGGTCGAAGGGGGAAGAGGCGATCGGTTCGAAGACGCGATGACACGGCGCCGATGATCGTAGACAAGGCGCGGATTCAAACACGGTATGGATGACTCAGGATTGACGGTCTAAGAGAGGAATCGAATGCAGCAGTCACAGACACGAGAAGAGAGTCGGATCGGCGTGTACGTCTGCCATTGCGGGTTGAACATCGCCGGGGTGGTGGACTGCGAGGACGTGGCCGCCTACGGCCGGGACACTGCCGGACGTGGTCGTATCCCGCCACGACGGTTACCTTTGCTCCGAGCCGGGCCAGAACCAGATCAAGGCGGACATCCAGGAGCAACGTCTCAACCGGATCGTTGTCGCCTCGTGTTCGCCTCGCTTGCACGAGCCGACCTTCAGGAAGTGTCTCTCGCGAGGCCGGGACTGAACCCGTACCTGCTGGAGATGGCCAACCTTCGGGAGCAGTGCTCCTGGGTCCACTCCCATGACCCGGAGGGCGCGACACAGAAGGCCAAGGACCTGGTGCGCTCGGCGGTGGCCCGAGCCCGGCGGCTGGGCGCGCGCGAGGAGCTGAAGGTGCCCGTGGAGCCCGCCACGCTGGTCATCGGCGGAGGAGTGGCGGGTATCCAGGCGGCTCTGGACCTGGCCGATTCCGGCTACCCCGTGATCCTCGTCGAAAAGCAGCCCAGCATCGGCGGCATCATGGCCCAGCTGGACAAGACCTACCCGACCATGGACTGCTCGATATGAATACTCGGGCCTAAAATGGCGGATGCCGGTCGGCATCCAAACATCACGTTACTGACCCAGAGCGAGATCAAGTCCGATCACCGGATACGTCGGCAACTTCGAGGTCCGGATCCTCAAGAAGGCCCGCTACGTCAAAGAGGACGAATGCACGGCCTGCGGCGATTGCGTCCAGGTCTGCCCGGTGGTGGTCCCGAACGAATTCAACATGGGACTCGATTCCCGCAGGGCCATCTATCAGCCCTTCCCCCAGGCCGTGCCGTCGGCCTATGTGGTGGATATCAAAAACTGCCTGGGCCACGACCCCGTCATGTGCGGCAAGTGCATCGAGGCGTGCCAGAAGAAGTGCATCGACTTCAACATGAACGACAAGAGGTGCACGGTTCAAGGTCGGCACTATCATCGTCGCCACGGGCATGGACGTCTTCGACCCCACCGAACTCGACGAATACGGCTACACGCGTCACGAGAACGTCGTCACGTCGCATGGAGTTCGAGCGGCTGATCAACGCCGGCGGGCCGACGCAGGGCCATGTGATCCGCTTGACGGACCGGAAGCGCCCCAAGTCGGTCGCCTTCATCCAGTGCGTCGGCTCGCGCTCCCAGCGGCGAGGCGAGCCCTACTGCTCGAATATCTGCTGCATGAACACGGTCAAGAGCGCCCTGATGCTCAAAGACCACGATCCAGACCTCGATGTGAAGGTCTTCTATATCGACATCCGGGCGTTCGGCAAAGGCTTCGAGGATCTCTTCCGCCGGAGCAAGGCCGCGGGGGTGCGCTACATCCGGGGCTTGCCGGGCACGTCCAGGAAGACCCGAAGAGCAAAGACCTGATCCTCACGGTGGAGAACACCGCCACCAACGAGCTGGAGAAGCACCGGGCGGAGATGGTGGTGCTGGCGGTGGGCGTGCAGCCGCCGGAAGACATGAAGGTGCATCCAGGAGATGCTGGCGCTTGCAGAAGAACGTCCGATGGCTTCTACCTGGAGGCCCATCCCAAGCTGCAGCCCGTGGATTCCGCCACCCGGGGCATCTTCTTCGCGGGCTGCGCCGAAGGACCCAAGGACATCAAGGACGCGGTGACCCAGGCCTCGGCCGCGGCGGCCCGGGCCATGCGGCTGATGAATCCCAAGGAATCTGCAGGTCGAGGCGATCACGGCAGAGGTGATCCAAGACGCTTGCACAGCCTGCGGGATCTGCGCCAAGGTCTGTCCGTACGGCGCGATCACCGTGGATACCAGAGCCAAGACCCCAGCCCCCGTCACCGTGGCGGCCTGCTCGGGGTGCGGCACCTGCGCGGCCGAATGCCCGCATGACGCCATCGTCATGCACCACTTCACCGACGCCCAGATCGAGGCTCAGATCGACGCCATCCTCGAGGAAGATCCGCTCGAGCGGGTGCTGGTCTTCGCCTGCAACTGGTGCTCCTACGCGGGCGCCGATTTTGCCGGGGTCTCGCGCTACCAATATCCGCCGAATTCGCGGCTCATCCGGACCATGTGCTCGGGCCGGGTCTCGGAAAGACTCGTCTGGCGGGCGTTTGAGAAGGGCGCTCCAGTGGTGCTGGTTTCCGGCTGTCATATCGGCGATTGCCACTACTTGAACGCCAATCACTGGACCGAGCGCCGCATCGGGCGGATGCAGAAGAAGATGGAAAAGATGGGCCTGCGGGCGGAGAGGCTCCAGCTCGAGTGGATCAGCGCAGCCGAGGGCGTCCGCTTCAAAGAAGTCATGGAGAAAATGGAGCGGCTGCGGCAAACTGTCACCGAGAAGGAAGTGGCCGAGACCAAGCGGATCCTGAAAGAGCAGAATAAGGTGTCGCCAGTGTCGTAGCATCGATAGAGCGTTCTCGAGAAGACATCGAGGACACACACGTGAAGGGGGTCTCGCTGAAGTCGTCTCGCTATTTGCCACTGGGGGCGCTGGCCCTTCTCGCGCTGATCTGGGGATATACGTGGGTGCCGCTGAAGATCGGCGTTGCGTACAGCGGCCCCTTCATGTTCGCCGCGCTACGGACCTTCCCCGGCGGCGTCCTCCTGCTGATTCTCGTCGTGGCCCTCGGGCGTCCGCTCAGACCAAAGGCACTTGGGCTCACCGTTCTGCTCGGCGTTCTTCAGACCAGCGGCTTCATGGGTCTGACCGTCGCCGCGCTGGTGAACGGCGGGGCCGGTCGGATCGCGATCCTCGCGAATACATGGCAGTTCTGGATATTGCTGATGGCCTGGCCGCTCCTGGGGGAAAGGCTCCGCGGGGCGCAGTGGCTCTCGGTGTTGCTGGCGCTGGGCGGCTTGATCCTGATAATCGAGCCCTGGAGACTGCACGGCCTACTCAGCAGCATGTTGGCGCTGGCCGGAGCCGTCTCCTGGGCTGCGAGCTCGATAGTGGCCAAGGTGCTCCATCGGCGTCACGAGGTCGACCTGCTGTCGCTCACGGCCTGGCAGACTCTCTTCGGGTCGATCCCGCTGGTGTTGCTCGCCGTCTTCCTCGGAGAGGGCCTGCCCCAGTGGACGGGCGCGTTCGTTTTGTCGCTCGCCTACACCCTGGTCGCCGCCACGGGCCTTGGGGCTTTCCTCTGGCTTTATGTGCTGCAAAAGATGCCGGCGGGTATCGCGGGCCTGGGGACGATGGGCACCCCGGTCGTGGGTCTGCTCGCTTCCTGGGCGCAACTCGGTGAGCGCCCCACCGCCGTGGAGATCGTGGGGATGATCGTGATCCTGGTGGGAATGGGCATTCTCTTCACCCGGGGCGCCAAGAGCGTGGCGCCAGTATCCGCGCCTCTGCTCGCCGTGCAGGAGAGCAAAGTCGTACCGAAGCCCAACGAGCGGGTCTTTCTCGAGTAGGCTGCCGGCATCCGCAAACAAAAGAGGGGGAGACAGTGGTTGACAGTCTGATCACCAATGGCGTTGTCGTGACTCCCGATGGTGTCTTCGCGGGCGGAGTGGCTGTGGACGGAGGGGTGATTGTCGCGGTAGGCCCCGAGAAGGACCTTCCCCGGGAGGCAAGGACGGTCATCGACGCGAAGGGCGGCTTCATCATCCCGGGGTTCGTGGAAGTACATACCCACATCGGCGTGGGGCCCGACACCATTCCCGTTCGACGAGAGCTGGCAGTCGCAATGGCAGAGCGAGAGCGAGGCAGCCGTCCACGGCGGCGTCACGACCATCCGCAGCAACATAACCATCAATGGACCGTACCTGCCCGGTCATCGATCGGTACATTGCCTGGGCCGAGCAGAACTCCTATGTGGACTTCAACCTGTATCCGGCGTACATATCCAGCGAACATCGCCGGTGAGATGCTGCCTATGGCCGCAAAGGGCATGCCGGCTTGGAAGTGTTTCTACGACGCATACCAGGGCGAAGAAGGCGCTCGGATGGGACTTGCCAGCACCGATTCGGGCAAACTCTGGGAGACGTTCGAGAGGCTTGGGAAGATCGGCTATCCCGGGTTGTTGATGATCCACGCCGAAGATTACTGGCTCTATCACATGCTCGAGACCAGGCTCATGGAGATGGGCCGGGAGGGTCTCGAGGCCTGGTCCGACTCCCGGCCGAACATCTGCGAGGCGATGAAGATAGAAGCCGCCGCCATGATCTGCGAGGAAGTAGGCAAGTCTGGCGGGGCTCCCGCTGTATGTCGTGCATGTGAGCACGAAAGAAGGCGTGGACATCGTCGAGAAGTATCAAGCCCGCGGGGTGCGGATAATCGCGGAGACTCTCCCGTGCTTCCTCACTCACACGAGGCACATGGACGATGCGGTCGGGGTGTGGGGCAAGATCAATCCGCCCTTCCGCGAGGAGGAAGATACGAGGCGTCTGTGGGAGGGGCTGAGGACGGGAGTGGTGACCTGCATGGGGACCGACCAGGTCTCCTACAAACAAGAAGACAAAGAGAACGGTCTCGGCAAGCACGGCTCCATCTGGAAAGTCCCCCCGGGTATTTCCGGCGGCATGCAGCATTGGCTCCCGGTGTTGTTCACCGATGGGTACCACGGCGGGAAGCTCACGATCGAGCAGATCGTGAAGATCTGCTGCGAAAACAACGCCAAGACTTTCGGCTTGTATCCCAAGAAAGGGGTGCTCAAGCCTGGCTCGGACGCCGACATCGTGGTGGTCGACCCGGAGAAGACGGCCACCATCGGCGAGGGCTTCTACAAGGGTCTCAACAAGACCTACTCCATCTACTGGGGCAAGGAAGTGAAGGGACTCCCGGTGATGACCATGTCGCGGGGAGAGGTCGTCATGCGCGACGGCAAGACTCTAGCGGCAAAAGGCCGTGGCAGATTTGTTCCTGCTCGCGATCATCAGAACTGAGGAAGCAAATCCGGGCGCACGTTAGGACTCCGCAAATAGGCCGAGGGGGCTAAAGCCCTGGGCACGCCGGCTGGGCGGTCTCTCCCGGGGGAAGTCGACTTGTCGATGCACCCCGGCATAGGTGATTCGTCGGTAGTGTCGACGGAGAAGCCCAGAAACGTTGGCCGGGCCTGCTTCTCAGCTGCTCGTGGAGGCGACAGGGCCCTCGGGCACCCGATGGCCTCTACCGCAAGCCTCGGGCCTGATCCAAGACCTCGCGCACCGTGGTCGCCAGAGTCTCGGGGGTGAACGGCTGCTTCTCTGGGGCGGCCGGCGGATTTTACGTCGAGAAGCCCACAGCCATGGGTTCGAATCCGGTCACGTGCGTTCTCGGTTCTCGACTACGCGGTGCCGGCAGCGGAGAGGCGTGCGTCTCCAGACATGGCGGGTTCGGCGGGGTGGCTACCAAAACTGCCGTAGCCGATTCCATTCTTAGTGCCAAGCTTCACGGTGTACATGTAGGTCATCCGCCATCTTCACAAGGTCTTCACTAGAATCTGGCGCGGCATGGCAGGTCAAGACGCCGATGCTGAACGTGATCGGCCACCCCTCCTGCTGCATCTCCTCCAACAGCCGGTCCCTCACCTTCGCCACAATGGTGCGGGCGGCTTGCTCGTCGGTCTCCGGGCAGAGAAAGGCGAACTCGTCTCCCCCGAGCCGGGCCGTCACGTCGGTCTTTCGCAGGTGCTCTTTGGCGCAATTGGCCACCCGTCCGAAGCACTTTGTCACCCTCCAAATGTCCTCGCGTGTCGTTGACGGTTTTGAAGTTGTCAAGGTCCAGGTACGCGACGGTGAGAGGACGCTCGTATCTTCCAAGCCGATCCAGCTCGCTGTCGGCCAGACTGTAGAAGAAGCGGGAGTTGATGGCTCCGGTCAGATTGTCAACGCGGGACAGTTGCTCTGCGCGTTGCATCAACGTTTTGATTTCCGCCAAGAGGAATGTGATGATCAGAAAGAAGATCAGGTGAATGAGGGTGTTCCACACAGCGATCAGCGGATGCGTATAGGAGTGACCGGCCGTAGCGTCGGCCGTCAGCCAGATGCCGGCGGAGATGATCGCCATGATGATTCCCGGCTTCGGCCCGCCTGCCAGGTCACGAGAGCGAGCGGAAGCACGTAGAACAGCGAGAGGTCCCACTCAGACCCGGTGGCGTAGTCTCACGAAGCCCAGCACGCCGGTGAGGCCGTTGCCTACCAGAAACACAACGTGCGGCGGCACGCTTCGTGGTTTTGAGAATCGCTTGAAACCTCATCCACTCCCCGATCGTACTGCTTGGGCACCGGCGACATCCTGGGTCTGTACACTTTGAAAATACCCAGTACTGTCTTTCGCGATACCAGCCATCCGGATTGGCGCTCGCGCTCGTATGTATTGTCGACAAGGGCACGAATGTGCCTGAGGAATTGTCATCATTTTCAAGACCTACAGAAGCGCCGCCGCTTGCGCGCGAGCGCCTCGCGAGATTACTGACCACCGCCCTCGGTCAGTCTGAGTTGATGGCTCGGGCGATCGCCCCGATGGTCTCGCCGTAGCCGGTGCCGAGGTTCCCCCGCGCGCCTGTCTATCCGGCGATCTGGCGCTCCAGCCAGTCCAGCACCAGATCGACCACCCGTGGGTCCAGCGGTCTGCGTACCTGCTTCCTGTAGGTCGAAATGCTGGGCGTGCCCGCCTCGCGTCGGAGGAGGTGGGTGACGTCCGGCGCGGCGTGATGCTCGAACGGCGCCGTGACCAACGCGGCCATCCGCTCGAGGTTATCCGGGTCCACCTGGATATCTTTGGCACCGGTCACGGCTAGAAGGGGTATCCGTATCTTGACCAGGTCCTCTGAGGGGTCGTAGGCCAGGAACTCCCGCATCCACTTGGCATTCACCTTGTTGAACAGTTGGATCCTGTACGAGTCTTCGGTGGACCGCTTGATCCTCTCCAGATGCTTCTGCTGGGCTTTGAGCACGTCGATCCGCAGGATCTTGACCAGCCAAGCATTGAACCCTTTGAGGCCGGCCGCGACTTGCACCGCCTGCCATTTCAACTCTTCTTCCCCGGACCGCGCTCCGCCGGCAAGCAAGATGGCTCCGGCAAGCCCGGGGTTCGCGGCGGCGAGCCTCGTGGCGACGTAGGCTCCCTCGCTGTGGCCGAGGACGAAGATCTTGTCGCCACGGACCTGCGGATGCTCCTTCAAGAAGGCCAAGGCTGCGGTCGCGTCGGTGAGGGTGTCATTGAAGCCCTTCTTCCAATAGTCACCCTCGCTTCGTCCCACCCCGCGTTTGTCGTATCGGAGCGAGCCCATGCCGCGATCGGCCAGGTGGCGCGATAGCTCGCCAAAGACGTTGATAGGTAGCTTCTTGACGCTGTCGTTCCTATCGACCTGACCAGAGCCCGGGATCATGAGTACGCACGGGAATCGACCGTCCGCCGCCGGAGCGGCCATTGTCCCAGAGAATCGAAGGCCATCGGAAGTGAAGGTGACCTCTTGTTCGACCATTCCTCGACCTCCTCGACGATCGCGTTCTGTCCCACGGGCTTGCAGGGACTCGCACCTTAATGCTACGCCTTCGCCTCATCTTTCAACCGTCATCCCGGGCCCGGCGGAAACCCCCGCAAGCCTGACGGGATATCATATGCGACGGAGCGAAGGGTCGGGCCTGCGGCCGCTTCGCCAACGACAGGTCAACTGCCTCGAGGCATACCCTTGGGGTCTGCAGGAAAGTGCGCGGAGGAAAACAGCATTGGAAGGTCTTATCCAGATAGACGAGGAGCGCTGCAAAGGCTGCCTTCTCTGCATTGAGCTCTGTCCGAAAGAGAGCGTCTTCCTTTCCGAGAAACTGAATCTCAAAGGGTATTTTGTCGCCGCTTTCGACCCCGACAAGGGATGCAACGGTTGTGGCAATTGCGCTCTCATGTGCCCCGATGTCGCCATCGAGGTGCAGAGAAGATGAGGCGTCTGATGAGCGGGAATGCCGCGCTGGCTGAGGCAGCGGTCCTCTCGGGGTGCACCTGTTACTTCGGGTACCCGATCACGCCGCAGAACGAGCTCACGGAATACATGGCAAAGCGCATAGTCGAAGCGGGCGGCGTCTTCATCCAGTCCGAAAGCGAGATCGCGGCCATCAACATGGTCCTCGGGGCGTCCGTGGCCGGAGCGCGGGCGATGACGTCTTCGAGCGGCCCCGGCATCAGCCTCAAGCAGGAGGGCATCTCCTACCTCGTGGCCGACGAGCTTCCTGCCGTGATCGTGAACATCGTGCGGGGCGGTCCCGGCATGGGGAACATCTCGCCGGCCCAGTCCGACTACTTTCAGGCCACTCGCGGAGGCGGCCACGGCGACTACAGGACCATCGTCCTGGCTCCCGGATCCGTTCAGGAACTGACCGAGGTCGTGCCGCTCGCCTTCGATCTCGCCGACAAATACCGCAATCCCGTAATGATCCTCGGCGACGGCATGCTGGGGCAGATGATGGAGCCTGTCGACTTCGACAACCTGAAGCGCCCCCCGGACTACGAGAAGGATTACATCCTCACCGGAGCGAAGGACCGGCCGGCCCGGAAGATCCACTCCCTGATCTTCGACGCCAAGCTCCAGGAAGAACACAACTGGAAGCTCTTCCGGAAGTTCCAGCTCATGGAGCAGAACGAAGTCCGCTACGAGACCTATCTGACCGACGACGCCGAGATGATCGTGGTCGCCTACGGCATCGGCGCGCGCATCGCCAAGGGCGCCATCAAAAGGCTCCGCGAGGAGAGCCTGAAGGTCGGCATGATCAGGCCCATCACGCTCTGGCCATTCCCGGCGAAGGCGATACAGGACATGGCAAAGACAGTGAGACGACTTCTTCGTCTTCGAGATGAGCACCGGTCAGATGGTCGAGGACGTGAGGCTTGCGCTCGAGGGAAAGGCCAACGTCCATTTCTACGGCAGGCCCGGAGGCGTCGTCCCCATGCCGGTCGAGCTCTACCGGATCATCTCGCGCCATTACTACCAGGCGCAGGCCGCCGGCAAGAGGAAGAAGCGATGAAGACAGTCTACAAGAGGCCGAAGCTTCTGAAAGAAGCGCACTTCCACTACTGTCCCGGGTGCGGCCACGGCATCATCAACCGGCTGCTCATGGAAGTGATCGAAGAGATGGACCTGCAGGAAAAGGCCATCTGCGTGGCTCCCGCCGGGTGCGGCATGCTTCTCTACAACTACTTCGAGATCGACGTGCTCGAGTCGGCCCACGGCCGCGGGTCCGCCGTGGCCACGGGCATCAAGCGGGTTCAGGCCGGAGAACCTGGTCTTCTCCTACCAGGGCGACGGCGACCTCGCCGCCATCGGCACCGCCGAAGGGTTCCACGCCGCCAACCGGGGCGAGAACATCACCGTGATCTTCGTGAACAACGGCGTGTACGGCATGACCGGCGGCCAGATGGCGCCGACGACGCTGCTCGATCAGGTGACGACCACCACCCCGCTGGGGCGAGACGCCATTATCGCCGGTCACCCCATAAGGATCTGCGAAGTGTTCGCCCAACTCGACGGCACGTCCTATCTCGAGCGCGTGCGCCGTCAACAAGCCGGCGGCGGTCGTAAAGACGAAGAAAGCCATTGCCAAGGCATTCCAGCGGCAGCTTGACGGATGCCGGCTTCTCTCTGGTGGAGATCCTTTCTCCCTGTCCGACCAACTGGAAGATGGGCACCGTCGAGGCCTGCACCTGGATCGACGACGTCATGAGCAAGGTATTTCCCGCTCGGAGTCGTCAAGGAGGTGCCATGCTGCCTAGGCACATTATTCTCGGGGTTCGGAGGGCAGGGTGTGCTCTCGATGGGATCGACGCTGGCGAACGCGGCCATGCTCGAAGGAAAGCACGTCACGTACCTGCCGGCTTACGGCGTGGAAGTACGCGGCGGCACCGCCAACTGCACCGTGATCGTTTCCGACGAGGAGATCGCCTCTCCCGTCGCGTCTGCTCCGGAATTCGTCGTGGCGATGAACCAGCCGTCCTTCGCCAGGTTCCAGAGCATTCTTCAGGCGGGCGGCCTGCTCTTGGCCAACTCGTCTCTGGTGAATACCGATTCGGCCAGGAGCGACATTGAGATCCTCGCGGATCCCCACCAGCGAACTGGCGGGAAAGCTCGGCACCGTCAAGGTTGCCAACATGGTCATGCTCGGGGCCCTGGTCCGGGCGAGCAACATGGTCTCCTACGACGCCATGCTTGAGAACCTCGACGAGATACTCGGTGAAGGCAAGTCGAAACTCATCGAGCTCAACAGGGAAGCGCTGAGCTTGGGCTACAACTACGTCAAGGAGTAGGCTCGTGGTCATCAGACAACTATCTGTGAGCATCGACAACGTCCCGGGAACCTTCTCCAATATCAGCGAGCTCTTGGGGCGGGAAGGCGTGAACATCAGGGCCATCTCCGTGGCGGATACCTCCGATATCAGCACGGTGCGCTTCGTCGTGGATGACCCGGAGAAGGCAAAGAACATCCTTATCGGCCGCGGCTACAGCCCCCGAGAGACCGACGTGCTCGCCGTTGAGATCCCCGACCATCCCGGCGCCACGAACGCCGTGCTGAAGCCGCTGAAGGCCGCCGGCATCAACGTCCATTACCTCTATCCGCACCTGGGAAGGATCAGCAATAACGCGATCATCATCCTTGGCGTGGATAAGACTGAAGAGGCCCAAAAAGTATTGGCGGAGAACTACGTCAAGACATTGGGGCGCGAAGTCTATAACGTATAAGGTGGTCTGGCGACCGCGTCCGCCCAGCGTATTATCGACCGCGCGGAAACCATGGACCGCCTACCAGGCCGTCGCGCTCGGGGGACAGGGGGGAGGCGATCTATGTCTCGTCTCATCTGTGTGACGCTTCTTCTCGCGTCCTTCTTGTGCGCATTTGGACTGTCGGGATGCAGCGGGGATGGTGATAGGTCGCCGCTGGAGGGAACAGTGTGGAGGCTCGAGGGCTGGTCCATCAATTCCCTTAACGCTGCCGACTTTCAGATCACCGCTGCGTTCAAAGACGGCCAGATATCCGGGAAGGCGGCGGTCAACAGCTATTCCGGCCCGTACACAGCTGCTTCCAGTGGCGCTTTCTCACTCGGAGGGCTGAGTCGCACCGAGATGGCTGGGCCCGAACCGGCCATGCGCGCGGAAAGCATGTACTTTGCACTCTTGGGGCAGGCTCGCTCGTACGATTTGAATAGTGGCCGGCTCACCCTGCTCGACGCAAAGGGCAACGAACTGCTGATCTTCGTCGCCGTCTCGGGCGCCGCGACGACCGCGAGTGCCACGAGGACATCGACGAAGGGCTGGGAGGCTCGGCGGTGTAGACTCTGAGACGTGCCAGGCGCCCGAGAAGGCGACTGGGAAGCCGGTCGACCCTGCTCGAGCAGACTGCGGTGGTCGATGCCACTGGAGGATGAGGATGGGCCTTGCGGGCAAAGGGAGCGGGCGCGTTATGATCGCCACGGTCCGGCGAAACCTCGTCTGATGAAGTCGTACTTCCGGATATCGCTGGCTCTCTTCCTGCTCGTGGCGTCGACCCCTGCGGCCGGGTGCGCTCGAGGGACCGTCCCGAGCACCGGGGGTACCAGCGTGACCGACATCACGCTCCCCCGGCCCGCCTCGACCAATGGGGGTACCAGCCCCACCGACATCACCATTCCGCCGCCGAACTCTCCGGCGATACCCATCTACCGAGCGCTCGGGTGGCAGAACGTCTACGTTCTTTACTGGCTGCAGATTGAGAATGGGTGGGCCTACGTGCACGGGATCCCGTTCACCACGACGGAAGGTCCCACCATAGACACGCGAGCTCTCCTGAGACAGGCTGCCGGCGGGGCATGGGATGTGCTCGAGGTGTTCCGGAGCGATGGTCTTCTCACAGACGTCGGTCAGGTAGCCGAAGATCAGGAGATCCCCGATCAGCTGAAGAGCGAGTACCCGGACGCACCGCCTGGGATCTTCCCGGAAGTCAGGCCCCAGGACAGGCTTATCATGGACGCTGTGCGAACGGCTCTGGGCAACCCCGGTTATCTCTTCAACGTGTTCCTGCTGAAGGAGGATCAGGGCTGGGTCTACACCGAGCTGCGCGCGCTTCGCTACCAGGCCGGACGCATTGTCGACAGCCAAGAGGAACGTGCACTGCTGCGAGACGTGAACGGGACTTGGTCCGTGCTCCAGATAAAGAGCTCAGCTGGGATCTCCCAGAGCGGCTTCGTTGCTCTGCTCGAGAAGCAGTATCCGGACATCCCCGCGAGCGTCCTGCCATGACTCGTGCGGCGGACGTTGATCCGGGCGTGGCTCGCCGCTATGACCTCACCCTCGACCCCGCGGGCAACCGTCCGCTGCTGCAGATCGGCGAGCGGCACGTTGTGGCCTCAGGGAAGTTCGTCATCCCGTAGACGAAAGGGCCGGTGGCGGTGAGCCGCAGCCGAGGCGGCTGCGGCTCACCTTCGAAAAAGGCCTGCTACCGATTCTCTGGGTCTTCCTACGTGCTACCGCTTCCTAGCTGCTCTGTGG
The DNA here is from genome assembly GCA_963749535.1 of uncultured Thermoleophilia bacterium. Taxonomy (GTDB): domain Bacteria; phylum Actinomycetota; class Thermoleophilia; order RBG-16-64-13; family RBG-16-64-13; genus Chersky-299. The sequence continues at coordinate 16,088 of CAVVNF010000006.1, read as the reverse complement.
GATGACCGGCAGCGACAGGTAGGACTGGTGCTCCCGGTCCCGGTAGATCTTGTGGAGCGTGGTCCTGCTATTGCATATGTGCCACATGACGTTGTAAGTCTCGGGGTCGGTGGGGATGTCGATGCTCGATATCTGAAGCCTTATGCGCTTGCCGGCCCTAAACAAGTGGGACATAGGCCGCAACTGCACTTGGTACTCATAGATCTTGCCCGGCTCCACCGGAACCGCCTTGGTGTGGTCGTGCTCGATCTCCCACGGCGTCGTTTTCTCCTCGACCACGGCGCGGTGCGAAGCCTTCAGCCATCCCACCGATAGCGGGAGGAGCGTTTCGAGCCCTTCTTCGCCGACATCGATGCGCCAGTTGGTCTCGGACTGGTCGATGGAAGCGTAGAACGTGATCCGGGGCGCTCCCGTAACTTGCACGTCTTCGGGGAGCGGCGGCGTCAGGTAGGTGACGCGTGCCCGATTCTTGGTCACGTAGAGCGGCTGCTGCACGAAGGCATCGGGTTCGTCGTTGTAGAGGTCCGGTTCAGCCAGGAGTTGGTCCAGGCTGTTGAGGTACAGCTTCGTGGGCTCGGTTGTTTCCAGAGGCCACGTGTTCGCGGTCGCCCACGTTTCGGATGCGGTGGTGTGGTACCGGATCGGTGCTTCGTCCATGATCCCCGTGTCGATCCCTTTGAGCCAGTAGTCGTACCAGCGCAGGAGCTCGTCGTGGTGAGCGCGCCATGGGCGGGTGCCCATGCCGGTGTAAAGGAACATCTTCTTCGGGACCGTCAGCCGGTTGAACACGTTGATCTGGGGCTCCGAGAAGAAACTGAACAGTGGGCCACCAATGTAAGCCGGGACTTTGATGTTGTCGAGCCGCTCGGCCACCGAGCGTTCCCGATAGTACGGGCCGTCCAAGGGATTGAGCATGAAGTCGAACAGGATGGGGTTCTTCTCCGGATATCTCAGCAGGTGGTAGAGATAGGGATATTGCTTCAGATCCGGATCGCTGATGGCTTCCTCCACCATCTCTTTCAAGCGATCCTCGGGCGTGTTCTTGATCATCGCCGAGACTACGTTCTTGATGGCGTAGCCACAGCGGGCTGGATACGTGCCGGTGTATAGACCATAGAAGAAGATGTTGAGGACCCCGCCCTCGTAGACGCCGTGCTTGTAGAGGTCGTCGGCGAAGATCTCCCAGGGGGCGATGCACTTGAGATGCGGCGGATTCTCGGCCGCCACGTGCAGCTGCATGGACGAGAAGTAGCAGATGCCGGCGGTGGCGACGTTGCCGTCACACCACGGCTGCTGGGCCAGCCACTCGACGATGTCGGCGCCGTCTTGGCCTTCGTGATGCGAAAAGACTCCCTCATACGCGCCCTCGGAGTCTCCTATCCCGCGCAGGTCCCCGATCACGTAGACGTAACCACGCGGCACGTAGAAGTTCGGGTCGCCCGATTCGACCGACGCCTCGAACACCGATTTGCCGAAGGGCTGAGGTGGGGTCTCAAAGGTCTGCGCGTCTTTGCCGTAGGGCGACATTGCGAGCAGCGCGGGGAACTTCCCAGGCGCGTCGGGTCGGAATATGTTGATCGCCAGCTTAACGCCGTCCCGCGCCGGCACCATGACGTTGTGCTCGAGTTTGACGCCGTACTGCGGCTGGGAGGCGGCCGCGACCTTCTTAGTCTCCATTTCTTCTCCTCGGGTCGATGCGTTTGCTCTGCTCAGAATGTTCGGGTACGGTAGGCAGTGGGTACATTAATGAGTAAGAACTCACTCAATAGCAATATACAGACTGGGGATGCGTTCGTCAACGTCCCTGGATCCCGCCTTTCCATTTGAGTCGACCTGGTATCGTGAGCGTCGTATCCAACCGCGAGGGGGCATCCTTGTCGCCAGAACCACGTCGAGCACGAAGACTCCCGCCTGACGAGAGGCGCAAACAGATAGTAGACGCGATGCTCAAGGTCATCTCCGAGCACGGGGTTCCCCAAGCAGGGGTCACGCGGGTGGCGGAGGCGGCCGGGGTTTCGGAGGGCACGCTCTACAAGTACTTCAACAGCCGCACCGAGATGCTTATCGCCGCTCTTGACTCCATACTCGCTCAGATGCTGGAGCTGATCGGATCAGCCCACGATGCCAGTGCCCTGGAGCGGTTGCGCACCATCGGGAAACACCACTCCGAGATGCTTAGGGGCGAACGAGGCGGCTTCACCTACCCTTGGGTGGAGTTCATCGCGGCCGGTCCCCAGGTAGGCTTGCGCGAGGCGGTCGCGCGCACTCAACAGGCGGCTTTCAAAGTCCTCTCCGAGATCGTTGAGGAGGGAAAGGCCCAAGGCACCATCCGGGAAGACATAGACACGGACCGCGTAGCCTGGGCCTGGTACACGTTCGCGTGGGCCGAAAACATAAGCTGTCTCATCGGGCTGAACGAGTATGTCGAGGGGGGCCATTCAGCCTATATCCTCGATCTGATCCTCAAGGATGCGGCTCCTCGGGGATAGAAGCCGTCCGATTGCTAGAGTCAGCCAGGCACCGCCGGCACACGGACGGCATCGCCTACACCGCGCGCGGCCTTTCTTGCCTGCTCTTTGCCGCAGCGTTCGGTCTCGCCGTATGGTGGTGGTCACGGGTGCGACGAGGATCTCTGCGGACCGGGGGAAGAGATCGGCGGAGGTCTAATTCGGTAAGCCCTCGTCCGTCTGGGTCCATCCGCTGGTAACGAGTCCACCACCAGAATGTCGTCGCGGAGGCCGAGGAGGGTACTTCGCGACTGAATCGACGGTCCTCTCGCGGTCGGACCACTAAGGACTCCCCGCATATAGGCGGACCGCAGAGCACGCGCCTTGGGGACGCTACTGATCTCCGCCCTCGGTCAGTCTGAGTTGATGGCTCGGGCGATCGCCTCGATCGCCTCGCCGTAGCCGGTGCCAGGAACGGCCCAGCGTCCATCGAGATCCGAGAGAACAGAAACAACGCCACGGGGGCCGACGAGGTCGAACCGTGGATCGACGGTCTCATTGGCCCACGCTACCGGGCTCGATGCGTAGACATACGCCACCATGTGAGCCACCTGGGCCTTGACCCCTGCCTCGGCGGAGCTGAAAGCAACTCCTGCCGCTCCGTCTCCGGTCGCCCCGAGGCCGGCGTAGTTGTTCTGCTCGGGTGTCACGGCTCCCCCGAAGGTCCCATAACCGGTCTCGTGGATCATCTGGGCCCAGAGCAGATCAGCGCGAAGTCCCGCTTCGGCACAGTAGTGGACGTAGTAGTCCGCAAGAACCGAGGCGGGAACGGAGAAGCGAGGCGAAGGACAGCCCTTGAGCAAGAAGGAGGCCAGCTCTCCGGCCGTCCCCTTCCATATCCCTTTGAGAGGGGTGCGTCCACCGGTCAGTACGACCGAGGTGGAACCATCCTTCGCGGCCGGTGGGTCCACGCGGGCGCTCGCCGCGGGCTGAGTCGCGATTGTCACCGCGGTAGTGGTCGTCGGGTTGCTTGCGGCTGCTACGCCAGCCCCACGACCCTGTTCGGCCATGACCCTTTCATGTAGGGATTGCCCCTCGGAGACCTGGGCGACGGTTGCCACCTCGGCGGGCTGTGTCGCACCTAAGGAAGGCGTCTGCGACTGGGGCGGCGTCTGCGACTGGGGCGGCGTCACGCCACACCCCGAGGCCATGATGGAAATGATGGCCAGCGCGACGAGTACCGCTGTTCCGAAGAACGATGCGCGAGCAAAGCTCGTCTTGTCTGCGGCTCCTGTGTGGTGACCCCTCATCGGCGCTCCGTGACTGGCTGCGACACAACCATTACCTGGACGACCCTTGCTGGACCTCTAAACCGGTATCGGCAGGCTCGCCATGCGCCCTGAGAAAGGAATCCGCTGTGGGACCGACTTGTGGCACTTTTAGTTTGCCCTGGATCGCCCCGCATTGTCCCATTCACGCGAAAGCCCGGCCTTGGTAACCGGGCTACACTCAGAAGATCCCTTCCAAGAGAAGGCCAGCCGGTGCCAAAGGGGCTACTTCTTCACGGCGAGGCGAGGAATCGCGCTGACGTCGACGTCTTCGTTGCGGTTCTCGTTCAGATACGGGAAGCGAGAGACCACGCCCGAATCTCCTTCTGCCGAGTGCCGGGCTCTCCCCACAGCACGATGACTTCAGTTCCGAGTTCGCCATACTCGACGTCGATCGAGCAGAGTGACAGCATCTGGTGGTAGTTGTAGCTGAGGGTTCGCCCGGAACTGATCCCGATCAGTTGCCCGTCCTTGAGCACTTGATCTGCGTAGTACGCCCAGCCGGCTCCATCAACGAACCTTTCATATGGGCTGTCCATGCCGGCGTACGGCTCGCCCGGCCGGAACTTCGAGGCATATACGTCGATGATGTCCTCAGGGTTCCAGACAAGAGTGACCATGGTGCGGCACGGGGCGGCCACCTCCTTCTCAAGAGCCTTCCGCCCGACGAAGTCGTGGTTGAAGTTGATCATTCTGCCCCAGCCAAGCTCGACGGGATTGCGGTAACGAAGCCGAATGTCGGATCCCATGCTCCCTTTGCAGACATCCGTGTACCTGGACCGTATGCCGATCTTCTCCAGATACTTAAGGAAGCCCTCGTCTTCCAGCCACGGGTGAGGAAAGTGGTTGAAGGCCTGCGGGAACCCACCTTCGGTATGCTGCATGAGGTAAGCACGGAAGCCCAGGCGGCGGATTCCGAACGGTTCGCCGGCCTTCAGGACGGCGTTGTAGACAGAGAGGCCGTCCTCGGCCTTACCGTGGAGCTCGTATGCGAGCGTTCCCGGCATTCCCACCCGCAGTGCGTTGACTTCCATCCCATTGACGCTGCTCGCGCGGCAGTGCGCAAAGCGGATGTCGTGAAGATCATCCCCGGTGGCAGCCTCGAGCACCTCGAGGGATCGCGGTCCGGCGATCTGATAGAGAAACATCGTTCCGGTCAGGTCCTCGCCCACGGCATCGTACTTGCCCTGCTCGAACATGTAGGCGATGTAGTTGGCTCCCATCTCATAGGAGATGAACTCGTCCTCGCCGAGCCGCAGGAGTACGCCGTCCCCCATGTCGAAGCCGTCCTCGTTGCACATGATGGCGTGCTTGGCCCTACCTGTCGGGAAGTTGGTGAAGTCGTTGACGCAGACGTCCGAGAGGAACTTGAGTGCCTCGGGGCCCCTGATCCTGAAGGTGGGCTGGGGGTTCAAGGAAGCGTGGATGGAACATGATTGCTTACCGGCCATGGTCTCATCCCGCCAGTTGGTGAATTCAAACGGTAGGACGACCGAGCCCTGACCAACATAGAGCATAACGTTTGGGTCGTAGGGTATTTGCGGATGATGGACAAAAGTCTTTTCCGTCCCTGGACCTGCCTGCTGATCGATACTGTCGATTCCGCCCATTCCTACTCCTGTTGAATAGCTGATGCTTCGCACCGCGCTGCTCTCGCGGGATCTCCAGGTCATGCCGGGGCTGCATTTGCGCCTGCACCTCGATGCCAGGTGACACGACCAGCGTAGCGCTCGCTAACTTGTCTGCCAAGCTAGGACGGATGGCGGGGTTCTTGACTGCACGGTGAAGCGCGGGTCTCGTCTGGGGTTGATGCGTCCGTCTTCCTCCGTTTAGCAAGCCGTCGCTCGTGTTGACGGTGGCGGAGGACCGAAACCCGGCCTCGTCGACCGGGTTTCGGTTAGGACTAAGCAGCGGAGGGCCCCGTGTCGCTCACAGCCGGGACTCCATCCGTGCTGCCACTGTCTGCCACTATTTGCCCATCAGCGTGTGGGCAACACTGGCCACGACGTCGGCAGGAATGGCGAAGCCGATATTCTCCGCTCCCGTGCTGCCCGGAGGAAGATACAGCTCGGGCATGCCGATGAAGTGGCCCTCCGCGTCGAAGCATCCGCCGCCGGAATCGCCCGGACTGATCGGGCTGTCGATCTGCATGAGGCCGGTCAGCGTCTGCGACGTGGAGACCTGCAGCGAGCGGTCCAAGCCGCTCACGATGCCGAGACTGACGCTATTCTGGTAGTTCAGAGGGCTGCCGATCACGGTGGCCCATTCTCCTAGCTGCACGGCGCTCGATGAGCCGAAGGTGACTGGAGTCAGGCCGGTCTTGTCCACTTTGATGAGCGCGATGTCTTTGGTAGCGTCTTCGCCCACGATGGTCGCCGGAGCCGTGCTCTTGTCACTGAAGGTGACCACGATTGACTGTCCGGAACTCACCTCGCCGTCCAGCGTGACCACGTGGTCGTTCGTCAAGATATAGCCGTCCGACGTGTAGATGACGCCGGAGCCTATTCCCGTGGCCGATCGCCAACCCGTGGAGGCGGTTACCGAGATGTTGACCACGCTTGTGTACGTCTTGCCGAGCACGGTCTGGGCCGGGCTGGCCAGGTCGGACTGAAGGTCGGTCTGAGGGGTGGTTGCCGTTGAAGCTGCAGACTGGCTCGAGCTGAGGCTGACGACCGCACTCGGACTGCTGCTCGGTGCCGCGCTCGAACGGGTGGTCGTAACTGCCCACGTGCCGACAACCAGGACCGCAGCGGTGCCCAGAGCAAGCAGCAGCGTCCAAAGTCTTCGTCGTCGCCTTTTCCGCGAGTCGGAAGCCGTTGGTGTTGGATTGCACGAATCTTCTCTCATGGTATCTCCTTTCGCACGAAAAATCGGTTCCTAGTACTGTTTATTCGTCTTCGTGGTCACGCCCATCGGGCAGTCACCTCCGTTGTGGACGACTAGATTTGAGGTTCCGCAGCTTCATTGCATCATTCGAGTCTTAACGCATGCTGAGACGCTGCTGTGATATAGCTGTTAGTTTGATGAGTGCCGGCGTCCACGTCTTGGCCTGATCCCCTGAAATCAGTTCGAGTCGCCACTTGAGCGGGTGTCCAGCTCAGACTCTCAGCCACTTCACAGCAAGCTCTCGGCTTAGCCCAAACAACTGGCGCTTGAATGAAGTCAGAAGGCAAGAACGATTGACTCGAAAGAGAGGAAGCACCATGTTCGTAGCCGTCATCAGCCTGGGGGATGAATTCTGGCTCCTAAAGGCGCCGGATGGCCGACGGTTCGTCATAAGTGGCAAAGAGAATGTGACGGTTTGCCCTGAGGGAAGCGCTGCCCCGATCTTTGGCGGGCGAGGGCTCTCCTACAGGGCGGCGCGCGGGCTGCTGGAGGAAGTGCTCGGCAAAGAACTGGCCGCCTAGACCGAGCAGTCTCACCGCCACCCGAACCCCGTCGCAGACCGATTGGAGGAACCATGGCCATTGCCCGAGATACTTCTGGCCCGGACGACAGGCGGCCGCGCACTGTCGACACACTGAGAGCCAAGCGAGACGCACCGCGCGGCGGCCACGGGGTCGCAGGTCACAGACTCGCAGGAAAGGGAGTCAGTGGTGGGATCAGCTTCACGTATCAGATGCGCAATGGAACCTGCCTGCTCGCGCCCGCCGGAGAGCTAGACCGCTCAAACGCGGGAGACTTCGCCGCAGCCATTGAGACGTCTCTACAGAGCGTCTCCTCAGTCGCTCTGGACTTCGAGGCGGTGACGTTCGTAGACGGTGGGGTGTTATCGGTCCTTCTTGACTTGCTGGAAAGCCTCGAAGGTCAGGGCTGGATTGCTGTCGTGCGTCCCGCGCCTCGAGTGCGACGGCTCTTGGACCTCGTCGGGGTTTCCGAGAAGACAAACTTCCGCCTCTTTCCCACCATGCAGGGGGCTTTCGAGGCCATCGACCAGAGTTGCCTTTCGGGCCTGGAACCCCGCCCTACTCGGGTCACCGGGTGTTTTCGCGAAGCCCGAGCCTGACCACAGCTCATTCACAGCTACAGCTTGTATGCTCCACAGATAGTGGTGGTACTCTCCTTTTCTCAAAAGGAGGTGTTTCGATGCCCAATGACAGTGAAAGACGGCGCGTCTTGGTGGTCGACGACGAGCCGTCGATTCTGGACTCGGTCGCCACGTCCCTGCGCTACGAGGGCTACCAGGTCGAGGAGGCAACAACGGGGCGGTCCGCGCTCGCCTCAGCCCGGAAGGAACCTCCGGACTTGATCGTGTTGGACATAATGCTGCCCGACGTGAGCGGTCTGGAGGTGACTCGGCAGCTGCGCGCGAGCGGCGTCCGGGCGCCGATTCTCTTTCTTACTGCTCGCGATTCGCTCGAAGACAAGGTGGCAGGGCTCACCATCGGTGGCGACGACTACGTGACCAAGCCGTTCGCCCTGGCCGAGATCATCGCACGCGTGCAAGCAATCATGCGCCGGAGCCGGGGAGACGCCGGGGACGAACATCTCCGGTTCGCTGACTTGGAAATGGACGAGGTGGCGCATGAGGTTCGCAGAGCCGGTCGCCTCATAGAACTGACTGCCACAGAATACAATCTCTTGCGTTTCTTCCTTTCGAATCCCAGACGAGTGCTGTCCAAAGCCCAGATCCTGGATCACGTATGGCACTACGATTTCGGCGGAGACGCCAACGTGGTCGAAACCTACGTCAGTTATCTGAGAAAGAAGTTGGAGCGCTACGGCCCGGCTCTCATTCACACCATCCGCATGGTCGGCTACACGCTGCGGGAATCTGAGCCGGAGTCCTAAAGTGTCGCTTCGGGCCCGTCTGCTGCTGGCGCTCATCGTGGTCGCCCTGGTGGCGCTGGTAGTCACCGACGGCGTCACGTACTCGTCGCTCCGCTCGTTTCTCTACAGTCAGGGCGACCAGTCGCTGGTTGCCGACCACGTCAACATCGAACGGGTGTTAGGTGGGACGAGCCCGATACCCACGTCTCAGTCCTTGCTGGCCACGGCTCCGGGCACCTTCGCCGAGGTGAAGCACAGCGACGGGACGGTCATCGCCGGCCCTGTTGCTGCTTATGAGCAGGGCAAGAAGTACACCCCACGTCTTCCCGAGACCATCACGGGCTTCGAGACCGCCAGGGCCGGCGGGGAGGCGACCGTCGCCTTCAACACGTCTTCGAACGAGTCCGGAGGTCCGACCTTTAGGGTGCGGGTCTGGCAGCTGGCCGGCGGGGATGAACTCATCCTGGGCACTCCTTTGGGGAGAGTAGCGGCTACTTTGCACCACCTCCTTCTGTGGGAGATCGCCGTCACTGCCGGTACTCTCTTGGTCGCCTTGTTCCTCGGGTGGTGGCTCATGCTTGTGGGCCTGCGCCCCCTTACGGCTATCGAACGCACTGCCGACACGATAGCCGCAGGGAGAGTTCGAGCAGCGTGTTCCCGGCGAGGACAAAAGGACCGAAGTAGGCCGCTTGGCAAGGGCCCTCAACGTCATGCTTGGCCGGATTCAGGGGGCGTTCGCCGAACGCGATGCCACGGAAGCGGAACTACGCCACTCGGAAGCGCGACTACGCAGATTTGTGGCCGACGCCTCCCACGAGTTGAGAACTCCGGTCGCAGCGGTTTCGGCCTATGCCGAGCTGTTTGAGCGTGGCGCGGGTGGATCTGTGCAAGATCTACAGCGGGTGATGGACGGAATCCGCGGCGAGACCGTGCGCATGGGACACTTAGTAGAGGACCTTCTTCTGCTTGCACGTCTAGACGAGGGGCGCCCACTCGATCTCAAGCTGGTCGAGTTGGTGGCCCTGGCCTCAGAGGCTTTGCAGGCCGCCCGAAGCGTAGGTCCTGCCTGGCCCTTGAAGCTGGAAGCCGATCATCCCATCGAGGTGACCGGAGACGAACTGCGGCTGCGCCAGGTCTTCGACAACCTCCTATCAAACATACGCGCACACACCCCGCCCGGCACGCCGGGAATAGTCCGCCTGAAGGAGGTGGACGAGGCCGTGATCATTGAGGTCGAAGACGAAGGTCCCGGCTTGGGCGAGCAGGAGGCGGAACGCGTGTTCGAACGGTTCTACCGGGTGGACCAGTCGCGTAACCGCATCACGGGTGGCGCCGGGCTCGGTCTCTCTATCGTTGCGGCCATCGTGGCCGCCCACGGTGGCGAGGTCAAGGCGGAAGCCGGTGCGAAGGGCGCTTTGTTCAGGGTCCGGCTTCCCGCGCAGAGTCCCGGCCAGGCCATCTCCTAGGATTCCCAGACTGTCCTCTTGCTGGCTGCGCGGCCGGCTTAACCCGGGCCCAGACCTCGCTCTCCTCGATCACTCGCACGAACTTGCCCTCTGCGGAAATCCAGCCTAAGACTCTCAGTTAGTCCACAGCCGGCTTTCGGCTCGGTCTAAGAAACGGATGCTTGAATGAAGCAAGAATGCAAGGACGACCGACTCGAAAGCGAGGCAACACCATGTTCGTCAGGGTCCTCAACCAGAATAGGAAATCCTGGGTCCTGGAATCGTCCGACGGCCGCCGCTTCGTCATGAGCGGAAAGAAAGACGTGACGACGGTGTGCCCTGAAGGCAGTCAAACCCCGGTGCTTACAGGGCGAGGACTTTCCTTCAAGGCGGCCCGGCGCCTGCTGGAGGAAGAACTGAGCAACGGAGTGGCCGCCTAGAAGGACGAGGAACGAAACTCGAGACGATGATGCTCGGGCCGCGGGCGATGGGCGCCGGCCCGAGCATCATCGTCTGGACGTGGAATCCGTTTGCGTAATGAACTGCTAGGAGGAGCTATGGCTGTCGCTCTAAATACCTACGATCTGGATGCCAGGCTGCTGCGCAGCGTCTACGAACTAGATACGAAGCGAGACTTCCTACGCAGCGTATACCGGCTCGCGGGCCAGAGGGCCCGGAGCGGGATCAGCTTGGAGGAAGTGCGCGCCGAGCTGGGGCTTGGAGAAGATGCGGCTGAGCGTGCCTGTGATTTCTGGGTGAGGGAAGGTGCCCTCGAGTATTCGCCGGCCGGTCATCTATCGCTGACTTATCTCGGTGTTAGGCGAGCCGAGAGTCTGGAGCAAGGGGGCTGGTCACTGGCAGACCTCTGAGTTCCTTTGCCGTTTGCGTCTTGACGCATTTCCCCCCGTTTATGGAAGGGGTAGGTTGTCATGAGAGTCGTTCAATTGGTTTCTACACACAACGCCGCCCAGCAAGCGGGTGAGAACGCTCGGGTTGCCGAGGACTCAGCCAACCTGGCCTTTCGGACCCCGGCTGATTCCGAATGGGCGGAGCGCCAGGTTCTGACCGCTCTCTGGGCTCAGAGTGCCCCCCTCACATTGCAGCAGCTTCATAGGAAGACCGGTGTGCCCGCTGCGGAGCTCGAGGGGATCGTCACCCGGCTCTGCATGTGCGGGGCCGCGAGACGGCTGAACACGGTTATCGAATCGTTCTCCGCATCGGGGAGGACCTCATGGCCAAGGTGATCGGTGCGGTGAAGGACGAGGGCGATCGCCTTTGGCGTTTCGGCCTTTATCGGCGTCATATTCGGCTTCTACCCTGCCCGGCGGGCGGCCGGGCTCAATCGTATCCAAGCTCTTCGCTACGAATAAAGGAGTATCCATATCATGAAACGTTCGTTGATCATCGCCATAGTGGTGGCAGTCGCAGTGGTCGTCGGTGTGGGAGGCGTCTTCGGCGGAAGGGCCAGTGCGGGGACACCTTCCCCGCAAGAGGCGGAGAAGGTGCTCAGCAATCTCACGACGCAGCAGCGACAAGCGCTGGCGCAGAGCGGCGGTCTTAGCGGGGCGTTCGGCGGCAGCCGGGGAACAGGTACCGGCAGCGGGACAGGCGGATTCACCAGTGGCAGCATCATCAGCTCCGACAGCAACAGCGTCACCGTCAAGCTAAGCGACGGCAGCACCAAGATCGTGCTCTATTCCCCTTCCACCGTGATAGCGGTCTCGAAAACGGGTTCCGCGTCTGACTTGACAACCGGACAGGACGTCACGGTCACGGGTACCGCCAATTCGGACGGCAGCATCACCGCCACCAGGATTCAGGTGGGGACTCTGCCCAGGCCGACAACGACAACCACCAGTGGGACGGCCGGTGCTGGGCAGAGCACGGGCGGCGGTACAGCCACGACCACCTGAGCGGGAACCAGCACCCAGTAAAGATCGAAAACGAGCGGCTGCCCGAGGTCGGGCAGCCGTTTCGGCCTTGAATGCCTGCACAAGTGACCGAATCCAGAGGTGATCTCAGTTTCAGCCCACCATCATCCCGATCGTGTCAAATGTGTTTTCCATTTCAGGCGTGCAGTCGTGCAACTGGAACACAATGCCCCCGGTCTTGTTAGGATCAAGGAAAGCCATGCGAACGCCGTTTTTGTATTGCGCCTGTCCGATTATTTCAATTCCCTTCTTCTTCAGCTCGGCAAGCGTTGCGTCGAACTGTTCATGGCTCACCGCGTAGCCAAAGTGCCAAATGCCCTCTCCCTTGGTTTCCAAGAACTTCTCTACTATGGGCATGTATATTGGTTCAAATAGCTCGATGATGATTGCTCCCCACCTGCCCAAGGCTACTTTGGCTCTTTGCTCCATTCCCCCCTCATAGTCCCTTCTTTCGAAATCATGCCCGGCCCCCGTCTCCCCCAGCACATAACGGCGCCACGGTCCCAAGCCCAAATCCTCAAAATTATCTATGGTCTTGTCTATATCTCTTACGGCCCATCCCAAGTGGCTTATGTTGGCAAACGGCAATCCTGGCAGCATTCTGTTGCACTCCTTCAAGAAGTAAGGCTTTGTTCAGTATTCGAGCTGAAGCGGAAAGAAGATACGCTTGAAGTCTTGTCTTGGTCGTTACCCCTTTCTCTCTTAGGTGGTATGCAAAAACCGGTTAGTTCTTCCTTTCTCCGATCTTCTCTCTGCACCGTGCAGTGCAGCAGCGGACAAGGCGGATTCGGCCCTCCGGCACCGTGCGACCCTACTTATTATTCGCGTAGTCGGCGGCCCCGAGGATCTGAAGGAACACTGCCGGCTCGTCTCCCACCGTCCAGCCATCATGACCTGGCGGAATGAAGACAAGGTCGCCTTCGCCGAACTCCATCTCGGCCCCGTCGTTCATGCGGGTGCCCAGCCGACCAGATAGCATATACCCGAGGTGGGTGACCTCACAGCTCTCGGTGCCCGCGACCGGCTTGATGTTCTCCGACCACCTCCAACCCGGGTCGAAGGTGGCAAGACCAAGCGTAATGCCCCCGATGGTCACCACCTCCGTGTGCCCCCGGGCAAATGGTCTTCTTTCGTCAGGGAAATCGAATCGGCGGGCGACCATCTTGCGTTCATCGGTTGCCATCGTTCGCTCCTTCAGCCAAGCGGTGAGTAGAGGCATGCATAGGTGTCTCAGAAACTACCCTGCGGGTAAGCAGGAGAAACAGCCTCCACGCGGGTAACCTGCGGGCTGCTGCGACGGCCGTGACATCCAGCGACTGCCACCTCCGGGGCCCGAGTCTCACCTTCGCGTATCGGATCATGGCGCGACTCGCCGTCGGCTGGATCGCACCGCGACGTCGAGTGCTCGGCATGGTGCTCTCAGGGGAGGTCGATTCGGTCGGGCCGGACGAAAGGTCGTTCAAAGTGGGCGCCCAGGTGTTCGGGTTCAACCGCCATCTCTTCGGCACGTACGCCGACTACGTGTGCTGGCTGCCTGCTCGCGCTCCACTTCCTGCGACGAGCCGACGTCCAGGCCCGACAGCGGGTCCTCGTCTATGGTGCCTCTCGGGCGGTCGGCGCGTCCGCGGTACGGCTTGCCAAGCACTTCGGGGCAGCGGTGACAGGGGGGTGCAGCACGGCGAACCTGGCGCTGGTACCTTCTGTTTCACGCTTCTCCAATCCTTCACTCAACCGTCACGACTACGTTCCCCTTCTTGTGCCCCTGGTCGACGTAGCGGTGAGCTTCGACGATTTGTTCAAGCGGATAGCGCCGGTCGATGGCCGAACGCAGCACCCCCTCTTCGATCAGACCTTTGAGGAAGGCGAGGTCGTCGGCTGTTTTGCTCGGGTGTTCTCCAGTGACGATCTTCTTGCCGCTGGTCAGGGCTGCCCACCGCATGCGAAGGGTGCGAACCGGCGTGGTGGCGTTCAGGTAGATGCCTTTCGGTTTTAGGGCCTTCATGCAGTCGGGGAAGGAGCCCTTATCCACCGCCACAAAGATGACGTCGTAGGTCTCGCCCCCGGCGGCGAAGTCTTCCTTTGTGTAGTCGACAGCGGCATCGGCACCAAGGGATTTCACCAGTTCGAGATTCGAGCCGCTACATACGCCGGTGACTTCCGCCCCGTAGTATTTGGCGAGCTGTACGGCGAAGGTCCCGACGCTGCCCGAGGCCCCGTAGACGAGGACTTTTTGGTCGCTCTTGATATTCGCCATTCTGAGAAAATGGAGCGCCGCGCGGGCTCCAATGGGGACGGCCGCGGCTTCTTCGTAGGTCATGTTGCTCGGTTTTAGGGCAATCACGCCGGTTTCCGGGAGGCACGTGTACTCGGCGTAGCCGCCGAATCTCGTGACGGTCGCGGCGAAGATCTGGTCGCCTTTTTTGAACCTGGTTACGTCTTTGCCTGTCTCTTCGATTTCCCCGGAGAGCTCGGCGCCCAGAATCGGCCGTCTGGGTTTGAGGATGCCGAGGGCCAGTCGGGCGGGGATCCAGAACGAAAGGGGCACCGTGAAGCTCCTGCAGCGGAAGTCTGGCGCCGATACGGTGGTCGCGTGCACTCGTATCAACACTTCATCGTCGCGGGGAATCGGTCTTTCCACTTCAGCGAGACGCAGGACTTCTGGTGGGCCGTACTCTGTGTAGACTATCGCTCTCATGAGCACCCCTCGTGTGTGGGCACAGCTGCAAGGGCGGGCAGGAGCCTGAACGGCGCCGGAGCGTCAGCCGGGGCGACCCATCGAGTGGGTTCGCGTCCGTCTTCGTCCGGTAGCTGCCACGAATGCGATCAGGCCACTCAGCCTTGCCCCTGTTGATAGTGCGTAACCATGAGGTTTCCCTGCCAGACGGGCAGGTTTTCATCCCACCAGAAGGCCTCGCCCATGTTCACTTTGAAGCCCGTCTGCCCGGTAACGTCGAACGCTTGCCAGTCAGCCTGCGCCCCTTCGGCGATATCCCCTGCCGAAACTACAAGGTCGTGGTTCGGGGCTACTCCGACATAGAAGTGGTAGAGCTTCGGCCCGCCGACGGCCGTGACCCAGTCGACGAATGCGTGCATGAGGTGGGCGACCGGCTGTCCCGTCTTGGCCGAGACGTTGTCGGTTTGCCAGGTCCCGCCGGAATTGCGCCAGAGGTGGATGAGAGCCGCTTGGTCGCTGGCGGCCAGGTAGTGGACTCGGTCATCTTGTGAGCCGTCTGTGGTGACGCTTCCGGGAATGATGATGTCGTTGGGGCCGTGGGCAAACTGGTAGCCGACAATGCTGGACACATCGGAGACCGACCAGGGCGAGGACGAGGGGGTTCTTTCCAGGAACTGAGCGCGTCCCAAGACGTCCGTGAAGCTGAGCTCCAGCCTGGGGACGTCATCGGCTTCGGCCTCCCCCGCGAAGGTGACCGCGAGGCTGGCAGAGACATCCTCGACACTCCAGCCTCCGGTGTCTGCGTGGAAGTGAAACAGAAGGAGCTCGTCGGCCAGTCCGGGGGCAGCCACCATGTTCCCTTCGTTTGCGGGCACAGAGCCGTCCCAGGAGATCGAGGGTGCGCCCGTGACCTTGGCCGGCTCGCGCGGTGGGTTGGCCACCTCCTGGGTCACGTCCTCACTGTGCCAGCTACCGTCCGGAGGCCGCCAGAAGTGCAAGAGATCGTGATCGGGACTAATAGTCATGAGGTGAAGAGTGGGCTGACTCTCGCTCCCAGTGACAAACGACCAGACTCCGCTTGGGGCGATCTTCACTCCGGTGAGCGCGCTCAGGTCGGTGACCTGCCAGTCATGCCCTCCGGGAGTCACCATGAACATGAGTAGGTCGCCCTGGGTGTCGGCGGCGAAGACGTGGTCGTAGAGAGACCCGGAGATCGGCCCGTATGAGTCCATGTCCCCGGCCACCTGGTGCCCACCGAGCAACTGCGAGACGTTCTCCACCTGCCAGCTTCCCAGGCTTTGTCCCGACTGCCACCACAAATGGAGGAGGTCGCCGCCTGCCGGCAGCATCTCCCTCAACAGCAGGTTGTGGAGCAGCTGCGCGCACTCTCCCCGGGTGGAGTCAGCGAGGAAGTTGTAGGCGGGACCAACGCCTACGATTCCGTCCAGAGTCCGGCATAGGCTGCTTTGCGGGCATTCTGGTAGTGCTCGTCG
>CAVVNF010000005.1:0-59665 GCA_963749535.1 uncultured Thermoleophilia bacterium | reverse complement strand
AATATGAAGAAGATCACCACGTGCTTGGTGTGCTTCCGCTCGGCGTTGGCCCGCAGCAGCGGCCGGATGAGCACCATGGCCGCCCCGGTCGTGCCGATCAGATTCGCCAGTACGGTCCCGGCCAACAGGAACGCCACGTTGATCCGAGGAGTCCCGAGAAGATTGCCCGTGAGGTAGATGCCGCTCGAGATCACGTACAGCGCGGCCAGCAGCACGATGAACGCGATGAAGTCTTTCGCCGTGCTTCCCGCGTTGCGCAAACCCAGATCGCCGAAACGCGCCACGAGATAGACCACGGTGGGCAGCCCGAAGACCGCCGCCACCACCGCTTTGTTTCGGTTCCGGGAGAACCATCTTCCGGCGATGGCCGGCAAGATGGCGATGGTCAGGAGAATGCCGGCAAAGGGCACGAGCATCCAGTACCCGAGTTGTTCCCCCAACTGGCTGGCCATGCCGCCTGCGGGGCCGGACTTTACGGGCCGAGAAGCTTGAAGTCCACCAAATCCGCCTGCACCACTATCCGGTGGCTCGCGCTGTAGATGGGATGGCACGCGGCGAGCGAGACTTGTTCAACGCCGCGTTGCGCTACGACTGCCACGTCGTCCGGGACGACGATCTTGATCCAGGTCACCTTATAGCGGGCGACGACATAGGGCAGTACCAGGTCGATCTCGTCACCGACCTTGATCTCATTCAGCTTGAAGAAGGGAGCACCGTATGTGGTGCGGTGCCCCGAGACCACGAAATTGCCCCCCTCGCCCGGGAACGGCGTCTCCGGCCAGTGACCGGGACCTACCTTGAGGTCGCCCTTGCCGGTGCCTTCCACCATCACCACGTTCATGCCGATCGAGGGGATCAAGATCTTTCCGATAGGCATACCGGTCTTGCCGGCGACCAGTTGCTCGAAGGCGTCGGCAGCGTCCTTGAACGCCTGCAGCTTCGCGGCCACGGCAGCTTGTTGGGCCACCAGTTGGGCCTGCTCGGCACTGAGCGTCGTCGCTGTGGAGCCTTGCTGGCCACTCTGCGTGGTGGGCGTCGAGCCTTGTGAGGCGACAGTCGTCGGCGTGCCTATGGGGATGAAATCGCCGGTGCGCGTGCTGGCCTGCGCCGACATGATCTGCGGGTCGCTCTGCTCCAGCTTGTGCCGTAGATCGCGTTGGTGAAACCACGTGTACCCGAATGTGTACACGGGATAGAGCACCAGAAGCACACCGGCCAGGATCATCAGATTGGCGACGATCCGCTTCCACGACCGTCGCTTCTTCGGATGAGGCCGCGGCTCCACTTCGGCAGGCCCAGCCGTTTGAACCGTCTCTTCGCTGTCCTTGCTCAACCTCGCACCCCCAAAAAACCGCCACGCCACCAGGGAGCCGGCGCTTCTCCCGCCGCATACTCCACCGGCAGGAGACTCTCGCCACGTAGCACACGCGCCGGATTTTCCATGACAAGTAAGTCGTTGTCCAGGCCAGGTACCCGTTTGCTGATCACACGCAACACATCGGCAAAGGTCCAACTGAGTCGCCGGAAATGGTGCGCGTCCGTGCCAATGAGACTGATGTGCCCCTGCGCCAGGTGCCGCAGGAAGGCTCTTTGTGTGCCTCTACCGAAATCCCTTCCGAGGCTTGCCGCCGTCGCTTGGGCCACGCCCCCTGCCGCGATGCACCGCGCGAGCAAAGCCGGGTCCTTCTGGATACGGTCGTTGCGCTCCGGATGAGCGAGGATCGGCGTGAAGCCGTTGGTCCGCAATTTGAACAGACTCTCTTCCAGGCGCGAAGGCCAACCGTTGTGCGGCACCTCGATCAATATGGCGCCTCCGCTCCCCTCTATGGTCAGCAGAGCCAGATCCTCGAGACTGCCGAACAGCACTAGGTTCGCGCGTAGCTCAAAACCCAGACGCAGCGTAAGTCCGATGCGCTCCTCTTCGAGCCGCGCGCGTAGGTCGGCAAGAGCTTCGCCGGCACGCCAGACAACGCTCGAATCCGGGTCGTCCAGGTGCGGGGTGCAGACGATCTCACGAATGCCCGCGGCAGAAGCGGCCCTAGCCATCTCTACGCTGTCATCCAGGCTCGCCGAGCCATCGTCGACGCCCGGAAGTATGTGCGAATGCGTGTCTATCAACGCGCTGAGCCCCTCGGCCCACAGGCCGCTATTGCTTTTCCAGGGGTTCGTGCCGATGAATAGTATATATGGTGTACTGCGCGGGGTCCGACGGTACCCGCTTTGTCAGGCTCAGACAAGCTTGGAAGGGATGGCATGGGATGAGCATGTACATATACGTAGCGATCATCGTGGTCGTTCTTTTGATTCTTCTCCTCCTTGTCCTCACGGTGCGGAAGCGCCGGGCGGCAAGTCCAGCCGCCGGTAAGAAAGCCGCCCAGCCTGCCGCCGCCCCCACCCCCCGACGCAAACCCGCGGTCCCATCACCGAGTCCTTTCGCGCAGGCCCCCGCGGTTTCTGAAGCGACGGCTCCCGTTCCAGCGGCTGCAGAACCGCGTTTCATGCCCGCGAGCCCAGCGGTCGAGACGCCTGCCTCCGTGGCAACCGCCTCCGAACCGCCCTTCTTGCCCGCGAGTCCGGTCGTCGAGAAGCCTACGCCCGCGGAAGCCGCGCCTGAGGCGCGCTTCCAGTCTGATCTAGGCGAAGAGAACGACGACCTGCGACGCGCTCCGAAAGCTGCTCCTGCTCCAGAGGATGAGGCCTCGATAGGGTTCGCGACCACTCTCGAGCAACTGCTGGCACCTGAACCGGAGCCGGAACTCGAACCACATGTCGAGCCGACGGCTGAGGAAGCATCTGAAACCGAGCAAGCCGTGTCAGCCGCGGCGGAAGCTGTGCCAGAGGCGAAAGCTGCGCCCGAGGCGGAAGCTGCGCCGGCGGCCGAGGCAGAACCAGCTCTCGTCACACCTGATGTCGCGGAACCCCTGGATCTCGACTTCACCACACAAGCCCCCGACACGCCTGAGTCCGCGCCGGAAGCAGCAAAGCGGCTCTCTGACGTGGTCGGTGCTTCCGACGAGGCAGAGCGCACGGCGGAGACTCCGCTCTTGACCGGAGCGCACGGGTCTGCGACCGAAACTGTCCCGGAACCCGCGCGCACGCCCACGCCGCAACCGGCGCCGGCGCCGGCACCAAGGGTCGAGGAAGCCAAGATGTCCCCTGACGTGGAGACATGGACCCCACGGGAGACCGTGCGTCCGTTGGGTCAAGGCCCGGCGCGCGCGGATATCCCGGCGCGCGCGGATATTCGAGTTGTTCCCCCGGTCGCCGCCGAGCCCGTCGCTGCAGCCGCGGCCACCCCCCTCGCAACTTCCGCCATCGCCAGCCTTACCGGGCTTGGGGGCCAGCACACCCCCCACGACGATCCGCTGAGAGCCGTCATCGAGGACATCGTCCGAGGCTGGGGTGAACTCACCGAGGATGACCTGAAGCGGCTCGAGGTGTTCCGACCGGAGAAGGTGCTTGCGGCAGCCACGGCTACCGGGGTACCGAAGGGCGCGAAAGGCGACTACGCGGCCAAGCGCCTCAGCCAGATCAAACAATACGCCATCACACAGCAGTCCAAGATCTGCGAGGATCAGGAGACACTTGGGGAACCGACGTCAGTCGGAGGTCAAGCGGCTCCTTCGGCCGATGCGAATCTCAAGGAAACGGCAACACAGCCGACACCGCAGCCCGAAGTCGTTCCCGGCGCCGCGGCGACGGCCGGCCTCGCACCTGCCGCCCCAGCTTCCGAGACGGCCGTTCAGCCACAGGCTGAAGCCGTGCCATCCGTGTGGGGCGTAGCGCCGACAAAGACCCCCAAGCCCGAAACGGCTTCCCAAAGTCAGTCGATGCCGGTCTTTGGCGCGCGGGCACCGGCGGACGCGCACCCGGATGACGATTTCAAGTCCATGTCTCTGGTGGTGAAGACCGCCGACGACATCATGGCCCTGCCTCCCGTAGAGCGTCCTGATTTCGTCGTGTTTCTCGGGCCGCCGGAACTGGCAAAGCTGTTTGGACGAACCGACGACCAGAGACTCAAGAAGTCGGTGATCGACATATTGGAGAACGTGGGCAGCCCGGCATCTCTTGAGGTTCTGCGCACCTGCCTCGACGACGAGGACCCGGAGATACAGGTTTACGCCTTGGAAGCCGCCGACCGGCTCCTCGGAGGCTGACTCGACCGAGCGTCACAAGGCGCCCGATAGCGAATGGCCCGACAGCCCGCTCATTGAGCCGGCCGGCGGCCTAGCCGGCGCCCCGGTCCGAGTGGGGCATGAGTCGGCCACCGATACTCCTGGCCCGAGCCGCTATCTCGTCGCCGTCCAAGCCGGCCCTCCAAGCAACGAAGGGGCAGCGGCGCTCGAGGTCGAGGCCTTGCGCCCAGATCTCGTCGCCATCCAGTGTCGCAGCTCCCCCGCCCGCCTCGGTGACGATCAAGAGACCGGCCGCGATGTCCACAGACCGGGAGCGCACGGCTGCGACCAGCACGTCTGCGACCCCCACGGCGACGTAACAGAGTGACAGCGCGAGAGACCCTATCTGCCGGATCCTCATATCGCGACTTCGCTTGACGGCTCCCATGGAACTGAGTTCGTCGTAGGCGAAGTGGTGCCGGTCCGGTCTCCCAGCCTCCATGAGGACGACCTCCACCCCCTGCTCCTCAAACCGGCGCCGGTCGAGCACCACGCCTGGCAGCCCGGCTCCGCGCACCGCGCTGAAAGCGTGGCCACGGATGTAGTCCTCGATGTATGCCACTTGGACGTCCCCCAGAGTTTCCCCGTTGGCCACGGCGATGGAAGCACAGAAGGGTTCCAGTCCGCGCTTTGCGTTCAGACTGCCGTCGAGCGGATCCACCACCACGCGCCATTCGGCGCCGGCCACACCCGAGATGCCGGACTCCTCAGACACCAGTAGATACGGGCGTGGTGCCCCGCTCGCCAAGGCGTCGTGGATCGCAGCTTCCGGTGCGCGGTCGATCTCCATCGTCCGGTCGCCACCGGCTCCCCGGCCAAGTATCTCCCTGCCGGCCCATCCGCCCAGAAGCGGCCTGACCGCCTGTCCTCCGGCCCCGGCCATGCGCTGGGCGCATCGCAGCCATTGTCCCTCGACCTCAGTGAGAGGGCGGCGAAGGCCTGGAAGATCATCAAGCATGTCGGGAGCGTCTGCCATGTTCGTGTCGACCACCATATCATCCACCTGCGCATCAGAGGACTCAAAGCCGCGCCGATCTGCACCCGGCCGAGCCTGAGCCTGGGCGAAGGCCGATCGCCTCCGACGCTTTCGCTGACGCGGCGGCCGCTCTCGCGCTAACATCGCCCCGGCGAGGAAACACGACCGAGCCCTTTCACATGAGCGAACGACCGTCACATAGTGTTCCCCACAGCGCCGAACGCACACGTCGAGAAGCATGCGGCCGGCCAGCTGGTCCATCCGGCACGAGCCACGCCCCGAATCACCGCCGGACATGTCGTCCCACCGAGCAGGGCCGCCTGCCCGGTCGACTGGGTTGGTGTTTGGTCAAGACAGCGGCCGCCGCCGGCGCGGTTGCCGCAGCCTACATGCTTTTCGAGGCCCAGTGGATCGAGTGCAAAGAAAAGACCTTACGCGTGCCGGGCCTTCCCCATGCGTGGTCGGGCATCAAGGTGCTCCATCTTTCGGACGTCCACGCGGGGGACTTTGGAGTCAGCCTCGTCAGCCTCCGGAAGGCGGTGAATTGGGCCGTGCCGCTCCGGCCCGACCTGGTCTTTCTCACGGGCGACATCCTCGGAGATCCAACACGCAGCGCTCAAAGTCTTGCCGAGCTTTCCCGGCTCTCACCCGCCCTCGGCTGTTACGCCGTCACCGGTAACCACGAGTATGGCCTTGGGAAAGGCCCGCTGGCGCGGGCCCGGGACAGTGCCGGGCTGTGGGCCGGCGCCGAGGTCACCGTCCTGAAGGACCGCTGCGTCCGCCTCCCTGCTCGCGGCGGGTCTAGTCTCGTGCTCTGTGGCGCCGACTACGTCACCGGCGGTTTCGGCCTCGCCGATCCCTCTGCCCGGCCCGGAGATTTCCGGATCCTCCTCATCCATGACCCACCCCGAGTCGACGACGTCCTCAAGCACTCGTTTTCACTCGCCTTCGCCGGTCACACTCACGGCGGACAGCTGCGTGTGCCTGCTCCTTCCGGCCTCGTCCCCCTGGCCGACCAAGGCAGGGAGTTTCTCGGTGGGGTATACCCCTGGGGAGACGGGTTGTTGGTGGTGTCCCGGGGCGTCGGGACGAGCTTCCTACCGTTCAGACTCCTCACCAGACCTGAGGCGACCTTGTGGCGATTGGTATAAACTTGCGCCAGGATATCGCCCCGCAACGTGCGCTGCAAAAGGAACCGTGACAAGGGGGACGCTGATGGCTGAGTCTCGGGACGAGCGGTTCTCCGGGGACATCCCGGTCACACCGGGCCTCTTCGCCGAGGAGACCAGACCTTCGCTATCCTTCGAGGTCGTGGCTACCTATGTGGCCGACGCCGTCCGCTCCTCACCGGGCATCGTCTCCCTCCACGGATCCGCGTGGCAAGGGTTGCCCGGCATGAAGCGTGAATCGACCACCAGAGGCGTGGTCGTGCACGAAGACACCCCTGGCACCGTAGACGTCGAGGTGCACGTACGCGTGGCATGGGCCGTGGCGATCCCAGAATTGGCCCGCCGGGTGGAAGAGGCGGTGCGGGCACGTGTCAAGGCGCTACTGGACCTCGACTTGGGTGGTGTCACTCTCTTCATCGACGAGATCGACGGGCCACCGGAGGTCGAAGACCAGCCGATAGGCTAGGAAGATGCGCGAATACGCTCCCCTGTGTGCCTTCCGAATCGACCTGCTCCCCGCGGGTTGCCGGGGTTGCGCTTGGTGGCAAACGAGGGGTACCGCACCCTCCGCTGCAACCGAGGCCCGGGAGCAACGCCGCCGATGGATGGCCGGTCTCGAGCCCACGTGGGGCAGCACCGGCCTGATCTCCACCATCGCCGAGGATGTCAGCGTCGCCATCCACTACGCCCCGGCGGCCGCTATCCCCCGTCTGCGTGACTTGCCGCTCGGTCCGCTGCCTGAGCAATCGGTCCTGCTTTTCTGCCTTGAGGCTCACCCTGACGTTCCCTTGCAAGAGACGCGCAAGATCTTGCACAAGACTTTGGCCGTGCTCAAAGAGCGTGAAGTGGACGAGGTCTTTGCCTATGCGCGCCCGCTGGGCAGCAACGGGGACGATCGGCATTGCCGGTTCTTCGGCTTAGACTTCCTCGAGGCAAACGGCTTTCGGCAGGTGCGTAGCGAAGGCGACCTCTATCTCCTCCGCGCCGACCTGCGGGGGCTTCTCTCCGTGGTGACCCAGCTCGAAGCCGCTTTCGGGAAGTTATTCCGACACAGCCCTGCTCCCACCACCGCCGCCTGGTTGCGCGGCCACTCCAAATGAGCAGGCGCACCGGTTTGCCGAACAGACCAGCGCCGACCGGCGCGGCGGCGCCTCGCGCGCCCGGGCGGCGCCTGCAGTCGCGGTCGCGGCGAACACTCATGGCTGGGCTCATCGCAGCCGCGGCCCTCTGCGCATTGCTGGTGGCTCTCGCGGCGGGCTTGCTCCCGGCTCTGGAGCCCTCCACCGCGAAGGCCGCGGCACCGCAAGGAACCGACCAGTCTGTCTGGGTGACACGGGTGAGCGGCATCATCGATCCAACCCTCGGGGACTACCTATCAAAGACGATGACCCGCGCCGCCGACGCCGGCGCTGCGGCCCTGGTGGTGGAGATCGACACTCCCGGCGGCCTCGACAGCTCCATGCGCGAGATCATCCAGTCGGAGTTGTCGTCCCCCGTGGCGATAATCTTCTATGTCTACCCTCAAGGCGCACGGGCGGCCTCGGCCGGCACGTACATCCTCATGGGTTCCGATGTCGCGGCCATGGCTCCGCAGACCAATCTCGGCGCCGCCCACCCAGTGGGGCTTTCCGGCTCCCTCGACGACGTGGAGAATGCCAAGGTGACCAACGACGCGGTCGCCTTCATCACCGGCCTGGCCAGCACTCACGGTCGGAATGCCACCTGGGCCGCGCAGGCCGTCACCCAGTCGGTGTCACTCACGGCCGAGGACGCGAAGGCCCAGAATGTCGTCGACGTGGTCGCGTCCGACCTACCCTCGCTCCTCAAGGCGCTCGACGGGTTCACCACAAAGCCCAAGGGCTTGACGCTCCACCTAACGGGCCTCCCCATCAACCAGGTGGGCATGAGCTGGTGGGAGAGCTTCCTGCACGCCGTGGTCAACCCGGACCTGGCCTACATCCTCGTACTTCTGGGACTGATAGGGCTCGTGTTCGGATTCATCCACCCGGGCCTGCACCTTTCAGCCATCGCCGGCCTCATAGCGCTTATTTTCGCCGCATACGCCCTGGCAATTCTGTCGGTGAGCTGGATCGGCATCACCCTTATCGTGTTAGCTCTTATCCTTTACGTGGCGGAGGTCAAGATCACGAGCCACGGCCTCCTCGGTGTCTTCGGCACCATTTCTCTGATCCTGGGCGGGCTCTTTCTGTTCAACTCGCCCTCCGGAGCCGTGAGGGTAAGCTGGCCGGTACTCTTGGTCGTGGCCATCGTGGCCCTCCTGTTCTTCTCGGTGGTGGTGAGGAAGATCGCCGTCGCCATGCACAGGCCCCACGCTACCGGCCTGAACAGCCTGATCGGTGCAACCGGTGTGGTCCGCGCCCCCCTAGAGCCTTTCGGCCAGGTGAAAGTCAACGGGGAGCTGTGGAGGGCACGCTCCGAAGAAGGGGAGCTGCTTGAAAACGAACAAATCGCGGTAGAACGTGTCGAAGGGCTCACGCTCGTGGTACGGCGGCAGGGCGAACCAGTGTCGAAATCATAAGGACGGGAGGGCGCGAATGGGAGCAATCATCGCAGTGATCGTGATAGTGGTGATCATCCTGATCATCATCCTGTCATCGGCTATCAAGGTCTTCCCGGAATACCAGCGAGGGGTGATCTTCCGCCTCGGCCGCTTGAGCGATCCCAAAGGTCCCGGCATCTTCGTAATCATCCCTATCGTGGATCGGGTGGTGCGCATCGACTTGCGAACGCTCACGTTTGAGGTGCCCGCTCAGGAGGTCATCACCAAGGACAACGTCCCGGCGAAGGTGAATGCGGTGGCCTACTTCCGGGTTGTCGACCCCTCCAGGGCGGTCGTGGAAGTGCAGAACTACGTCTCCGCCACCTCGCAGATCGCCCAGACCACCCTGCGGAGCGTCCTCGGACAGTCCGACCTCGACCACCTGCTCACCGAGCGCGACAAATTGAACGCCCGCCTGCAGGAGATCATCGACGAGCAGACCGAGCCCTGGGGCATCAAAGTAAGCGTGGTTGAGATCAAGGACGTGGAGATCCCCACCGGCATGCAGCGGGCCATGGCGCGGCAGGCAGAAGCCGAGCGGGAACGCCGGGCCAAGGTTATCGCGGCCGAGGGCGAGTTCCAGGCCTCCGAGAAACTGCAGCAGGCCGCGGAGGTCTTGTCGCGGACTCCGGCCGCCATTCAACTGCGCTACCTGCAGACCCTGGCCGAGATCGCCACGGAAAAGAACTCGACCACGATCTTCCCCATCCCCATCGATCTAATAGAACCGTTCTTGAGGAAGTCGCAAAGGCTGGAAAGAGAAGCCGAATAAGGCGTCGAGGAGATCACCCCTGCTCCAGCTGCGTTTCACGATTCTTGCGCAGGGGTGATCTCCTCTCCTTGATGGATGGCGCTCCGCGCGGAGCATAGGTGCTCGTAAGCAGGGACAAATCGGCGACTGCGATGTCGCGAGCAGTCCAGGCGGATCGGCACCAAGGAAGGACGACCTCAGAGATGCCGTGAGAGGCGCGCCACCACCGTCCTTGCGGAAGAATCGTGAAACGCAGCTGGAGCAAGGGTGGTGGTGGCAGCGCCGTGGCAGCTGGAGCAGGGATGGTAGTGGCGGCGCCGCGGGATGATGGCGGCGCGCCGGTGTGCTATAAATACCCGGCTGTGTTGACCTAGCGGGGGTATAGCTCAGTTGGGAGAGCGTCGCGTTCGCATCGCGAAGGCCAGGGGTTCGAGTCCCCTTACCTCCACCTCGCTCCTTTGATCGAGTTCTCCGTATCCACCCCGGTTCGCGAGACTCTCGTGGACATCACCGAGCGGGTGCGCGCAGGGTTGCCAAGCCTGGGCGAAAACTTCACGGGCATGGTCAACGTATTCGTGCCCCACACCACCGCCGGCGTCACGATCAATGAGAACGCCGATCCATCCGTCGTCCGCGACGTCGTCGCCGGGCTCGCGAGACTCGTCCCGCCCGATGCGGGATACCGCCATGCGGAAGGGAACTCCGACGCCCATATCAAAGCGTCTTTGATGGGCAGCCACGTGGCCGTCCCCGTGCAGGATGGTCGCTTACTTCTCGGTACCTGGCAGAGCATCTATCTCGCGGAATTCGACGGCCCGCGCACCCGGCGGGTATGGTTGATGCCCACTTCGATCTGAAAGGAGCCGACGTGACCGAGGAACCCAAGACCTGGAAAGAGACCATCCGCATCGACGGCGGCCAACTGCTGGACAAAGTTCGCGAGCTCGTGCATGAGGGAAATGTCCGGCACATCGCCATTCGCCAGGACGACCGCGTGATCGTGGAGTTCCCGCTCACCATAGGCGTGGCCGGAGCGGTGCTGGCGCCGATGTTGGTGGCAGTGGGCGCGATCGCCGCCCTGGTTACCAACTGCAGCATCGAGATCGAACGAGAGGCGCCCAAGGAGTGACCCATCCCGCCCGGGGGTATTTCCCCCGCTTGGGGGAGACCGTTCTGGCAAGGGAGTTGGCATGGCCATCGAGAAGAGCTACTTGATCAACGCACCCGTTTCCAAAGTCTGGCAGGCGCTCGTTGATCCAAACCTCATCGAGAAGTGGGGCGGGGGTCCTGTTGAGATGCGCGCCGAAGTCGGCGCCGAGTTCACTCTGTGGGGCGATTACCATGGCGGACCGCTCAAAGACCTGGTCGAGGACCAGGCCACCGCCCGATGAGTGCCCAGGAAGCAGATCCGGGCCTTCTAGGGAGACAGGGCGATTCTCGCCTCGATGTGGCTGCAGGCGGTAGCGCCCTGCAGGGCCACGACATCCCGCCGGGAAGTCCCGAGACGGCCCCGCAAAACCGCGAAGTCACACCGCAAACCGCCGACCATGCCCCGACGACCCCAGCGCAGCCCGGGCGGGCACGGGTCGCGCTCGTCCGCTGCGACGGCTACGACGATGCCGCGGTGCTCGAAGCCACCTCCCGCGGATTGGCGCTGCTCGGCGGACCCGGCCGCTTCGTGCGCTCCGGTGAGCAGATCCTTCTCAAGCCCAACCTCCTGGCTGCGAGCACTCCGGAGGGCCTGGTGTGCCCTCACCCGACTGTGTTCCGCGCTGTCGCCACTCTGCTTGCCGGCGCCGGGGCCCACCTCAGCTGGGGTGATTCCCCGGGGTTCGGCCGCGCCGTCGGGGTAGCTCGCAAGGCCGGCCTGGTCGCCGTCGCCGAGGAGTTGGGCATCCCGGAAGCCGACTTCGCCACTTCGCGGGTAGTCTCATTTCCCGAGGGGCACCTCATCAAGCAGTTCACCGTGGCGGCAGGCGTCCTCGACGCAGACGGGATCGTCTCCATCTGCAAACTGAAGACCCACGGGCTCACCAGGATGACTGGCGCCGTGAAGAACACCTTCGGCTGCATTCCTGGACTGCTGAAAGGCGAGTTCCACGTGCGCATGGGCACTCCGGAGCGCCTCGCCCAGGCGATCGTGGACCTCAACCGGCTCCTTCGCCCTCGCCTCCACGCCATGGACGCCATCGTCGCGATGCAGGGCAACGGACCGCGCGGGGGCGATCCGCGACCCATGCACGCACTCCTCTTCTCGGACGACCCGGTCGCGCTCGACGCCGTGGCCTGCCGCATGATCGATCTCGACGCGGCGCTCGTGCCCACAGTGACATTCGGCCAGGAGTTCGGGCTGGGAAACGCGTCAGACATTGAGATCTTGGGAGATCCCCTCGATTCCTTCGTCGACCGCGGATTTGTCGTGAACCGCAAGCCACGATCCACCACCGGCCAGACCAACGCGGTGACTGGTTCGTTGGGCAGGTTCTTTAGAAACCGGCTGGTTCCTCGCCCTGCTATCGATCCGGAGCTGTGCACGGCGTGTGGCACCTGCGTGGCCGTGTGCCCGGTCAGTCCGAAGGCGGTAGAGTTCGCCTCGCCCGCGGCACGCGCGCAAAAGAAGCCACCGGCCCACCACTACGATCTCTGTATCCGCTGCTATTGCTGCCAGGAACTCTGCCCAGAGCGAGCGATCGCCATCACGCAGCCGCTGCTCGGAAGGATAATCCACCGATAACGCCACAGCCATTGCCCTACCCGGAGCGCGCCGTCAGCCATCTCGCAGCCGTCTGTCTGCGCCGCGCGCATACCTAGGGCGCGCGGCGCGCTGACAGCATTCGTTACCTCTTACTCGCCGACGTTTCCGGCTTCGTCGTCGCCGGAGAGGTCGACGGTGTCGGCACCAGCGGTGCCTGAGACGTCGGCGGTGCCGGGAATGACGGTTGACCCGGTGCCAGGTACAGCATCGGCCGGCGGATACGCAGGAGGCTCGTCTTCCGGCCACCTACCCACCCACCCCGGGTAGTCCTTTTGGCTGAGCAGGCCTCGAGTGGGTGAGTCCTCGTCCGGCACCTCGAACGGAGCAGACAAGCCCAGTCCACCAAGCGGCGTCGCGCCCTCCGCAGCTATGACGAGCTTCCGAGCCCGTCGGCGGCGGCGCCAAATCACAAAGCGCCATGCCGAGATCCCAACAATCAACAGCCAGCCGATGACCTCGAATGTCTGGCCTATGGTGTTGGCCGCGGTGCGCCCGTAGTAGAGCGTCACGTGGCTCTGCGTTGGGATCACCATCATGAACGACGGCGACACCAGGTAGGGACCTTCGGCCCCCTTGACATGCCAGTTGGGGAAGTACGAGATCTTGATCCAGTGGGGCACGCCTATGGCGGTGGTATCGAAGCTCAGGCTTTCGTCTGTCAAGACCTCGTTCGTTACGGTGCCGTCCGTTTGAACAGGCACCTCCGGGGGGTTTGTCACCGTGTTGGCCGTAACCGAGGCGAACTTCTGGAGAGCGGCTTCACCGTTGTCCCAAACAATCGGCGTCGTTAGGTCCGAAGGATTGAGATACCAGTTGACGATCGCGTCCCGCCAGTCCTTCTGAGCGATCTTCAGCCGCACGGGCTCGTTACTCATGACTTGCACGTATCCGGTGCTGCCGGCGATGCTGAAGATGTTGTAGTTGCCGAACGTCGCCAGCAACGTGGCGCGCTTGTCCGCTTTTACCGCGGCGGTCACTTCGGGTGAAACCGTGAGGAAATAGGGGATGTCCATGAGCTGAAGATGGGTCAGCCCCTGGGGCACGTCCAGGCTGGGGTAGCGCACGCCGATGATCGCGTCGCTGGCCTCCTTGGAGAGCTCAGCCTGGTTGATGAAGTGGAACGGCGCGGTGAAGGAGGCCTCCATGAGGGTGCCTTCCATGGTCGGCATGCCGGTCCAGTAAGGGATGATCTCGAAGGCCCGAGGCGTCCCGAACTCATCTATGCTCTGCGAGTGTTCCACCATAACCCGACCCGGCGGGTCGAGGGTCTTGATGAAGTTGTTTATCTGCTGGTACTGCGTCCATGTGCTCTTACCCTCGTAGCCGGTGTAGTTCCACTTGATCCAGCTCATGGCGGTGCCACTGGTCACGATCACCACCACGCCCAGCACAATGGCCACGAGCGGGACGTATATGCGCTTGGCGTTGACGCTCTTGATGTGGAACAGATCGCGGATCACGACGGCGAACGGACGGATCAACCACGCGACCCCGTAGGCAGCCCAGAGATGCAGAATGAAATACCAGAAGGGAAGGACGCGGGCATTCCAAAGACGGCCGTTGGGCAACGCCCAGGCCAGCCCGAGCATGACCACCGTGGCCCAAGCCAGCGGCAGAAGCTTGGTTTCCTTGCGGGCCACAGCGTAGGCCATGCCCAACAGGGCCAGGCCGGCTATCGGCAGCAGGGCGTTGGGCAGAAAGTCATGAAGGCCATGGAGTTGCTGCCACGCCATGGTAGCCGACCACTTGAGGTCGGCGACGAAGGGCAGGGTCCAGAAGGCCGACAGCGCGAAGCCCACCGCCGCCACAGCCGCAAGGTAGCCAACGGCCCGCCAGCGCCGGTTGACCAGCAGAAGGCCGGGCGCGATACAGACCAGCGCAGCCGTAGTGACGATATGGCTCAGCACGATGGCCATCAGCATCAAGCCGTTCAGCACGAAGAGCATGTCGTAGCGGGACTTCTGCATGCCCCGGTACGCGGTGCCCAGGAACAGGAACACCAAGGAGAAGCTCAGCATGTAGCTGAACTCACCCGCTAGCGTACTGAGGATATTGCCCCCGTAGATCGAGAAGCTCTGCATGAGGAGAAACACGAGAGCGAAGACGGCCGCAAGAACGGGGTACGGCCGCCGTACCCGCCACAACCGGGCCATGGCGTAGGCGGCGGCAGGCAGAGCGAAGACGCCCAACACCGTGATGAACTTGAAGGCCAGGGTATACGGGATAACCCAACTGAATATGGCGATGAGGAGGAAGGGGAACGGAAAGTAGAACGTGAACATCGGCATCCCGGCGTACCAACCCGGAGCCCAGCCGGTGAGTCTGAAGTGCGGCAGCAACTCATGGATGAGGTACTGCATGGGGTAATGGTAGGCGCCGGTGTCGCCGCCGGCGGTGGTCGTTAGGCTGAAGAGGAGATTAGGCTTATAGAAAGCGAAAAGCGTGGCGTAGATAGCCAGGAAGGCGATGAGCGTGGGCAACCAGTTCCAGAAGCCCTTGTGTCCTACTAGATCTTCGTACTCAGGATCCAGCTTTCCCCTCCCTCCAGAGCACCGACCGGAGCCGTAACAGCCCCTTCACGGTCCGCGGTATCCGACGCACGATCGAAGACCGCGGTTTGCGCTTCTCCTCCACCGTCACCGGTAGAGCCTTCACAACGATGCCACCCCGCCGCGCTCGAATGATGAGCTCGGTGTCCCAGATGTCGCGGCTCATGACGGTCCGGGGCGCGAACCGCTGGACCACCTCACGCCGGAGCGCCTTCATCCCGTGGGTATCGTCCATGTGCGGATCGAAAAGAACCCGCAGTATGGTGGTGAACCCGAGGGACACCATGTGGCGCGCCCCGGAGCGCTTGTCTTCGGAGCCAGGCATGAGTTTACTACCAACGACCACTCCGCAGGAGTCGAGGAGGCTACCGGCATTGAGCAGGAAGTCCACGTCGTGGAAATCGATGTCGAAGTTGACCACGTAATCGCCCCGAGCAGCGAGCATGCCGGTCTTCATGGCGAGGCCATAGTCGGGAGCGGACAGGTGCACAGCGCGGACCCTCGGATAGTCTGCCGCCAAGCGGTCGGCGATGGCCGGAGTCTGGTCGGTGCTGCCATTCTCTGCCAGCAGCAACTCGTAATCCACACTCCTCGCGTCCAACTCGCCCACCAAAGAGGCCACCTCACCCTCGAGGCATTCGGCCTCGTTGTGGATGGGGATCACGATCGAGTAGCGCGGCACGGCCGAAGGCTCTGCCGTCGAGGTCGCCCTCCCGGCACAGCCGAAGGCTCTGCCGCCGCTGTCGCTCCTCCGCCCCGCGCAGGCGAAGGCACCGGCGGGTCGGATCCCGGTTGCGGTTCCATGGACCTTTCCTCGATCACGTCGGCTCCGCTCATCCAGCCTCCCCCGTTGATCCGGCTTCCCCGGCTCGGCCGGCGTCGCCCGCTCGTGCCGCGTCATCCACGCCGTCATGGTTGCCGGAATCGCCGACGCCCAGCCCTTCGCCCGGCCCTTTATTTAGGGCGGTGTGGCGAAACGCCAGATAGCGACTTCCCACGAAGTTCCACGCGATCGTCACCACTGCCGCGCCAAATGCCTTCGCGTTACGCACGATGAACGACCCCTCCCCCGCCCATATCCCGAGAAGCGCAAACACCACCACGTTCACGACCAGGGGAGGCAGGTTGACCGCGAGGAACACGGCGAATTCGCGTTTGCCCTTGGACGTTCCGCGGGCGTTGAAGGTCCAGTATTTGTTCCAGAAGAAGCTGTTGACGATGCCACAGAAGTAGGAAACGGCCTTTGCCGCGACGTCCGGCATGCCTGGAATCAAGCGGAGCAGATTGAAGATGACGAGATCGACGGCCGTATTGGACAGGCCGACGATGAGGAAACGGACTGCCTGTCCGCCGACGCGCTCCCTTTTCAGGACGGCGGGGACAAGGCGGCGATGCCACGGGGCTTTGTCTGCCTCGCTATGTCTGGCTTCGGGATGCGTTGGAACGGAGCTCACAGTCCCTCTGGTGATGTCTCGCTGATTCTGTCCTCCCGGAAATGAGCGTTGTATATGCTAACATCCCAAGGTCCCGACGTGGCGCTACCAACAGCCGGCGGCAGCCAGATGCCTCCCTCCGAAATCCCAGGAAGAACACACAAAAGAGTTGCGTTCCGTACCATCGGGTGCAAGCTCAACCAGTGTGAGACGGCCCAGATGCAAGAGACCCTTCGCGTGGCCGGCTATGACCTCGTGGGCTGGAACGAGCCGGCGGACGTGCGAGTCCTCAACACCTGCACTGTGACGGCCAAGAGCGACCGCACCTGCCGGCGCGAGATCCGCCTTGCTCGGCGGCTTGATCCCGGATGTCTCGTGGCCGTCACCGGGTGCTATGCCCAGGTGGACCCTGAGGTGGTGGCCGCCATAGCGGGCGTTGACCTCGTGCTGGGAAACGTCGAGAAGTTACGGCTGACGGATTTCCTCGACAAGCTGCTGACCGACCCGGGCGCACCGGAGGGCGGCTCGACGCCTGCGGCCGTACCAGCTGGCGGCTCGGCTAACGAGGCTTCCCCGACCCTGAATAGTCCGAGCGAGACTCGTCCGGGCACTGCAGCTACGCACCAGGCGAGTCACGCTCGGCACCAGGCGGATCGCGCGGTCGATGCCAGGCCGAGGCCTCCCCTCACCGCGGTAAGCGCGTACCCCGCTCATCCCGACTTCGATCGCGAGTTCATAACTCATTTCTACGGCTACACTCGGGCCTTTCTGAAGATCCAGACCGGCTGCGACTCGCACTGCAGCTATTGCATCATCCCCCTTGCTCGAGGACCGGCACGAAGCATGCCGCGTGCGGAGGTGCTCGAACAAGTACGTTTGCTGGCGGGCCAGGACTTCCGCGAAGTGGTGCTCACAGGCATCAATCTGGGAAGCTGGGGTCGAGATATCGGCGAGACCCGGCTCCCCGACCTTCTGGATGACCTTGTCCGTGCAGGCGATGTGCCGCGCTACCGCCTTAGCTCAATCGAGCCGCTCGAGGTCGACCGCGAGCTTCTCGACGCTGTCGGCGACGCCGGGGGCAGAGTGGCTCACCACTTCCACCTTCCTCTGCAAAGCGGGTCCGACACTGTCCTTGCCCGCATGAACCGCCCTTACCTTTCGCTCGAATATGGCCTTGTGCTCAACGAGGTCCGCCGCCGCTTTCCTGATGCAGCCATCGGGGCGGACGTGATCGTGGGATTCCCCGGCGAGACCGAGGCCGAGTTCATGGAGACGTATGAGCTCGTCGAACGGCTGCCGCTGACGTACCTGCACGTCTTTGGCTACAGCGACCGGCCCGGAACGGCCGCGTCCCGGATGAGGAGCAAAGTCCACCCCGAGACCATACAAGCCCGGAGCACGAAGTTGAGAGATCTGGGCGCGTGCAAGCTCAAGGCCTTTCAGGAGCGTTTCCTCGGCCAGGAGCTACAGGCGCTCGTCCTGCGCGAGCGAGCGGGCGAGGGGGAATTGGTAGGGTTGACCGGCAACTACATCGAAGTGGAACTGAGCGGGGACGACTCACTCATAAACCGCTTCGTGAATGTCCGGATCGAGGGCCCCGGCGAAGCCGGCCGCTGGAAGGCAACCGTGCACAAGGTGGAGGCGGTGGCCTGATGCGAGCGGTCGTTCAGCGCATCACCTGCGCTACCGTGGAGGTGGACGGGCGGGTCGTAGCGAGCAGCGATGGCGGCTTCCTGGTGTTCGTCGGCGTCCGCCGTGGTGACGGGTCTTCGGAGGCCGAAGCACTGGCCAGCAAGGTGGCCAATCTTCGTATCGTGGGGGATGACGATGGTAAGGCTAATCTTTCGCTGTTGGAAACAGGCGGGACTGCCCTAGTGGTGAGCCAGTTCACGCTGCTGGCCGATTGCCGCCGGGGTCGCAGGCCTTCCTTCAGCGACGCGGCCGACCCGCCTGTAGCGGAGGCCCTTGTGGACGAGTTCACGCGTACGTTGGAACAGTCCGGGGTGCCTACGGCTTCGGGCATTTTCGGAGCGCATATGGTCGTGTCACTGGTGAACGACGGTCCATACACGATCGTTCTTGATACTGAAGAACTCTCGTCGCCGCGCAGGGCGAAGGGGGCGTGGATGCACCATACGACCGGCGACCCAGGCTTCACCGTCGAGGAGCACTGACGTGCCGTACCCCGATTACCACACGCACACGTCCCGCTGCGGTCACGCCACCGGCGCTCCCCTCCTGTATGTGGAGGTGGCCCTCAGGAAGGGCCTCCCGGGCATCGGCATCGCAGACCACATACCGTTGCTCCCCGAGCCCGATCCGGAGATCTCGATGCGCGCGTGCGACCTGGTCGACTACGTGGCCGAGGTCCAGGAGCTAAAGGCGCGATTTCCGGGATATGTGCTTCTCGGAGTGGAAGCGGACTATCGACCGGAGACGATCGTGGAGGTCCGGGAGCTACTCGCAGCCCACCCGTTCGACTACGCCATCGGCTCGGTGCACCACGTGGGCGCCTGGGGCATCGACGACGAGCGGCAGATCGAGGAGTACGCGGCCCGCGACATCGACGACGTCTACTCCGAGTATTTCGAGTTGGTGGGGGACGCGGCAGAATCGGGAGCCTTCACCATCATGGGCCACATCGACCTGGCCAAGAAGTTCGGCTACCGGCCGAGTCGCACACTCACCGTGGAGATGGAGACGTTGGCTGCCCGGATAGCCCGCGCCGGAGCGCTGGTGGAGATCAACACCGCCGGGCTGCGAAAGCCGGCGAGGGAGGCTTACCCGTCCGCGTCTCTACTTCGCCTGCTGTATGGGTACAAGGTGCCTGTGACCTTCGGCTCCGACGCACACAGGCCCGAGGAGGTGGGGGCGGATTTCGAGCATGCGGTCGCGCTTGCTCGAGCCGCCGGGTATTCTCAGTATGCTGCCCTCAGTCAGACGGCGGGAAAGGCAGCGGAAGTGGTCATCCGGCCGTTGGATCGCCCTAGCTGTCCCGTGGAGCCGCATGGTTCGAACGAGGGGCGCCGGCCGGCCGGCCCAGGAGAAGAGCCGCGATGAGAGTTCAGATCATCTTCAATCCCACTGCAGGTAGGGGCCGGGCCGCAGCCATAGCGGCCACGGTAGTGCAAAGTCTTGCGAGGCGCGGCCTCGAGGCCGAGCTCCACGCTACCGACAAGCGAGGCGACGCATCCACCATGGCGTGTGGGTTCGCCGGCAATACCGATATCGTCGTGGCGGTCGGTGGCGACGGCACCGTCAACGAAGTGGCCAACGGCTTGGCCTGCAGCTCCACGGTTTTGGGCATCGTTCCGGCCGGCACGGTCAATGTGCTCGCACTCGAACTGGGGCTGCCCTTCCAAGTCGAGCGAGCCTGCAACGTCATAGCCCAGGGAAGGACGGTGGCGATGGACCTGGGACGCGCCAACGGGCGTCGGTTCATCCTCATGACCGGAGTGGGAGTGGATGCCCTGACGGTGCGCAACGTCGATCCGCGGGCCAAGCGGAGGTTCCACGAGCTTGCGTTCCTCTCTACGGGCCTGCGCGTGGGGTTTACCACTATTCCCATCCCGTTTCTGGTCCGCGCAAATGGGGAGGAACACACGGCCATCTTTGCAGTGGTGGGTAACAGCCGCTATTACGCCGGCCGGTTCGGAGTTACCAACAGCGCCGATCCTACCGACGGCGTGCTGGACCTGATGATGTTCACGGGGCGGAGCCGGGCCGGCCTGGCGGCCTTCTGGCTGGGGGTGCCAAGCGGCCTTCACGTGCGTAATCCGAACACGGTGTATCTCCGCATAGAGAAGGCCGAGATCACCCCGTTGCGAGAAGGCGACGTCGTTTGGTTCCAGACCGATGGAGAGTTGGCTGGTAGACTTCCCCTGGTTGTAGAAGTCGAGCCGCATGCGTTGAACGTGCTTGTTCCGTAGTCGGTTCCGCGTGAAATCGAAGAAGAGAGAAGGATCATGAGGCATTTCTTTAGGAAGAACGCGGTGCCTACATCGTTGATGTTGGTGCTCGTGCTCGCGTTATCCCTGGGGCTCTTGGCCTGCGGGTCGAACTCCACCGGCAGCACCACGACCACTGCGTCGGGCTCCGGTACCACCGTCGAAAGCACCGGTACCACTACCGCGTCGGCGAGCGGCACGACCGCTGGCGGCACCGCCACCACCGATGCCGGCTCCAGCACGGGCTCGACCATCACGGTCGTCAACAGCGGCGGCAAGACCGCAGCCGAATGGCAAGCCGAGCTGCCCAAGCTGGAGAAAGCCGTCCAGGACAATCCCACCGATCTCACCGCACTCCAGGCTTTGGCGGTCGCCCAGTACCAGCTGAAGAACTATGACGACGCTGCCGCCACCTACGAAAAGATGCTTGCGATCAAAGACGACCCTCTGACTCACAATAACTACGGAAACGTGCTGCGTGACGCCGGAAAGACGGACTCCGCGATCGCGCAATACCAGAAGGCTATTGCCGGTGACCCGACGCTCGTCACCGCCTACATCAACCTCGCGATGGTGTTCACCAACGAGAATGACAAGGCGGACGCCGACAAGGTTCTCAGCCAAGGAATCGCAGCGACCACCGGTGATAGTCAGACCCGGCTGAAGACCGTCAAGGCAGAACTGGACGGCACGGCCACGACGACCACCTGATCGTCTTCGGGATCGAGAGCTACCTCTCTCCGCTAATGGCGACCCGCCCGACGCTGGCGACTGGGGCGAGGGAGGGAAGCGACACTTGGATGACTAGCCGAGGCGGCAGGCGCGATGCGCCTGCCGCCTCGTTTGCTTCCTAGACTTTCGCGATCTCCACCGTCACCGGCAGCCCATTGACCTTGAGCTCTTCACGGTAGAAGGCTGCAGCCGTGCCGGCTTCCGTTCCGGCCGTAGGCCCGGCCTCCGTGCCCTCAACCACCGGCGCAATCAGCTGAGCACTCGCCGACGCAGCCTCCACTTCGAGGCTGACAGCCAAGGTTTCCTTCTTGACCCAATCCCCGTGCTCGGCCAGCATGGCCAGCACGTCGTCGGGACCGGTCACGCGCAGATGGATGCGGTCGTCGATCTGGAAGTCAGCGGCCTTGCGGGTGTTCTGAATGTGATGGACCAGCTCCCGGGCCAAGCCCTCGCGCAGCAGTTCCGGGTTGAGACGTGTGGAGATGGCCACCGCTAGGCTTCCCTCCCGCTCGACACGGAACCCTTCTTTCTCGTGAGCCTCCACCATGAAATCGTCGGGCTGGAACTCGTACTCGTGTCCACCCACCGTGACCATGGCAGAGCGCCCGGAGCTCACCCGGTCGCCCAGTTCGTCAGCGGGGAGGGCGGCGACGGCGGCGGCCACCTCGGGCATGCTCTTGCCGAAGCGAGGTCCGAGAGTGCGGTAGTTGGGTTTCACGACATAGTTGACCAGCTCCCCGGCGCTCGCGACGAACTCTATGGCTTTCACATTGAGCTCCTCGGAGACCACCGCCGACAGACTCTCCACCGCGGCCCGTTCGCGGTCCCGAGCCGCCACCACCGCCACCTCGACGGGCTGGCGCGTCTTGATCTGCGCGGCGTTCCTCGCCGCGCGGCCGAGGTTGACCACCTGACGTGCGACAGCCATGCGGAAGGAAAGGTCCTCGTCGATGAAGGTCCCGTTGGCCACGGGCCAATCGCACAGATGCACCGACTCCGGCGAGCCCGGAGAACGTTCGGCGACCAGATTTTGATAGAGCTCCTCCGCCAGGAAGGGAGTGAACGGAGCCAACAGTCCGCTCAACGTGAACAGGCATTCGTACAGGGTTAGATAGGCCGCGATCTTGTCCTCGTCGGCCTCGCTCTTCCAGAAGCGGCGGCGAGACCGGCGCACGTACCAGTTGGACAGCTCGTCCACGAACTCGGCGATGGCCCGGCCTGCCGAGAAGGCATCGTACTGGTCGAGCTCGGCGGTGACCTTCTTGACGAGCAGGTGAAGGTCGCCAAGGATCCATCGGTCCATCAGCGTGCGCTCCGCGAAGGGCACCTCGTGCGACTCGGGGTCGAAGCCGTCGATGTTGGCGTACAGGGTGTAGAAAGAGTACGTGTTCCAGAGGGTGAGGACGAACTTGCGGATCACCTCGTCGATGTTCTCGGGACCGAACCGGCGGGGCAGCCACGGCGAGCTGCTCGTAAAGAGGTGCCATCGCAGAGCATCGGCGCCCTGTTTGTTCAGAATGCTCCACGGGTCAACGACATTCCCAAGGCGCTTGGACATCTTCTGGCCTTCGCTGTCCAGGATATGGCCCAGGCACAGGCAGTTCTTGTAGCTCGTGTGGCCGGTGAGCAAGGCGCTGATGGCGAGCATGCTGTAGAACCAGCCGCGGGTCTGGTCGATGGCCTCGCAGATGAAGTCGGCTGGGAAGCGGGTGCGCCACTTATCCTGGTTCTCGAACGGATAATGCCATTGCGCCACATGCATGGATCCGGAATCGAACCAGGCATCGATGACCTCCGGCACCCGTTTGGCCAGGGAGCCGCATTCGCGGGCACGCGAACGTCACCTCGTCCACGTATGGACGGTGGAGCTCCAACTGCGACAGGTCGCGGCCGGCCAGCTCGCTCAGCTCCGCCCTGCAGCCGATCACCGTGTCGTGCCCGTGCTCGCACCGCCAGACCGGCAGGGGCGTACCCCAGTAGCGCTCGCGGGAGAGCGACCAGTCGATGTTGTTCTCCAGCCACTTTCCGAAACGGCCGTGCTTGAGATGTTCCGGGTACCAGCTCACCTCTTCGTTGGCGGCCAGTATCTCGCTCTTTGCGGGCCGTGGTCCGCACGTACCATGCCGTCTTTGCGTAGTAGATGAGCGGCGTGTCGCAGCGCCAGCAATAGGGATAGTTGTGCTCGTAGGGCTGACGGCCCCACAGGATGCCGCGGGCCTCCAGGTCGTCCATGATGGACGCGTCGGCGTCCTTCACGAACATGCCCATCCACGGTGTCACCTCGATCGTGAAGCGCGCCTCCTCGTCAACCGGCATGATCACCGGCAGATCGTTGGCTTGACCGACGATCATGTCATCGGCGCCAAAAGCCGGCGCGATATGGACGATGCCGGTGCCCTCGTCGGTGGCCACATAGTCGGCCGGCACCACGTACCAGGCGGGCCGGTCCGCCGCCACAAACTGATAGGGCGGCTGATAGTGTCGTCCCGCCAGCGCGGAGGCCGGGAAGGTCTCGTCGATCACCGCGTCGGGCCCGAGCACGGCCGTCGCGAGGTCTGCGGCCAGAATGAAATACTCGTCGCCGAACCTGACCCGCGCATAGTGGATGCTCGGACCCACCGCCGCGGCCACGTTG
Source organism: uncultured Thermoleophilia bacterium (assembly GCA_963749535.1). Lineage (GTDB taxonomy): Bacteria > Actinomycetota > Thermoleophilia > RBG-16-64-13 > RBG-16-64-13 > Chersky-299. Next base: position 35,983 of record CAVVNF010000005.1, on the reverse strand, counting down.
GAGATGAGCGTCCAGGGTGTGGTGGTCCAGACCAACAGGCTCACGGGCAGACCGTCGTGTGTCTCGGGGGTGCCGTCGGGGGCCAGCAGGCGGAAGCGCACATACACCGAGGGGTCGGTCACCAGTTGGTACCCGGAGGCCACCTCGTGCGAGGAGAGGGCCGTGCCGCAGCGCGGGCAGTAGGGAACTACTTTGTGCCCCTCGTACAGCAGGCCTTTTTTGGAGAACTCGCGAGAGGATCCACCACACCGACTCGATGTAGTCGTCGGTCATGGTCATGTATGCGTCGTCGAGGTCGAGCCACATGCCGATGCGCTCGGTCATCCGGTTCCAGTCGTCGACGTAGGCGGTCACCGACTCCTTGCACAGCTGGTTGAACTCGGCCACACCGTACTGTTCGATCTGCTCCTTGTGGTTGAAGCCGAGCCGCTTCTCGATCTCCAACTCCACCGGCAGGCCGTGGCAGTCCCAGCCGCCCTTGCTGTCCACGTGATAGCCCCGCATGGTGCGGAACCGAGGGTAGATGTCCTTGAACACCCGAGCCAGCACGTGATGGATGCCGGGTTTACCGTTGGCCGTGGGCGGCCCTTCGCTGAACACCCATTCCGGGCGCCCCGCCCGCAGCTCGAGGCTCTTCTCAAAAATGGAGCGCTCTTTCCACCAGCCGAGGATCCGCTCCTCCAAAGCGGAGAAGCTCTGACCCGTGTCCACCGTGCGATATGCGCGGCCAGCGCCCGCCTGGACCGCGGTCTTTCCCGCCACGACCTCGCCCGATGGGCTTAAGGCCCTCGCGCCCTGATCTTCATCCTCGGCCATGCGCTCCTCCTCAGTCACCGCTCGATCCCCTCATATTCTCCAAGAAACACAAAAACCCCGTCCACGCGTCGCGCATCCAGATCCTCAGGCCGAAGGTCGACAGACCGGCCGATCCAAGGACCGTGGCGCTTCACCGGACGCCCGTGCTCGACGAGCGACCGGCTCGCGTAGGGACGGGGTGCAACCCGCGGTACCACCCTACTTGGCCACGCCGGAGCGTGACCCTCTCACGGAGCGCCGCGACCGCCGACCTCGCCCCTTCGGGGATCGGCCACGCGGAAGACACGCCCACCTTCTGTCACGGGAAGGACCCGGCCAGGTCTACTGGGGCGAGCCTCAGGCGGCTTCGCCGGTGCTGGTATAACCCCTGCCCGGCGTGGTGCACGTCTGCCCGCTGGAGTAACCTTGGGAGCGTTAGCGGTCCGCGGCGACTCGGCAGGTCTGGGCTCGACTGTTCGGCTGGCGGCTCGGGGAGGATATTCAGCGCAGATTCCCACCGGGCTCCCACCGTCCCCGGCTCGCTAGAATGGGAAGGGCAACGCTTACTCGTTCCCGTCAACGCCTTTGCGCTGCGGTAGTCTATTCGTATGCAGGGCAAACTTCAAGGAGCGCACTTTGTCCGATCAGGATCGGCAACCTGACAAGAACGGGCGGACCGAGCCTCGCCGGGCCGCCCACGAGGGCGAACCCGACGGACCCGCGGGCGCGGAACGGCGTGCGAAGCCAGACCGCAGATCGGGGGCCGAGCGTCGGCGCGCGCTCAAGCGCCTCACCCCGGCCGAGCGGTTCGCCGAGGCGGACAGACGCTCTGAGGCGGACCGCAGGGCGGGGGCAGAGCGCCGTGCGGAAGCTGAGCGGCTCACCCGGATGGGTCGCCGAGAGGCCGCGCGACGCGGCGGATTCGGAAACCACCGGTCGAAGTGGACGAGCCGTCGCCGTCTTCTCATTGCGGCCGGTGCTCTAGTGGTCGTGCTGGCTGTGGTCGTCCCTATCGTCGTCACGCAGACTCGCGATGGAGGCGGGCAATCGCAGGGAACTTCCGCGGATGGCGCGCGTTCGGTCTCCTCCCCCTACGACATGACGGAAGTTCCGGCCACAGCCGACCTCAAGATAATCAAGGACTCCAAGTTCGTCAGCCTGGCCATCAAGGACGCGTCCGGCAAGCTCACGAGCTACGGGCTCGACTCGAGCCTGCCGAGCGTGAGGGCCCTCGAGACGGCGGTCATGAACGCGACACGAGGTCGACGCGACTGTGGCCACCGGCGGCAGCACGATGACGTTTGTCTTTTCGGACCGCCGGACAGTCACGTTCGACCTGGACATCGACCGGGGCCTGGTGAGCCGCGGAGGAAAGACCTGGCGGCCGCAGGGCGACTTGAAAGCCCTGGTGACCAGCGCGACCACCTCGAGCGCGTAGCTCGCCGTCACCCCGGCGCCCCCTGCACCTGCGACCGCAGACAAATGAGGCTCGAGCGGCCTTTGGGATGTCGCTGGCGCCCAGGGAGGGTACAATGCCCCGGACAGTGCTGTACACGGAGCGGTTTGCGTGGAGCAGCCCATGATCTACTTGGATAACGCGGCCACTTCCTGCCCCAAGCCTCGAGAAGTAGTCCGAGCGGTGGAACAGGCCCTCAGCGATGTATGCGCCAACCCCAGTCGCGGAGCATACGAATTGTCGCTGCAGGCGTCGCGTACCCTGCTCCACTCGCGGCGGGCGGTCGCGGGCCTCTTCGGCATCGCCGATGAGTCACGCGTCGTCTTCACTCTGAACGCCACTTACGCCCTCAACCTGGCGCTCAAAGGCATCCTGGGATCGAGCGAGGTATTCGGCACGGGCCATGGCGCGGAAGACGGCCATCCCGGGCGAACCACCTCTGCCAACCACCGCCCCCACGTCGTCACCTCCTCGGTGGAGCATAACGCCGTCGCCCGGCCGCTGGCGGCGCTGGAGAGTCGCGGAGTGGAGGTCACCAGAGTCCACTGCACCCCTGACGGCACGACCGACCCGGGCGACATCCTTGCCGCGGTGCGACCGCATACGAGGCTGGTCGCCCTCACACACGCCTCCAATGTCCTCGGCACATTGCTTCCCATCGCAGAAGTGGGGCCTGCACTCAAAGAGTGGGGAGTCCCGCTTCTGGTCGACTCCGCCCAAACGGCAGGCTGCTTTCCTATCGACGTGGAAGCCATGGGTATCAGCTTGCTTGCCATCTCCGGCCACAAGGGCTTACTCGGTCCACAAGGAGTCGGAGCTCTATACATCGCGCCGGGGGTCTCGACTGGATACCCTGGTCGAAGGAGGCACAGGCAGCCGCTCCGAATCGCTCGAACAGCCTGTGGAATGCCCCGACCGCTATGAAGCCGGCACGCGCAACACACCCGGTATCGCCGGCCTGGCAGCGGGCATCGAGATCCTGGTGCGCGAAGGGGTGGTCGCCCATGGAGCGCGGCAGCTGGCCATGGCGCGTCGCCTCCGGGAGCGATTGGCGGAGGTCGAGGGCATCAGACTGTACGGACCCGGGGTCGATGTAGCGTCGGCCCCTATCGTGTCGCTCGCTGTGGACGGGATGGCCTCAGCCGACGTGGCCCACATCCTCGACCGCGAGTTCCATATCGCGGTGAGGGCGGGCCTGCACTGCGCTCCCGAAGCGCACCGAGTGGCCGGGACCCTGGAGACCGGGCTCGTACGTCTTAGCGTCGGCCACGCGACCACCTGGGCGGAGATCGACTCGGCGATCGAAGCTCTAACTGACATCACCGGCAAACCTTCTGAGTATTGGCTCAGAGTCTGGGAGAAGATGAATGTTCGATAGCACTATGACTGCGTCTGCGCTGCAAGACGAGGAAATGCAGAGAGTCGCCCGGCGCGCAGGGCACATAGCCGCCAATATCTCCTCGGTCATCCTGGGCAAGGAGGAGATAATCCGCGCTTGTGTCGTCGCCCTTCTGGCCGGAGGCCACATCATCGTGGAAGACTTTCCCGGTGTGGGCAAGACCCTTCTGGCCAAGTCACTGGCCCGCTCGGTCAACTGCCGCTTCGCGCGCGTCCAGTTCACGCCGGATCTACTTCCGAGCGATGTCACTGGAGTGAGCGTATTCAACCAGAAGACCGGCGAGTTCGAATTCCGGCCCGGCCCGATCTTCGCCAACATCGTGCTGGCGGACGAAATCAACCGAGCCTCGCCTAAGACCCAGTCGAGCCTGCTCGAAGCCATGGAAGAGCGCCAAGCGACCATCGACAATTGCACCCACGTGATCAACCCCCCGTTCATGGTCATTGCCACGCAAAACCCCATCGAGTACGAGGGCACCTACCCGCTCCCAGAGGCGCAGCTCGACCGTTTCATGATGCGCCTGAGCCTCGGCTACCCGTCGGCGGAGGCGGAGGAGGCCATCCTCCACGAGCAGACCTCACACGATCCCTTGTCGGAGCTGGAGCCAGTCCTCGACGCCGCCGAGGTCCTAGCGATGCACCAGGCCGTGACGCGGGTGCGAGTGGCCCCCGCCTTGCGGCGCTACGTGGTGGCCATCCTGACCTCTACCCGGGAGCAGCGAGATGTCTACCTGGGCGCCAGCCCCCGCGCGGGGATCGCTCTCTTGCGCGCTGCCAAGGCTCTTGCCCTTCTGCGCGGGCGCGATTTCGTCGTTCCCAAGGACATCAAAGACCTGGCCACGCGCGTGTTGGCCCACCGGCTCATGCTGTCGCCGGACGCCAAGGTGCACGGTTTGACTCAAGAAATGGTCGTAGCCAAGGTGCTGGACGCGGTGCCAGTCCCCGCGAGCTGACCATGCCCAGGCTCACCGCCCGCGGTTTCGGCGTGCTGGCGCTTGTCATCGGCACCTACCTGTCTGCCAGGGTCCTGGGGACCTGGGAGTTGTACCTCATGTGCTTCGCTTTCCTTGCGGCGCTGGTCGTGTCCTGGCTTCTGGTACTTGGCTCGGGACGGCGGTTGTCCGTTCTGCGAACAGTGAGCCCCGAGCGGCCGATGGCTGGCGAGGAACCCGAATTCAGGTTCCAGGTCAAGAATGCGTCCATCTTTCCCGGGCCGCAGCTGACGCTGCGTAGCTCGTTGGAGGGTTTCAGCGCCGAGGATCTCGACCTCGAAGTGGAGAGCCTTGGTCCGCGCGCGAGTCGGATCGTCAAAGCTTCCGCTGGAAAGGCGGAACGGGGGGTGCACGTGCTGCCCGCCATCCGGATACTCGCGGAAGATCCCCTTGGGCTCGTCAGAACCGCGCGCAAGCTCGGTGATCCCCTGACGGTGACCGTCTATCCCCGCTTCGCGGCTCTCAACTCCTGCGCCATCTACGCCGACATAGGTCTTCGCCGCGATTGGGGCGGTTACGGCCTGCTCGTGCCCGGAGCTTCGGAGTTTCGAGGCATCCGGCCGCATCAGCCGGGTGAGCCGCTGAGTCACATCGACTGGAAGAGCTCTGCCAAGACCGGCATCCTCATGCTGAGAGAGACGGAAGAACCGGCCGGCAGTGACGTGACGTTACTCCTCGACGGCACGGCCGCTCATGTGGTGGGCGAAGCCCCGGACACGAGCTACGAGTTGGCTCTCAAAGCGACCGGGAGCATCGCCGACTTTGCCCTGCGTACGGGGCGGGGCGTGAACCTGCTGCGGCACGAGAAGAAGTGGCTGCAGATCCGCCTCACCGCCGACGGGGGCGGCAGGCGGCAACTGCTGGAGGCCCTCGCCGGGGCCTCCCCGAACGCGATCGTGCCTGTAGCCTCATCGCTGCGCCATCTCCGCATGGACGGGTCCCGGCTATTGCACACGCACCGCGTCACACTCGTGTCGCTATCCCTCGACCATCAGCTCGTTCGCGCCTTGATCGGCCTTCGTGAGGACGGGGTGCGCGTGTCCCTGGTCCATGTTGCTGGGGCCACATTTGCCGGCTCCCGCGGTGGCGCTCCACTATTACCATTCCTGCCCCCTCACGATCGGCGGGACTATGGACTGGAGGCCGCCTCGGCAACAGCGGGGCTTTCCAACGAAGTGCGGGGGCATCTTCTGACTTTGAGCATGGCGGGAGTGCCATGTCTCACCCTGGCTCGTGGAGATGACCTCCTCAGCGCACTTTCTCTGTGGCAAGGCGACGGGCAGAAGGCGCGTGCGTAGTGAAACGGATCATTGACGTGCCACGCGTGTTTTCGTCCACAGTCTCCCCGAACGATCGTGTCCTTGGTGAGGTTCGATGAAGGTAGCCCACAGGCTTCTCTATTTCTTGTGCTTTGTTGGGCTCGCCGCTGCTTCTGCGCTGGCGCTCAGTAGAATCGCGACACCTTCAATCGCTCCACTGCTGCTCCGAGCGGTCGTGGCCGCTTCCCTCGCCGGGCTGCCCGGCTTGCTGCACCGAAAAGCATGGCCGGCCACACTCGTCCTCCTCCCCCTCGGCGCGTACCTGCTACTCCGGACGATCGTGCCGGTACCGGTGGATGTCCACGGCTGGGCAGGCCAATACCATTTCTACGTCCAGACGCTCTGGCGCGGCGCCGGGACGTATACGTCCCAGGTCTTCCCGCTGTCCGTAGAAGGCGCGCCTGAGCTCAAACTCGTCCTGGCTCTGGCGGCGTATTCGATGGCGGGGATCGCCGCGTTCTTTGCCCTCGGCCTCCGCAAGGCGCTTCCGGCCGTGGTCGTCCTCCTGGTGGTGGTCGGCTTCTCCCTTACGGTCGACGACGTCACCCGGGTGATCTGGGTGCCTGTCCTGTTCGTCGTCCTTTCAGCGTGTGTCCTCGTCACGTCGAGGGCCCTCAAGCGGACTGGCGGAAGGATCACGGACATTCTCATAGGCGGGGCAGTCGGCCTGCTTGCGACCGTCCTAGCTTTCACCTTACTCTCGGCAACGTCGGTGGCTGCCTCCAAACCTTGGCAAGACTGGCGAACCTGGGGACTCCCGGAATCGAGTTCCGTCTACGTCTTCAACTGGCTACAGAATTACCCCCGCCTGCTGGACCCGGCGAACAACGTGGTCGTTATGCGGGTCAAGTCACCCATCCCCACTTACTGGCGGGCGAACGCCCTTGATACCTTCACGGGAAGCGCTTGGTTGGCTACCCAGCCTTTCGTCAATGAGCTGGATGCCGAAGGCTCCAACGGATCGTACACGTACACGATGCCAGGCCGCCAGCCGCGAACCACCGGTCAGACCATCACCGAGACGTTCCATATCACATCGGTGTTCACGAACTACTTCTTCACGGGCGGGAACGCCCGCGTCCTCACTCTCGGCAACGAGTCGAATGTCCGCACGAACGACGTGGGGGCGCTGCACGCGAGCGCGGCCCTTGGCCCGGAGTTCGACTACACGCTTTCAGCCTTTGTCCCGCTGGTGACGCCGAAATCGCTCGTAGGACTCGGGCGCAACTACCCTGCCTCAGTCCAGCGCTACCTCCAATTACCTTTCCAGCATCTCGGCGACCTGAGGTCCGCAAACCCCGCGGCCGAGTGGCAGGCCACCTACGGACGCGGCCGGGGCCAGCCTGGACAAGAAGGAGTGGCTCGGCCTGTACGCGTTGAACAAGAACATCATCGGCACGGCCACCGATCCGTACGACATCACCCTCCGCATCGAAGAGTACCTGCGCAAGTTCTACACGTACAGCCTCACTCCGCCCTCCAGCGCGTACCCTTCGCCTTATGCGGCGTTCCTGTTCGACACCCACACCGGCTACTGCCAGCACTTCGCCGGGGCCATGGCTCTGCTCCTGCGCTTCAACGGGATCCCCGCTCGAGTGGCCGTTGGTTTCGCGACCGGCGAGCCCAGATCGTCAGCTCGGGAACCGGGCTCCACCTACACTGTCAGCACGAACAATGCGCACGCCTGGGTGGAGGCTTACTTCCCTAGGGTCGGCTGGCTGCCGTTCGATCCCACTCCGGGCCGGAGCATCCCCACCGCCGGGGCCTCTTCCACGTCGCCTGGCTTCGCGAACCCCTTCGCACAACAAAACGGCACCGCCTCGAGCGAGGTTCAGCCGCCGCCGCGAGCAGCCGCATCCCGGAGACGTCCCCGACCTCGTCGCAGGCGGACACCGGCGGCGGGTTCCTGTCAAACGCTCCTGGCTTCCGTGGGTGGTTGGTCTTCTCGTCCTGCTCGCTGGGTGGCCACTCGGCCGCAACTTCCTCCGCACTCGTGACCTTCGTAGAGGTACCCGCGAGCAGCGGCTCAACGCGTCTCTCGCTCTGATGCGGACTCAATTGAGAGACTACGGAGTGGCTGTGCCTCGTTCGTACACGCTGGGGGAGACGTGCGCGTTCTTGAACCTCTATCTCGGTGTCGACGCAGGCTCTCTCGCGGACCGCACGGAAGCGGTAGTCTTCGGAGCGCGGAACGCCACAGAGGGCGACCTCGAAAGCGCGGAGCATCTCAGGCACCAAGTGGTGAAGCGCCTCCGGCGCCGCCGGGGATGGCTGAGGACACCGCTCGCGTGGTACGGTTTGCCGGTCGGCCGGAGCGCCTCTGCCGATGACCCAGCGTCTGCTCGGCCGCGCCATGGATTATCGGGCTTGGGCTTGCTGGGCCAAGGTGGCACCCTACCGGTCAAGCGGGGCGGAACGGCTGGGCGAAGTCTGTTCTAGTGAGGCATGGAGTCGAGGTTGAGCGGTTCGCGTGGTCTGAAGAGACTCTCTAGCGTGGGCGCGGTGCCCCAGCCACCGCGTTGCGCGTCCGTGGCCGTAGGCTCGCTCCCGTATGAGGACGCGCGACGGGCGATGGACCTCATTCTGGAATGTACTCCTGAGATCCCGGCGTGGCCGCAACTGCCGCGACGCTCCTTCCTCGAAAACATGTACGTGCAATTCAGCGAGGGTCTCCCGGGCGCCAACCTCGATCTCGATGCGCAGCGTTTCTGGGTATCCGACGAGCCGCCGGCCGACGATGTCGCGGACTTCGTCGAGAAACTCGCGCTGGACAATCTTGACCTTTTCGCTGTCTCCGCGGACCGAGCGGCCGGGCTCGCCGTGCTTGAGGCTGCCTTGACCTCGCCGACCTCCGCCGGCTCTTCGCCCCCGTATGTGAAGGGGCAGGTGATCGGCCCGGTGTCCTTCGGCCTGAGCGTTTTGCGAGAAGACCGGCGAGGCCTGCTATTCGACGACACGCAACGCGAGTTGGCCACCATGCTCCTCGCCATGAAGGCCCGCTGGCAGGAGCGACGGCTTCGCTTATGGGCGCCGGCTTCTGTGCCGCTGATAGTGTTCGACGAGCCGTATCTTGCACAAATCGGGTCGGCCTTCGTCAACGTCCCCCGCGAGTTGTACCTTCCACTGCTGGAGCAGTGCCTGGAGCCACTCGAATGCCTGAAGGGGATACACATCTGCGGTGGAACGGACTGGGAAAGTGTGGTCGCACTGGCGATCGACCTCCTCTCTTTCGACGCTGCCGACCACCTGGACTCCGTTACCACGCAAAGGGAAGCATTTGCGAGCTTTGTAGCGGAGGGCGGCCTACTCGCCTGGGGGGCCATACCCACCGACGACCGCACCAGGAGCCTTGGGGCCGAGGAGGTCGGCCGACGGATACTCAGCGGTGTTGAGGCGCTCGAACAGACCGGCGCCGTCTCCGTGGACGAAGTACTTCTTTCGTCCTTGATCTCTCCGGCGTGTGGTACTGGTGCCCTCCCCGTGGAAGTCGCCGAGCGTTGCTTCCGGTTGGGAGCCGAGACTTCTGCGTGGCTGCGCCGCCATCTCTCCGGATGACCGCTGTCACCGCTCCGCGACACGGCTAAGAGCTCGTTTCAGAATGAAGCTTTAGCTGCCGAGTTCGTGCTGTCGGCGCGATGCGGCGTCCTCAGTCGCCCCCGTAGCGCTGCTGCGGAGTCTCACCTATCTGACTGATGGCCGTCGACCCGTGCTTCGTCGAAGATTGCGTCACGCTCCTTACGGGAATAATGAGGGTGCGGTTGGGTGGATCGTGGGCAGAGCATGCCAGGCATCCACAATCGCGAAATGTCTTTCGGACAAGGGAGGTTTCGTGGAGCGGTTCATGATCCCCCGGGTGGTCCACTGCAAGGAGGGCTGCCGAAGCTAGTCCCGGGCACGACGCAAAACTGCCTGGACGGCAAGGACAAACGAACGAGTTGATCGGAAGGGGCGTCGGGAGATGCTCCTTCTTTCTAGTCCAGGATGCGCCACGTGCACGGGGTTGATATACAATTATCTGCATGCCCAGAACCAAGGACATAGGCGAAAAAGAGCTGCCGGTCTTCAACCTCAGACGTTGCAAGCGTTGCTCCATCTGCAGCCATTTCTGCCCGGTAGACGCGATCGGCGTAACGCCTGAAGGTGTGCCCTATCTCGCCAAGCCCGAGGCGTGCACCTCCTGTCGCTTGTGTGAGGAGTTGTGCCCGGACTGGGCCATAGGATTGGAAGCCGGCGGCGGCATGGCGTGCGCGTTCAAACCGACGGCATCGGTGGCCTCTGAATCCGAAGTCCTGCTTAAACAACCGGAGTCTCCCGGCGACGCGGAGGACGGGCCGTGCGAGGTCGAGGCCCATCCGGCTCCAGCACCAGAGGCATGCGATATGCTCGAGGTCTGTGAAGAGTAAGCCTCGAACGACAACTCACTCAGGGAAGGCCTGATGAATAGAGTCATTTATCTCGACCATGCGGCCACCACGCCCGCTGACCCCGAAGTGGTCGCCGCGATGCAACCGTGGTATTCAGACCAATTCGGCAACCCATCCACCGTGTACAGCCTTGGGCTGTCCGCAAGCCAGGCGTTGCAGGACGCTCGGGAAGCGGCCGCTCAGGCTTTGGGGGCGACTCCGGAGGAGATCTATTTCACGAGCGGGGGCACAGAATCCGACAATTGGGCCCTCCAAGGAACGGCAGACGCCCTCGCCGGCAAGGGAAAGCATCTGATCACCTCGAGCATCGAACACCACGCCGTTCTTGAGACCACTCGCTACCTCGAGAAACGAGGATACGAAGTCACCCGGGTGCCTGTGGACTCCGGCGGTCTGGTAGATCCTGAAGACGTCCGTCGAGCCATCCGTGCGGACACCGTCCTGATCTCCGTGATGCACGCCAACAACGAGGTCGGCACGATACAACCCATAGCCGAGATCGGCCGCGTCGCAAAGGAGACCGGCGTTCTCTTCCATACGGACGCCGTTCAAACCGCCGGCAAGATACCTCTCGACGTGAACGAGCTCGGGGTTGACATGCTGTCGCTGAGCGCGCACAAGTTCTACGGCCCCAAGGGCGTGGGACTGCTCTATATGCGCAAGAAGACAAAGATCACCCCGCTTCTCCACGGGGGCGGCCAGGAGCGCGGACGCCGGGCGGGCACGCACAACGTTCCGGGCATCGTGGGCCTGGCCAAAGCGTTTGAGCTGGCCCAAGCGAGGATGGCGGACGATGCGGCACGTGAGGCGTCTCTCCGCGACAAACTATGGTCGGGGCTTGAGTCGACCATCTCCGCGATCTACCAGAACGGTGATCCGGCACACAGGTTGATCAACTACCTCAATGTCAGATTGGACGGCATCGAAGGCGAATCCATGATCCTGATGCTGGATATGGAAGGTATTTGCGTGTCTTCCGGATCGGCCTGCACTACCGGGTCGCTCGAGCCTAGCCACGTCCTCCTGGCCATGGGCATCCCCGCGGAGGATGCGCACGGATCGCTGAGGATCACTCTGGGCCGCAGCACCACCGAGGAAGACATCGACCATTTCATCGAGGTATTCCCACCCATCGTCGCACGACTGCGGGAGATGTCGCCTGTTTGGTGCACCAACTGCGTCAGCAAGCAAAGGAATTGATCATGTACTCCGAACTCGTCATGGAGCACTTTCGTAATCCCCGCAACATGGGCTCGATCGAGGACGCCGACGGCGTGGGGGAAGTCGGCAACCCGCAGTGTGGAGACATGATGCGCATCACCATCAAGGTCAAAGACGACATCCTCGAGGACGTCAAGTTCCAGACCCTGGGCTGTGGCGCCGCTGTGGCTACATCCAGCATGGTCACGGAGATGGCCAAAGGAAAGTCGCTGGCCGAAGCCATAACCATCTCCAACAAGGCGGTGGCGGAAGCGCTCGGGGGTCTGCCTCCAGCCAAGATGCACTGCTCCAATCTCGCCGCCGATGGCCTGCGGGCCGCGATCGACGACTACCGCGCGAAGCAGGCCGCCAAGACCTCATAGCGGCACTGCAGCCGACTGCTTGGGACATCCGAACAGGAGCCCGGGAGGCCAGATAACGAGCTCTAAGGCCCTTTGGCGACGAGATAGCCCTCTGGGCGCGGCTTAGTCAGCCTAGGCCACGGCGAGAAATCCACGCACACGTCACAGGGCGGTTCATGTGGCGGAAGGCTGTCCCTCCGGAGATACGGGGCCCGACCGGCGCCCCTCTCCCGGGTTAGCGCGGGCCAGGACGACGGTACCCTCCGTTGTGAGACGCATGTCGAAGGAGACCGGTCTCACCTCGGTTTCCAGCAACTCAAGAAGTGCGTCCCGTGCTTCTGCGACCATGCGTGAGCTCTCGTGGTCGAGCCGCGCCGCGACGCCCGGGGTGAGCCTCACCAATGAGCGACACCATGTCTCGCCGGAGTAGATGACGTCGAAGACGACTCCGTAGGCGTCCGGCGGCGGCTCTTCGTCAACGGAAACGAGCTCTATGTCCATGAACAGCGCCATCCCTAGCCGAGGGGCCGGAACCTCGCCATCAGCCTACGCGCACTTTGAGTAACCGCAGGACCGACATACCATGCAGCCACCCTCGTGCTCGATCGAGCCGCCGCAGTCCGGACACGCACCCTGCGCATGAGCGATGGGCATCTCTAACTGCCCGACAGGCTGGCTCCCATTGCCTCCTAGGTTGTACTTGTCGGCGAGAGCTTTGCCGATGGCGTCCGGGCATGACAGTATCTGGTTGGGCCCAAAACCAAGCGGCACGTGGCAGCGGATACCCTTGAGTTGCTTGACGATCTTGTCGGGGGGCACTCCATAACGGAAAGCAAGAGAGATCAACCGGCCGATGGCCTCCGTGGACGCGGAAGCGCACCCGCCGGCTTTGCCCATGTTCGCGAAGATCTCACGGGGACCAAAATCGTCCTCGTTGACCGTCACGTACAGGCTGCCGCAGCCCGTGACTTTCTCTCGTGTCTCCCCACGCAATACCGGTGAGCGACTCGGCCGCACGGGCATGACCGGGACTCCTTGGGGACCCAATTCCATTTGCACTCCGGCAGAACCGGCAGAACCATCGCCGGCCTGGCCCGCTCCCTTGCGCTTCACCTCGCCGATGTTCAGCACCTGCTCTTGGCGCGAGCCGTCCCGGTAGATCGTCACGCCCTTGACGCCGAGCTCGTAGGCGAGCAGATACACGCGCTCCACGTCTTCGGGACGGGCCTGGTTCGAAAAGTTGACGGTCTTCGAGACCGCGTTGTCGGTATCGTCCTGGAAGGCGGCCTGCATGCGGATATGCCACTCGGGCGTCACATCGTGCGCGGTCACCAATACCCGCTTCAGATCCTCGGGAACGCCCTCCACGTCGTGGAGCCCGCCCTTGGCTGCGACCTCTTTCATCAAGTCGGGGGAGAAGATGCCTCGCTCGCGGACGGCCTGCTCGAATGCCGGGTGCGCTTCAGCCAGCTCCGTGTTATCCATCACGTTCCGGATGTAGGCTAGTGCGAAGATGGGCTCGATACCGCTGGAGCAACCGGCGATGATGGAGATGGTACCTGTCGGCGCTATGGTCGTAAGAGTCGCATTGCGCACGCGCCGTCCCTTCGCCTCCCACGTGCTGTCCGCCCAATTGGGGAATGCGCCCCGGTCGGCGGCCAGGTCCTCGGAAGCCTTGACAGCCTCCTCGTGGACGAATCCCATAACCTCGTGGCCCAGTTGGATGGCCTCGTCCGAATCGTATGGAATGCCAAGCCTGACCAATAGATCCGCCCAACCCATCACTCCCAGGCCGATCTTACGGTTACCCTTCGTCATCTGCTCTATCTCCGGCAGGGGATAGCGGTTCATGTCGATGACGTTGTCGAGAAAGTGGACGGCCGTCCTCGTGGCTTTGCCCAGGCGATCCCAGTCGACGGCGTCGTCCTTGACCATGAGCTGCAGGTTGAGCGAACCAAGGTTGCAGCTTTCGTAGGGCAACAGGGGTTGTTCGCCGCACGGATTGGTGGACTCGATCTCCCCGAGTTTGGGCGTCGGATTGTCCCGATTGAGCCTGTCGAGGAAGACGATCCCGGGCTCGCCGTTCTTCCACGCGAGATTGACGATGAGGTCGAACACCTCGCGAGCATTCTTGCGTCCTATTTCTTCCCTGCGCCGGGGGTTGCGCAACGCGTAGTCGCCGCCCGTGAGAACGGCGGCCATGAACTCCTCGGTGATGCCCACCGAGATGTTGAAGTTATTCAGTATGTGCTCGTCCTCTTTGGCCCTGATGAACTCCATTATGTCCGGGTGGTCGACCCGAAGGATGCCCATGTTGGCGCCGCGCCGGGTGCCTCCTTGCTTGATCGTCTCCGTGGCGGTGTCGAAGACACGCATGAAGGAGATGGGGCCGCTTGCCACACCCATCGTGGACCGCACCAGATCGTTCTTGGGCCGGAGCCGACTGAAACTGAAGCCCGTTCCCCCGCCCGATTGGTGGACGAGCGCCGCATTCTTTATCGCGGTGAAGATGGAGTCCATACTGTCCTCGATGGGAAGGACGAAGCATGCGGAAAGTTGCTGGAGCTCGCGACCGGCGTTCATGAGGGTAGGAGAATTGGGCAGGAACTCCAGTTTCGTCATCGAGGCATAGAACTCGGCGATTGTCTGGTCGAGGGATATCTCGGGGTGATAGATAAGGTCGGCCTGGGCGATGTTCTCCGCCACCCGCGCGAACATGTCTGCGGCCGTCTCCAAAGGCTGACCATCCGCCGTCCGCTGGAGATACCTCTTTTCCAGCACTTTCTTAGCGCTAGGAGAGAGGTTCTTATCGAGTTCGGCCGACAAGGCCCGGAGCTCGGCGACTGTCATCTGATCCCCTCTTTCGCAAGCGTTTCCAGTTCTCTCTTAAATTCTTCTACGTTTTCAAACTGCCGGTAGACCGAGGCAAAGCGGACGTAGGCCACAAGATCCACCTCACGCAACCGATCGAGAGCCATGTTACCCACGCGCTCGGACGAGACTTCATAGAGCAACTCTTCCCGAAGTTCCCGCTCGATGTCGGCGACGATCTCTTCCAATTGGCTCGTGGGTACATTTCTCTTGGTGCAGGCCCTCATGAGCCCCCGTAGGAGCTTGTCGGGATGGAACAACTCGGCGCTGCCGTCGCGCTTGAGCACGGTGATGGGAATCTCCTCGGTCTTCTCGAACGTGGTGAAGCGTTGGCCGCAGGCGACGCATTCGCGACGTCGCCGCACCGCCTCCTTCCCCTCGATGTCTCGAGAATCAACGACCCTAGTATCGGGCAATCCGCAGAACGGACAATTCATCGACCCCGCCCCCCATTCCACCCGGTCACCCCGGGGGATCCTTCGCGCGTCTCCCCTCCGACGAATCTCGCGGCCCCTGAGAGCGTACGACCTGCGATCGTGAATCAGACTCCCACTAGGGTTCTCCCGATCGGCGACGCGCTCGCCCTCCTTTCTGACTCCTTGGGAGGGGGACCGGAGCATTCTCCGACTAACACAAGATATTGTGCGCAAACGAATGCTAGCATACCATATGTAGATACTGCAACACGGCATGACGGCGGTATGCGTCTATGAACATCGCCGTGGCCCAGAGCGCTATTTGGCGGATTCAAGGTCGTGTCGAGCCCCAGTTCGGCACAAGGTCTCGGCTCGCAGCGTACGCTCGTGGCGTTCAAGTTCTTCCCCGCGCCAGAGCCGGATCAGTTCGTCAGGGCGCCGTCTGGCGGCAGACCTGTTGAGATCGCTTTCCCTCTGAGTAGCTGCCCAACTGAGCCCGGCTGGACTACCCGGCGATTGACGAGGATAATCCAAGCGTGGAAGCGCGCGTGCTCATAGTTGAAGACGACCCCTCTCTTCGAGAGATCATCCGGCTCGGACTCGAAGTGGAGGGGTTCAGTGTAGTGGAGGCCGGAGATGGACCGACTGCCCTATCGGTGTTCGACTCCGATAATCCCGACCTGGTGCTACTCGACATCATGCTGCCCGGCAAGGACGGCTTTGAGGTTTGCCGGGAATTGCGAAAGACATCCCTCGTGCCGATCGTCATGCTCACCGCGCGGGCTTCCACCGTGGACATCATCGTCGGACTGGAGTCGGGGGCCGACGACTACGTGACCAAACCGTTCGAGTTCCCCGAACTCGTGGCCCGCATTCGCTCGGTTCTACGACGGGCGTCGCTACGGCCATTACTGCCGAGCGTCAACATCGAGCCTTCGGTCCCCCGTGGCAATACCGAGGTCTCCTCTCTTACCGGCACCTCGACCCGTCCTCCGGCGTCCCCGACACCCGATGCGGTCACTCTCGGCCCGCTCAGCATCGACCCGGCCGCCCATTCGGTACGGCGTGATGGCAAAGAGTTACCACTTACGGTCACAGAATTTCGTCTCCTGTATGAGTTGGCCAGACATGTGGGCCAGGTGCTCACCCGCGAGCAGTTACTGGAACTCGTGTGGGGCTACTCCTATCTGGGCGACAGCCGGCTCGTCGACGTTCACGTGCAGCGCCTCCGGGCCAAGGTCGAGCAGGACCCGACGAACCCGGAACTGATCCTCACCGTGCGGGGAGTGGGCTACCGCGCGGAGCGACATGAACCTTGAGCGGGCGCACCCGGCGAGACCTCGTTCCGAACGGCGGGCCCAACCGGGCGCCTAGATGATGGCTGCAGATAGGATGGCCAAGAACAAAGCCAACGAACCACCCCGCGGCCGCTCCCCGGGAGCCTCACGTTTGCTGACGACGCCCAGACGTTCGCTGCGGCGGCGGGTGGCACTTGCCTTCGCGGCTGCGGTGGCAGTGACGGCTCTGGCGCTGTCGCTGTCTGCCTACTACACGACCAAGATCGCCCAGCAGAACGACGCTTTGCAGAAGGCCCTCGAACAATCGCGGTTCAATCTGGGCCTCGCGGACACCACGCTTCCGCCCGACCCGACCAGCAGCGACTATACAAAGCTGCTCAATGCTTTTCTGATCCGCCCAGGTTTCTCTACCCTCATCTACATCGGGCCGGGGCCGAACGGTTTTTACCCCTCCGGCCTGGATGTATCCTCCGTCGTATCTGAGTGCGGACCTCAAGGCCAGCCGTCTCCAGCGGTCGGGTGGCGTACCAGAACATCATGGTCGGGAATGACCCGAACATCATCGTCGGAGGCCAAGTGCGGGCGAGTGGGGTCCAGCTCTACTTCTTCTTCTCCCAAGGGGCGCTGTTGGCTCGGCTGCGGAGCTTGCGCACCATCCTACTGGCGGCCGGAGGCGTGCTGCTCGTTCTGGGCACTTTTGCCGGCGGTTTCCTCGCCAGGAGACTCTTCCGCCCGGTGAAAGCCGCCAGCGTAGCCGCTGCGCACATGTCCGAAGGGGATCTTGATATTCGTTTGCCTGGAGGCAGCGATGAGTTTGGAGTTCTGGCGAGCTCGTTCAATCGCATGGCGGAGAACCTTCAGGCCCAGATGACCGACCTCGAAGCTGGTCAGGCGCGAGAGCGGCGCTTCGCCGCCGATGTGACGCACGAGCTCCGAACGCCCGTGGCGGCGCTGGTAGGCGAAGCATCGTTGCTGCGGACGAAGCTTGAGGCGCTCCCTGAAGGCACGGTCACGCCGGACGTCAGGCGCATCGCCCAGCTGGTCACAACAGATATCGGCCGTCTCCGCCTGCTGGTGGATGACCTCCTGGAGATCAGCCGGTTGGATGCTGGAGCGGCTGAACTTGTCCTTGAGCCGATTGACGTTCACGAGTTCTTGAGCAAGGTCAAGAGCGCCCACGGGTGGCCGCGGGAAGTCGAGATCGTCGCTTCTGCGGCCGATGAACCGAGCCTTCCGCCCGTGGGGGACACTCCCGGCGATGGCACCGGCTCTGCGGTCATTCTCCAGACGGACAAGCGACGTTTCGAGAGGATCATGGTGAACCTAGTAGAGAACTCCTTGCGCCACGGTGTGCCGCCGGTCCGGGTCGAGACGCAGGCATCGTCGGATACGGTGTGGATCACAGTGACCGACAACGGCGCCGGGATCCCGCATGAGCATCTTCCCCATATCTTCGAGCGCTTCTACAAAGCGGACCCAAGTCGGGCCTCCAGCCGGGGGAGCGGCTTGGGCTTGGCCATAGCCCGGGAGAATGCGCGGCTGCTAGGCGGTGAGCTAACAGCGACGACGATGCCCGGCGCCGGGGCTTGTTTTGTCCTCACACTTCCTAACCCGGCATAGCGTCCAATGGTTTGGCCTTCATGACGCGCACGATTCCTGCGACTTCTGTCGCCGGCCCGTATCCGGTCCGGTGCTTAAGCACGTGGGAACTGGGAAAGATGGGGCGTCAAATGCTGGTACCGACCTGTGACCTTTTCGTTACAGAAAAGCCGCAGGTCCGTGACCGATCAAGTCAAACATACAGGTAGCCTGCGCTGTTTCAGTGTGTTGGCCTTTGAGGCGGAATGAGGACAGCGTCAGTGCAGGGAACACGGGCCATCCGCGCGTCATGCAGATATGGATGAGGCGCGCGCGATAGGTGGCTTGGAGAAAGGGTGGCATGGAGCTTTGGAAGAGCAAGATCCTCGGAAGTCGGCGGCTGGGAAAGGCGTCTGAAATGGACGAGTCTTGCGCGCGAACCAGGGCAGCTCGGCCCAAGAAGACGGTTTCGCTTGCTGTCTTGGCCAGTGCTGTTCTCTTGGGGGGCGCTTTCGTGACCCTTGCCTTCGCGGTCGCGGGATGCGGCGCCAATAGCACCGTCGGTGACGCAGGCACCATAGTTACGACCGGCGGAACGACCACCACAGAAAGCACCACGACCACCACCGAAGCACCCCTGCAAACGACCACCACGAGCACGCCGGTAGTCTCGTCGACCACCGACTACCCTTGCTGACGACATGATGACCGTGACGGTGTACTACGTGCGGGACGAGAAGATAGCGGCCAGCCATAGAGTCATTCTGAAGACGCTGGAAGTCGGCGAGACAGCGATGCAAGAACTGCTCTTCGGCCCATCCGGCCTTGAGAGCGACGCCGGGATGACATCGGCTATCCCGGCAGGGACCACGTTCCTCGGTCTTGACATCAATAGTGGGACTGGCGTGGCGACGGTCAATCTGTCCAAAGAATACGCCTCGGGCGGCGGCAGCCTATCGATGTCCCTTCGTCTGGCGCAGGTTGTCTACACGCTCACCCAGTTTCCCACGGTCACCAGGGTGAATTTCGAGCTCGACGGCAAAGCCGTGGACGTGTTTGGCAGCGAAGGCATCATCCTCAACCACCCTGTCGGTCGCGCCGACTATGAGGACGTTACGCCAGCCATCCTCGTGGAGTCGCCCACGGTGCTGGACAGCGTCAGCAGCCCCGTACGGATCACGGGAACCGCGAATACGTTCGAAGGCACGTTCATTGCTCAGATCGACGACCAGTATGGATCTCTTATCGGTGAGCAGACGGTCACCGTAAGTTCGGGAAGCGGCCAGAGAGGCACGTTCGACGTGACGATTCCTTATAACATAAGCAGCCCTGGCAATGGATCGCTCATCGTCTACGAAGAATCGCCGCAGGATGGCACGCAAATCAACAGAGTGGAGATTCCCTTAACGCTCGAGAAATGACCGACTTGACATAGGCCCCCCTTCGTGTTTTGGGCCGCTCCTCGTTCGGGACACCCGGCTTGCCCCCGCCGGCCCGAGGGGCGGCCCAACTTCTACCGGGTGCCTGGCTGTCCGTTGCGCTTGTGGAGCGCCTTGATTCGGGCACGTTGGTATCCTTGGAGCGCAAATGTGGCCTGCATTCGGCTAGAGACTCCCAGCTTGCGGAAGATATGGTTTGTGTGCGTCTTCACGGTCTTCTCGGTGATGAAGAGTTCCGAGCCGATCTTCTTGTTGGACATTCCGAGTGCAACCATCTTTAGCACCTCGCGCTCCCGGTCGGTGAGCGTCGCGATGCGCCCGAGAATCGCCTCATCGACTTCAACCTCTGCATGGCTTTCGCGATCACCTAGCCCCAAACGACCCTTTTTGGGCGGGCCCAGAGTGGAGTCAGTGGGGTATCTTGGACCTTCTGCCAACTCGAAGAAGTAGCCCTGGAGACGGCTCGGCAGCGTGGGCAGCACGCGCTGCCTGATGAACGCGCCTGCTCCAACACGGTCGCAGAGGGCGAGTATCGGGGTGGCTACCCGCGCCTCCTGGCTGTAAAAGAAGACATGCTCGTTATCTGAGGCCAGTTTCATTGCTTCGACCAGAAAGCGGACAGCGGCCTGCTCCCGACCAGCCTTCGTGTGAAGCCATCCCAGGTAGAACAACGAAGGCGAAAGCGAGCCTATGAGGCTCCACTGTCTACTCAGTCTTACGGCCTCCTCAAGAGTTCGGTGAGCTTCGGAATCGCGTCCCGCCACCGCTTGGTCCATCCCGATGGCGCAGGTCGCTCGTGCGCGCTCGAAGACGGAAAGACAGCGATCATCCAAGAGCTCCAGCGCCTGACTGTGATGCTCAATGGCCTGCTGAGGGTTCTTGTTGCGCCGACACAGATCTCCCAACATATCTTGAGCCCAGACTATCTCCTCTGCGTCCCCAGCTCGCCGGGCGAGTCGTTCCGCTTCCTTGATCTTCAAGAAGGCCTGCCGATAGTTCCATCCACCAAGGTCAGCTGCTGCTTGATTCTGTAATGCCGACATTTCCAGCAGAGAGTAGCCTTTGATTTCGACTAATCTCAGGGTTGCGTCGGCATGACGCCGTGCATTGTCATAGTCGCCGGTTGCAATGCACATGACGGAAGCAAGATTAAGAATCATCGTGCGAATCAAACCTGATCCATCGAGGCTCATCTTCAGAGCACGCTTGGCCCAAACCTTGGCAAGCCCGTATTCGCCGCGAAGGAAGAAGAGTCGTGAACGATACCCAGTGACACGCGTTTCGATGGAATTACGCTCCTGGTCGGGCACGATCGCGAGTGCGGTTTCCCAACGTGCGACCGCCTCATCCCACCGGCACAAGCTGAGCATCACATTTCCGCTAGTGGCCATCACTTCGGTCCGCTCTGCTGGCGTGTGAGCGACGGTCTCACACCGAGCAAGTACAGCGAGACTTGTCCTCCCAGCGGCCTAGATTAAACAGGCAAAAAGCCGAGCCGAAAAGCGAGGGCAGCAGACTCTCTTTGTTCCGACCGCTATTTGTCAAACTTGCTGATCTTGAGTAGAGAACCTCAGCCTCCTGATAGGCTCTCTGCTTTTGTAATATCCTGGCCTTTGCGAGAAGAAGCCAGGGCTCCCCGGAAGAGTTTGCCCCCGACAGCTGCTCAAGCCAATCGTCTCGCCCGAATTGCACGGCTGCGTTGAGCGAGGAAAGCGCCAGCGCTTGGATCGGACGTGCCGCCGCCTCCACTCGCCCGGCCCGAAGATACAGCGACACGGCTTCCCTCATCTCGCCATGGTGCTCAAGGTGCTGAGCCGCGCGCCAGGTGAGCTCCGTCTCGCATTGGCTGCGCTCCGCCCGCCTCTCTGCGAAAGCACGCACCAGCGGATGTATGCTGAAGATCCGCGCACCAATGCGACTCACCAAGAATCCGCGCGAAACCAGGTCGCCCAGGACTGCCTCTGCACGTCCCGTTTCGCCCGGAAGGAGAGTCTCGTCGCGCGGGAACACCACCCGGGGAAGCACGGCCGCGGTGAGCACGACTTCTCTGGCGAAGCTGTCGAGCGAGGACAGCACATCGCGCTCCAAGTAGCTTCTCAGGTCTTCGCCACTGGTTACCGCCCTCACAACATCCCGTCTCTTGATAGGAACGTTTCTGGACCGGAGGTGCTGGCCAAGGAGACTCAGCCCCGCGGGCCACCCTTCCGTCAGCTGCCATAGGGCCCGGGCTTCCGAGGGTTGCAGGGCGACTCCCCAGTTCTTCTGCACCCACGCTGTGACCTCGATTGGCGTCAAACGGAGATCGCGACTTCGAAGCTCCACCAGCCTGCCGCTTAGCCGCAGTGCATCCAGCTCAAACGGCATGCCGCGTCGTGAAGAAAGCAGCATCGTCCATTCGGGTGGCAGACTTCGAAGAACCAGGTCCAGAGCGGCCACCGCCACGGCAGAATCTTCGAGAAGGTGCAGATCGTCCACGGCCACAAGCACTCGTTCCGAACCGCGGCGATTCATCGAATCGATTAATTCAGCGGCCAGGTCGAGCGCTTCGATCCCGGCGTCAGCGCCAGCCCAGCCGGCGGTCGTCGTGATCACGCTCAGTGAGGGTTCAAATCCCAGCCCAGACATGAAATGAGTGAGAAAAGTACCGGGTCTCGATCACTCTCATCGACAGCGTAGTAAGCGGTGCGTGCATCACTCGTGGACAGAAGATCGACGATGAGGCCTGTCTTGCCACATCCCGGTCCACCGACCACAAAGATCACTCCGCCGCTTTTCGTGAGAGGCTCAAGCATGCCCCGCAATCGGGGCCGGCTGAGGGCGAACCCTTGGTGCGGCAGGCTCAACTTGGCCGCCTGAATCCGTGCGCGCTGCTCGTCCACCCCAGACCTCAGTCCTATCCGTGATTCCCCCGACAGAGGTAGGCAACCACTGCCACCCGAGCCCACAGTGTCCTGTCCAGAAGGTGTTGTGTCAACATCACGCATTGTTGGCCTATTCCCCCGGGGCCGGGAGCAAGGCAAGGACTCACCCCCGGCCAGATTTACGCGCAAGAAGAACTACAGATACTCGAGACGCTTTGCCACGACTGATATCGCTTTTCGTTCTTCCCCATCCTTCTCGTAGACATCCTGGCGCAGCGTCCCTTCGACGGCGATGCGGCGGCCCTTCCCGAGGTGTTCGCCGGCGGCCTCCGCCTGTGAGTTCCAGGCCTTGATCCGGAAGAAGTCCGCCTCCTCCGCGTTCCTGTCGACCGCGATGATGAAGCTGGTCACTTTGGAGCCACCGTTGACCTCCTTCACCTCCACGTCCGTCGCGAGCCTGCCGATCAAATGCACACTGTTCACACTCTCCTCCTCTCGATTTACTTGTCCCCTCGCTCGCAGGGAACTGCAGGGTAGCGATGTACGTGGCATGAGGTGAATACAACCTAAGTTGGATTTGATCGGAGTCCCTTCTCCCCTAACTCCCGTTCTCGCCCTAAACCTTGGTGCGTTCTCGGCCGATAACCCTCATATGGCCTGCGAGATGTGAATTCCCGATGGTGACGACCCGCGCAGACGCGCAGAAGGACAGATGGTCTAGTGAGTAACGGCATCGACAACGAGGCGCTCCACACAACCGTGCCTCAGATATTCTGCAAGTCGTGCGCCTCCCCGCTCGTCCAGGCCTCGGATTGGGTCCGAGCCGACAAGGCTCATTGGAGGGTTCGACTGTGGTGCCCGGAGTGCGGCCACGACCTGACCGCAGTCTTAGACCAGGCGCAGGTCAGCTATTTGTCTTTCGCGATCGAGGAGGGCTTCGCGGTGATGCTGGAGGCCCTCGCTGAGTTCGATGAAGAAGCCTTCGGAGAGACCTTCCTGGACCTTCTCAGGCGTTTCCAGGAAACGCAGTCCAAACCGGCCGATTCCTAGCCTTTCTGTCCGTTTCCTAGCCTTCTACACGGATTCTTAGCCTTCGGCGGGATCTTATTAGCCGTCCGCAGTCACTCCTCGGATCGGCCATCGGGACAACGTACCTCAGGATTCGTCAAATCCCAGCAGATCAGGAGTCCCCTGGCGTTTGGCGAGTTGCACAAGGGCGTCCTTGTATTTCGAATGGCGCAGAGCCCACGAGTTCGATGAGCATCTGCATGAAGCGCCACAAGTCAGGGATGAGCTTCTCGGGCGACGTGTCCATGTAGACCTGGCCCCCGGCGATGAAGCCGCCCTCGGTCTCCCTGACCACGTGAAAGACAGTCTTGCTGATGACCATATCCACGCTGAGATCCATCCCCTGGTCCTCTAGGGACTTGAGTAGTCCCCCACCATCGGAGATGCGGATCTTCTTCAGATCCTGCGCGGAGGGCGTGAGGTACACGAAGACTGCGCCTCTTCTGCCCGGATAGCGGAGCCGCGTCTCCGCACGCAAGCGCTCGCCTGCCGCAAGCCGCCTCATGAAGAGCGGCGCGCCGGCAAGCAGCAGACCGAACTCGTCTGTCGTGATCGCCAGATAGTCGTCGCTCACGCGCGGCACCTTCCCGGCTGCTCAGGCCCGAATGCGCGACGGTGGTTACATTCAGTCGACTCCACGAGGAAGATCGTTAGCACTCAGTGCCCTCTTGCGTCGGTCCCGCTTCCGGCCACGACTCGGCCACGTCGGCCATGTCGGGTTCGGACCCGCTCGCCTCGGCCTGCGCGGGCGCAGGTGGTACATCGGCGGGCTGCGACGGTGCAGACCCGGTCCGCGCGGCGACCTTCGCGGCTGTCTCGGCACGCAGCTTCGCCATTTCATCGTCCAAGCTGACGAGAGAGTCGAGGAGTCGTTCGCGAGTTCTGTCGTCGACAACGCGGCCGCGATGCTCGTCGAAGACCAGATAGCCGAGTTTCTTGGCCGCGGAGTCCATGCGCATCTCCAGCTGCAACTCAGAGGCCTTTGCTTTGCCTTTGTCGAAAGCCTTCCATGCTTCCATCGCCGCTCGTTCGGCTCCCGCGTTCACCTTGTCCAAGAGGCCCATCTGTGACCCTCCCTCTTCTTTGACCTTGCGAACCGCCCGGTTGCGTCCGCCTTCCCCCGCTGTGCGGGTCTCAATCTTAATCTAACGTTCGACGGAGCGTGAGGCAACGCGGACTGGCTTCGCCATAATCCGGCAAAGACGTACCCATTTTCGCGCGGAGGCATCCCTGGGTAGGGCGGGACGGGGAGGTGGCCTGCGGGTCACCGAGTAGGGGGCTCGCCGAAGCTCGCCGCCCCGCCGCTGAGCCGCGGGGCTGTGTCTGGCCATGGTGAACCACGGTGCTATCATGCAAAGGCTCCACAGTCCGGCTCAGCAGCCCCCTAGGCCTTCTGGTGGCGCACCGAGGACTTAAACGCGAACGCTCTTCGCTCGAGGAGCAAGAGGGGAGTGACGACGGTGACGCAAAGTGTCATCCCTTTCCGTGCCTGGCGGTACGACCAGAAGGTCGCCGGCGATCTCACCGAGCTAATCGCCCCGCCGTACGACGTGATAGGCCCCGAGTTGCAGTCGCGTCTTTACGCCCGCAGCCGGCATAACGTGGTCCGCGTCGACCTGGGCATGACCACCCCCAGCGACAACGACTGCGACAATCAGTACACACGCTCCGCCGCTCAGCTCTCGGAATGGAAAGAGTCCGGGGTCCTTGTCCGCGATGACGCGCCGTCGGCGACGTTCGTCGAGGAAGTCTTCGCCGGACCGGACGGCCGCGCTCGCACGCGTCATGGCTTCCTCGCTCTCATCAAGCTGCACGATTTCGACGAGGGCGTCGTCTTCCCTCACGAATTCACGCTCTCCGGACCAAAGGAGGACCGATTCCGGCTCATGACGGCGACCGAGATGAGCTTGAGCCCGGTATTCCTTCTTTACGATCTCCCTGGAGACGAGATCACGTCCGCTTGGAGGCTGGCGACGGGCGGCGCCGGTCCTGCGGCTACCGTGAGCGACGGCGTCGGGACCGTCACCAAATTATGGCCTACTTCGGACGCGGCCATCCTCGGTTCTCTGGAGCAAAATCTGGCCGATGCTCGTTTCATCATCGCTGACGGACACCATCGCTACGAGACGGCACTTCGCTATCGAGACTACCGCCGGGGACTCGAGAAGGACGACTGCACCGCGTGCGACAGATCGCCGGGATGCGACTCGAAGTCCCGTGACAAAGCATACGAGTATGCCCTTGCCTACTTCAGCAACATGGCCGATCCTGGACTGGCCATCTACGGCACGCACCGCCTTCTCTCGGGTTTGCCGGCCGCCGCCGTGGCCGCACTGCCGAACGCGCTTGCCGGCACATTTCACGTTGAGCGGCTCGCCGGGAACGCCGAGGCCGACCTAGACGGCGGCAGCCTAACCGACTCGGGATCTGGCGCCGCCGAGGCATCGCGCCTCCTGGCGGCGTACTTGGAGAGGCACACCGATGGGGGAGCCTTCGGTCTTTGCGGTCCTGGGCTCGATACGGTCTACGGAGTGGCTTTAGCAGACCAAGATGCCGTTCAGAAAGCTGTCCCGGGCCACAGCACGGCCTACCGCGGGCTCGACGTCACGATCCTGCACAGCCTGGTGTTGGAGAAGATCCTCGGCATCACCGAGGCGGATATGCGGGCGGAGAAGTACGTCACCTATGTCAAGGACTGGAACGACGCCTTCCGCCAATTACAAACGGGCGAGTTCCAAGTAGGCTTCTTCATGAACGCCACTCGCCTCGACCAGATACGCGAGGTGGCTTTCGGCGGGGAACGCATGCCGCAGAAGGCCACGTTCTTCTACCCCAAGCTACCCACGGGGCTCGTGTTCCACGACCTGAGCAGGCGCGTCTAGGAGGCTGTAGGGCCCATTCTAGAATGAAGTTAGCTGCCTAGAGCGGCACGATTCGCCGATCAGTCGCGTCCGTGGCCCGGCTATGCGCGCTCAGTCATCGCCGCTCACCTCGATCGGCTCGATGCGCACGGCCCGGCCATCCTCGCCGATCTCAATGACTACCGCCTCCAGCCAGGGATCACCCGAGGCCACCTCGAAACGCACCGGTAGCTGGGTGACAAACCGTTCAAGGACAAGATCCTTCTTGACCCCGATAACAGAATCCCGCGGACCACACATGCCAACGTCCGTCATGTAGGCGGTTCCCTTAGGCAGCACGTGCGCGTCCCCCGTGCGGACGTGGGTGTGAGTGCCGACCACCGCGCTCACTCGACCGTCCAGATAGTGGCCCATGGCCACCTTTTCGCTGGTGGCTTCCGCATGCAGGTCGACGAGCACGTTGCGCACCCCCTGCAACTCGTCCAAAGCCTCTCCGACCGCCTCGAATGCGGAGCGGGCAGGCTCGAGGTAGAGACTGCCTTCCAGATTTATGACGCCGAGCCGTCCGGCCGGGGTGTCGATCACGGTCACGCCGCGACCCGGGTTGGCGGGCAGGAAATTGAAGGGCCGGATGATGCGGGAATTCTCGTCCAAGTACCGGTAGATCTCCCGTTGCTTCCAGATGTGGTTGCCGGTGGTGATCACGTCCACACCGGCCCTGAAGAGGGCTTCCGCGTGGTCGGGCTTGATCCCCCTGCCATCCGTGGCGTTTTCCCCGTTTGCCACCACCGCGTCGGCACCGTGTTGCGCGCGAAGTCCGGCCAGCTTCCGGGTCAGTAGCTCTCGTCCCGGCTTACCCACGACATCTCCGAAAAACAAAACGATCAAGAGCTTCTCCTGGCCTCGAAATGGGCGGTGCAGCCACATGCGATGGAGAGTGTACCGCACCGGCGGCAAGCAAGCGGATTGCCCAGATGGCCGACGCCATGGACTCCGCCGGCATGCCTCCAAGACCCAACCTAGGTCTTATGGCCCTCCATTGGCGCCCCTCACTAGCCTCCACGCGTGCTCAGCAAACGAGGCAAAGGAGGCATCGGATGTCCTGGCTCGCTCGTTCTTCAGGAAGGCGACTACGCCCGCCCGGGCTTGTCCGGTCCGTCGGCGACACTCAATTTGCCGGCAAAGACGCAGACGGCTGGCCCTCATCGTCTCTTCCCTGTCCGCGGTGGCGCTCGGCGTCGCGACTGCGTGCGCGCTGCTCATGCCTGGCCTGGCGCCCGACGTGAAGGCGGCGCAACCCGACCCGTCCTCAGCGAGGATGCAACTCAGTCTGGAGCAAGGCTCGGTGTCCAAGTCGGTGGCGAGCACCTCGCCCCTGGTGGTACTCCCCTGGGGAAGCGGACCCGGCCAGGTTGGACTGATCAGGCCTACCGAAGGTCTTGCAGAGGGCCCGCAATCGCTGACGGTCGGACCGGACGGCCGAATAGCTGTTTTGGACTCGGTCAACCACCGGATCGCGGAACTCGATGGCAAAGGTGTAGTCACGGGCACCGTGGCGGTTCCGCTCACGGAGCCTAGGTTCCTTGCCGTCACCGCCGACCGCCTGTATGTGTTTGACTGCGACTCAGATGGGCGTCTCCTTGTCATGGACTGGAGCGGTCAGACGCTCGCCTCCATGCCCGTACCCGCCTTCGACCAGCCGGTGACAGGACTCTTCGCCACCGACCGCGGACCATGCCTGGAACTGGCCCACGAACACACGTATCTTGTCCAGGCGCAGAATCCCGTCTCGGCTGCCTCGTCGGCTCGGGGCGAGGGCTCAGCCGGCGGCGGGCCTGCCCTAGGCATCGGCGCAGGCGAGGGGAAAGCCCAAATGCACGAGATCCGCGGACGGCCGCTCGGTCGAGATCTCGGCGATCTGGTCAGTGCTAGCTTCAAGCGTGGGCAAGCGCCGCAGCTGAAGTTCTCCAAAACCCCGAAAGGAGGCGTCGATGCGTCTCCCGCGGGCGAGTCGCAGCCCGGCCTGCCCGGCGGTTTCGACCTCGAGTATCTCGTGTCCGTGGACGGTGACGGTCACGGCGGAATGGTCGTTGGAGCTCATATTTTCAGCCACGGCGACCAGACCAAGCAGCCCGCGTTGCTGGTGGCACATCTGCGGCCCATCTCCGACGCAGCCCCAACAACTGCCGGCGCGAATTCGGTGACTACCGGCGACGCGGCCTCTAAGCAGTCGGCGTTCCTGACGTCACGGCCGGTGAGCTATCTCGTCTTGGCAGACTGTACGTATGCCTACGTGGGTCAGCCCTACACGGTCGGACCGGACGGCCGGGTATACCAGCCCATGGCCACGGACGCGGGCTACAGCATCCTGGTGCAGAGCTTCTCCGATTCGGGCGTCGGTTCCACGACGGACCAGGGAGGCTTGCGATGAGACGTTGGGTCGCACCAGGTGTCCTGGCGGCGGTCGCCATCGGAACCGCCTGCGCGTTGCTCAGGCCGGCTGTGTCCGCTGCGCAGGCCGCTATCCCCACTATGACAAGGGCTGAGATCATCGCTCGGGCGGAATCGGGTATCGGCACGCAGTACACGTGGGGCCGCGAAAGCTAGACTCCAAACGCGGGCGGCGGCACCGGACCCGACTGCTCCGGGTTTGTCCTAAAGTGCTGGGAAGTGCCCCGGACCATGCTGTATCAGGAGGAGGACGGGGAGAACACGACCATCTCGCCTCGGTACACGACCTACGAGTTCTTCAACTGCATCGGCCCGTGGACCGCTCTCGCAGCTCGCTCTCTCCTCAAGGAGGGCGACGTGCTGGTCAAGAACGACGGCAGTTCAGGCCACGTGGTGCTCTACGCCGGCGGTGATGCCTGGAATTCGCCCATCATTTACGAGGCCCCGGGCACCGGCCTTGCGGTACGACGGACTAGTCGTTACCTCGGAAGCGAGTACCAGCCACGGCGGCGCAACTCCGTGGTGGACTCCGGGATCATCCTGGACAACCCTACGGCGCGCAGTGTCGGCGGCGATGACCTCGGGGGGAACTGGACCCGCTCCACGGGCAACACCGGATGGTACGGGGACAACTACCAGGTGCAAGCAGCTACCTCCGCTACGGCTTGGGCCCGTTGGACGCCGCGGTTCCCCAGTTCCGGCTACTACAACGTATGCATGCGCTGGACCAGCGGCAGTAATCGCGCCTCCGGGGCCAACGTACACATAAACACGCCGGCCGGCACCTACGACCGCTGGGTCAACCAACGCATCAACGGAGGGTCCTGGTTCTCTCTGGGCTCGTACTACTTTCGCGCCGGTTACAGCACAGGCAACGGAAGCGTGAGTATCTTCGCAACGGGGGCGGACGGCTACGTCGTGGCCGGCGCTGTAATGCTTACCCCGACTTCATGATGGAAAGGAAGGCCTCGCCCAGGTAGTCTCCGTCTCGCTTCGCGGGGGCGCCACACTCGTCGCCAGGCTCGTTAGCCGGTGGATGAACGTGGAGCCCCCCGCATGCTCGATTCTGGATCCGGCCGTTACTACGCAGGCGACCAGGATCACCGGTGCGGGGTCACCGGCGCAGGAGTTTATACAGCACCTGGCAGACTTCCCCTCTGGTCGCCGGGGCCCAGAAATCATAGCTCGGCCCCACTCCTTGCAGGCCGTCGAGCAGTCCGGCGAACGCCGCTTTGCGCGCCCAGGAGTAGTGATCGGCAGAGAAGTCGCCAAAGGGGGGAACGTAGCCGGCGGGAGGCTCGGCAAGGTTCGCGGCCCGGGCAACCATGGTTATGAGCTGAGCCCGGGTGACCCCGTCATACGGATCGAACGAATAGGGCGTCTTGCCTTCGGTGATGCCGTGCTCCGCGGCCACCGCCACATACGTGTAGGGATACATCGGATCGGACGGATCGAGGTTCGTTTGGACGTCCTCGAACGCGCACGAGGCCTCGGTCGGTAAGGGATAGCCAAGCGCGAGCACGATCATCTTGGCAAACTGTTGCCGAGTGACTCCATCGTAGGGACCGAAACTACCATTCTCATAGCCGTTGACGATGTGGCGTTGTGCCAGGTCGATGATGGACGCGCTGTAAGGCGTCGCCGAGTTCACGTCGGAGAACGAGGGCA
Source organism: uncultured Thermoleophilia bacterium (assembly GCA_963749535.1). GTDB lineage: Bacteria > Actinomycetota > Thermoleophilia > RBG-16-64-13 > RBG-16-64-13 > Chersky-299. The sequence continues at coordinate 5,526 of CAVVNF010000005.1, read as the reverse complement.
CTGCCGACACCGTTGTGCTCGTGGTGCTAGGCGGGTCCGTCGTCGTGGTGGTCGGCGGCATCGTGGTGGTTGTGGCCGCGGGCGGCGCGGTCGTTGTCGTTGTTGTGGTCACTGGCGACACGGTGGTCACGGTCGTGCTGGACGGCGTCGTGGTCGTTGTCTCGGTGGTGGTGGTCGTAGTGGGCGCGCTGGTTGTTGTCGTGTCGGCGGGCGGAGGGGGAGATGAACCGCTCACAGAGTGGGCCGTGGGATCGACGTAGCTCCCGAAGTCCGTGGTCCAGTAGTACCCATACGGCGACCCCGGCACGTACACAAACCCGACCCCGATGACCTTGAAGTCGCAATCCAGCATGTTCGCATTGTGGCCGGGAGAGTTCTCCCACGCCGCAAAGACGCTCGACGCGGTGCTGTACCCTGCCGCGATGTTTTCGCCCATCGCGGACGCCGAGTAGCCGCATGCGGCCATCCGGTCCCAGGGCGAGGAGCCGATGGGGAAGAAGTCTGAGCCACCCGTCGTGTTGTGATCGAAGAAGGCGTATTTGCCCATGTCGGAACTATGCTTCTGGGACGAATCGGTGAGGAGGTCGGAAAGCAAAAGTGGCTGTAGACCTTGGCTCTGCCGGTACTGGTTGATCAGCCCGAAAAAAGCCAGCTCTTCTGAGTTGTTGGTAACTGCCTGAGCGACGGACGGGAGAAGGACTAGCAGAAAGAGCGCCACGACCGCAGCGATCATGGTAAACCACCGGGTGGTCTTGAGGGTGTTGAACTGCCGCGGTCTGCTAGGGCTGCGCAATTCCCGCTCCCCGGATCGATGTTGCCACGTGTCGGCGCCCCACATGTGAGGCTGAGCCTCGTCAACGAGGATATCGACACGCGGCGAGGTTGACTTGAGTCTCAGATTCACTGCCTCACTTCAAACTCGGATCCAAAGCGCCTACCGCTTTCACCGCTGAGTCACTTCCCTGCCTGTCGTCCCCGCTCGCCTCGGCATCAGGGCGAAGCCACAGTGAACGGGGCGCTCTCCGCCAGCGTCATCCGCAAATCGTCGCTGACAGCCCCAATCCATATCGTATAGCTGCCGGCGCCAAGCGGGCTCCCTCGGCTGTCCGTAGTCATCGTGCTGTCGCCAGTCCAAGGGCCCGTGCTGTTGTTGGCTATGTAGTCCACGGGCTGGTCCGCCACGACGGCCGGCTCCAGACTCGTGCTGACGAGATGCGTTGGGGGCGGCACCGCCGTCGGGGCAGCCGGATTGAGCGTATCGCCGGCGGGCAGGATGTAGACGTACTGGCGAATCACGTCAGGCGAGACTGAGGGCGTCCACGTAGCCGAGAAGTCTCGGCCATCCACGCCAGTGACCGTCGTGTCGTTGTCGCTCGCCGTCAGCCCGGTCGCAGCCGCCGGCGCGGCGCTCGGCCAAGCGGCAGGGCCGGAGGCCGCCTCCCCTTGGTTGGCCTTTCTGGCCACAACATACACGTCATAGGCTTGCGTAGGGTCGAACTGGGCCCCGAGACTGTCCGCGGTGATGGACGACGTCCCAGTCCACGAGCTCGTCGTCCCGTCCGAGATCGTCGCGACCGCGGTATCTGCAGCTAGGTTGAGCGCGGAGGTATGAGGCAGGATGTAGATGTCCTGCGCGACGACAGCAGTCGAGGTGGAGGGCGTCCAGGTCACGTGGAAGTCCCGTCCGTCGATGCCGGGAATAACGCCATCCGGGTCGCTCGCGGTGCCGATGACGGGAGCGGCCGGCGGGTCGATCACAACTTCCTGGGTCACTCCCGCCATGTAGTGGGTGGAGTCCTGCATCAGGAGACTCTGATTCCCGGCGCGGTCCGTCGCGCGGACGGCGAAGAGGTAGTGCCCATCCGGGATCCCGTTCGCGGAATAGGCTGCCCCATAAGCGGGGGAATCATCACTGGAGATCAGGTGCCAGGCGGGGTCAGCCCAAGACGTGGACGTACTGCCACCGTTCCAGGGAGCATACAAGAATTCAACGAAAGCCATGCCACTTGCTTGAATGCTAACAGTCTTGGGATTGTCCACGGCAGTGGCTGTGAACAACGGCGTGGGCGAATCGGTGTGGTAGGCGCCAACGGCCACCGGCGAGGTGATGGAAACCACGGGCGGCGTGGTGTCCACCGTCACTGCAACGGGGGTAACGTACGTGATGTTGCCGGCGAGATCGGTGACGACCACCCGGAACCAGTATTGCCCGTCGTCGAGTGTGAGCGTGGTGGGCCAAGCGGCCGCGTAGGGCGACGTATTGTCGATCGAGATGGACAGCCAACTGGCCGAGGTGCTGTCCGGAGGAGTCAAGCCGGTCCGCACCGCATATTGGAACTCCACCTGCTTGACACCCGACAGGGCGTCGGCGGCTGTCGCGGTGAAGGTGGGCTGGCCGGTGCTCAGTGCCGCGTCCGGCTGACTCGCCGGCACTGTGGGCGCCGTGATGGTCCCCGTGGGCGCTACCGTGTCGAGCAGGTATGAGACGGGTGACGAAGCCTGCGACACCAGCCCGCCACTGTTCTTCACCTTGGCGGTGAAAGAGTGCGACCCGTCGGCAAGCGGCGCGGTGATGTCCGCGTAGAAGTTGCCCGCCGAATTGGCGGTGGCTTCCGCGAGAGACGTCGTCCCACCATTGTCGTACACATGCACCAGCCCGCCGGGGATCGTCGCGCCGCTGACACGCGGCGTAGAATCGTTGCCCGGACTGGCCGGAGTGACAGTCAGTCCGGTAGGCGCCAGGGGCGGAGTGGTCATGGTCTGGGCGGCCGCCGCCACGCGCAAGACCATCACCGCTGCCTGCGCCCGATTCAGCGTGGCAGTAGGGTTGAGCCTTCCGTTCGACCCTTCCACCACCTGATGGTAGACCAGGTACGCCGTTGTGGCGCGGTGATCGGCAGCCACTTGACCACTGTCGAGGAAGCCGTTCAAGTAAAACGCGCCCTCCGCCGCATACCACTGGTCAAGGGAAGCATAGGTGAGCGATCCGACGCCGTGAATCACCCCGGTCGCCTCGATCTCGGCTTCCGAGAGATAGCGGCCCAGGATGCTGTTCGTTTGCTGCCGGGAGATATCGTCACTCGGCTTGAAAAGGAGGCCGGAAGCAGTGCTGTAGCCCGAGATGAGCCCCTGGGCGTAGGCGCCTTCGACAAACGTGTAGAAGGTGCTCCCTTTGGCCACATCCTTGAACGTGGCGGTGACCGGGTCGGCGGTAGGGAGACTCAGTCCACTGACTGCCATCTTGGCGAACTGCCCTCTCGTGACCGCTTGAGCGGGCCTGAACGTGCCATCTGGGAAACCACCTGCCACCGTGCCCACCTGGGCGGCGGTGACGCCATAGTTGGCCACCCACCAGGTGTTCGACGCGTCACTCCAAGGTGGGGCGGCGAAAGCAGAAGCGCACACCGCGAATAGAAAAACGGCCGCGAGCGCGAGCACCATCGCGGTCTTCTTGGAGGTGAACCTCATCTCTTCCTTCCTCTCCCACTGTCACCGCAGGACGTAAGCATCCGGCAAGCGACCGGGTTCGGCGCCAAATCCGCCCCAGTCTACCACGCCTGTCCAAGGAAGGTCTAAGGAGGAGTTGCTCTTGCACGACGCTTCCACCCAGAGCGAATGGAGGACTTCCCTGCGGCAATTCTTAGCCAAGAACGATCCGGCCTGAGGTCCACGCTCTCTTTCCAGGGATACTTCTTAGCCGGTCCGTCCCTTTGGAGACGCTGTCCGACGGGTCACCGGATTGCGAGGACGAAATCGTACGCCTACGTCTGGCTCAGGCTGGTTGCCGTCCTAGGATCCCCCGAACAACACTACCTGGCCGTCGACCAAGTGGCAGGCCGAAAGTTGATACGAGTCCATCGAGTGCAACGTGCCGGAAGTGCTCAAGCTCGACGAGGTATTGGACGCGGTCAGAACCCCCACCACGTCCAGGGCGTCCAGATCTATGTAGGTGTAGAGTGCGGCAGGGTTCTTCTGGCCGGTCCAGGCGATGGTGACGGTATGAGCGCCATTGGCGAGGAGCCCGGTCGACCACACCGCCTGCTGGTAGAGGGTGCTGGGGCTGTAGAGGTCGACGAGCACCGGCGCGCCCCCGTCTAGGCTGACCTGGGCCTTGCCGAAGGCGAGAGCCGGTCGGGCGATCCAGGTGAGACTGGTGCCGCTGAAGCTGATGGTCACCGCAGCCCCAGAGGCTGAGGTATAGGCCATGCTCCCGCCGGAGTAGGAGCTGCCGGACAAGGTGGTCCAGGTACCCGCGTAGATGAGGTTAGGGTCGGTCTGCTCGTAGCGGGTAGTCCCGCCCGACGGGAGAGTCGTCGAGGTGGTGGAGGACGTGGTGGTCGTGGAAGAGTGGTCGTGGTGGAGGTGAGGTGGTCGGTAGGAGGCACCGTCGTCGTAGTGGTAGGAGGAAGTGGTGGTCGTAGGTAGTGGAGGTAGCGTGGTCGTGGTGGTGGAGGATCCGCGCAGCGTCCCCACCACGTCCAGGGCGTCCAGATCTACGTAGGTGTAGGTGGCGGCCGGGTTCTTCTGGCCGGTCCAGGCGATGGTGACGGTATGAGCGCCATTGGCGAGGAGACCGGTCGACCACACCGCCTGCTGGTAGAGAGTGCTCGGGCTGTAGAGGTCGACGAGCACCGGCGTGCCCCCGTCTAGGCTGACCTGGGCCTTGCCGAAGGAGAGAGCCGGTGCGGGCGATCCAGGTGAGACTGGTGCCGCTGAAGCTGACGGTCACCGCAGCCCCCGAGGCCGAGGCGTAGGCCATGCTCCCGCCGGAGTAGGAGCTGCCGGACAAGGTGGTCCAGGTACCGGCGTAGATGAGGTTAGGGTCGGTCTGCTCGTAGCGGGTAGGGTCCCCCGCAGAGCGGGATCGTGGTCGAGGTGAGTGGAGGAGCGGTGGTCGTGGGAGAAGGTGGTCGTGTAGTAGAGGTGGTGGTGGTAGAGGAGGTGGTCCGTCGAGGTAGTGGTGGGCGTAGGAGTGTGGTGGTGGTAGGAGGAGCCGTGGTCGTGGTGGTGGAGGATCCCGCGCAGCGTCCCCACCACGTCCAGGGCGTCCAGATCTACGTAGGTGTACGGTGGAGGCCGGGTTCTTCTGGCCGGTCCAGGCGATGGTGACGGTATGAGCGCCATTGGGGAGGAGCACCGGTCGACCACACCGCCTGCTGGTAGAGGGTGCTCGGGCTGTAGAGGTCGACGAGCACCGGCGCGCCCCCGTCTAGGCTGACTTGGGCCTTGCCGAAGGAGAGAGCGGTGCGTAGCGATCCAGGTGAGCTGGTGCCGCTGAAGCTGATGGTCACCGCAGCCCCCGAGGCCGAGGTGTAGGCCATGCTCCCGCCGGAGTAGGAGCTGCCGGACGAGGTGGTCCAGGTACCGGCGTAGATGAGGTTAGGGTCGGTCTGCTCGTAGCGGGTAGTTCCCCCCGACGGGAGAGTGGTCGAGGTGGTGGAGGACGTTGTGGTGGTGGAAGAGGTGGTGGTGGAAGAGGTGGTGGTCGGAGGAGGCACCGTCGTTGTAGTGGTGGAGGATGTGGTC
>CAVVNF010000004.1:0-46692 GCA_963749535.1 uncultured Thermoleophilia bacterium | reverse complement strand
ACGGTGACTTTCACCGTGGATTCCACCGGTACCAAGATGACCTACGTGCTGAAGGTGACGGCGCTGAGCAACCCGACGGTCGCGCGCTTGCGCAACGCGAAGGCTGGTGCCCAGGGTGTGATTGTCGCCACGCTCTACCCGGGTCCCAAGAAGAAGGGCTTTCACGGGCACGCTGGGAAAGGACGTTCAAGGCTTCGAGTCTCACGGGGCCGCTCAAGGGCAAGACGCTTGGAGACCTGGTGGCCCTGATGAAGAACCTGGAGATATACGTGAACGTGGGGGAGAGCGCTCACTCGACCGGGGAGCTCCGCGGACAGGTCCAGTAGGCGGTTGGTTCACCCGGCGGTCGCTCTCGGGCCTTGGCGGTCACTCGAGGCCTGTCCGGCGTTCACGCTGAGGCCGACGTTCGACGGTCACTCTGAGGCCGATGTCCGGCGGTCGCATAGCAGGCTCACCGCTTGGACCCAACCCCAGCCTCGTGCTAATCTATTTCGACTATTATCGAAACAGATTGGCATCGTGCTTTGGAACTTGACACGTCCCTCAGCCTGGCCAAGGCGCTGGCGGACCGCTCGAGGCTTCTGATCCTGGTGCGCTCGCGGCGGGACCACTCTGCAGCGAGGAGATCGCCGGCATACTCGGCCTTGCCCCCTCGACCGTCTCCTTCCATCTCAAGAAGCTTGCCGATGCCAACCTGGTCACCCCGAGCCGGGATCAGTACTACATGGTCTATCGACTCGCGCCGGCGACACTCGAACTCACCCTCGCGGAGCTCGTCCGTATCGAACAGCTGGCGTTCGCAGACCCATCCGATCGCCTGAAGCTGGACGGAGAGCGGGTGATAGCGGCCTTCTTCGACGGTGGCCGCCTGACCAAAATGCCTGCACAAAAGCGCAAGCGTGAGGTTGTGCTTGATCAGTTCGCGGCGCTGTTCGAGCCTGGCAGCATATATCCGGAAGCGCTGGTGAACGAGATTATCGCGGCTGCGTTCGAGGACTATTGCCTCATCAGGCGGTTGCTGGTGGACGAAGGCTATCTGGTGCGCGAGCGCGGCATGTATTCACGCACGAGCAAGCCTCCCTCGAGCGCTCTGCGGAATCCGATCACTGAAACGAGCGTCGGACGCCCGAATGGAGAAAACGGAATGAAAAACGAGAGCAAGACTTTAAGAGAGGAATACAAACTGCGGGAAACGACCGCGGGTGTCTTCCGAGTGGTCAACAATGTCACGGGCACCGTCTTTCTGGGCTCGGCGTTGAACCTGCACGGCCCGCTGAATCGCATCGAGTTCGGGCTCAATGTGGGCTCCTTCGAGAACCAGAGGATGCAGGAGGACTTCCGACGCTACGGACGGGAGAACTTCACATTCGAGGTGCTGGAGCGCATCGAGCCGTGTCAGATCCGGATTTCGACGTGGAGCGGGAACTGACCAAGCTCGAGGAACGCCACGCGGCGAGCCTGGACCGCCGCAACACCTACAACGAGAAGGACGACATCCGGTTCATGCCGCGTCGACGCCGGTGAGGGAGAACTCCTGGAAGGCCGCCGGCTTCTGTGCGGCCGGCCGCGGAGTCTCGCGACGGCGCCCCGCGCGCGCGAACGGCGCTTGCTCGATGCGCTGGAGATACTCGTGCTCGAGCCCTGGGGCTTTTGGCGGGGTCCAGGTTCTGGTAGCGTCTGGTTTCCGGCAGTCTGGGCGTTTGTGCGCCTAAGGACATCCGGAGCATCAGGAGTGAGGCACCCGTCAAGAGTGGATCCGCCGGCAGGAGGAAATGATGGAGCTTAAAGTCGAGGCAGCCCAACGGTTGAGGGACAAGGTCGCGATCGTCACGGGCGGAGGCGGGACCTGCAGCATCGGGCGGTCCATCGCCATACGATTTGGGGAGGAAGGCGCCAGAGTGGCCGTGCTCGACATAGATGGACCGAGCGCCGTCTCCGTCGCCGCGGAGATCGAGGAAGGCGGCGGGACCGCGTTGGCCTTCACCTGCGACGTTACCGAGCTGCGCCAATGTGAGGACACGGCGAAACAGGTCGCTCAGGCCTGGGGGGGCCGCATCGACATCCTCGTCAACAACGCGGCCGCGCTTCGCGGCAAGATGTCCAAGCAGGGTTGGAAGCGGTTCGACGAATGGTCCCAAGAGGACTGGGACTACATGATGGCGGTGAACCTGCGGGGTCAGTGGTTCTGTGCCCGCGCCGTCGTCCCGTACATGAAGGCCGCCGGGTACGGCAAGATCATCAACCTCACGTCCAGCACTTTTTGGGAAGCCGTGCCGGGATTCATCCACTACGTGTCGAGCAAAGGCGGGGTCATCGGTTTCACCAGGGCGTTGGGGCGGGAATTGGGCGCGTTCGGCATCCGTGTGAACGGCCTTGCTCCTGGATACTCGCTCACGGAGGCCAACAAGCAGCATGACGGGATGGACGCGCATTTCCAGGAGAGCTATCGGTTGTCCCAGGCTCTGAGTCAACGCAACGAGCTGCCGGACGATCTCGCGGGACCGGCCTTCTTCCTTGCCAGCGAGGACAGCGACTTCATGACCTGTCAGACGATTCTCGTGGACGGCGGGAAGAACGCGTGGTAGCACGCGTGTATCATCGGACCGCCGTGCGCCATCGTCCCCCGGCACGGCGAGCCAACGGGAAAGGCCTCTGATGCAGGCATTGAGCATCTCCCAGCTCGAGCGGATGAGCGGAGTCCCCCGCAGCACCGTCTATTTCTACGTGCGGGAGGGTCTACTTCCGACTGCTCAGAAGGCCGCCGCCAGCCGGGCGATCTACTCGGATCTCCACCTGGAGTTGCTGCGAGAGATAGACCGCCTCAAGGGAGAAGGCTTGGATTTGGCAGCGATCAAGGAGAGGCTTTCCGACCGCATCAGCTCCGGTGACGGGAGCGAAGTCGACCTGGTGGCCAGACAGACCCAGCAGATCCGCCAGGCGATCCTGGAGACCTCAGCCAGGTTGTTTGCGAGAAGGGGCTACCAGAGGACACGCGTGGCCGACATCATCAAAGAAGTGGGGATCACGCCGCCGGTCTTCTACAGCCATTTTTCCACCAAGCGAGAGCTGTTCATCGAGTGCTTCGGCATCTTCGTGCATTGGATGCATGGGTTTCTCGAGCCGGAATTGGCGCTCGAGCCGGACCCGGTGGTGCACCTCATATCGAGGATCCACGCCTATTTTGGCCTTCAGGCGCTCAGCCCCGATCTGTTGTCGCTCACGAGGGCTGAGGCCCTGCACGAAGACGGTGAGATGCGCAAGGTGGTGCGTACCAGCTACGCCGAGATCCTTGGCGGCCCTGAGGAAGACCTGGCGCGGCTCCGGAGCGGGCAGGGATGGCCGCCGATATCGGACGAGCTGATGGTTTACGGCCTCCTGGGTGCGAACGAGAACATGGTGATGAGAGCGTCATGGGACAGGAAGTTCTCGAACAATACGTCGATATGGGCGCAGCTCCTGATGTTCTTAGCTCTTGAAGCCGTTTACACCGGTCGTCTCGACCTTCGCGAGGAGCTCGAACGCTATCGCGAGCTGGTGGAAAGAGTCGCGGCCTCTGCGCCACCCGTTCCACCGGCCGCGCGTGCCTAACCACCTCAGCCGCTATCTGTCGCGGCCGCGCAGCCCGAAAGAGCCGGGTTGACATCACCCGCGGCCACGCACCCCGCAGGCGCGGCCTGACATCACCCGCGGCCGCGAAGCCAGAGGATGCTGAGTTGACATGATCCGCGGTCCACTTTAGGATTGCTAATAGGCTTTAGTTTTCCTATAGTGAGAGCGGCGGGGGCCGGGCTCGTCTCATGCAGCCACCACGGGCGCATTGTCTCTTTCATTCGAACGGGATGCGAGGACGCACATGAATACCATTAAGATCGACTTCGACTGCTGCAACGGATGCAAGATCTGCTACAAGGCCTGCTTCGTGGACGTTTCGCTGGGACGACGAGAACAAGAGGCCCGTCGTCGCCTACCCGGAAGATTGCGCATCCTGCAATCTTTGCGAGCTCAACTGTCCCAAAGAGTGCATAGAGGTGATAGTCGACTGGGACAAGCCCTTCCCACCGATCGTCGAGCCGGGCTTCCCATACAAGGTCATCTAGGGGTGAGGGCATGACCACACTTCAACAGCTAGGCAAAGTCACATTTACGGACATCCTCATCATCGGTGGGGGAATAGCCGGTATATCGGCCGCAATCGCGGCGAAGGAAGCGTCCCCCGAGGCAGGCGTGGTGGTGGTGGAAAAGGCCACCAGCGGGTGGGCCGGGCAGGCGAAGAAGGCGCCGGGGTCTTCTCGTACATGGCCAAAGAGGACAGTGTCGACGAGTTCATCAAATACCACGTGGAGAACATCGGGATCTATCTCGAGGACCAGGATCTCCTCCGCCAATATGCCGTGGAAAGCTATGCCACCCTCGAACGCTTCGACACCTGGAGCGGCGGCCGGATGTGCCGGGACGCAAGTGGAGACTTTACCCACGAGCGGTTTTACCCGTGGGCGCCATGGAGCCTCACCGCGGCGGAGCTGGACATGCTTCTCCCGATTCACCGCAGAGCGAAGAAGTTGGGGGTGGAGTTCATCGACAAGACCACTATCGTCGACTTGCTGACGGACGCGGGCAGGGCAGTAGGCGCGGTGGGCTTCAGCCTTTTAGACGGGACCTTCCATATCGTCAAGGCCAAGGCGACCATCATCGCGACCGCTGGTCAGGCGTACCGGCTTCTCGGCATGTGGAGTTGCCAGCGGGGTGACGGCCAAGCGGCTGCCTATCGAGCCGGCGCGGAGATGAGGAACGCAGAGTTCGGGCCCATGCTGCAACTGGCGGGCACCCGGAGCAAAGAAGCAGTGCTTGCAGCAGAGACTGCGCTCTACAACCGCAAATGGGAGTTCCTCTCCCCTTCTTTCCGCAGCGAGCGCGACTCGGACAGTGGGGCGATGACAGGCGTGGTCTGGTACCAGCAATGGAGGGCCGGTAACGGACCTCTGTACACGATGCACTCGCACAACTGGCTGCTCAACAATACGGTGAAGCACGTGGGCAGCAACGAGGTGTGGAATCGGCCCAAGGCGGTGGCGTTCTGGACGCGGCTCCTGGAGAAGACCCAGGCTGCGGACGGCTACCTCGCCGTGCAAGAGGTAATCCCGGTACTGATGGTCGAGCACACGCCTATCAAGACCGACCACTCTCATGCCACGACCGTCCCTGGACTCTACGCCGTTGGCGCCTCAGCCTACGCCGGATCCTCGATGATCGGCGCCATCTGTCCGCCGCATCGGCAACGGGGAAGCGGTCTCTTCAACGCAGTCTGGAGCGGCATCCGGGGCGCCAACGCCGCGGTCGCATACGCCGCCAAGGCTGGGGAGCCGCGCGCGGACGCCGAGCAAGCTGAGGCCATCAAGCAGAGGGTGTTCGCTCCGCTCGGCAAGAGCGCCGGCATTCATCCGCTCGAGTTGGTGAGCGAAGTGCAGGCCGCTTTCAACCCGGTGGGCTACAGCACGTACAAGAGCAAGGACCGCATGGAAGAGGCGCTGGGCCGCATCCTCGACATCCGAGCGAAGACCCCACAGCTGGTCGCGTCCGATCATCACCATCTGTCCGCGTGCAACGAGGTGGTCAGCATGTGCTTGAGCGCGGAGATGTTCTACCGGTCCTCTCTGGAACGCAAAGAGTCACGGGGCTGGCACGTTCGCGAGGACTACCCCGATCGCGACGACAAGAACTGGCTCAAGTGGATCAGCATGAAGGATGAGAAGGGGGAGATGGTCTTATCCACGGAGGATGTCCCCTTGGAGCGCTATCCGTTCAAGCCTGCCGGTTTAGAAGGGAGGAAGCCGTGAGCGACTCCACGAGCGACAAACCGACGGCTACGGGCGCGCCCGCCACTGCCGCCGGACGGGCGGCCGTTGGAGGTCCCAGCGCCGCGAACGGCCCAGCCGGGGAACACCCCGCCGGGCCCGCCGGGGGCCAGCTTCCCGACCTCACCGCCGAGGAGAAAGCCAAGCCCTATTCCAAGTACTACTATGGGACCCTCGCAACACCGGATCCGGCCCTCATGGCCCAGCTCCGACCGGACAAGCCGCTGGACCCTGCCGAGGTCCTGTTGCCCGAGAGCATGAACGACCTGCTCGAGCCCGGCTACCTGCCCGGTGAGACGGGCTGGTGCGTCCTGCCGAACGGGGCCGGCTACGTGGCCGTCAACAATAAGATGCCCGGCGTCACCGCCGAGATGGTCGACTGGTGGATGTGGTGGCACAGCCTCGAAGACCTGCGCTACAAGATCTGGTGGCCGCCCGCGCACGCGGGTATCTCTCCCAACGACGAGCGGGATCGGAAGAAAGTGCTCGACCCCGACCCTGGTCTCCCGGACACGGCTCGTTGGCAAGGGGTCACCCACCATGTGGTCGAGAACATCGGGGGCGGCTTCGACGACATCTACATCAGTTTCCTCACGCCCGAGCAGTTCGGTTTCGACATGAGCCGTTTCCACAAGCCGAACGTCTCGACCGCCGTCTGCGCGAACGGAGCCAACGCGCCGGTGGGCTCGCCGCCGTTCGTGCCCAAAGCCACCGCGATGATGTGCCATTTCGTCAGGGATATCCCTGGTGGGATCGAATATCGCACTCGCTTCTGGTTGGGCTACCAAGTGGTGGAGAAGCGTCCGGTGTGCATCCTGCCGCCTGGAGCGAAAGTGCCCTGGCAGGCGCCGTTCGGGCTAGCCGTGCACAACGTGCAGGAGTACTCGAATCTGAGGGCCTTCCTGCCAAAGATCTACGCGGAGCAGAGGGACAAGGGTCCGCTGGGCTAGACCATCCTCCGGCTCTAGATCATGTGAGGCGTCTAAATCGTGGGTGGCACCATTCGCCCTAGCAGTCTCCTGGCACCCATGAGCGCGGCGCCGCCAAGCAAGCGCGAGGAAGAACAAGAGAGGCGAAAGGATACAAGGAGAGCGGAATGATCAAGTCGATCGTCATGATGGACCTCCCGATTGACGACATCGCGGAGATGGAGCGCTGGTACTACCGATATCACTCCTCCGAGATATCGCGCCGGTACGGGCCGTGGCTGCAGCGTCACGAGAGCTACGTCGCGCTGAACGCCCCTGCCGATGCTCAAGCTTACGGCTTCTACAATTGGCGGGTGACAGAGACCCATTGGCGCGAAATCCCCGAGCCGGGACCGAAGGGCGCGTACTGCTTCACGCCGGCGCCGGTCTGGAATCCTATCGCCACCTGCGCGGTGCCGGCCCAACCCACCGAGGACTTCCTTGGCTGGGATTGCTTCTCCACCCGGGGGGCCTGCATCCGCTGGTACATGATGTTCCGGTATCCCTTGGGCGTCCGTCTCGACGAGGGGGAAGACTGGTACGTCAACGTCCATGCGCCCGAGGTGATGAAGCAGCCGGGGCTGCGCCGTTTCTTCAGTTTCAAGGCCGTCAAGCCGCCCGTACCTCTGCCGGGCACGTGGCACCCCGACGCAACGCCGCCCGACGACATGTTGATGGTGCAGTGGGACAGGGTCACCGAGTTGTGGTACGACAGCTTTGCGGATTGGCGGAGAGCGGTAATCGATGAGCCGCCCGCGTACACGTTGCCCGAGTGGGCGACGGACCCGTTCTATCCGCACACCACCGCCAAGTTCCCGTTCTTCAAGCCGGGGGTGGACTTCGCGAGCACCTTCCTGCTGGAGCGGCCGGCCGACGAGTTCCTTCGGGACACCCGCTACTACCTGCCCTAGACGTCACGCTGGGCGCAGACACAGGAAAGCATTCGAGCACAGACGGACTCGCGCATAGACGAATGCGGATTGGAGGCATCCCTGATGGTGAAGATACGAGAACTGACGGCCGCAGAAAAGGCGCTGCCTTATTCCAAGTACTATTACCGGCCGGTCGACGACCCCGATCCCGAGCTGATCGAGCTGGTCCGACCGGACCGGCCGATGGATGCAGCGAAGGCCCTTTATCCCGAGGACATCAATCGCCTGCTCGACCCCGGATACATGGAGGTTGAGACCGGGTGGTGCCATCTGCCCAACGGCACCGGCTACATCTGCGTGAACAACAAGATGCCCGGTGTGACGGTCGACATGCTCGACTGGTGGTTCGCATGGCACTCGCTCGCCAGCATGCATTACGGCATCTGGTTCCCGCCGGGCCACTTCGGGATCACCATCAGTCAAAAGGACCGGAAGAAGGTGCTCGACCCCAACGTTCCCATCAAGGAGAAGATCTACGGCCGCACCGACCACGTGGTGGAAGACGTGGGCACGGGTCCTGAAGACATCTTCATCTTCTTCTGCCACCCGTCCGAGCTCGGCTTCGACATGTCTCGCTTCCACGCCCCCAACGTGGCGGCCATGTACGGCGGTTACGGCCTCGACATGCCCCAAAACGCGGAAGCCTGGGCGATTCGGGCTCCGGCCATCATGTGCCACTTCATCCGCGAGATCCCTGGGGGCATCGAGTTTCGGACCCGTTTCTGGATGGGCTACACGCTCATCGACGGCAGGCCGCTGTGCATGCTGCCCTACGGGGTGAAGGTGCCTGAGGAAGCGGTGCAAGGACTCGCCGAGCACAATGTGAGGGAGTACACGAACCTGCGGAACGTGCTTCCTGAGATCTACAGGGAGTTGAAAGGGGCATTCTTCGATCCTGGTCTGTGACGCGCGGCCCGGTCCGGCCCGCCGGCTCCCGGTGTGCCGGTCCTCGTGTCTGGTGTGCGCGGTCGGGAGGCGCGGCCTGTCGGGTTCGACCCCCGAGTCCGTGGCTTGTCAGGCCGGGTTGTGGGCGTTTCCGCGGCCGTGCCTCTTGCAACTTGGTGGCAATGCAGGTAGACAATGCAGGTAGCCATTTCCACACAGCAAAGAACTCCGACGGCGGTTCTGTGAAAAGAGAGGAGTCACCATGGGTGACGAGGTCAAGTACTATCCGTTCAAGATCGGGGGCGTGGAGCAGATCTACCCCAACGTGAACCCGGGGACGCCGAAATACGCAGCCGCGGTAGTCGTTGGCAACTTGGCTTTCCTCTCGGGCATGACCGCGCAGGAGACCACCGACGGCTCCTGCCTCACGAGCACGGTGGAGGAGCAGGTGTTCGTGTGCCTGGACAAGGTACGCGCCGTGCTCGAGGAGATCGGGAGCTCGATGGAGAACGTCGTGAAGACGATCATCCTGCTCAAAGACCTTCAGTATTACCAGCAGATGCGGGCCGCCGAACTGAAGTACTACCAGAAATGGGCGCCCCGGCTGGTCAAGGAGCCTCCCGCAAGCACCTACGTGCAGCCGGCGATCTTGGCCCGCCCGGAATTCCTGGTGGAGTTCGACGTGATCGCGGTGGTCAAGAGGGACTGAACCCGGCACGGGGCCCAGCTGGGCGAAACTGCCGAGGACAGGCTGGCTGAGCTACCGCCAGGGGTCTGATCGGAAACCGAACGTCTTGTGGGGCCGGCGGGAGCGCAATCGCGCCCCCTCCGGCCCAGTCGCTTCCACGTCAAACCGGAAGGATGCCGCCCCGCTTCCCGCTTGTCTTACGCGCTCAGCCCCCCGCGATGGGGGGGAACACAAGTATCTCGTCGCCGTCGGCCAGAATCATCGCTTCGTCTCTGCCGCCCGGCACCAAGTTGCGCGATACCATCACCTTCTTCGGTGAACATCCGTTTTTCGTGGTCCCAGACCCAGTCGGCTAAACGGCCCTCGAGCTGGGGCGCGAGGGCATCGAAAAGATCCCGCAAGGTGGCGCCGGAAGGGAGCTCGAAGTCCAGAGAGCGACTCCCCACCTGGTCGCGTATGATCCCGAGAAACGTCACCGTGACCCGCACGATGGTCGGGCCTCCTTCAGCCGGTACTAATTCTCTCCGAAGGCTTGATCGACCTCGCTAGAAGTCGCCGACGACCTCGGTCAGTCCCAACTCCTCGAGCTTCTCCGCCGTGGGCCGCCCGTGCTGGTCCCAACCGCGCTCACGGTAGTAGTCGATCAACTGGTAGGCGAGATCGGGGACCATCCCAGCGTGACCTCCTTCGTCTGGTGCCTGCAGCAGTCGGGCCGGCAGCGTGTCGTCGGCGGCGGTGATGCCGCACTTCAGGCTGAAGACCCGTTGCAGATTGGTGATGCGCTCACCGGCCAAGGCGACCTCCCGCGGGCTCCACGGCTCCCCGGTGACGGCCGTCAGGACCGATGCCATTTCGGCGAAGCCGAGGACATCGGAGGCGATCATGCATATCACCATGGAGTCGACCAGCGAAGCCTTGTCCTGGGCCAGTTTGGCGAGGATGCCCTTGCCGTCGCGGTCGAAGCGGTCTCCGCCGGCCGGTGCGCCGGTGTCCGGCCGTGGCGCGCCTTGCTCGAGGATCATGGATGCCCCGTGCATGTGGCACGCCCCGCGTGTGCCGGTGGCGTAGGTGACAGCCATGGAGAAGAAAGCCCGCGGATCGTGGAAGGGGACTTCCATCCCTTTCACGTGCACCGCGTAGACCTCAGTGCCCTGACCCAACTCTTCAGACGCTCTCTTGACCCCCTGTCCGAGTAGCGCACCCAGCCCGCGTCCAGTGCAGATCTGCTCGGTCATCTCGATGATGGCGTCCACGTTGCCCCAGGTGAGGTCGCAGCCGGCTTCCTCCCTGGTGATGACGCCGTTTTGGTAGGCTTCCATGGCGAAGGCGATGGCCGCGCCGGTGGAGATCGTGTCCACGCCGTACCGGTTGCACAGGTCGTTGGCCCAGCAGACCGCTTCCAGGTCGTCATTCATGAGCCCGGTGCCGAACGCAGCCAGCGTCTCGTACTCGGGGCCGGGACCCTCCATGGCGAACGGGCCGTCTTCGATCTTGATCCATCGCGCGCAGCGGATGAAGCAACCCTGGCAGGCCTGGTGCGGGACGAGGATCGTCTCCGCCATGCGCCGGCCGCTGAGGGCTTCGGCGCCTTCGCGCCAGAGTCCCTTGCCGAAGTTCTTATTGGGCACGTCGCCGCTGGGCCAGCCCATTTCCATGAGCGACCCGGTACCGTAGGGGGTGAACTGTGAGACCACGGGGTGGTGCTTGATGCCCTCGCGGACCGCCTTGCTCGCGCCGCGCAGCGCGGGCTCGTCGGCAACGGCCACGCGCTTGGTGCCCCGCACGGCTATGGCTTTGAGGTTCTTAGAGCCCATCACGGCGCCGGCGCCGCCTCGTCCCGCGGCTCGCCCCTCGTCGTTCATGATGCAGGCAAGCGGGATAAGATCTTCCCCCGAGGGTCCGATGCAGGACACCCTCACGTCGGGGTCGCCTAACTCAACGCGCAAGGCCTCCTGAGTTTCGTTCGAATCCATGCCCCAGAGCTCGGAGGCGTCCTTGAGCTCGGCCCGGTCGTTCTGGATCCAGAGATACACGGGCTTGTCCGCCGCACCCTCCACGATCACGCCGTCGTAGCCGGTGAGCTTGAATTCGCGCGCCCACCATCCGGCCGAGCTGGTGGCCAGCCACATGTTGGTGAGCGGCGACTTGGTGCAGACCTCGTAGCGGGACGTGGTGGGGAACAACGTGCCGGTCATGGGCCCGGTCATGAAGATGAGCTTGTTGGCCGGCCCGAGAGGGTCTGTCTCGCCGGGGACTTCGTCGTAGAGAACGCGTGTCGCGTACCCCGCGCCGCCCAGAAATGCCCGCGCGGTCGCCATGTCCAGGGACTCTTCTTTGATAGTGCGGTCGGTCAGGTTGACTCGCAGGAGTCTTCCCATGTAACCGTTCAAGGTCTTACCTCGTTTCTTCTCGCCTGAGGCGCGACGATATCCCTGTGTGTCGAACTCGGCAATCGCGGACGTGGCCAGAATCCAACCTTTGCATCACGGAAGTACATCTATTACCGGCGTGCATCCGGTGCCCAGCTAATCGGGCCGATCTGCCTCTCACGCAGGGCGGTCCTTCAGGAGCATGAGGGCGTCCGCCGCCTTGGCGCCGCGGCCTTCCGGGCCGACCATCAGCGGATTGATGTCGATCTCGGATAGATAAGCCTCCAGGTCGACAGCGAGCGCGGACATCTTGAGCAGTACGTCCTCGATGGCTGTGACGTCGGCCTTGGCTCGGCCTCGGGCGCCGGCGAGGATCTTGTAGCCCTTGGTCTCGCGTATCATGTCGGCGGCGTCGGCCGGCGCGAGCGGGGCCACTCGCAGCGCCACATCCTCGAACACCTCGACGAAGATACCGCCCAGTCCGAACATGATCGCCGGCCCGAATTGCGGGTCGACTTTCATGCCTACGATGCATTCCGAAGAGGCGCCCACCATCTCCTGCACGAGCACGCCGTTGATGCGGGCGGCAGGGAAATGCTCCTTGGCTCCGCTAAGGATGCGCTCGAAGGCGATCTGCGCGTCTTCCACGCTCTTGCATCCCAGCTCGACCAGCCCGGCTTCGGTCTTGTGCAGGATGTCGGGCGAGTCGATCTTGAGCACCAGGGGGAAGTCGAACGACGGCAGCGCCGCGGTCAACTCCTCTGAGGTGGTCACCAACTCTTCCCGGGTCACGGGGATACCGTAGGCAGCGAGCACCTGTTTCGCCTCGTGCTCGCTCAGATTCTCCTGGCCGCGGGCAAGCGCCTCTTCGATCACAACCGAGGCGCGACTGCGGCTTGCGTCGGTGACCGCCGGGGATGCCGCCGGAGCGGACTGCGCGGCCTGGTCGGCCAGCCGGCGGTAGTAAACCACCACCTGTCCCAGGGCCCGGAACGCCCGGTCCGACGTGGGATAGACGGCCACCCCGTTCTCCTGGTAGTAACGGCGGAGCCTCAGCCTCTCCACCTCGATGGCGGAGCCGCGGGCGGGATCGAGGTTCTCCCGCAGCACGACGATGACCGGGAGACCGTAGGTCTTCTGGATGCGCACCGGAAGCTCTGAAAGCCATGGATCATCTGGGCGTTCCATCTGCTCGGCGTAGTTCATCATCGTGCGAAGCTCGGTGGACATGACAATCTTGTCCACGATTATTGCGCCCACTTCGCCGGATCCCGCCATCGCTTCCAGCATGCCCTTGAGGTCGCCGGACGATGGATACGGCGCGAGCACGTCCACCGGGTTGGCGGCGCTCGTGCCAACCGGCGGAAGGAAGGAGGCGATCTTGGCCTCGGTCTCCGCGCTCATATGGGGGAGCGTCAACCCGGCTCGATAGGAGGCGTCGCCGGCAGCCACGCTATTGCCGCCCCCCGCACACACATAGCCCACGCGGACGTCGCTGTGGCCGGGAAGGAAATGGAACGCGGCCAGGGTGTCGAGCTCCTCCTCCAGACTAGTCACCTGGATGGCTCCTGTCTGGCGGAGCATCGCCTTCCAAACCTCGAGACTGCCGGCGAGCGAGCCCGTGTGGCTGCTGGCCGCCTGTGCACCCTGAGGCGTAAGCCCGCCCTTCCAGACGACCACCGGCTTCTGGGCACTGACCCGCCGCAGGCCCTCGACGAGCTTCTTGCCGTTGCGGGGCCCTTCTATGTACATCCCGATGATGCGGGTCGTGGGATCAAGGCCCATATACTCGAGGAAGTCGGCTTCGTTGAGGTCGCAGGCGTTGCCGTAGCTGACCACCTTGTTGGGGAAGAAGCCGTAATTGGGGGCGGCTCGGGAGAAATCTTCCGAAAGTCCGCCGCTCTGGGCGATGAACGAGACCTCCCCGCATTCGTGCGAGTAGCTCTCGCCGGGATGTTGGGTCACGCCGCCCGCGGGAGAATACAAGCCCAGGCAATTCGGGCCGACCATGCGGAAGCTGTCGTCGAACTCGGCGACGAGTTCCGCTTCCAGCGCCCGTCCCTTCTCGGTGCCGGTCTCGCTGAAACCGCTGGTGAACGCGACGACGCCCCGAACGCCTTTCTCGCGACACTCCCGCACCACGGATGGCAGCGCCGTGCCCGGCACGAACAGGAAGGCCAGGTCCGCGGCCTCCGGCAGCTCAGACACGGAGTGATAGACCCTCAAGCCGAGAAGCTCACCGCCCCGGTTGCTCACCGGGTAGAGCGGTCCGGCGAAGCCGAAGCGCATGAGCGATCTGAGCATGATAGACCCGGGCTTCCACATGTCCTGCGAAACACCCACCACCGCTATGCTGCGCGGATAGAAGAGTGGACGAAGCTCCTCCAGGATGTCCGTTTCAGCCCCACCTGCGGGCATGGTCGCGTCCGCCGACCCACCTGCGGGCACCGCCACGTCTGCGGTCCCGCTTTCGGGCTTGGTCACGCTCGTAGCTGCATCAGCGGCCTCGGTTTCGGGCTTGGCTCCGTCCTCGGGTCTGGCTCCGTCCTCGGCTATGTCACTCATGGGGTTGCACCGTCCTTGCGCAGGCAGTCGCGCTGTAAGTTCTGGTCATCCGATACGGGCAGCGGCCTAGGCTTTGTAGACGCGGCAGGGAACGCCCCGCAGCACCATGACGCCAACGGCCGGATCGATCGGCTCGGTGTCGCTCGTGAGCATATTGATATTGGCGACGTCCCAGCCGCACAGACCCGTCGGGTCTTCGGGGAACCACCAGCCGAAATCGGCGAACACGACCCGCGGGTCCATGCCGGAGTCGAACACCAAGCGCTGCTTGATCCTGCCGATCTTGGTCTCGATGTATACCTCGTCGCCGTCCGCAAGTCCCAATCCAGCGGCGGTTTCCGGGTTCATCTGCAGGATCGGTTCCGGCCGCATCCCGCGGAGCGAGGGCACGCTCTTGTAGCTCGTGCCGACGAAGATCTCCGACTTGGAATTGGTGAACAGCAGCGGGTAGTCCTCCGGAATGTCTGGATTCGCGGACACTTCCTTCCATGTGGGCAGGGTGTTCAGACCCAGCTTCGCCAGTGACTCGCACACGATCTCCACTTTGCCCGAGGGAGTCCGCAGCGCGGCGTCGCCGTAGTTCTTTTTGGGAAGCAAGGTGCGTTCGCGCTTGAGGTCTTCGAAGGAAAGTCCGCTGGGAGCCAGCCAGGCATCGAGGGCCTCGTGGTCCTCCTCCCAGAAGTCGTCCCGCATCCCCAGCCGCTTGGCCAGCTCGTTGATGATCTTGGTGTCGGGCCAGGCCTCACCCGGCGGGTCGACCACCTTTGGATGCGCTCGCACCTCGTTGTACCACCCGGGCCAGTAGCCCACCTCGTCGTGCTCCATGCCAAAGGCTACCGGCAAAACGATATCGGCGATGGCCGCCGTGGGGGTCATGAAGATATCCAGTACCACGCTGAACTCGATCTTCATGAGCGCTTCTCGCGTCTCTTTCGTGTTGACGAAGCTGGTCATGGGATTGGTGAGCATGAAGAAGGCGGCCCGGGGAAGATACGGCTTCTCCTCGAGGATGGCCTTCACGATGGCTCGCGACGGCACCGAGGTGGACTTCAGGGTCATCGGATACTCTTTGCCGAGCATCTTGTCGGCGTTGGGTAGCCGTTTGCTCAGCATGTAGAAGCGGCCCGGCCGCACGTAGTTTCCCTCTGAGTTGGGCAGGACGATCCCGCCCGGCACGTTGAGGTTGCCGGTGATCGCCGCGAGGATGGAGATGGCCCGGTGGGTCTGGAAGGGATGGACGCCTTGGTCGACTCCGTTGCCCCAATGAAGGCAGGTGGGGTGGTTCTTGCCTATGGCCCGGGCAAGCTCGAGCACCTGCTCCTCGGGCACCCAGGTCGCGGCGGCCACGTCGGCCAGCGAGAAGGTGGCGAGTTCCGCCCGCAGCTCCTCAAAGCCGATGGTCCAGTCTCGCATGAAATCCTTGTCGTAGAGCTCTTCCTCCACCACGACCTTCAGGAGTCCCATGGCGAGGGCGCCGTCGGACCCCGGACGTGGCCGAATCCATAGGTCGGCCAACCCGGCCAGGTCGATCTTACGAGGGTCGATGACGGCGATCTTTGCGCCGCTCTCCACGATCTTGGTGACGGTCTGCCTGCGCATGCCGCCGGAGGTGTGGTTGGGGTTGGTCCCCCAGATCACCAGTAGCTCGGGGGTGTGCTCCTCGTCGGGGATGGCCCCCTGACCGAAGGTGAAAGCATTGGCCATCTGGAATGGCACCCCGCAGAACCAGCCGGGAGTCGTCACGTTCGGCGTGCCGAAGACCGAAGCGAACCGTTGTGCGAAGGCGAACTCCAACCCGTGCGGTTCCCCCAGACCGAAGACCACGTATTCCGGCCCGCTCTCTTCCTTGATAGTGCGGAACTTGTCGGCGATCGTGTCCAGAGCCTCATCCCAGGAGATGCGTTCCCACTTGCCCTCACCACGGGCCCCCACCCTCTTCATCGGGTGGAGCAGACGGTCCGGGTGCTGATGGATCTCAGGGATGGCCAGGCGCCCCTTCTTGTAGACGCACTGCTCGTTCGGCAGGCCGCTCTCGAAGTCAGGGGTCATGTCCACGATGACGTTGTCCGCCGAGGTCACCTTGACGGCGCAGTGGCCGCAGCAGAGGTGGCAGAACGTGAGGTGCTCCTGGCGCGCGCTCATGCTCGAGACCCCGACCCTGGCCTGCATAGCGAGGTGGTCCACAAAGGACTCCTGCATGGGCTGGAATTCGCGGTCTCCCGCCATTCCCTCGACGGTGACGATTTCCGCCCCATCGGCGTCCACGGCCAGCACCAGACACGACGCCACGGCCTTACCGTTCATGATGACTGTGCAGGAACCGCACTCACCTACGCCGCAGCCCTCTTTGGTGCGCATCATGCGGAGCTTCTCGCGCAGGACCTCGACAAGCGTCTCTTGCGGCTCCACCTCGAACTCGTACGGTTTCCCGTTGACGGTGAACGAGACCTTCTCCAGCGAAGCGCACTTCGCGCCTGTGATCGTCTTGTCAGTCATCTAGCAGACCTCCAGCTTGGCGGCCCTCAAGGCCTGCAAGATCACGCGGGTCGTTAGTACCGGGACCATGGTCCTCCGGAGTTCCGCGCTGCCGCGGATGTCGGTGATGGGGCGCGATTCCTCCGCGGCAACACAAGCCGCCTCTTCGATCAGTGAGAGGCTCGGAGACTTCCCGCGCAACACGGCTTCCGCTCCCCGTGCCCTGATCGGCGTGGGGGCGACCGCGCTCAGTACGATCCTGATGTCGTCGATGATGGCGGGTGCCGCTGGGTCGCCCGGGCGGCCGCTTCGGGCGCCGCCGTCCGCGATGGCAGCCCCCCGTTCCGGGACTACGAGAGCCGCCGCTCCAACCACCGCGACGTCCATTCTCCGCAGGCTGTACTTGTCATACGCCCCGCCGCTGCCGAGCGGTGGCTCGGGCACGAATACCTCGGCCACCAGTTCGCCAGGCCCCAGGACCGTGGAACCGGGGCCGACGAAGAAGTCCTCCACCGCGACCGACCGCTTCCCAGCCTGCCCCACGATCCGCGCCTCGGCCCCGAGGGCCATGAGCGCCGGCGCGGTCTCAGCCGAGGGTGAGCCGTTGCAGATGTTGCCCACCAGCGTGGCGCGGTTGCGGATCTCCACCGTGGCCATGTACGCGGCGGCCTGATGCAGCATCGGGAACCTGGTGCGCACTATCATCGAACTCTTGAGGGACTCGATCGACGCCAGCGCACCTATGTGCAGCCCCTTGCCTTCCTCGTAGCGCACGTAATCGAGCCCGGGGATGCCCTTGAGATTGATCAGATAGGGAGGCACCAGCCGCCGCTGCTTCATCTTCACGAGGATGTCGGTACCGCCGGCCATAACCCTGGCCTTCTTTCCACACTGTGCAAGAAGCGAGCTCGCCTCGTCCAGCGTGTCGGGATGCAAATAATCGAATGTGGGCACGTTCACAGGGTTCAATCCTTGCCGGTTGCTTTTTCCCGCTCGGCCTGACGCTTCGCTTCCAACTCCCGGAGCTCGATGCGACGGACCTTCCCGGTCTCCGTCCTCGGGAACGAGTCGATGAATTCGATCTCGCTGGGAGCCGCGTATGGCGCCACCCGTTTCTTCACGAACGCCTTCATCTCGTCGACGAGCTCTGGCGATCCCTGGAAGCCGTCCTTCAGTATCACGAACGCTTTTACTCGGTGGCCCTGCTCTGGATCGGGCACCCCGATGACCGAGGATTCGAACACCCCTTCATGCTCCTTGAGGGCGTCTTCCACCTCTCCTGGGGACACGCGGTAGCCGCGGCTCTTGATGATGTCGTCGATGCGGGACACGTGCCAGAACAAGCCATCCTCGTCCTTGTAGGCGTAGTCGCCCGAAAGGCTCCAACCGTCGAGCACCGCTTCTTTCTGGCGCTCGACGTTGCGCCAGTACATAGTCCCGTAGCAGGCCTTGATCACAAGGCGGCCGATGACGCCCGGCGCGCACTCGTTGCCCTCGTCGTCGATGATCTTGGCCTGGACGCCGGGAACCGGCCAACCCGTGGCTCCGGGTTTGTATCCCTTGCGGTAGGAAGCGAGCTGAGTCCCGATCGACTCCGACGAGCCGATGCCGTTCACGATCTCCAGGCCTGTCAGCTCCTTGAATTGCTGGAACGTGGTCGCCAGCAGCGGCGCGCTGCCCGACATCACCACCCGCAAGCTGCTCAGGTCGTAGTCCTTGATCGTGGGTAAGTTGAGCAACTGGTTGAAGGCGGTCGGTACCGCATTGAACATGGTGACTTTGTACCTGGGTATAGCTTCCAGCAACGCCTCCGCGGACATCCTGCCCTGCAAGATCACGCTGGGGACCCCAGAGAGCAGCGGCAGCAACATGTTGTAGCCGAACCCGATGACGAAGGCGAACGGCGGCGAGCCCATGAAGACGTCCGTCGACTTGACCCCGCCGAATGTGAGCGGGAAGGAGTGCACCGAGCCGACGATCGTGCTGATGAGATGCATGCAGCCTTTGGGCATGCCCGTGGTGCCGGAGGTAAAGAACACGGCTGCGAGGGAGTCTGGGGGTACCCTGACGCTTTCGATCTGATCGCCGGCAGCGGCGCATGAGTTCCTCGTAGCTGAGCAGGTTCCGAGCTTTGAGCTCCTCGGCGGCTCCGCCGATGGAGATGATGTGCTCGACCGTCTCGAATTGGTCACGTCCGGCCTCGATCTCAGCCAGGAGGTCATACCCGCAGATGATGACTTTGGCCTCCGACGTGTTCGCGTCGTGAGTGAGCACCTTCGAGCGCAGGAGGGTCATCGTCGGTACGACCACCGCCGCGAGACGGCCCACGGCCAGAGCGCTGACTATGTACTCGATGCTATTGGCGATGCGAAGCATCACCCGGTCGCCTTGTTCTACCCCCAGGTCGCGCAGAGCGTTCGCGAACTTGTTGACCTGCTCGTTAAGGGCCCGGTAGGTGATCTGCGTATCGCCGCAGTAGTACGCGACGCGATCAGCCTGCTCGCCGACCAGATTTCGATCGAGGAAGTGCTCGGTGAGATTGATCTCCTTGGGCAACACGAAACCTATCTCCGGAGGCCAGATCAGGTCGGGAAGGCACCCCTCGGGCAGCAGCTCCGCTTGGAGTTGTTCGGGGTACTTTGCCTTCATCATGAGAGACCTCCACGTTCCCAGGGTACAGTCGCGACTGCCACATCTTCCTGCATCGGCTCGCATCACGAGCGCGTCCGGGCCTTCGTCCCGCGGGCCCGTCGGCAGGCTCGCACGCCCGACTTGGTTTCATTTTACCGCACCTATGGACTCAAAGTGAGCACAGGGTAGCCTTTTCGGATATGTGGTGTCAATAGTCGGGGGTCTGTTGACCAGCTTGTTGACACGATGTCGCAATATTGACACGATAGATATCTCGTGACACACTCCGCGCTACGTTCATCACCGGCCGCGCGGGTCGTGGCGGCATACGACAGAGGTCAACGTGGCAACAGGCCAGCCCGGCACAACAGGGGACTTGGACCAGAGCGAACCCGACTCCGAAGGGGCCGGTTCCGCTTCAGACTCCTCCAGTTCGCTGGTACAGGCTCTTCAGCGGGGTCTGCGGATACTGCAGTGCTTCGATTGCAACCACCCCGAATGGAGTTCTTCCGAACTCAGCCGGCAGTCGGGACTTCACAAGGCTACTGCCTTCCGTCTCGTCAAGACGCTCGAGGCGGAGGGGCTGCTCAGCCTCAATCCCAGCACCGGCAAGTACTCGCTTGGGCCCTCGATCTTCCAGATGGCGTACGTGTGGATCTCGCAAGCGGCGCTTGCCCGGATCGCCACCCCGCACCTGGAGCGGCTGACAAGTTTCACGGGAGAGACAGTGAACCTCATGATATGGAACGCGGAAGGCGCTCTCTGTGTTGTTCACTCACCTACTCCGCGCTTGTTCAAGCCGATGCTGTCCGTGGGCCAGATGTTCACGGATCTCGCTAACGCCGACTCCAAGATACTTCTCGCTTTTGGGCCGGAGAGCAGGCGCACCCATTGTCTGGCGCGCAAGCTTGAACCGCTGACCCCGTTCACGATCACCGATCCAGAACGGTTGGCGGAAGAGCTTCGGCGGGTGGCGCGCGAAGGTGTGGCCTATGACGTCCAAGAACAGCAGCTAGGAGTCTGCGCCATAAGTGTTCCGGTGTGGGATTTCACGAACGAGGTGCGGGCCAGCCTGTCCATAGTCGTCTCTGAGATGCGGTATGGGCCCGCCGAGGCCAGACGGTTTCTGCAGGCCCTGAGGCAGGTCTCCGCCGCGCTGTCGTACGATCTGGGATATCGAGGGGACGATCCATTTTCGCAAAGTGTCCCGGCTGGGTCCGGGACGGCCGAGGGCTTCTTGTCCAACAGCATGGAAAAACCGGACGCGGAGGATAGAAAGTGAGCAAGACGTCGATCGCAGCGGTGGTGCGCGCTCCAGGCGAGGAATTTACGCTGGAGACCGTGGAGTTGGATGAGCTTCGGGCAGGCGAGGTCCTGGTTCGGATCGAAGCAGCCGGCGTCTGCCATACCGATATGAACATGCAGGGTGTGGTGCCGATGCCGGCAGTGGTCGGACATGAGGGCGCCGGGGTCGTCGAAGAAGTGGGTCCGGGCGTGACTGGGGTCAAGCCGGGCGATCGGGTGATGATCTCCTGGCCGGCCTGCGGCAGCTGTTTCAGCTGTGTGTCCGGACAGCCCTACCTTTGCGACAACCAGTTTCCCCTCCTGTTCTCAGGCCACCGTCTGGACGGATCGCACACGATGAAGCTGGGCGGCGATTGGATATCGGGGGCGTTCTTTCAGCAGTCATCGTTCGCCACCTATGCGATAGCTCCGGCCACCTCGCTCGTACCCGTCGATGGCGACCTTCCCGCGGAGCTGCTTGCGGCTCTACCGTGCGGCGTGATGACGGGCGCCGGGTCCGTGATCAACGCTCTCAAGGTCACCGTCCAGGATGAGCTTGTGGTGTTCGGTGCAGGCGGAGTGGGTTTGAGCGCCATTATGGCCGGTGCGCTGGTGGGCGCTCGCCCCCTCATCGCCGTGGACATGAACGCGGATCGTCTGGCCCTCGCCCTCGAACTTGGCGCGACTCACGCCTTCAACGTCGCCGACGGGGATGTCGCGGCCAGAGTCAAGGAACTCGCTCCCCGCGGTGTCGGTTTCGCATTGGACACTACCGGCGTTGAAAGCGTATGGCGTTCGGCCGCCCAGTGCCTGTCCATGAACGGCACGTTCGGCGTGGTCGCCGTGCCGGGATCTGAAACGATGAGTATCCAGTCGATCGAGCTCCTCTCAAAAGGCGCGCGGATCCAGTTCATTCTCGCCGGCTTGTCCAATCCGCAGGTGTTCCTGCCGCGCCTCATCGAGTGGCACAAGCAGGGGCGGTTCCCGGTCGATAGGCTGGTCAAACGGTTCGACTTTGCGGACATCAACAAGGCCTTTGCCGAGTCGGTCGCCGGCCGCGCCATCAAGCCGGTACTCGTGATGCCATAGAGGATCTCAGCTAACACCGTTCCGCGAGAGATTCACGCCGGTCGTTCCGGCCGACGAGGGGGGCGAGGCCTGCAGGCCTCGCCCCCCTTCGCAAAGGCTTCGCCAACGGGGCGTCTACTGGTGCAGGTCGGCCGCCCCGTGGTCGGCCACGCTCGCCCTGATGTGGATCATGAGCGCCCTGGCCGCGGTGGACACCGGTCGCTCCCGCGGGTAAACGAGATTGAGATCTCGCGTGGGATGTCCCTCGAGGTGCAGGGCCGCTAGACCATCTAACGTGTGCGGGACGAGAAGCATGTTTGGGATCAGAGCCACCCCGAGTCCCTGCCTCACGAGTGCTTTGCTGAGCTCGAGATAGTTCGCGCGATAGGGCGTCCGAGGTTCGAATCCGGCCCGCCGGCAAATGTCGGTGAGAAGGTTCGCCATGTTCATGTTCAGCCCGGGAAGGAGGAATGGCTCATCCGCGAACGCGCTCAGCGAGACGGTCGTCTGCTGTGCGAGCGGGTGGTCGTTTCTCACCAACAGAAGGACTTCTTCCGTCAGAAGGTGCACCGTGGCTGTGCGTGGCGTGCCCCAGGCGGTGACGATGGCGCAATCCAGCTCCCCGCTGCCTACCGCTTCCTCCAGCAGGACGTCCTCTCTCTCTATGAGGTCCAGGTGGACCTTGGGATAGCTTTCGAGGAAGGACGCTAGAACTGGGGAGAGAAGATGGGCGAAAACCGTGCCGGTAGAGCCGAAGCGCACCTTTGCCGCCACCGTCCCCACGTGTTCGCGGATCAATCTCGACGCATCGTCGGCGCGGGAGACGATCGCCTTCGCGAGGGGAAGTAGAAGTTTCCCATCTGCGGTGCATTCCACATGTCGCCCGTAGCGCTCGAACAAAGGCGTGCCCATCTCGCTCTCGAGCCGGCCGATCTGCCGGCTGATGGCGGGCTGAGACAAATGAACGAGTTTGGCGGCCCGCGTGAAGCTGCGAACCTCGGCCACCGCCACGAATGATCTCAGTTGATCCAGTTCCATCTATGCATGATTGTAATGAGAAGCGGGCCTCATGCAAAGGGGGTTGGTCGGCTCTTCTACCGCGAGGAGGGGGGCTATAGTTGCGTGCACGACCGCGCCAGACCGAGGCGAGGCTCAGGAAAATCGCTGAAAGATGCAAGGGGGAGTTCATGGCGGATATCGAGAACGGCAAACACGACGACAGCGAAGAGGGCAACGTGCTTAGCGGCAAAGCTGTCAGTCGCCGCGAGTTCCTGAAGATCGCAGGCGTCGCGGGTGCAACTGTGGGCGTGGGCGCCGGTCTGGGCGGGCTCATCGCCGCCTGCGGGGGCTCAACCACTACTACCACGACCGGTGCGGCCACGACGCAGAGCACCACGGCAACCACTGTTGCGCGCCAGTAGCACTACGGTAACCACCGCCGCCGCTACGGGCCGTGAGGTCAAGATCGGCTTTGTCACGCCGATCACCGGGGCCATCGCGGCATTCGGCCTGGCAGACAAGTTCTGTGCGGATCTTTGGAGCGCGGCCATCGGCGACGGCATGGTGCTGGGAGATGGTCAGAAACATCCGATCACCTTCCAGATCCAGGACAGCCAGTCCGACTCGATGCGGGCTGCCCAAGTCGCCGGCGACCTGATACAGAACTCCAAGGTCGACATCATCATGGCGGCCGCCACACCGGACACCGTGAACCCGGTGGCCGACCAGGCCGAGGCACAAGCGACCCCGTGCATAACCACCGACACACCCATGGAGCCCTACTACTTCGGCCGCGGTGCCACTCCCGACAAGCCCTTCAAATGGACCTACCATGCCTTCTGGGGCCTGACGCAGATCGAGAACGTGAGTCTCAGCCTGTGGGACCAGTACCCGACGAACAAGGTCGTGGGCGCGTGCTGGCCGAACAACACCGACGGTAATGCCTACCGCGACGCCTATCCTCCGTTCATCAAGAAGAACGGCTACAAGCTCATAGACGGTGGCAAATACCCGGAGCCGAATGAAGACTTCACCGCGATCATTACCAACTTCAGGAACGGCGGCGCCGAGATCTTCACCGGCCTGATGATCGCTCCTGACTTCAGCAACTTCTGGAAGCAGGCCATCCAGCAGGGTTTCAAACCGAAGGTGATGGATCTCGCGAAAGCCGTCCTGTTCCCCTCCGCCATGGAGGCGCTGGGATCGATCGGTTACAACATCTCTGGTCCCATGTTCTGGCACCCGACCTTCCCCTTCACGTCTCCATTGACTGGCAGCACATGCCAGCAGGTGGCCGACGCGTGGGAGGCAAAGAACAACAGTCTGTGGCAGCAAACGCTCCTTCATCATGTCCTCGGCGATTGGGCGACTGATGTGCTCAAGCGCACGAAGGACGTAGATGACAAGAACGAGATCATCGCCAACGTCGCGTCCACGAATATGCCCCAATCGATCGCCGGCCCGCTCGATTTCACAGCGCCTGTGGACATGGCCGGGCTCCACCCAGTGAAGAACGTGGTGGTCACGCCTCTGTATGGCGGTCAGTGGATCAAGGGTACGAAGTTCCCGTTCGACATCGTGATCGTCAGCAACCCGAACAATAACCCTGTGACCGTTCAGGCCAAACTGATCCCGATCAATCCCTGATCCTCCGATTAGACCGGCGTCCGGCTCTATAACCTGACGCCTAATCTCGCACTTCGCGCTGCGACCCTCTCTCGCGAGGGTCGCAGCGCTTGGGGGGCGATTCTCTTCAAAGGGGTACGGGAATAGTACGTGTACAGGCCCGGTCCGAGATCAAGAGACGATCGGGTTCGCGGTTACTTATACCCCGGCAGGTGACGCGCGACGATCGACCGGAAGAGTGAAAGAGCCCGGGTGGCATAGAAGGCACTATATTGTCCATATGGGTTTGTCATCTACCCTATAGAGCCAGATGTCCCGCAGTGGTCTCTCGTCGGGGCTGGACTTGATTACCGAAAGGCGGTTCGAAACGTGGATGGGATGAAGCAAGAGCTCATCGGAGTGGTCGGGGAAGGCCACGTGGTCGATGATCCCGAGGTCATCGCTGGGTACGGCAGAGACGAGAGTTTCGTGCTGCCCATCAAGCCCTGGTACGTGGTCCGTCCGGGCACGGAGGAGGAAGTCAAACAGCTGGTGGCGTGGGCGAACAAGACCGGCACCCCTCTCGTGCCCGTGAGCTCTGGTCCTCCGCACTTCTACGGCGATACCGTGCCGAGCGCTCCCGGCGCCGTTATGGTCGATCTTTCGCGGATGAACAAGATCAAGAAGATCGATCGCCGCAATCGCATGGTGTGGATCGAGCCCGGCGTTACCTATTGCGCAACTCCAACCGGAATTGGCCAAAGAAGGGATGCGGGTCACTCCGCCGCTCTCGCCCCGGGCCAACAAGTCGGTCATCGCCAGTCTGCTGGAGCGCCAACCGACCCTGATCCCCCGCTACAACTATTCACTCCCCGAGCCGTTGCGGAACTGCGGGGTCGTCTGGGGGAACGGCGAGATCTCCTACACGGGTGAAGCGGGTATGGCGCTCCTTCTCGCTGGATGAACAATGGGCGGCCGGTTTGCGGCAGCTCGACCCGAAGGGTCCCGCTCAGACAGACTTCTTCCGACTGCTCACGGGCGCGCAGGGTTCTTACGGCATAGTCACCTGGGCCTCGGTAAAGTGCGAGCTCCTGCCCACCGCCCAGAAGTTCCTGTTTGTGACCGCCGACAAGCTGGAAAGCCTGGTGGACCTCATGTACCGGCTCACCAGACTGCGCCTGGCCGACGAGCTGCTGATCGTGAACAACTCGCAACTCGCGGCCCTTGTGGGAACTGACGCGGCCGAGATCGCCGCGCTCAAGCAGGAGCTTCCTCTGTGGACGCTCGTCATGGGTGTGGGCGGCCGGGCTCTTCTCGCGGATGAGCGCGTGGACGCCACCGAAAAGGATATAGCTGAAGTGGTGTCCGGCTTTGGGCTCAGGATCCTCCCCGGTCTCTCGGCTCCTGGCTACGTCGCGAGTGGTGCAGGCGGTCGGAGGTATCTCCGGCGAGCCTTACTGGAAACTCCGGGCCAAGGGCGCGTGCCAGGAGATCTTCTTCCTGACCACACTTGAGAAGGCGCCGGGCTACCTAGGGACCATGCTCTCCGCGGCTGCGGCCCACAAATACCCCGCTTCTGACGTGGGAGTGTACATACAGCCCCAGCATCTGGGTGTCTCATATCATTGCGAGTTCTCCTTCCCGTACGATCCTAGCGACGCTCGCGAGGTCGCGACGGTGAAGGAACTCTATTGCGACGCTAGCGAGCAGCTCATCGGCGAGGGAGCTTACTTCTCCCGGCCGTACGGTGCGTGGGCTCATCCGGTGTACAACCGGGACGCGCAATCGACGAACGCGCTTCGCACGGTAAAGGAGCATCCTCGATCCAAATAACGTGCTGAACCCCGGCAAGCTCTGCTTCTAGCGGCACGGATCACAAGGAGACACGAGATGGCACTTGAAGATTTCGCCCGGATGCGATGCGCTGCACCCGGTGCTCGTACTGCAAGTGGATCCCCTTCGACCTGGTCAAGAGCTGGCGGTTTTCCAAAGGCTGTCCCAGCGTCGACTACAACAACTTCCACTCGTATTCGGGCGGCGGTCGGCTGATCACGGCGCTTTCGCTGATGGACGGTCGCAGCCAGGTGAACGACAAAGTCGTGGACATCGCGTTCAAGTGCCAGCTTTGCGGCAACTGCGACGTCACCTGCAAGGTCTGCCGCTACGATATGTGAGCTGCTCGACTCACTGCACGAGTTCCGGTTCGGCTGGCGGAGCAGGGCCAGGTGCCCGCGGCCTACCGGCCGATGATCGCGAACCTTCGCGAGAAGCACAACATGGGCGGCAAACCGCAGGCCGCGCGGGCCAACTGGGCGGAGGGCCTGGGCTGAAGGACATCGGCGAAACGTCCAAGGCCGAGGTACTCTTCCACGCCGGCTGTCGCTACTCCTACAATCCCGGTCTCCAGCATGTCGCGCGGACGGCGGCGCAGGTCCTTGGCAAGGCGGGCGTGGACTTCGCGGTCGAGCGCGGAGGAGCATTGCTGCGGCGGCAAAGCTTATGACATGGGCTATCGCAAAGACTTCGAGAGCGCCGCCGAGGGCAACCTAAGAAGCCTGGGCGGCCGCCGGCGTGAAGACGGTAGTGACCCCGTGCGCCACCTGCTACCACACCTTCAAGCGGCTCTACCCCGAGGTCGGCGTCCGCAGGTGGAAGTGCTGCACACCGTGGAATTGGTCGACCGGCTGATCAAGGAAGGCAAGCTGAAGCTCACCAAGCCGGTGGCCATGAAGGTCACCTACCACGATCCCTGCCACCTCGGCCGGCAGGGCGAGCCGTACGTTCCCTGGAAGGGCAAGGAGAAGAAGATCTACGGCCAGGCGGTCGTCTATGATCCGCCCCGCCCGCGCTACATACGGCGCGTTCGGTATTTATGACGCCGCCGCGCGATGTGCTCGCGGCCATCCCCGGTCTGGAATTGGTGGAGATGGAACGCAACCGCGAAGCGGCCTGGTGCTGCGGCGCCGGTGGTGGTGTGCAGGGAAGCTTATCCGGAATTCTCGCGCCTGGACGGCCGGTGAGCGGATCGAGGAGGCCGAAGTCACCGGGGCCGACGCTATCGTCACAGCTTGCCCTGGGTGTGAACAGAACTTCATCGATGCCGTGGCTGCCGACGGGACCAAGATGAAAGTCTTCGATGTGCTCGAGCTCGTCGCGCAGGCCCTCTAGGAGCGAAGGAGGAACACCATGGCATTGCCTCGAGAGCTTATTCAAAGCCCTGGAAGACATCGTCGGGTCCCGACAACGTCGCCGCCGATCCCGCGGTGCTCGACTCCTACGCGTTCCAATGGCTCGCCGACCTTGTGCGGCCGGACGCTCAGCCACTACATGCCCCGCCCGGCGGCGGCAGTCATGCCGGGAGCACCGAAGAGGTGCAGGCCATCACAAAGCTGTGCAACAAGTACAAAGTCAAGGTGAAGCCGCACTCGACCGGGTGGTATCACTGGGCCGCGCCGCTCTACGACGAGCACGACACCATCCAGCTCGACATGCGGCGCATGAACCGGATCCTCGAGATCGACGAGAAGAACATGTATCGCCATCGTCGAGCCGTACGTCATCTGCGCTCAGCTCCAGGCCGAGGCCATGAAGCGGGGTCTGAATATGCAACGTCATCGGCGCCGGGTGCTCGACTTCCATCGTCGCCAGCGCCTGCGCCTACTCCGGCATCGGGCCGACCACGTACTGGATGGGCGGCAACGCCGAGAACGTGCTGGGCATGGAATGGGTCACTCCCAACGGCGAGATCGTCCGCAGCGGCTCGCTCGGTTCCGGCGACGGCTGGTTCTGCAGCGAAGGCCCCGGCCCGAGCGTGCGCGGGATCATCGCGGCACGCTGGGCCCGCGCGGCGGTCTGGGCGTGTTCACCAAGTGCGCCATCAAACTGGTGCACTGGCCAGGTCCGACCGAATGGAACGTCACGCGGCACTGTGCCCGGCCTACCGTCTGCCGATCCCCGAGAACTTCCGGGCATACACCCTGGCGGTCCCCTCCTGGGACGCCTGGGCCGACATCTACTACAAGATCTACGACAACGAGCTCGGGTATGTGTTCCACCGCCAGTTCAACCTGGCCGGCGCCGACCTGGCTCCCGCCTTCTGGCTCATGTACAACGACCATACCAAGCAGCTCTGCGACGTGCCGGAGATGGTCGGCGAGACCGGACATGAAGGAGCTCACCGAGGAGCTGCGGATCTCGTTCCAGCTGATC
The DNA here is from genome assembly GCA_963749535.1 of uncultured Thermoleophilia bacterium. GTDB lineage: Bacteria > Actinomycetota > Thermoleophilia > RBG-16-64-13 > RBG-16-64-13 > Chersky-299. The sequence goes on along the minus strand of CAVVNF010000004.1, from coordinate 18,162 downwards.
ATGGCCGGCCGCTCGGTGGCGGGACATCGAGCTGCAGGACAAGGTGCTCGACGAGATCCTCGCCGAAGTGGGCGGCTGGAAGGTGGAGCGCTACTGCGAGAAAGACATGGCGGAGTTCACCAACATCTACCTGACCCGCCTCGGCCACAAGCACATCAACTTCGTGTGGGCCGGCGGATACATCGGGAGCTGGATGCAACCCGGCACGCCCGACTGGGTAAAAGGATATGTTCCCATCGCCAAGGCCGGGCTGGAACGTGACGCCGCCGGCGGTCTCTTGGTGCAATGCGGCGGCGACGCCATGATGGGCACCGGCAGCGCGATCCCCGGTGGCGGTGCGATGGGGCTGGAGCAGTTCGTCTCCTACGATCCCAACGACGAAGCCTCCACGCGCGCCGGCATCAAGCACATGGAAGATGCCGTCACCGACGCGCTCTCTCACGGGTTCCCGCCCGGGAAGGAGTTCCTCTACTTGGAGATCGGCAAGAAGGACGAAGAGGTGTTCAAGCAGTGGTCTAACGCCAAGCAGACCTTCGCCTTCCGATTCCAGGGCAAGATCAAGAAAGCCTACGATCCCAACGATCTAGGCGACCGCATGTACAACTACCTGCCCGCGGATACCGAATAGCGGACCCGGCCGGGCGAGGCCCGCACCAAACGACAACCGCCCCAGCCCGGGAGACGATCCGGACTGGGGCGGTTTTGTTCAGCGCCCGCGCGGGGCTGGACCCGAGCGTTACTGTGTGCCTCCCGCCCATTTCTCCACTTCGATCAGGCAGGAATTAGGCGCCTGGCCGGTGGACGTGGGCGTGATGAACCGCTTCGAAGTGAGTAGGTTGACGCATCCGGCCCTGTCTGCAGACTCGCCCGGGAGTTCCCAGAGGCTGATAATCGGCGCAAGATTCGTAGGAATGGACGGTGCCGGGAGGAACGCGTTCCGTCAACTGGGCCGAGAGAATGACCGAAGCCCGGTCGTTGTAGGCGCGGATGAGGTCGCCTTCCGCGATGCCCCGGGCAGCCGCGTCCTTATGGTTGAGCCGCATGATCCAGTAGTAATGGCCATCGTCCTTGAGAACGCGGTGATCCTTGATGTCGTCGGTCCAACTGTCCTTGCCGTCGCCCATGGTGTGGAAGCTGAAGCGCGGGTGAGGCGACACCATCTGCAGCGGGAATTTCCCGTAGAGCTCGCCGGTGTGATGGCCTTCCCAGCTCTCGATGTACTGCGGCCCCATGGCGGGCCGTTCTTCGTCGACCACGCCGCTGTTGTAAAACCGCGTAAGGCTCGAGCTGACGAACTCGATCTTACCGGAGGAAGTCTGGAGGCCTTTCAGGCCCACGGTGTCCCACGGTGGCGGACCCCAGTCCGGTGTGTCTCGCACCCGGTCCTCGGCGAACCAGCGCAGGGCCGGAGTCGGTTCGCGCTCCTCGGGCACCGGCACCACGTAGTACCCTTTCTCCTCGAAGTCTTCCCAGCTGATGCGCTTGGGCAGGTCGCTCGCGTGGAACATGCGTTTGACCCAGTCGAGGTCGGAGTGGCCGCCCTCGGTATAGATCTGGCCGACTCCCAGGTGGTCAGCCAGCATGGAGAAGATCTCGTAGTCCGGCTTGGACTCGCCCAGGGGTTCGATGCACTTCTTCTCGAAGACGATGATGCGGTGGTTGCACTGGTCGAACTTATGGGTGCCGTAGCCGGAGGCATACGCCCAGTCGCCGATGTCCCAGCGTTCGAAGTTGGTGCAGGCCGGCAGGATGATGTCGGCGAACCTGGTCTCCCCTTCGAACCAGACGGATTGATTCACGACGAACGGAACTTTGCCTTCGCGGTAGGCCTTCACGTATCGGTTGGTGTCGGTCATGGTGCCGATGAACGACCCCCCGTACCGGTAGTACATGCCGATATGCGGATAGCCGGTGGCAGGGTACTCGTACTTACGGAACTGTGATTCGATGGAGGAACCGCAGAAGCCCTTGCCCCTCCACTCCACATGCTCGTGCATCATGGCCTCGGGGATACGCAGGCGAGAGATCGTTTGCCCCTCGGGGGAGTGCTGCGGATTGGAGAAGGTTCCGCCGTTGGGCCACATGCGCGGAGCGAGGGTATGGCCGGAAGCGGTCCCCACGGTGTCGCCGGAGATGCCGCCTTCTGCATAGCCGGGGAAGAAGAAAGACCTGTCGAAGGGAGCCCCACTGGTGGTAGACCAGATATTGGTGCCCGGCTTGCCCATGCCTTGCATCGCGGCAAGAGCGATCATGGTGCGGGCCCACTCGTTGCCGGAGGCGGACCGGCAGGCGCCGCCCCAGCCGCCCATCGCCCCGGCGGAGAGCATGGTCTTCTTGGCTCCCCATTCTCGTGCCAAAGCCCGGATCTCGCGAGCCGGGATGCCCGACTCGGTCTCCGCCCACTCGGGAGTCTTCGCCTGGCCGTCGCTCTCGCCGAGCACGTAGGTTTTCCACTCGTCGAAACCGTGAGTGCGACTGGCGACGTAGTCTTTGTCGTACGTGCCTTCGGTGAGCCAGGTAAAGGCGATGGCAAGGCCCAAAGCCACGTCGGTGCCCAGCCGCGGCGAGAACCACTTGTCCGCGTAGAGCCCGGCGGAATGATTGAAATATGGGTCGATGAAGATCATCTTGACGCCAAGTTCCTTCAGCCATTTGCGACGCACGGTGCTCTCGAACGAGCCGTAGACGCCTCCGGTGGTCTCCGGGTCCGCCGACCAAAACACCACCATCTCGGTGTTCTTGAGGGCATCTTCCAGCAAGTCGTACTGCTCGGGAATGCCGAGGCGATGGCTGAAGCCCCACATGTGGATCCCGCCCCAGTGCCAGCCTTCCCAGCTATCGGGGTTGTGCTCGCCGTACGTCATGCCGACCAGGTTCATGAAGCGGTTGTACGCGCTGAAACGGTACCCGATGTTGCCCCACAGGTGGTGCGAGCCGGGGGTGGTGAGCATGGCGGCCGGTCCCACTTCTCGTTTGAGCCGGATCATCTCCGTGGCCACCATCTCCAAAGCTTCGTCCCAGCTGATGGGTTCGTAGCCTGACACGCCCCTGTTCTGGATGTTGCGGTCGCCTTTCGGGTTGAAATCGACCCGCTTGAGCGGAGTGAGGATTCGCTTCGAGGAATAAATGGTGGATTTGTGAGCCACGGTCCAGGGCGAGAGGGTGGTCTTGCGAGGCGGTGAATACTCTTTGCCCCGGGCCTCGATGGTCCACGAGGGGCCATCGCTGTCGTCCAACTGCAAGGGGATTATCCGAAGGATCTTGTCGTCTTGCACGTCCACATATACGGGGCCGCCTGTAGTCAGATTGGTAAACCTCCGGACCTCTCCCATGAAACGAACCTCCGATAAGGGTTTTGATCAACCAAACAAGAGCCCCGACTGAGCGGGGCTGAATTTGCCGTAGCGACTTTACTAGAAAGTGGCTCGCGCGTCGACGCGTTCCGTCTGGTGGACCACTGGCACGTCCCACGGGATGATCCCGGCTGTCCTGAGGACAAAAATGTCGATGAAAGAGGTTGCGAGCAGGTGCGCCCAAGGCAAGGGTACGGGCTCTCAGTTGCGGAGTAGTCCACGCCTTCCAATGGTACGGCAGGGTGGGATGGGGCCAAGGCTTAGCAGCCTCTTAGAGCGTGGTCTTTCTAGTTGCCGCTTCGAGCTCGTCGAGGTGCGTAGCGCATCTGGCGAACTCTCGATCCGGCCATGTTCGCGTTGTGCCCCACCTTAGCTTCTGGTAGAACCAAGGCAAGAGAGATTTCCTCGCGCAGCCAGGCTCAGAGGGGGCGAGCTGCCTGGGAGCAGAATAGGAGAGGGGACGAACATGAAAGTTCTTATTGTCGGGGCGGGCATGCAGGGCCAGGTTCTCACATGGAATATTGGTCGCAACCCGGCTGTGAGCCAGATTGTGGTGAGCGACTACGACGAGGGGCGGGCGCGGTTCGTCGCCAACCAAGTGGGCAACGGCAAAGCGAAGGCGATCTTCGTCGACGCATCGGATACCGAAGCCGTCGCCCGCGCGGCCGCGGGCGCGGGGCTGGTTGTGAACGCGGTGATCCCAGAGTTCAACATCGCTATCATGCGCGGCTGTCTGAAAGCCGGCTCCGCCTACATGGACATGGCTTCCGGGCAGACTCGCGCCAAGACCATCGATGAGGCTTACCTCGAACAGATGACCCTGGCCGGGGACTTCGCCCGCGCCGGCCTCCTGGCGTTGCTCAGCACGGGGATGGATCCCGGAGTCACCAACACATTCGCCGCGAATGGGTACGAGGATCTGGACCGATGCTTCGAGATCCGCATCAAGGACTACGCCATCTTCGATTCACCGGTGCCTCTGCAGGTATGGTCTCAAGAGACCTACTACACCGATTGTGCTCAGCCGCCCTTGCTCTTCGAGGACGGCGAATTCAAGCGCGTCGAGATTTTCGGGAGGCGTGAGCATTATCAGTTCCCCGAACCGTTCGGTCTCGGAGCCGTCGTTTGTCACGACCACGAAGAGGTGACCACGCTACCCCGCCTGCTATCCAAAAAATACGGGGAGAAAGGTCTGCGCTACGTGGACTTCAAGATGGGCGGGCCGGAAGAGGGTCTGGATGCCGATCTCGCGCTGGTCAGCTCAGGGATGACAAGCAAGGTGCCTGTCGAGCTCAAGGACGGTACCAAAGTGCGTCCCATCGATGTGCTCGTGGCCACTCTGCCGCCCAACCCGCCTGCCGAGGAACTCGCCAAGATGGCGCTCGCGGGAGAGATAACGGACTACGGTGTGGTGACGGTGGATTGCATCGGCGAGAAGGAAGGCAGACCGGCCAGCATCGGCTACGACATCTTCCCCCCGGACATCAAGTGGGTGAACGCACAGATCCCCGGCGCCACCTCCGTGTCTTACGGCACGAGCACGCCTGCCTCGATCTACGCGGAACTCATCGTGGAGGGCAAGATCGCGGACCGCGGCATCGTGTGTCCGGAGGAACTGCCGCGCAGCGTCCGGGACGCCTTTATCGCAGAGTGCGGACGGCGCAACCTCCCGATCAACAGGCGCCAGATGATCGCGGCGAACTAGGCGGCGTCAGATATCAAGAGGGGCGGAACAGCTGCGCTGTTCCGCCCCGGTCACGAGCCGGCACGTTGCCGGCCACTTTGCCGAAGTCAGCTTATTTGCTGGTAGTCGTCGCCGACGAGGCAGTTGTGGTCGTAGTGGTCACTTCCATCCCAGAGAGGATGACCACCTTGTCAGCAGCCTTCATCTTGTTGATCCAATCCTGCCACATGGCGTCCTTCTTGGCGCTCAAGAGCGTGGACGTGATATCCGTCTTGACCTCGTCCACGGTGGACTGCTTGGCGGGTGTTAGGAAACCATCGCAAGGTTTCACATTGGTTTTGCCTCCCGTTAAGCGAGCTGTCACATTATCCGTCCGACCGGCCGACTACACTTGTTCTAGCGCGAGGCTCCATGTGCGGTCACGGAGGTGATCATGGCGGATTCAGCAAACTGCTCAGGTCGCGGAGGTCCGATGCGGATGGCATCTCCGTCTACTTGCGGGCTCGGGCGGTATGTCATGGGCCTGAAGTCGGGAGACTCCTGTTTCTGTTGCGGGTCCACTTTCGAGCAAACGCCGACGCCCGCTCAGTTCGGGCGTCTCACATGCCGGGTCTGCGGAGCCGAGGTCGAAGCCGTCGCAGCCGCGTTCTTGCCTCACCGGGCACGATTGAGTGCCGCTGCCTAGCGGGAGCGACGGCTCAGACAGCGGCCGTCCTCTGTGGCTTGTCGAGCCGCCCGCCGGACCGGGAGTGGGGTCGCAAAGTGGCGAGTCGCGGCTCGGCTTCTCGGCCCGGGGTCGAGCGGGCTCAGGCCGCCGGAGTCGCCGGATGACCTGCGAACGGGCGACACATGGTCACCACCTCGACAAGTCGGCCCTAGCCTCCTGGTCCCTTTGTCGCGATATCATGGCTCTGTCAGCGGATCGAGGCGCCGCCGGTGCGGCGCCTCGGCCGATTCTTCACTGCCTACTCAACGTGGAGGCTATGGATAATGCCTGCATCAAGCGACTCTCCCGTTCGCGGAGCTTCCGACATAGTCGATCTACGCTCCACAATGGAATTCCTCGCGTCGATCCCCGGGCAGCTGGTGTCGACGAAGGCAGAGGTCGACCCTTACCTGGAGTTAGCTGGAGTCTACAAGCTCGTGGGGGCGGGAACACCCGTTGCGCCTCCCACCCGCATCGGCCCCGCGATGCTGTTCGAGAATGTGAAGGGCTACGACATGCCGGTGCTCACGGGCACTTTGGCTAGCCGGGAGCGGGTGGCCCTCCTACTGGGGAGTTCCAAGGAGCGCCTTGCATTCGACCTGCTCAAGGCAGTGGAGAACCCCGTCCCGACCGCCCAGTACCCTGGGCCGGTCGCTCCCTGCCAGGAGGTGGTCATCAAGCCCCCGTTCGACATGCGCAAGCTCATTCCGGCCACCGTAAGCACGGAGAAAGATGGCGGTCCCTTCCTCAACCTAGGCCTGCTCTGGGCGCAGGACCCCGAAACCGGTGTCTCCGACGTCACCATCCACCGGATGGGCATCCAGGGACCGGACCACATGAGCGTGAGTTTCACGCCGGGCCGTCATATCGACGCCTTCCGGGCCAAGGCCCACGCCATGGGCAAGCCGCTGGCGCTCACCGTCAACATGGGCCTCGACCCGGCCATCCTGTTGGCTGCTTGCTTCGAGCCGCCCACTACGCCGATGGGCTTCGACGAGCTCACTGTGGCGGGCGCTCTGCGAGGCCGGCCCGTGGAACTGGTCGACTGCGTGACTGTCGCCGCGAAAGCCATCGCCCGGGCGGAGGTCGTTCTCGAATGCGAGATCATGCCCGACGACTTCACCGATGAAGACGCCCTCAATCACAGCGGGTACTGCATGCCGGAATTCCCCGGTTACGTAGGGCCGGCCCAAAAGCACAACTATGTGATCCGCGTCCGCACGATCACCCACCGTTTCAACCCGATCTTCCAGATCCTGGTGGGCCCTGGCGAGGAACACGTAAGCCTGGCCGGCATTCCCACCGAGGCCAGCATCTTCCGGCTCATCGAAAGCAGCATGCCGGGCCTGCTCAAGAATGTGTACTGCCCTTCCGCAGGCGGCGGAAAATACCTCGCCGTACTGCAGATCAACAAGCGGTCTGCGTACGATGAAGGGCGCCAGCGCCAAGCCGCTCTCGCCGCCTTCACGTCATTCTCGGAACTCAAGCATGTCATCCTCGTGGACGACGATGTGGATCTGTACGACACGAGTGACGTCCTGTGGGCCATGACGACACGCTTCCAGGGCGACATAAGCACGGTCTTCGTCCCGGGTGTCCGCTGCCATCCTTTGGACCCGTCCTCATCTCCCGAGTTCAATCCAATGCTGCGGGGGGTGGGCATCGCCTGCAAGACAATCTTTGACTGCACCGCCCCGTGGGCGATGAAGGAGCGCTTTCAGAGAGCCCAGTTCGTGGACGTCGACCTTTCGCGATTCTTGCCCGATGGCTGGGACCAGGCCTGACGCAGCCGCGAAGAGGGCGAGTATCGTGGGTAAGGTCCTTATTGCTTATGCCACCAAGTTGGGCACCACAGCCGACGCAGCCGAGCACGTGGCCGCCGCCTTTAAGGAGGCCGGCCGCGACGTGGACGTGCTCCCGGCCGACAAAGTCACGGACCTTTTCTGCCTACGAAAGCGTAGTACTTGGAACCGCCATCCGAGTAGGCAAGCCAGTCGCCGAGGCGAAACACTTCGTTCAAAGGCACGGGAAAGATCTTGCCGGTATCCGGACCGCTCTCTTCAGCATCGGCCTCACAATGGCTGAGGACACGCCGGAAAATCGGGAGAAGGCGCTTTATTTCCTTGCTCCTTTTGTGGGGACGATGCACCCGGTGATCGTCGGAGTGTTTCCAGGGCGGGTGGATATGGAGCGCCTACCGGCGATATGGCGGATCTTCTTCTCGAAAGAGCTCAAGAAGGAAGACTCCGAGATGGCGCGCGCGATGCGCCTTCCCCTGGACTGGCAGCCGCTGGACATCTGGGCCAGAGCGCTCGCCGAGAAGCTGTAGGAGGCTGCTGAAGAACAGCGCCCCGGCCCTCAAAGCGCACTGGGCAGCACGATAGTACGTCCTCGGTCGCGTCAATAGCGCTGCTATTCACGCTTCCTGCGTCCTTCTCTCGCGCGTACCCATCGGGCTCTGGCGGCGAGGTGCCATTCTTCGGCAGCCTGCCAGCCGGCGGGTGCCGCTCAGCGCTCTGGCCTGAGGCACCCTCTGCAGCTTCCCGGTAGCCTCCGGCATATCCTCTCATCGCGGCATAGGGCGCGGCCTCATCCAAGCGGCGCATGGCAAGCCGCCGGCCCACGCCGCCGGCTCACCGCCGCGGGAGGCTTCCGCCGTCAGCCGGCGAAGTGGACGAATTCTTCGACGGCCACCCGATCACGTGGGAAGCGGTTCACCGCAGCGTCGGCGTCCGGGTACCCGACAGTAAGCCCGATGACCACCTTCTTGTGAGCCAGTGCAGGGACCACCTCGCGCACGAGGCTGGGATAGCGCGCGGCCATGGTCATGATGCACGTGCCCAGACCCCGGGCATGCGCGGCTAGGGCGACGGTCTGCACGAGTAGACCGGCGTCGAAACAGCCGTAGCTTTCGGGGATGTCCTCGTCGATGGCGAAGACGAGCAGGCATGGCGCGCCGAACAAGCCGGCCATCTGCACCAACGGTGGCAAAGCCGCCGCCGGCGTCTCTCCGGCGCGGGCGGTTTCCGAAGCGAGAAACGAAACGCGGGTTTCGAGGAGATGCGTGATACGGGATTGAAGGTAGTCGGGCCAGGCAGCCGGCATGGTGATGTCCGGATCCGGCGGCATCTCGCTTTCGAGACGTTCCCGCAGCCTGGTCTTGAGGTGCAAAAGCGTCGAGCCGGCAAGCACGTACACGTGCGTGGACTGGGTATTGCCCCACGACGGAGCCCACCGTGCCTCGTCGAGCAGCTCGCGCATCAAGCCCTCGGGCACGGGGCTGGAACTGTACTTGCGGATGCTCCGCCGCTCTCTGATGGCAATGTCGATGTCTGCCGCCATGTCGTCTCCTTTGTGCGCGTGAGTTTCGGCGACCTGCTTGCAAGCATACACTGAGATGCCGCCCCGGCCTGACCCCAAACGGGCATAATGGTCGAGCAACAGCGGACACCCTCTCAAATAGTCCCATTGCTGGGCATACGGTAAAATGACCCCGGCCACTGGGGACGAGTGGTGATGTCGGATCGCGCCGTCTGGCGTGAGCCTGGCGGCCACGGGTTCCTCTTGATGCGGGGCGCAAAATCCAGGGGGAAATCGTTTGGCGACCTGCGAGGTTTCCGCGCCTCGGGTCGTGGAGAAAGGATCCATATGTATTCAGGGGGCTATACCGGGAAGGTGCTCCGGGTCGATCTGACGGACAAGACCTTCAAAGAAGAGCCACTACCCGAAGACGTGGCGCAGGATTTCATCGGAGGGTCGGGACTCACGGTCAAATACCTTTATGACCTGGTTCCGCCGGACTGCGACCCGCTGGGGCCGCAGAACAAGCTTATCTTCGCTCCCGGTCCCTTCACAGGCACCACGATTCCCTGCGCGAGCCGGATGGCGGTGAATGCGAAGTCGCCTGCCACGGGCGCCATGGGCGTCGCCACTACCGGCGGGCACTTTCCCACGGAAATGAAGCGCGCCGGCTATGACGTCCTGATCATCGAGGGCATGGCGGAAGAGCCCACCTACCTGTGGATCAAAGGCGGCCAGGTCAAGTTCCGCTCGGCTAAAGACCTGTGGGGTCTCACCACCATGGATACCCAGCTCATGATCAAGGACGAGCTGAACGACCAGAACATCCGCGTCTGCTGCATAGGGCCGGCCGGGGAGAAGCTTTCGAAGATGGCCTGCATCGTGAACGAGCGCCGGGTGGCGGGACGCAAGGGCCTTGGCGCTGTCATGGGCAGCAAGAACCTCAAGGCAATCGCGCTTCGTGGCGACATGCAGATGAACATCGCCGACCACGAGCAAGTACGACGTGGCTCGCAAGCGTATGCGCGACGGCATGCGGAAGAGCCCGATCCTCTATTCGGAGTTCTCTCGCTTCGGTACGTCGACCACCTTGGATCTGACTCAGGCGCTTGGCATCTATCCCACCAAGAACTGGCAGACGACCGGTGAGTTCCTGCCGGCGGACAAGATCGGCAGGGTACGCCATAGAGGCTCTCGGCACCGGCCGCACCGCCTGCGCCGGCTGTCCGGTGGGATGCAGTCAGCTGCGCCTGGCCAAGGAGCCGCCGTATGCCGGCTTCTTCACGGAGGGACCGGAGTACGAGACGCTCTACAGCTTTGGTGGGGTCACCGGGGTGGATAATCCCGACGCCATCATCGCGGCGGACCGCATCTCCGACGAGCTTGGGCTCGACACCATGTCGGCCGGAGTGACCATCGCGTTCGCCATGGAGCTCTTCGAGCGCGGAATCCTCACCCTGGAAGACACGGGTGGGCTGGATCTTCGATTCGGCAACGACGTCGCCATGGTCCAGTTGCTGCACCTCATCGGGGAGCGCAAAGGCCTGGGTGACCTTCTGGCCGACGGGACCAAAGTCGCCGCCGAGAAGATCGGCAAGGATTCAGAGAAATACGCGATGCACGTCAAGGGGCTGGAACTGCCCGCGTACGACGTGCGCGGCGCCAAGGCCCACGGCCTCAATTTCGCCACCGCCTTCACGGGCGCCGATCACAACAAGGGCTATGCCTTCCAGGAGATCTTCGGCATCCCCATCCCGTACGCGGTCGACCGCTTCGCTATCGAGGGGAAGGGCGCGCTCACCAAGTGGACCCAGGACGCGCGTTGCGCGCTGGCCGACTCGCCCACCATGTGTGTGTTCCTCATGGACATGGCAGTGGCGGACTTCATGTTCGACAATACGGCAGACCTGATGGACGCCACTACCGGCCTGAAATACACGCCCGATGAGATCCACCAAGTAGGCGAGCGCATCAATAACCTCGCCCGGGTCTTCAACATCCGCGCCGGGCTTACTCGTGCCGACGACGACCTACCGGAGCGCCTCAAGACGGAGGCCATCCCCGAGGGTCCGTCAAAAGGGCACATGATCTCGCAGAAAGATCTCGACTTCATGCTCGACGAGTACTACGACTGTCGCGGCTGGACCAGGGACGGCGTCCCGACCCGCGCCAAACTCGAGGAACTCCACATGGGCTACGCCGCGGACGATCTGGGTCTATAGGCGTCTTGAGCTCCAGAAATGCCGTCGTGCAGGAGTGACGTGATGCCGGCGCCGGAGACGATAACGGTCAAGGTGCGATCCATCGCACTGCTCAGGAGCTTGCTTGGGCAGGGTGAGCTGGATGTGGACCTGTCGAGAGGGGCCGACGTTTCCGGCCTTCTGTCCATCCTCATCGAGCGCAGTGAGGGGAGATTGGCTCCCTACTTAGCCGAACCGGTCGAAAAGAGCGCGCACGAGCCGCTCAGGGTGATGGTGAACGGGCGCGACATTGCTGCGCTTGGCGGAAGGCACACCGTCCTCCAAGAGGGCGACGAGGTGCTCATCATGATCCCGATCGCGGGAGGATAGTAGGGCCTTTCCGTGCGGCGGAGGCCGAGGTTGAAATCTGAGCTACGATCCTGAGCTACGATCCACCGGAGGTAAGAGAGTGAAGAAGATCGACCTGGAAACCCATTTCGTCACCCAGACCTGGGTCGACGCTCTTTACTCAAACAAGGGGTATCCGCGGTTCGAGGACGAGCCGGCCACCGGCAAGCGCCGCCTTTACTACGCCGCGGACGCCTTCGAGCCACACGGAGATTTCCTGCTCAACCGGCTTCTGGATCTGGGCCCTGACCGCATCGCCGCCATGGATGCAAGCGGTATCGATCTCGCCGTGGTCTCGCTCACCTCACCTGGTTGCGAGCAGTTCGATCCCGCGGTGGGCTCAAAGGTGGCCCGCGCGGTGAACGACGAGCTCGCTGCTGCGATCGCGAGATTCCCCGGCCGTCTCGCGGGATTCGCGGCATTGGCTCCCAAGGACACAGATGCGGCGGTCATGGAACTCGAGCGCGCGGTGAAAGAGTTGGGCCTCAAAGGGTGGAAGACACACTCGAACTTCGGGGATTCGTATCTGGATGAAACGCGCTATTGGCCGATCCTCGCGAAAGCTGAGGAACTGGACGTGCCCATCTATCTCCATCCGGCGGCTCCGATGATCCCTCAGTTGCGCACCTACGGCCTGGCGCTGGCCGGAGCGGCGTTCGGCTTCGGCGTGGAAACGGCTACCGCGATGGTCCGGCTTGCCCTGAGCGGGGCGTTCGATGCCTATCCGAAGCTGAAGATCATCCTCGGACACTACGGCGAAGGCTTGCCCTTTCTCATGCAGCGCATCGACCACCCATTCCTGCGGCCGCACACCAAGGACGATGCGGGCACGGTGCCCGATATCAAGCGGCGCCCGAGCGACTACCTGCGAGACAACATGGTGGTCACCACGAGCGGCAACTACCTCCCGGCTGCTTTCAAGTGCACCCGCGAGGCGCTGGGGATGGACAAGATCATGCTCGGGACGGACTACCCGTACGAGGAAATGCCGGAGAGCATCAGCTTCATCGAAGCGCTTTCCATGACAGACGCCGAGAAAGCCATGCTCTACTCGGAGAACGCCGCGGCGGTAGGGTTCACAGTCTGAGTCGCCCTATCCCGAGCGGGCGTCGCATGACAGTCATGCCGCTGGGCGTTGGAGAGTAACTCAGGCCGCGGTCTCATCCGAGGACAGCCGGGTTGGGCACCGGGCCTCCAGGCCCGGCTTGGCCGCCGCTTTGGCCCGTAGCGAGCCGGGCCGCCACGTCCCCGCCTGGTGGCCGCTGCGGTCTATGGCAAGCGCCGGGTCGCCGGTTCGTCTTTGGTCTGAAGCACGCGACCAGCCGGCCGTCGAGCGAGGCACCGAGAGAGCTCTCCGAACGGGCCGAAACGGTTCGCCGAACGGGCCCGCCGAACGGAGAGTCGCCTCAGTCCGGACGCCCCGCGGCCAGGCTTCGGTTAAGCCTGGGGAACGTTTCACACATGTGCGGCATGTGGATGGCTTCGATGTATTCGCGCTGGAACTCCGGATCGGTCGCCAGCTCCACGTATTCCACCTGCCGCGCCACCTCTGCCGCCTCCAGGCGTTTGCCGAGGTTGACCAGGGCGAGACGGGCTCCATGACCGGCCGCATTCCCCACCGAGGCGACCATGTCGGGGTCACAGTCCGGCAGCAGCCCGATCGACATAGCCTGGATCGGGTCTATGTAGCTTCCGAACGCCCCCGCCAGCACGATCCTGTCGGGGGCCTCGCGCCGTATCGACGCAACAAGGTCTTGGCACCGGCGTAGAGGGCTGCTTTCGCGAGCTGCACGGCCCGCACGTCCTTGAGAGAGATGGTGATACTTCGCCCCAGCGCCGTCTGTTCCGGCCAGGCCAGGACGAACTTCGCCGGCCTACCGTTCTCAACCAGAATACGTTCGTGGGCGCGGTCTGGGTCGAAGTTGCCGGTCTTGAGGATGACGCCGGCCATCAGCATCTGAGCCACCGCGTCGATGATGCCCGAACCGCAGATCCCGCGCGCTTTCAGTTGAGCCTGCTCGCACTCATCGCTCCAGTCGGCCGTCCCGATCACCTTGAAGCGTACGTCCAGCGTCTCGGGGTTGATCCTCACCCGCTCGATGGCGCCGGCAGTCGCCCGCACGCCGAATTCGATGTGAGCGCCTTCCAAAGCGGGCCCAGTGGCGCAGGAGGCGCTGAAAGTCGCTCCCGGTCGCCCAGGACTAGCTCTCCATTCGTGCCGATGTCGATGACAAGAAGCACCTCATCTTGTCGGTGCGGGCCCTTGGCGAGGATCACGGCCACGTTGTCGCCCCGACGAAACCGGCCTTTATCGCCAGGGTATGCAAGCGGCATCCCGGGTGGAACGCCAGTCCCACCTCGCGCGCCATCACGTCCACCGGTCTCGTCACCACCGGGGTCAACGGTGCCATGCTCAGCGAGCGCGGGTCCAGTCCCAGGAACAGATGGTGCATGACCGTGTTGCCCACCACGACCACATCCATGATCTCCTGCTGCGACCTGCCGACCCGGTCCGCGGCTTTCACTGCGAGTCGGCCAACCTCATCGACGGCCGCTTTCTGCATACGAAGAAGTCCGTCCTGCTCGTGGCGGACGGAGCCCATCCGCGCGATGACGTCCTTCCCAAACGCTACCTGCGGGTTCATCGCCGACTCAGTGGCCACCACCTGCCCCGTGACTAGGTTGGTAAGGTAGGCGGCGATGGTGGTGGTGCCCACGTCTATGGCTAAGCCCAACGCATGCACTGGCTCGCTGGGTGGGGTCCCCTCGGTCCCGGCTTCACAGGGGCTCTCCGTCGGCCCATCGACGGGGCTTCCCGCCCGTTCGCAGGGGTCGGCAGCGTCCAGTGCGATCAGGGCCCGATCCTGCCACACCGTGGCGATGAGGTCCCATCCGGCGTCTTGCCCCACGCGCCCGAGGTCTTGCAAGACATGCAGGTCCACGGCGAGGGGAGGCAACCCATGCTGTTCCTGAAGGGCGCTGACGAGGTTATCGGCAAGACCCGTGGCATCTTCGAGCGTGGGCGGTGATACGCGTACCCCATATTTCTTGATGGCGGCGTCGACGGTCACCTCCCGAGCGGACGCTTCCTTGCGGACGATCTGTGCGGTCCGCCGGCTTTCCTCGGGCACATACACCGACAGGTCTCCCAGCACGCAGGTCTGGCACGCGAGCCGCGTTCCCGCGCTCAACTCGCTCGCCCCGAGCATGCTGGTCTCCAACGGGGTGGGGGCAGACGCGTGAACGGTCCCTCGTTCCGACCCTTCCTGCAGCCTCACCCGGCACTTGCCGCAAGCACTGTGACCGCCGCAGACACTCTCGATGTCCACGCCTAACTCCCGTGCCAAGGCCAGGACCGTCTTGCCTGGAGCCGTCTCTCCACGGCTCCCCGAGGGCTGAAACACGACTGTGCACCGGTCTCCGTGCCCGGCATCGGCGGGAGCGGTCCCGCTATTAGTATCTGCCGTATTCACGCGCTGCCTTGACCAACTGGAACACGTTGACCGGCGGCGCCTGGGGGGAACGTCGCAGCCCGCCATGAGTACGTAGCCACCCTTGTGGTACTTGCCGGTCTCGATGCACTCCCGCGCCTGCTCCAGCACCTCTTCGGGCGTCCTTCCTGGATGAGCGTGGGGTCCACGTTGCCGGCGATGATCTGCTCCGGGAACAGCTCCATGGCCGTCGCCAGCGGGACCTCCCGGCCGAAGCTGAGGATGGCGTGGGCGGCACCGGCACCTGCTGCCAATGGGGCAGATTCTTGTTCTGCTCGCCGCAGATGTGGATGAAGAAGAGTACGCCCAGGGCGATGACCCGCTGGTTGATCTCTGAGTAGGGCAGCACGAACTCTCGAACTGCTTGGGCGAGATGAGCTTGTTGGACTCGGTCGCGGCGCCGTGGAACGCCGTCAGGCTCTCGGCGCCGAACTCCTCGACGTAGTGCTCCGCCACCTTGATCACGAAGTCCGAGACCTTGTCGAGCACCCGATGCACCAGCTCGGGCTTCTTGAGCATCCAGGTCATCATGCGGTCCTCGCCGATGACCGACCCGGCCCAGGTGAACGGCGAGCCGATCTGCATGGTGACCGGCATGCCGTGCTCGGCCTGCAGCCGGGCGACTCGAGGGCGATGGGCAGGGCGCCCGCCTTGGTGACGTCCTCGGGCACCTGCAGAGCGAGCGCGTCCTCCTCGGTCTGGACGGGGCGCCGCGTGACCACCGGGGCGCCGGAGTACTTCTTGTAGGGGAACTCGATCTCGCCGCCGAACTCCCACCCGCCGGCCGAGGCGTACGCGTACAGAGGCCCCCCGTCGTAGCCGTACATCTCCTGGCACAGCATCTGGCAGCGGAAGCTTGTCTCGGCGTCATCGTAGACCGGGGCGAGCGGCTGCCCGCACACGAGGGCGGTGTGCCCGAAGATGAAGGGGATCACCGGCACGCGGTCGGGCCGCTCGCCCCCGATGACCGCTCCCATCCGCTCCGGGCTTGTCATGGTCTCGCGCCACATGGTCACGCCCCCCGCCCATGAGCCGCTCAGCCACCCGGGCCGCCTCCATGGCGTTCTCGCCGTAGCCGTCGGCGCCCCACTCGTCGGCCAGTTGCTGGTTGATGGGCGCGCCGCCGATGATGATCTTCGTCCGGGGCAGCTTGGCCTTGAACTCCGGCATGAAGTCCTTGATGGCGATCATCGTGGTGGTCATGAGCGCCGAGAGGCAGAGCAGGTCGGCATCGAGGCGCTGGGACTCCTCGATGAACCTCTCCATCTCCACGTCGCGGCCCAGGTCGTGGACCTCGAAGCCGGCGACCTCCAGCATCATCTTCACCAGGTTCTTGCCGATGTCGTGGATGTCGCCCTGCACCGCGCCGATGACGGCCACCCCTTTGCCGCGCGTCTCCGCCGCGGTCCCGCGACGAGCGGCTGCAGGATGGCCAGACCCGCGTACAGGGCCTCGGCGCCCACCATGAGCTCGGGCACGAAGCACTCGCCCTCCTCGTAGAGCCGGCCCATCTCGGCCATGCCGGGCACCAGGCCCTCCATGATGGCCTCCTGCGGGTCGATGCCCGCGTCCGCCGCCTCGTGCGCCGTGCCGCCGACGCCACCTCGTCGCCGTCGATGACGGCCTGCTTCAGGCGCGCCAGGATCGCCGCTTCATTCGCCATCTTCCAGCTCCTCCTCGTGGCGTTCTCGCCATCGCGCTGCCAGGTCGCGCCGTCTAGTACCGGCCGTACTCGCGGCACGCCTTGACCATCTGGGACACGTTCACCGGCGGCGCCTGGGGCGGCACCTCGCAGCCCGTCATGAGGGCGTAGCCGCCGGGTGGTCCTTGCCCTCGTCGATGCACGCCCGGCACAGCTCCAGCACCTCTTCCGGGGTGCCCTCCTGGATGGTGACCGGGTCCACGTTGCCCATGATGACGTTCGGGGGAAAGCCGCGCCGGCCGCGGAAGCGAGACCTCCCGGCCCACGCTCACCATGCCCCGCTTGCCGTAGCTGAGCTGCGACCAGAAGGGCAGGTTCCGGTTCTGCTCGCCGCAGATGTGGCTGAGGAAGATGGCCACGCCGTTCGGTGAGCTTGTCGTGGATCTCACGCAGATAAGGGAAGGAGAAGGTCTCGAACTGCTTGGGCGAGTAGAGCTTGTTCGTCTCGATGCAGAGATCGAACGCCATGATCCGCTCGGCGCCGAACTCCCTCACCCAGTAGTCGGCCTTCTTGAGGATGAAATCGGTGATGACCCGCAGGACGTGGTGGACGAGGTCCGGCTTCTTGATGATCCAGACCATCAGCCGTTCCTCGCCGCAGACCGAGCCCGCCCAGGTGAGCGGGAGCCCACCTGCACGGTGCAGGGCATGCCGAGCCCGTACTGCAGGCGGGAGAACTCGAGCGCTACGGGGATGGTGCCGACCGTGGCGATGTCGTCGGGCACGCGAAGCTTCCACGCATCGTCCTCGCTCTGGACCGGGTTCCTCTTCATCATCGGGGCGCCGGTGTACTTGCGGTACGGGAACTCGATCTCGCCGCCGAACTCGGCCCGCCGGCGTTCGCCCACCGTGCAGGATCAGACCGTCATAGCCGTACATCTCCATGGCGTTGCGCTGGCAGGCGATGCTCGTCGCGGCATCGTCGTAGACCTTGGCGATCGGCTTGCCCGCGACCACGGCCGTGTGGCCGAGGATGAACTGGAGGCACGGGACGCGGTCGGTCTCCTCGCCGCGGACCAGCGCGTCCCAGCGCTCACGCGGGGTCATCCTGTCACAGTTCACGCCGAGCTCCTTTGTCTATGAATCGGCCGCCTTGGGCGGGCGCCGGAGCATTGGCCCTAGAGTAGACATGAACGCGCGAGCTTCGGGTCCGGAGCACCAACACCCAACCAAGAATCGGCTCCAGGAATCCGCCGGGCCCTCAGCGGCGCCCCGTCGAGAAAAGGCTACCACGACGACGCCCGCCCCGGCACATACCGGGGTGGGCATCGCATTCTCGCTGCCGGAACGCTCCGCTCACTGGCAGAGCCGGCCCTACTCTTGGATCGGATACTCCCG
>CAVVNF010000003.1:0-112452 GCA_963749535.1 uncultured Thermoleophilia bacterium | reverse complement strand
TAGGAGCTGCCGGACAAGGTGTTCCAGGTACCGGCGTAAATGAGGCTGGGGTCGGTCTGCTCGTAGCGGGTAACGGCGGACGGCAGTGTCGTAGGAGTGGGCGGCTGCGTTGTTGTTGTGGCGGCCGTAGCCGTGGTCAACGTAGTGGTAGTAGCCGGGTCTCGCGGAGGAGTGGCCAGTTCCCAGGTTTCGATCTCAGCCAGGCCGATGTTGAGGGTGGTTGAGCTCACCCTGGTCAATGGTGAGCAACACACTGGTTGTTGTTCGTGGCGCGAAGGTAAGGACGACCGCCGACCCATCGTTGGTTAAGGTTCCCGTCTGGAGGGTGCTGCCGTCCGAGAAAGTGACGGTGCCGGCCGTTATCTGATCATTGCCGTTCGGCCGGTCATAGAGGACGATCTTCGACAGCGTCACCGGGCTCGCCCAGCTGAGCTTGAGCCAGCTGCCGGCCCCGGCGCCTACCGTGGCCCATTCTTTCGTGTAGTCGCCTGGCCACCCATCGACGACTCCATCCACCGCTTTGATCGCTAGTTGACCGGTGGAAGTGTCTTCAGAGGAGGCAGTCACCGTGGCCTGTGCGGCGAGGTTGATCGGCGTTGCGACGGTGGTTGTGGTGGTCGGCAGCGTGGCCGCGAAGGCAGGCCCGATTCCCAGCGAACAAACCGCTATGGTCGCGCCGACCGCCACCAGAAGAAATGTGATGGTCTTTCGCACTATGATTCGTCTCCATGCTTGGCGTTTGCAGCCAAGAACGCAGCGATTCACCGGGGGATAGCGTCTGCCGGCATGTCGGCTCCGCTTTGATCATGCAGAGCTCTGTGACTCCTGATCTCAAGGACTGGCAGATTCCTTGAGGTCACGAATGTTTACCATTCCGCAGGCAGTGGTATCTACCAAAAATGGCGAATCGGGATGCTGTCCGGGCTACCTGATTCCCTCGGGGAGATATCTCCCTAAGACCCAGGGGTCGAGCGCGCAAGAGTCTCGGCCCCTTTTCCTATTGTGGGAACCCGTGCCGGGGAGGGGCCCGCGTTGGGACGAAGCGGGTTTCATCAGGAGATAGGCATCCCGCTTCTGCGGCTGGGATGCGGTGGTTTCCTTGGGTGGCGGGCACCCGTGATAAGACCTGTGTCACGCCGTCAAACTAGCCGCTTCACAAATCCTTCAGGGAAAACGTCTCGCGACCGAAGAATAAGAGTGACGGTAAGTAGAAGGTTGCGTCGAGGCGGGCAGTGTACGGAGTCGCTGTTCCATCTCAGCTCCTTTTGCTGCTGTTGGCGCAAGGTCTCGCTTCTCCGTAACTCGAAAGCCCGGCCTCGGTTCCTCTAACAACGTTAGATGACCCCACACTCTAACGGCGTTAGGGCGTTCTGTCAAATGCCCCGCGCCCCCGGAGGCGAACGTGCAAACGACGGCTTCCAAGGTCATAAAGCGGCCACTTGCTCGCAAGAACATCTGCGAGGCGGCCTTGAGCATCATCGATCGGAACGGTCTCGAGGCAGTAAACATGCGCGGTCTCGCAGCCGCCCTGGGAGTGAAGGCCGGCTCGCTCTACTACCACGTGAAAAGCAAGGAAGACCTGCTGGAGGGAGTGGCCCAACTGCTCTACAAGAGACTTGGTCCGCTGCCTGTCGAGGAAGACTGGGAGAGTCAGGTGTGCGCTATCTTCCTTCAGATGGCGGAGGTGGCCGAGGAGCATCCCAATGCTGCGCCCCTCTTGATCGACAATTTTGGCAAGTCGACGGCGGCTCAGCAGCGGGCATCGGCTTTGACGGCTGCAGTCGGAGGCTCTGGGCTCGATGAAAAGACCTGCGCTCGGTTGATCAACAATATCGTCTTCCTTCTCGCCGGCTACAGCCTGGGGAATCTTCCCGCTGGCGCGGCGCTCGGGGCGAAAACTGCCCGGCCCACGGTCTGGCTCAGTTCTCAGGATGGCTGGGAGCCGGATTTGGCCCTGGATTCCGAGTTCGAGACAGGGATGAAGGCTCTCATCAAGGGGTTCCGGGGCTAGGGCTTGTCCAGGGCCGTCGCGGATCGGCGGGCGAAAGCTCGCAGAACCGTTTGTTTAGATGGGCCTGCCGGTGGTAGAAATACGTTCGCACCCAATCGAATCGATCTTTGACAAGGTGGTAAGCGGCCATGTTCTACCCTCTGAATCTTGATCTTGCAGACAAATCGCGCGTCGTCCAGGGCTTGGTGGTGCTGACGCCGGCTGAGTCCAAGCGGCTGCTCGCCAAGGCGGTCGCCAGCCTGCCGGAAGTCCAATGGGCGTACAAGAATGCACGTTTGGTCGTCACCAACGGGTCGACCAACGCCAAGGTGCTGGAAGAGGTAGTCGGGGATGCCGTGGAGCCATACCGGTTCTGCATCGGCATGGTCACAGACGGACTCCTCTCGATGAGCAACAAAGACGACCGGGTACCGGCCCGCTTCTACGACAAAGGTGAAGTCGTGGACATGGACTCTCGGGATTTCCTCAAGATGCTGCAGAAGGGCGATGTCGTGATCAAAGGCGGCAACGCCGTGGACGTGCAAGGAAACGCCGGGGTCTTAGTCGGCAACGAGACAGGCGGCACGATCGGCGCGCTGCTGGGAATCGCGTGCGTGCGCGGAATCCCGATGATCATGCCGGTGGGTCTGGAGAAGCTCGTGCCTTCGATCCCCGAAGCCGCTACTGGCTGGGGCCAGTTGACACTCGCCTATTCGATGGGGATGCCGTGCTGGCTCACGCCGGTGAGCACGGGGATGGTCATCACCGAAGTCGAAGCCCTGGGGCTGATGGCTGGCGTAAAGGGCCGGCTGGTGGCGGCCGGTGGCATCGGCGGCAGCGAGGGAGCCGTGGTCCTGCTGCTCGAAGGTTACAAAGAGAATCTCGACAAAGCGGTAGCACTGGTGGAGGCGTTGAAAGGTGAGGCGCGGGTCGAGGTGCCGCGGCATCACTTGAGCAAGTAGGAATAGAACCGGCGGGTTGTCGCCCCCGAGGCTTCGCGCATCGTCGCTCCGGGCTCCTCGGATCGTCGTCCCCCGGCCGCGCGTGCCGCCCGAAGAATCGCCGGGCCCCGCTTCTCTCGGAGAGAAGCGGGGCCCGTTGTTCGTGCCGGATACGCGCAGCAACGCGCTCTCGGTTGTCAGCTATCGCGCGGCGCTATTCCTTGCCTAAGTGTCCGTCGAGGTGGAGGTACAGTACCTTGGGCTTCTGGCCCAACTCTTCCAGCCGGCCTTTCGCGCCTTTCGCGACCAGCCTGGCCACCTCACTATCGGGGTCGTCCAGGTCGCCGAAGTACCGGGCTGTAGCCGGGCACGTGGCCACACACGCGGGTTCTCCGCCCTGCTCTAACCGGTGCAGACAGAACGTGCACTTCTCGATGATCCCTTTTTCGTGGTCGACGTATCCGATCTCCTCAAAAGGGGTGAACCCGAAGGCGGGGTGGTAGGGCTGGGGGTCGGTCCGGTTCAGCGAGCGAGCCTCGTATGGGCAGGCCAGCGCACAGTAGCCGCAGCCGATGCAGACTTCGTTGTCGATCTGCACGACGCCGTCCGCCCTCTGAGTGGTGGCGCCGGTGGGGCAGGCTTTCTTGCAGGCCGGTTCCTCGCAGTGCATGCAGTGCGTCGGCAGCGAGCGCAGCTTGACCGTGGGATATGTCCCCGTCTCGTAGATGTGCACCTTGCTCCAGTGGACACCGGGGGGCGTGAAGTTCTCCCGCTTACAGGCGACGTCGCACGACATGCAGCCGGAGCACTTCTTGAGGTCGATGACCATGCCGTATCTCATCGCGCACCTCCTTGCCCGTCGGCCCCGATCTTCACGAGGCGCACTCGCGGGCTGATGTCGGTGGCACAGGAGATGGGATCGAACTCCTCCTCCCGATCGGAAAGCAAATCGTTGAAGTCCGGCCCTTCCCAGGTTATTGGATTGCGCAGGCGTCCTTTGAAACCGTGATGGCCGGGAAATCCGAGGGCTTCCGGATGGATCAGTTCAGTGAGTTTCAGCGTCCCCTGCGTTCTGCCACCCCAAAAGGCCTCCACGCTCACCTGATCGCCGTCCTTTAGTCCCTTATTGCGAGCGGTCTCCGTGTTGATGAGGATGGAATAGTCGTACGGGTCGAAGCGCTTGACCGGCTCGCGCACCCACGGGTTGCCGATCTGGTCGCCGGCGCACATCCGCGTCTGCGGTGTCGTCCAGACCATGGCTCGCAAGTCGAAGTCGGCGGCATAGTTCCTCGTCGCAGCGGCCGCACCACTGGGGGATAGGTTCCCAATGGTCCCAGTACGTGGCCGGGTCCCAGCCCGGAGGGGCCTCGAGCCCGATTCCAGCCAGGTTCTTCTTGAGTTCTTGCCCGTTGATGTAGAACTGGTTGAGGTACAGAGGATGGCGAGTCTTGCCCCAAGGGAAGTAGTAGAAGTTGTAGGACTCGGCCTTAGACAGAAGGCCGGGGATGAGCGCGTGATCATCGAAGTAGTCCAACCCGTATTGTTCGCCGAAGTGGCAGCGAGCGACGCGGTCGATGAGATCGGGAGTCATGTACTTCGTGTGCAGGTCGAGCTGCGTGAACCCCGTGGAGGTTCAAGGTGCGGTTGATGTGGTCGTTGAGCCCGCCTTCGCCAAAGAGAAAGCCCGCCCGCTCCGCGATCTCTATGTACATGTCGTCGGCCTGGCGGGTGTTCCACACGGGGTCGATCACCGGCTTGTGACACCTGCAAGGTGCGCGTGCGAAGGATGGCCTCGTCGGCTGCGTGGACCACGTGGTCGCCGTATTCCAGGAGCGCGTGCCGCTCGAGGATGGTGCTTTCGGGCAGAAGGATGTCGGCGAACTGGGTGGTCTCATCGTAAACCAGGGCGATCGAAGCCATGAACGGGATCTTCTTGAACGCCTCGATGGCGTGGATGGGCGTGCAATTCGAGTGGATGGGGTTGCTGCCGTAGACCATGAGCATGTCGAGATTGTGATCGACCCCGTACTTCTCGGGGTCCAGCACGGTCTTCCACGCCAGATACGGGCTGGTATGGCGGTGGGGGTAGTACTCCCGCAGGTCGATGGAAGGAGGCTGCTGCCAGGGGACCGGCTGGGCTTCCTGCTTGGGCGACACCACGCCGTCGGGTCCGGGACTCAGCACCGGGCCCTGCTCCGAACCCAGGAAGCCGCCGGGCACGTCGGTCGCCCCGACCAGGCCGGCCACGATCTTCACGGCGAAGTGCTGATAGGCGCCGTGAGTGGTGGAGTAGGCTCCCCGCTCCGACTTGATCACGGCGGGACGCAAGGGGAATTCGAAGCCGTCCAGCGTGATGGTCGCTCCGACCTGAGCCGCCGCGGACGAACTCCCGCGCGATGCGCCGGACGGTCTCGGGCGGTATGGTCGTGTGCTGCTCCTGCCATTCCGGCGTGTATTCGGCCATGCGCGCCTTGAGGAGAGCGAAGGCCGGCTTTCCTTCCCGCCCGCCGATCTCGAAGGTGCCTTCGAGAGCGTAGTCGGCGATCGGTCGGATCGTCGAAAGTCTTCGCTTTGCCGTCCACCGGATCCCAGACCAGCGGCTTCCCGCTCGCGAGGTCATTCAGGTAGAGCTTGTCCTCGCCTATGAGGTAGGGAAGGTTGCTCCGCTCTTTGATGAAGCGCAGGTCCAGATCGGTAGCGGGCATCTCGTGGAGCATCACGTGGAGCATGCTGAGGGTGAAAGCGAGGTCACCGCCGGGCCGGATGGGTACCCATTCGTCCGCCATGGCGCCCTCGGGACTCATCCGAGGGTCGACCACTACCAGCTTCATGCCTCGTTCCATAGCCCGCGAGACCGCGCGCATGCCGTGCGCACTGCCGGTGTTCGGGCCCAGGCTGCCGCCGATGGTCAGGAAGTAGTTGGCGTACTCAACGTCCTGCTTGTCGAGGAACGTGCCGTTCACGAAGGAGGCAGCCGATGTGCACCGGGCACAGATGCCCTCGTCCCTGTATGTCGTAGGGGCTGCCGAAGGCACGGCAGAATGCCTCGTCGGACACGATGTTCGCCCAAGACGCGAATCCGAAGCAGTGTGCAAAGCGACGAGGGTCGCCGCGCGCCGCGATCTCCCGCATCTTGGCTGCCACCGTCTCGTACGCCTCGTCCCAGCTGATCTCCACCCAGCCCGGGTCCTCGTCGAGGCCTTTGTTGGGGTTGGTGCGCTTCATGGGCGCCTTCACCCGGTACGGGTTGTACACGTTCATCATCGCCGGCTTGGCCCCGGTTGCAGAGCTTTCCGCCGCTCGCCGCGTTCTCGGGATCACCGGCGACGCTGAGCACCAGCCCGTCCTTCACGTACACCTCGGACGTGCACCAGGTCTTGTTGCCGCACAGCTTGCACATCACCTTCTTCCACTCGCCCCCCTGGAGAGACTCGCGCACCACCCTCTGTGACCGCTCCTGTGACTGCAATCCCTCCATGCTGCTACTCCTTCACGACGGAGGCGCTGGGGAACCGGCGCACCTCTGATCTCAGGGTCCGAGGGACCGCGCTGACAAAGAAGAGCCTTCTCTCCGTGAGCGAGCTCACCAACACGGCTGCCCACGCTATCCCGACGACCCACGCTGCCCCGGGGACGAAGCTCACCGCCGTGGCGACAACTGCCACACCCACGCCCAGGATCAGACCGAGCAGCCAGTTTGCGCGGTTTTCCACACGGGTGATCGCCCAGGCCTCTGCCGCATCGGGCGAACCTGTTTTGAGGTAGGCCATGCGGCCGGCCGCGGCCGTGGCGTTGGCGGCCACTCCCACCAGGACCAGGACCCGCGCCACGAGGGCACCGGTTGCGCCGTCGATCAGCACGCCGGTCCAGTGCAGCGAGATCACGAGGGCAGTGGCGACGCCGAGCACCAGCACGCCGGCAGTCGAGCGAGACCGGGGTGGACCAGTGCCTCCAGGAAAGATGCGACTGCAGCATGTAGGTGGCAGAAACAGCCAGGACCGTCGCCACCCCGAACACCACCGTGAGGATCCCCAGCCATAACTCCGGCGTCTTCGCCAGGGTAAGCGCCCAGTCGACGACCAGGAGGACGAAGAAGACGGCGAACAGGAGCGCCTGCCGGCTTAGCGGCGAGCGGCCCACGCCTTGAAGCAGGCGGTACGAGCGAAAGGGCTTCTTCAAGCTGGTGATGGGGAGGACCGCCGCGACTATGGCGATGAACAGAGCGACGGTGGTGATGCTGATCCCGAAGGCGGAGATGCTGCCTGCCCTGTTCAGGATGAGGCCGCCCAGGATGCAGCCGACTGCCGCGGGGCACAAGACGAGAAACCACTGAGCAGGCCGATTGGGTTGTCTAACCATGGCGAATCCTCTCGCTGATCTTCAACAGTTTGGATGATGTCCCGGAGTCGCCCCGGCGTTGCGCCCGTGTAGTGGTGCATTCATGTTCAAGACCGCGGCTCGCCAGTATCTGCGGGCCGCGGCCTCTCGCGCGAATGCACGATCCACCTTGTGACCGTCAGCTAGTGCCGTCGGTCCTAGACCGTGTAGACCAAGGGCTGCATCGGGACGACCGGCGTGATTTCGGGAGCGGTGACGTTGTCGCAGACCACGAAGTCGAACTTCCACTTGCCCGTGCCCTTGACCCATTGCCCACCCACGAACGGTGAGTTGTAGCCGTTCAGGTAGGCGCGTGGGGTGTTGGCCGCTATCGGCGCCGTGAAGTTCAGAGGCCCCAGGACCGTGTTCATGTTGGTGGCCAGGATGGCGGTGACATACGACTGCTTGTCGTCCAGGTTCGTAGTCCGCTTGAGCACGTCGATCGCCCACTCACCCAGAGCGTAGTGTCCGATGGGCTGCGTCCACTGACGGTTCTCCTTGGTCTCGAAGTCGTCGCCGATCTGCTGGCACGTCTCTCCCGAGAGCGAGGACTTAAAGGGGAAGGTCGGTGTCCACCAACCGTCACCGGTCAAGCCATACGCCCCGGTGCCGGCGGCCTCCACCGCTTCGGGGAAGAGGAGGGCTTTCATGATGCTGGCGACCTTTGGCCGGAAGCCTTGTTGCAGACACTGCTTCCAGAAGTTGACGAAGTCCGGGGGTGATCATGTCCCCGGCGACCAAATCGCAGCCCGCCTTCTTGAACATGCTCACCTGGGCGGTGTAATCCTCCGTGCCATCCTGGTAGGAGCCGCCGTCGATCATCTTGTAGCCGCCCTGCTTCAGCATGTCGGGCCAGACCGTGCGGTCACCGTTGCCGTCGGCGTCGTTAGGGAACATGACCCCGATGATCTTGTTGGTGGTCGACTTGTTCCACATGTCCATGTAGACCGTCGACTGGTCGTTCAAGCGACCAGAAGAAGTTGAAGGTCCACTTGAACGTATCCTTGGCCGGATCCTTGCCGCGGCTGATCCAGAACGATTCCATGGGGCAGTCGCTGAAAAGGCCCGGCGTGCCGTTGCCCTCGGCCTGGTCGGCGGCGGGGCATACGGTCTCGGGCGAAGACGCGGCTATAAGCATGTCGACGTGGTCACTGGTCAAGAGATCGCCAGCCACCGTAGCGACCCGGTTGCTGTCGGACTGAGTGTCTCTGATGATGAACGTTACCGGGTGTTTCTGACCATCCCCGCAGACAAGCCCATCACCGACGGCTTCCTTCCAGCGATCGGCGCAGTACCCGTCCGGCACCCCGAAAGTAGCAATGTCACCGGTCTGTGGAGACGGGAACCCGATCTTGATCTCGCGGCCCGTCTCTGCGGCCGCAGTCACTGTCGTGTTGACCGGCGCCGCCGTGGTGGCTGTCGCCGCTTCGGTAGTCGCCGTCGTCGTGGCGGTAGTGGCGCCGGTGGTCGTCGTTGCGGTGCTGCCACAGGCTGCTACGAGCCCTCCCAGGCCGGCTCCCATCCCGACGGTAGCGCCGGCGATGCCCGCGATCTTTAGGAAATCTCTGCGGCTGACCGCTTTCCCTTCCAGAATGCCCGTATCCTCGCGCCCCTCCGTTCGAGCATGATCTTTCCTGTCGACTGAGTCCACTGAGCCCTCCTTTGGGCCTGAGGTCTTTCCCCGTACCTCGGGAGTCAGCTTTTTAGAACCCGCTAACGCCTGCTCTTTCGCCGCTAACGCCTTCGCCGCTGACCCCTGCACTTCCACCCCTAGCCGTCCTCCTTTCATCCCCGGCCCCGTCCGCCGCCAGTTCGTCCTCCAAGTCGCCGAGAGTGCTACTTCGCCGGGGTCATTCGTCGACCACGGCGATCGCGTCGATCTCCACCAGGCACCGTGGGTCCGTGGCCAGCCGCTGCACTTGGACCGTGGTCGAGGTGGGCTTGTATGTGCCCATGTATTCGTTCCAGACTTTGTTGAGGGCGTCTTGTTGGCCCAGGTCGGTCAGATAGCGCTTGCAATGGACGACGTTCTGCAGCGTGCCACCTGCCGCTTCCACCGATCTCTTCAAGTTCTCCATGGTCGCCCGGGCCTGAGCCTCCATGCCTTCAGGGATAGAGTCGAACTCCGCGGGGATGTGCGGGTGGCTGTGGTAGACCGGGGCGGCTGTAACGCCAGCGAAGTACAGGGTGCTTCCCCCGGTCACCTTGATAGCCGGTGAGTAGGGCATCATCACGTCTGGATGATCTGCCCACTCGACGTGTTCGATCTTCATCGTCGTCATCTATCTCCTTTCCGTTTTCTCGACCGGGGCGGTCATGGCTACGCAAGACAAGTGAGCAAGTGAGGCACCTGGGCGGGAACCAAGCGATGGATGATCGGTCGGCGGCGGGAGGGAAGGTGGCCAAGCACGAGAGGGGTGGGAAGGGGGACGCCGCGCTCGAGACAAGCTATGCCGCAGCTATTCAACATCACAGCTGCTGATCCCTCCCCTAAGCCGGCCGCAAAATAAAATTATATTTCAATTCTAGGCGGCGAATAGGGGCTTGTCAAACGCATCGGAGTGAGGCAAACAAATAGCCTGAGCCGGTCCGCCTGGTGGGCGGTGACAAAGGGAGGACAATCAACTCAGAGTTGAATCGCGAGCTATGGCGGCCCGCGATCGTTCGCCCGCGGCGCCCGCCTTACTGGCGGCCGACGATGATCCAGACGGCGATGACCGGCTCATCGCCGGCGTTCAGGAAACGGTGGGGCGTGCTGCTGTCGAACGAGATGCTGAAGCCCGGTTCCAACATGTACTTGGAGAAGCCGAGCTCCGCCAACAGCCGTCCCTGGATGATGAGCCCATACTCGCGGCCCCGATGATGATAGGCATGGTCGTCTCCGGCGCCCACCTCGTGTCTCACCTGCATGAACTCGATGGTCTCGTCGAAGTCGGGCGTGAGCCGTTGCCACTCGACCCCGGCCATTTTGATCACTTCGCGCGCCCTGGGGTCCACGACGGGGCTCGGCTCGGTCTGCGACTCCGGGCTGTCTGCGGGCGCGGCGCCCTCGGATGGAGATGCGGCCGCAGGCTGAACGGCCCTGCTGCCGCGGTCGCTGGGATTGCCCGCAGCGAACAAGTCTGCCATCGAGAGCCCCAATTCGTCGGCGATCTCCCACAGCGCTCCCACTGAGGGGATGCTGGTGCCGCGCTCGATCTGGCTGATGTGGCTTCCCGTGAGACCAACCCGGTCCCCCAGCTCTTGGAGGGTGAGATTGCTCGCCTTTCTGGCTTGCCTGATGATCTTGCCGGGCCTTGCGAGGCGCTCCCGCGGCGTATCAGGTTCGGGCTGGGACCGACGCTGCAAAGGTCTCACGGTCTGTTCTTCCCCTCCCGCTCGAGTCGGTGGCTCCGATTGCCACGATGTTGGCCTTACTTAATTCTACCTTCATTCCCACCTTCGTTCCGCTCGGCCGCCTCACCGGAGAAGGGCTACCCCGCCCTGCGGCGGCTCAAGGTTACGGAGGCGCTGCCGATTTATACCTCTGAGAGATCAGATTTTCCCCGCAAAGAATGGAATATCAGATGTTGAGGAGTAAGCGTCCGGTCCCAACGCGGTACAGACTCCCGGAAGATACGGTCGCCCGAGAACTGGGCGAGGCCCTCCTCGCTGCCACGCCGCGCGGCATCCTCGCCTACGGAGGCGATGGACGCTGCCTTTGGGCTAATGAATCCGTAGCCGGTCTCCTGGGCACGTCGATCGATCGGCTACTTGAAACGCCGCTTCAAGAGCTTCACGTCTTGGGCTCCGCTCTCGCGGCGGAAGTGGAAGGGGCTGTATCCGCGGGCCGGCAGCAGCGAAGTCGGATCCCGTTGGAGCGCGAGAATGACGGCGTGTTGTGGATCGACTGCCAGGTCACGCGGGTCGAGTTGGACGGCGAGCCGAGTGTGCTGCTCATCCTCGACGATGTGACCGATCAGAAGCGGACGGAGGATTCGCTCCTACTGACACAGATCTCCGTGGACCGGGCGGCCGACTCCGTCTTCTGGATGGGACCCGATGGTCGACTTGTGTTCGTAAGCGACTCCACGTGTCGCGAGCTCGGCTACACTCGCAAGGAGTTGCTTGGAACGCTCTTCTTCGGTATAGACCCCTCGTTCCCTAGGGAGACCTGGCCGCGGCAGTGGCAGGATATCAAGCGGCGGGGATCGTTCACCTTCGAGACCGTGCATCAGAAGAAGAACGGGAAGATCTTCCCTGTCGAGGTGACGGTCAACTACATCAAGTTCGGCGGCCACGAATACAACTGTGTCTTTTCGCGAGACATCACCAAGCGGAAGGAACTGGAGGAATCGCTGCGCCTGACACAGTTCTCTGTGGACCGCGCGGCTGATTCAGCGTTCTGGCTGAACGAGGACGGCCGGTTGATCTATGTAAACGACACTACGTGCCGGAAGCTGGGCTACTCCCGTGACGAGCTGCTCACGATGACCATTTACGACGTGGATCCCAACGCGGCCAGACCTTGGAAACGTCACTGGGCCGACCTCAAGAAGCGGAAATCGTTCACCTTCGAATCTGCTCACCGCACCAAGGATGGGGTCTTTGTCCCAGTCGAAGTCACTCTTAACTACATCGAGTACGAGGGCAAGGGTTACAACTGCTCCTTTGCACGCGACATCACCGAGCGGAAGCGGATGGAGGAGTCGCTGCAACTGACCCAGTTCTCCATGGACCACGCGGCTGACTCGGTGCTATGGGCGGACTCGGAGGGCAGGTTCGTGTATGTGAACGATTCGTGCCGCAGGCGGCTTGGCTACTCCAAAGAAGAGATGCTCGAACTGACCGTGTTCGACATCACGCCGAGCATTCCTAAAGAGGCGTGGGCTGAGAAGTGGGAAGAGATTCGCAACGAGGGAACGCTCACATTTGAGACCTATCACCTGACGAAGAACGGCGAGAGACTTCCCGTAGAGGTAAGTGTCAGCTACCTCGACTATTGTGGCAAAGAACTCACCTGTACCTTTGCGCGAGACACCTCCGAGCGCAAGCGCATGGAGGAGTGGCTCCGGCTTACGCAATTCTCTGTCGACCGGGCTAAAGACCTGGTCTTCTGGATCAGTCGCGAGGGACGGTACCTCTACGTCAGCGACTCGACCTGTCGCCGTCTTGGCTATACCCGTGAAGAGATGCTCGGGGGGCTGACCATCTTCGACGTGGATCCCAACGCGCCTCGGCCCTGGAAGCGGCACTGGGAGGAGATCAGGAGGCGTGGTTCGTTCACCTTCGAGTCGCTTCAGCGCACCAAAGAGGGAGAAATCTTCCCAGTCGAGGTGACGGTGAACTATGTCGAGTTCGATGGCAAGGAGTACGACTTTGTGTTCGCGCGGGACATTAGCGAGCGCAAACAGGTAGAACAGGAGCTGCGGGCCGCAAAAGAAAAGGCGGAAGCGGCGAACAGAGAACTAGAGCACGCGATCCATCGCGCGAACCAACTGGCCGTGGAAGCGCAGGCAGCGAGCGAAGCCAAGAGCCTGTTCCTGGCCAACATGAGCCACGAGATCCGCACACCCATGAACGGCGTCATAGGCATGATTGGCCTACTCATGGACACCGATCTCACCGGAGAGCAGCGGGAGTTCGCGGAGACCGTCTCGTCGAGCGCGGACGCCTTGCTGAGCGTGATCGGCGACATCCTCGATTTCTCCAAGGTGGAGGCGCGCAAGCTCGAACTCGAGACCATCGACTACGACCTGAGGACCACGCTGGAGGACATGACCGGCCTGCTCGCCCTACGGGCGCACGAGAAGGATATCGAGCTCACCACCCTCGTCGAGCCGGATGTGCCATGGGTGCTCCGCGGGGACCCGGGGCGTCTGCGGCAGATACTGACGAACTTGGTAGGAAATGCGATCAAATTCACCGAGAGGGGAGAAATCAACGTCGTGGTGCAGCTCGATAGTGAGGAAGCGACCAGCGCGGCGATCCGGTTCGAGGTGCGGGACACCGGGTGTGGCATCCCCAAGGACAAGATCGAGGGTCTGTTCCAACCCTTCACTCAGGCGGACGCCTCCACTACCCGGCGGCATGGGGGTACCGGGCTCGGTCTGTCCATCTCCAAAGGTCTAGTGGAGGCGATGGGTGGCTCCCTCCGCGCCGAGAGCAGGGTTGGGGTGGGATCGACGTTCTGGTTTACGATTCCCGTGGCGAAGGGTTCCGCCGCGTGTGTCCCCCTTGAGGCTTATGAACCTGCCATGGTCTCCGGGACGCGCGTTCTTGGAGTCGACGACAGTGAAACGAACCGCAAGGTGCTCGCAGGCATGCTCGAGTCCTGGGGCTGTCGGCATCTGGAGGTGCCTTCGGCGAAGGCCGCCCTTGAGGCTCTGCGCCAGGGCGTGACAGAGGGTGACCCGTTCCGGATCGCAATACTGGACATGTGCATGCCGGAGATGGACGGTGAGACGTTGGCAAAGGCGGTCACGGAGGATCCCCGTCTGCGTGGAACCTCGTTGGTGCTGATGACCTCGGTCGGTGCCCGGGGAGATGCGAGCCGGATGGAGAAGCTCGGTTTCTCCGCGTATCTGGTCAAGCCCGTGCGGCAATCCCATCTCTACGACTGCCTCGCGTCTCTCTTGGGGCGGGAATCGGCGTCGACAGCGGACTCCCGGAGTGGCGCTCCCCTTATCACGCGGCATACGCTGGCCGAGCAGGCCAAACGGCGCCTTCGCATCTTGCTCGCAGAAGACAACGTCGTGAACCAGAGAGTGGCTCTCAAGACTCTGGAGAAGTTGGGCTATCGCGCCGACGTCGTGGTGGATGGTCTCAAGGCCCTTGAGGCCTTGCAGACAAGGTCCTACGATCTGGTGCTCATGGACGTGCAGATGCCTGAGATGGACGGCCTGGAAGCTACACGGCGTGTACGTGCCCCCGGCAGCGGAGTGGTGAATGCACGGGTACCTATCGTTGCCTTAACTGCCCACGCTATGGCAGGCGACCGGCAGGCGTGTCTGGATGCCGACATGGATGACTACCTGTCCAAACCAATCAAGCCGGCTGACCTAGCCGAGGTCCTGGCCAGATGGGCCACTCCGGTTGGCTTGGCGGCGTCGAAGGAGGCAGCGGAGGCGTCGGCGACCGGTACGACGGTCCCAAAGGACGCGGATCTTGCCGAAGACTGCTGTGTTTTCGATGAAGGCGTCCTGCTCGCTCTTCTCGACGGGGACCGTGTCTCAGCCGCGGAGATCGCGCGGGAGTACCTCGCCGATGTACCCAATCAGGTCTCGGCATTGCGCGCGGCCGTGGGAAAGGGCGACGCTGTCGAAGTTCGCAGCCGCGCCCACACGCTCAAAGGCGCTTCCGCAAGCGTGGGAGCCGGCTGCATGAGGCACCTCTCGGCCGCCCTTGACGAGATCGCCGCAGCCGGACATCTGGTCGGGGCCGAGACTCTGCTTGTAGGTATCGAGCGACAACTGGTACTGCTACAGGAGAGGGGACAGCTAGAAGGAGGGCTGATGTGAGGGTTCTGGTCGCAGAGGATGACCTTACCTCCCGCACCCTCCTCAAGACCGTTCTAACCAGTTGGGGCTTCGAGGTTTCCGCGGTCGCCAACGGCGAGGAAGCGTGGCAAGTGCTGGGCAGCGAAAACGCGCCTCAGCTTGCCATCCTCGACTGGATGATGCCGGGCATTGACGGGTTGGAGGTCTGCCGTCGGGTCCGCGCGATGGACAGCCCTCACCCGCCATACCTTATCCTGTTGACGGGCCGTGGAAGCAAGCAAGACATTGTGGCGGGCCTGGAGGCTGGTGCCAACGACCACGTGGGGAAGCCTTTCGACCGAGACGAGCTGCAAGCGCGACTTCACGTCGGTCAGCGATTCGCGGAACTCAACGAGAAGCTGATGCAGACTCAGCGCTCCCTACAGAAGCAGGCGAACACGGACGTCCTCACCGGCACCATGAATCGAAGAGCTATCCTCGAGCGCCTGAAACAGGAACTGGCGCGAGCGAAGCGCGAAGACACGCCGGTGAGCGTCGGGTTGCTCGACGTCGACCACTTTAAACATACCAACGACGCCTTCGGCCATGCGGTTGGCGATTACGTCCTGCAGTGGGTCGTCAAGAAGGCGACGAAAGCGATGAGACCTTACGATGGTTTTGGTCGATTCGGAGGTGAGGAGTTCCTAGCAATCGTGCCGGGAGCCGATCCGGCCAAGGTGATAGGCGTCTTCGAGAGGATACGGCTGGCCATCGTGAGCTCACCAGCCGAGGTCGAGGGCGAATCCGTCCAGGTCAGCGTGAGTATAGGCGGGGCCACCAGCCGGGGCGGCACGGTGGACGAGTTGGTCCGGGCCGCGGACGATGCCCTCTACGAGGCCAAGGCCAAGGGGCGCAATCGTGTGGAGATGGATCAGGACGCTCCAGCTGCCAACCCACGTCCCGAGGATACCCCGCGCGGCGAGTAGGCTCGCGCGGCGGCCTACTGAACCAGCTCCGCGACGGCAGCCGGGACGCTCTTGAAATCGGGAAAGATGCGAAAACCTGGCCGGTCGGCCAATCCTGTGAGTTCGGCGAGCTTCCGTACGCCGACATTCGGGCTGACGATCCCCAACCACCCTTTGCCGTGGAGAGCCGCAATTGTCTCGAACATGAGCGAGAGACCGCCACTGTCCATGTAACTCAGCTGGCTCACCTCCAGAAGCAGAGCCTTGGTCTCCTCGCCCAGTTCCTGGGAGATGACATCCCGGAGAATCGTGGACGTGTGGTGATCGAGTTCACCGCTCACGTATATCAGCGGGACCCCGTACCGATACGAGAGCTGGGTCTCCAGCCGAGGCCCGCGCTGGCCCGACTGCGTGCCGTGCTCACGTGACCGGGAGGGTGTATCGCGAGATTCGACCATGGAAGCCTCTCCTTGCGCGCGACTGCGTGGCGGAAGGTACCCACTCCGGGCTCCGGTTATTCACGGCTGTCTGTGGATATTCGAGGGCACGTCGTCAGCAGGGGTCAGGACGTCTCTATGCTATACTCCCGCCCAACATTCGATAGGTGGATTCTCCAGGCGCCGCGCCGAGTTGAGCTCTCTTCTCACCCCGCACGTTTGCAGTCTCATCTCTTCGTTTGTAGTAGTGTCACTCCACCCATGGAGGATTAGTTGAGTTCTGCAAAACTGTACGTAGGCAACCTCAGCTACGATACCTCGGAGGCCGGACTTAGGGCGCTGTTCGAAGCCCATGGCGACGTCGTATCTGTAGCGCTTGTTACCGACCGCGAGACCGGCCGCCCACGGGGCTTTGGATTCGTGGAGATGGGCAGCCCTGAGCAAGCCGAGGCCGCCAAGACCGCCATTGATGGCGTTCAACTGGATGGCCGTGCCCTCAAAGTCGACATCGCTAAGGAGCAAGTGCCGCGGGCACCGCGCTCCGGCGGTGGATATGGCGGTGGCGGCGGCTACGGTGGCGGCGGAGATCGTCGCTGGTAGTTCCTGACGCGGGCGCCGCTCTACGCCGACGGTGATGGAGGCCGGCCGTAGAGCTCGCTTCAAGACGAAGCTTTGGGTGCCGAGTTCGCGCTGGTCGGCGCGATGCGGCGTCCTCAGTCGCCCCCGTAGCGCTGCTACGGGGGCTCCCTGGGTGCTTGTCTCGCACTCGCCGATCGCGCCCTGACAGCAAAGCGTTATTCTGAAACGAATTGCTAGGCCGGCCTTCTTTTTTCACTCGGCTCCCCCCGCATCGACTTGGTGACACCTCCGCGCCAGGCCTGGGCCTGGCTCTCCATGCCGGCAGTGGCTGGTATATTGACTCGGTCTCGGTGGCATCCCCGGCGATGGCAAGGGGTTTCTACAGGGAGCTACCCTTGTGAGAAAGCTTTGAGCAAGAGCAGACTAGACAAGTACGAGGGGCGCTACGCATCCCGTATCCGCGTCATGCGCTCCTCTGCCATACGCGACCTTATGAGCCTCACCGCTCGCCCCGAGGTGATATCGCTCGCGGGAGGTATGCCGGCTACGGAGTGCTTCCCGCAAGAGGTGTTCGACCAGATCAACCTTCACATCGGCGCGAGTGACCGGGCCCTTTCCCTGCAATACGGCCCCACCGAGGGCTTCGACTTCGTGAAGGAAGACATCGCCGAGATCTTGCTCCAGGAAGGGACGGTCATCGATCCTGCGCACGTGCTCATAACCACCGGGGCCCAGCAGGGCATCGACCTGATCACCAAGACATTCGTCGATCCCGGCGACATCGTTCTGGCCGAGGGCCCCTCGTATGCGGGCGCGCTCACCACCTTTTCCACCTACCAGGCGGACGTAAGGCATCTGCCGATGGACGCCGATGGCCTGATAGTGGAGGCCGTCGCCGAGATGCTCGATGCTCTTGCAGCCGAGGGCCACCGGCCTAAGTTCCTCTACGCTATACCGAATTTCAGCAACCCCGCCGGTACGACACTTTCGCTCGAGCGCCGGAGGCGGCTGGTCGAGCTGGCCGCCGAGCGAGACCTGCTGGTAGTGGAGGACAACCCTTACGGCCTCCTGCGTTTTGCCGGAGAGGCGGTTCCCACGCTTCTCAGCATGGACGAATCAGACAATGTCGTCTATCTGGGTTCGTTCTCAAAGATCATCTCGCCGGGCATCCGCACCGGGTACGTCATCGCGCCGCCGGCCATCTATCAGAAGATGGTTTTCGGCAAGCAGGCGACCGACCTCTGCTCCAGTCCGTTGAACCAGCTCTTCGTGCACGAGTTCATCTCGGGTGGGGCCTGGAAAGACTACGTGCTGCGGCAGCGGGCCCTCTATCTTTGCCGCCGCGATGCCATGCTGGCCGCTCTCGCGGACGAGTTTCCCGCGGGGTCCGTGTGGACGGTGCCCGAAGGCGGCTTCTTCGTCTGGGCCACGCTGCCGGCTCCTCTTCACACTGGTGACCTGCTGGTCAAGGCCATCGAGGACAATGTGGCCTTTGTTGCCGGCACCGGCTTTTTCGTTGATGGGCGCGGCACGGACAGCATGCGCCTTTCGTTCAGCGGCCAATCGGTGGAGAGGATCCAGGAAGGGATCCGCCGGTTGGGTGCCGTGATACGCGATCAAATGGAACTGTACGAGGCGCTGGGCTTTACAGGGCCAACGGATGAGACACACACCGGGATGGGGGGGAGTTAGCCATGGGCGGCCGGCACATCAGCGTATTGTTCGGCGGGAAGTCTCTGGAACGGGACATCTCGGTGAAGACGGGGCACCGAGTCATCCGGGCGCTCGAAGCCAAAGGCTACAAGGTCACCGGCATCGATGTGGACGCCACCCTTGTTCGCCGCCTGGCCGAGCTGAAGCCGGAGGGCGCGTTTATCGCGCTTCACGGCAAAGGAGGAGAGGACGGCACCGTCCAGGAACTGCTGGAGATCCTCGGCATCCCCTATACCGGCTCGGGCGTGCTTTCGAGCATCATGGCCATGGACAAGGTGCTCACCAAGCACATCCTGGCGGCCGAGGGCATCCCGACGCCCGCATTCCATGCCTTCAACGACGCGGCCTTCCGGGAATTGGGCGCAAAGGACTCTCTGGAGATCATTGCCGCTCAGCTCGGCCTACCGCTGATCGTGAAGCCTGCGGCCCAGGGCTCCGCTCTGGGTGTGGTTCTGGCCCGTCACGGTTCGGAGCTGCCGAGCGCTATGGTGTCGGCCCTCTCATTCGACCGCAAGGTACTGCTCGAGAGGTACGTGCCCGGTCGGGAGCTGGCGGTGAGCATCGTGGGGACCGAATCGCCCCGCATCCTGCCCATAGTGGAGGCCGTGCCGATCGTTGGGCACATTTTCTACGATTTCGAATCGCGCTATACCGCCGGTCAGGCTGATTTCATCGTCCCCGCCGAGTTGAAGCCTGCCGTGGCTGCCGAAGTCGAGCGTCTGGCCCTCGAGACATACCGCGTGCTGGGATGCCGGGGATTCGGCCGGGTGGACCTCATGCTGGACGAGAGCGGCCAGCCCTGGGTGCTGGAGCTCAACACGATACCCGGTCTCACGGAGACCTCCACCATGCCGATGGCGGCTCGGGCCGCCGGCATATCTTTCGAGGATCTGGTGGCCGAGGTCATGGAGTCTGCGTTCGTCTGAGCATTCTTGCCTCTCTCTGAGCATCTTTTGCCTGTCTTATAGCTCGTTTCAGGATGACGCCTTGCTGTCAGGGCGCGATCGGCGAGTGCGAGACAGGCACCCAGGGAGCCCCGGTAGCAGCGCTACGGGGGCGACTGAGAACGCCGCATCGCGCCGACCAGCGCGAACTAGGCAGCCGAAGCTTCATTTTGAAACGAGCTCTTACGAGGACTTTACGTCTCTGAGCCTACAATCCACCCGGACGACTCCGAGTAGAAAACGGCTTGTAGGCTTATGAAGCCTGGGAAAGGATCGAGGCAGCACATGATGAGATTTGTACAGCCGGGATATCACGTGGGCCGGCTGGGTATGCACGTGCACGGCTGGGGCATAGTCGGGCTGATCTTGTTGATCATTCTGTGGGTGGTAGTGATCGCGGCGCTTGTCCTGGGCATCTGGGCGCTCATTCACGCGTCGAGGCGCCGTCGGACAGAAGAAGCTCTTCCGCCTCCGCCGGCAGGCACGAACACGCCGAGTCTGCCGGTAGCTAACGCCGAAGCGCTGAGGATCCTCGAAGAGCGCTACGCGCGAGGTGACATACACCGGGAGGAATTCCTCCAGCGCAAGGCTGATCTCTCCGCCACTCCGTAACGGCGAGCCGGCGAGGGGCAGCGATCCCCTCGCCGGCTCGCGGCACTCCAAAATAGTCCCACTCCTCGACCGGGGCCACGTGTACGGGCCCCGGTCGCTTTTCCACGATACACTCGGTCCGATGTACCTTGGGAGACGTTCGAAGGAGACCAAATGGACTATCGCATGACCACCACCTGCCTGACTCTTCCCGGATACCACGTGCTTCACAACCTGGGCGTCGTGCGCGGAGTGACCGTGCGCTCACGCTGGATCGGGAGCCAGATCTCGGCGAGTCTGCGCACACTCGGTGGTGGTCGGATCACCGAGTACGTGGAGCTTTGCGAGCAGACCCGCGCGGAGGCATTCGATTTCATGGCTCAGCACGCCGATCAGATGGGAGCGAACGCCATCCTAGCCGTTAGGTACGATGCCACCGACCTCGGCAACAACATGACCGAGGTGTTGGCGTACGGCACCGCCGTGGTAGTGCAACCCGAGTAAGAACTCGGAGGGCTGGAGCCTCTTAGGCCGCATCGCCCCTCGGATCTCCACGTGTAGCCCGGTGCCGACGCGGCGTGGCTCATCGGACTCGCGCGGACTCACTTAAGGTGATGCGGCACCCGCGGCCAGGAACCGGCCATATTTTGTATACTTCCGATGACTCAAGGACAGCTCGAGTGCGTAGCTATCCCGGGATGGCCGGCGATTCGGCGCTCCCGGCGGCCAGGGAGGCTTCTATGCAGATCTACATCGACGGCGAGTACTACAGCAAAGAGGACGCGAAGGTCAGCGTCTTCGACCACGGTCTTCTGTATGGCGACGGCGTATTCGAAGGTATCCGGGTCTACAAGGACCGGGTATTCGAGCTCGCTC
Source organism: uncultured Thermoleophilia bacterium (assembly GCA_963749535.1). Lineage (GTDB taxonomy): Bacteria > Actinomycetota > Thermoleophilia > RBG-16-64-13 > RBG-16-64-13 > Chersky-299. Next base: position 91,582 of record CAVVNF010000003.1, on the reverse strand, counting down.
CGCACATCGACCGGCTGTATGCGTCGGCGAAGGCAATCTGCCTGGAGATTCCCTTGACCCGAGAGGCCCTCGTCGAGGCGATGCTGGAAACCGTGCGGCGAAACGATATCCACGACGGCTATATTCGTCTGGTGGTGACGCGTGGCGTTGGCGACCTGGGATTGAACCCGAACAAGTGCCCGCAGGCGACCGTCTTCTGTATAGCGAGCGGGATCTCTCTCTATCCTGCCGAGGCGTACGAGAAGGGCCTGAAGCTGGCCACCTGCGCCACCCGCCGCAACGACCCGCAGGCGGTCAACCCGGCGGTCAAGAGCCTCAACTACCTCAACAACATCCTGGGTGCCCTCGAGCTTCGCGGCCGCGACGTCAACGAAGGGCTCATGCTCACCACCGCCGGCTACGTCTGCGAATGCACCGCCGATAACTTCTTCATGGTCAAGGAGCGCAAGCTTATGACTCCGCATCCGGCCACGGGGGCGCTGGGGGGTATCACCAGGGCTGTGGCGCTGCGGATCGGGCGCGAGATGGGCCTGGAAGTAGAAGAAGGCTTCTACACCCTCTACGACGTGTACACGGCCGACGAGGCTTTCGTGACCGGCACCGGCGCCGAGTTGGCCCCGGTGGTGGAGGTGGACATGCGATCGATCGGCGCGGGCGTGCCCGGACCGGTGACCCAAGAACTCAGCCGCCGCTTCCACGAGTACACCCAGAGCAACGGGACGCCGGTGTACGTCTAACCTCGTGACCACACGCCGGGACATCGTCCTCTACGACACCACCCTGCGCGATGGCATGCAGCGCGAGGGCTTGAGCGTTTCGGTGGAGGAGAAGGTCCGTATCGCCCGGCGTCTCGCCGACCTGGGCATCCATATCATCGAAGGCGGTTTTCCCGGCTCCAATCCCAAGGATGAGGAGTTCTTCCGTCGTCTGGAGAAGGAACCTCTGGGCGAGAGTACAGTAGCCGCGTTCGGCGTGACCCGGAGCAAGGGGAAGAAGGCCGAGAACGACGCCAAGCTTCGTGTGCTGGCAGAGTCCTGGGCGCCGATGGCCACCATCGTGGGTAAGACCTGGGACCTGCACTTGGAAAAAGTGTTGCGGGTGAGTCGCGAGGAAAACCTCCGGATGATCGCCGAGTCGGTGGCCTTTCTGCGTGCGCAGGGCAAGCGAGTCACCTACGATGCCGAGCACTTCTTCGACGCGTACGCCGCTCATGCCGGCTACGCGCTTGCTTGTCTCAAAGCCGCGACGGAGGCGGGCGCGGAGGCCGTGTGCCTTTGCGACACGAACGGCGCCGCGCTGCCGGGACAGGTGGCCGAGGCCGTGGGCGCGGTGGTGGCGGCCGTCGCCGGCGGGTGCCGGGTGGCCATCCATACCCACGACGACGCCGGCTGCGCCGTGGCCAACAGCCTCATAGCGGTGGACAGGGGCGCGGACAGCGTCCAAGGCACCATCAACGGATATGGGGAGCGGTGCGGCAACGCAGACATGTGCGCCATCATCCCGGCGCTCAAGCTCAAGATGGGCCTGGACTGCATCTCGCCGCAGAATCTCGAGAAGCTCACGGACACCGCTCATTTCGTGGCCGAGTTGTGCAACGTTTCGCCCGACTCGCACCAACCCTACGTGGGCCTCAACGCCTTCTCACACAAGGGCGGCATGCACGTGTCCGCCGTGAATCGCGACCCCACCACCTTCGAGCATGTCGACCCGGCTCTGGTGGGCAACGAGCCGCACGTGCTGGTCTCCGAGCTGTCGGGGCGTGCCACCATCTTGAGGCGAGCCAAAGAACTCGGCCTTCCCCTGTATACCGAGAAAGGGCTGGCCGAACGTGTGCTCCGCCTCGTGAAGGAGAAGGAGCACGAGGGCTTCCACTTCGAGGCGGCCGACGCGTCCTTCGAGCTGCTCCTCCGGGGCGAGATGGGCATCGGCGTGGAATTCTTCAAGCTGGAGAGCTTCCGGATAATCGACGAAAAGCGCGAAGACGGACAGACCGTGAGCGAGGCCACCATCAAAGTCTTGGTCGCCGGCGACCGCTTCGTCGAGACGGCCGAGGGCGAAGGCCCCGTGAACGCGCTGGACAAGGCTCTGCGCAGCGCCATCGAGCGCAAGTACCCTTCCGTGAAAGACATCCGGCTGGTCAACTACAGCGTACGGATCCTGGACGAGAATCGAGGCACCGCGGCCACCACCCGGGTGCTGCTCGATTCCTCCGATGGCAGCGAGTCCTGGGGCAGCGTGGGTGTGAGTTCGAACGTGGTGGAAGCTTCCTGGCAAGCTCTTGTCGATTCGATCACTTTTGGCCTGCTTCGCAGGCGTGAAGAGGAGGACGCATGAAGATCGCACGCATCGATTATCGAGGCGAGGTATACACGGCGCTGGTTACCTGCGCGGGCTATCTCCTCGACCCGCAACTGGGCGGGAGTGCCGTGGGAGCGACCTGCGGACCGGAACGGGGATGGTCGGCCAGTGAGGGCATGGCGCAGCCGGGCACCGTGATCGCCGAGCAGGACGCCACCCTGCTGCCGCCGGTCGTGCCGGGGAAGATCCTGGGTGTAGGTTGGAATTTCAGGGCGCACATCGATGAGATGGTGGATCGGCTCGCCGGGGACCAGGTGCCTGAACAACCGCAGGTGGAGGAGATCCCTCCGCCGATCCTCTTCTTCAAGCCGCCGTCCAGCCTCATCGGCCATCTGGGGCATATCGTCTACCCGCGGGACGCGACCCGGGTGGAATACGAAGGCGAACTGGCCGTAGTGATCTCGCGCGATACCAGGCGGGTGACACCCGAGGAAGCCAGGAACGCGGTGCTGGGTTGGACCTGTGCCAACGATGTCACTGAGCGGGACCAGCAAGGCACAGACAAACAATGGTGGCGAGCCAAGGGCTACGACACGTTCGCGGTCGCGGGGCCGTACCTGGAGACCGAGCTGCCGCGGCCGGACGCCTGGATCCGCACCCGCGTCAACGGGGAGTCTCGCCAAGAGGGCCAGGTGCGCGACATGATCCGTGACCCGTTCACGGTGATCTCTCTGATCAGCCAGGCTATGACGCTCCAACGAGGAGACCTCATCATGCTGGGCACGCCGCCGGGCGTAGGGGAGCTTCATCCCGGGGACGAGGTGGAGGTGGAGATCGACGAGGTGGGGTATCTGAGAAACTCGGTCTGGGCGGAGGAAGCGTAGGCCAAAAGCAGTCCAGGTCTCGCGGAGGCGGCGAGAATTCATCGTCGCCCGCCCGTGGCCCGGTCTGGAGGGTTGAGCCTGCGGCCTACGCCGCCGTCGCACGAAGCGCCTAGGGCTCGTTCCGACGTCAACGCAGCTCTCGCGATTTTCGCTCCCAGCGGATTTTGTTCTCCAGAGGCCGACGAAAACGCTTGAGGCGGCAGCACCGTTCCGGTAGAATTCGGATGAAGAGTCTGTATCTTTCGAGACCGGCGACGGGCAGCGGGGGGACTACATCCCGTCGAGGGCTTACTCCTGGTGATCTTTCCGGGGAGAGCTAGTTGTTGTCACCTTCTCCCGAATCTATGGTGGAGAACCACTCCGTCAAGGGCGATCAGTCGGCATCCGCCGGCAGGCCTTCGCGCGGCGGCTTCTGCCACCTTCACGTGCATACGCATTACTCGGCGCTGGACGGCGCCTGCAAGGTGGAGGACGTGGTCGGCCGGGCGGTCGAGTTCGGCATGCCGGCGCTGGCCATCACCGATCACGGCATGCTTTCGGGAGCCATCCAGTTCTATCAACAGTGCCTCAAGGCTGGGATCAAGCCCATTATCGGCCTCGAGACGTACGTGGTCCAAGATCGCTTCCACAAAGACGCTCAGACCGAGGAGCGCTGGCACCTTACGCTTCTGGCCGAGAACGAGGCCGGCTATCGCAACTTGCTCAAGCTGGGCAGCCTGTCCTTCCTGGAAGGTTATTACTTCAAGCCTCGAGTGGATTACGACTCGCTCAAGCAGCATTCCGACGGCATCATATGCCTGTCCGGCTGTCCCAGCGGGCGGCTCTCCCGGGCGCTTCAGCACGGCCAGATTGCCGCCGCGGACGCCGAGGTGGTCCGGCTGCGGGACATATTCGGGGAAAAGAATCTCTATCTGGAGATCCAGGAGACGCGCATCCAGGAGCTCGCGGAGGTAAATCCGCGTTTGGCCGATCTGGCGGCTCGGACGGGTCTCAAGCTGGTGGCCACCAACGACGTGCACTACCTCCGAGAGCAGGACGCGTCCGCCCACGACGTTCTCCTCTGCATCCAGACGGGCTCCCGCATCGCCGACGAGAATAGGCTCCGTTTCTCCTCTGAGGAGTTCTACTTCAAGACAGAGGACGAGATGCGGCAGGCTTTTCGCGACTACCCCGAAGCGGTGACCAACACGATCGAGGTCGCGGAACGATGCAACGTGAAGATCGCCCTGGGAGAGATGCTGATCCCACACTTCCCCGTGCCCGAGGGCCAGACCGAGTCCACCTACCTGCGCGAGCAATGCGAGAGAGGGCTTCTCACTCGCTATCACGTGTCCGACGTCTCGGAAATCAGACCTGAGGTGAGAGAGCGTCTGGACAACGAGTTGGCCGTTGTGGAAAAGATGGGCTTCCCCCCATATTTCCTCATCGTCTGGGACTTCGTAAGTTTCGCCAAGAACGCGGGCATCCCGGTAGGCCCGGGGCGGGGCTCGGCCGCGGGTCGCTGGTCTCGTACCTGCTCGGCATCACGGACCTCGATCCCATCGAGTACGACCTGCTCTTCGAACGGTTCTTGAACCCCGACCGGATAAGCATGCCCGATATCGACATCGACTTCTCGGTGGAAGGCCGGGAGAAGGTGATCGAGTACGTGGCCAACAAGTACGGTCGCGACCGGGTGGCGCAGATAGCCACCTTCGGCACCATCAAGGCCCGCCAGGCCATCCGCGACGCCGCCCGGGTAATGGACGTGCCGTATAGCGTGGCGGACCGCATTGCCAAGCTCATCCCCGAGGGGCCGAAGGCCACCCTCGATGACTGCCTGCAGGACAAGCAGGAGCTGCGCGCCGCGTACGACGCAGAGGAGCTGGTGCGGCAGGTGGTGGACGTGGCCAAACCGCTCGAGGGGCTCATCCGCCAGGACTCCATCCACGCCGCCGGAGTGGTCATCTCCAAGGGGCCGCTCACGGAGCACCTCCCGCTCATGCAGAAGGGCGACGCCGAGGTGGTCACGCAGGTGTCCATGGGAGACGTGGAGAAACTGGGACTCCTCAAGATGGACTTCCTGGGCCTGCGCAACCTGGACGTTATCGCGAGTGCGGTCCGCATCATCCGGGCCAGCGGCCATCCAGATTTTGATATCGAAACCATCCCCCTCGACGACCCCAAGACCTACACGATGCTGTCGCGGGGCGATTCGGAGGGTGTCTTCCAGTTCGAATCGAGCGGCATGCGGGAGGCTTTGCGGGACATCCAGCCCACGCGGTTCGACGACCTCATCGCTCTCGTGGCCCTCTACCGGCCGGGCCCCATGGAGTTCATACCGCAATACGCCCGCAACAAGCGTAATCCTGAGGGCGTCAGGTACGAGGACCCCCGGCTGGAGCCGATCCTGCGGCCCACCTATGGCGTGGCCATCTACCAGGAACAGCTCATGGAGATCTCCAAGCGGGTGGGCGGCTTCTCTCCCTCACAGGCCGACGACTTGCGCAAGGCCATCGGCAAGAAGAACCACGCCAGCATGGAGAAGTTGGAACCCAAGTTCCGTGAGGGTGCCAAGGCTTCTGGCACGATGCCGCAGGCCATAGACCACCTGTGGTCGCTCATGGTGAAGGCCGGCGACTACTCCTTCAACAAGTCTCACGCCGCTTGCTACGCGCTCATCTCGTACCGCACCGCCTACCTCAAGGCGAACTTTCCCGTGGAGTACATGGCGGCGCTCATCTCCAGCGTCATGGACACCAAGGACAAGGTGCCGTTCTACGTGAGCGTGGCCAACGAGATGGGCATCGAGGTCCTGCCACCGGACATCAACGAGTCCACCATGGATTTCCGGGTGGTGGAAGACCGCATCCGCTTCGGGCTCAACGCGGTGAAGAACGTGGGGGAGAACGCCATCCGCAACATCATTGAAGCGCGGAGTGACGATGGTCCTTTCCAAGGCCTGTTTGACTTCTGCGAGCGGGTGGATATGAGCGTGGTGAACGGAAGAGCCTTGGAAAGCCTGATCAAGTCCGGAGCCATGGACTCCATCGGGCCGTCGCGCCGGGGCATGCTGCTCGTGATGAACCAGGCCATGTCCCACGGCAGGAAATCTCGGGCGGACCAGGATTCGGGGCAGGGCTCCATCTTCGACCTCCTGAACGCGGGCGCGGAGGAGTCCGGGGGCTCCGCGGGGGCAGCGCGGAAGAACGGTTCGCGCAGCAATGGTTCGCCGCCGGTCGAGATCCCTCTAGACGACTTCTCTCAGGAGGAGCTTCTTGCACTGGAGAAAGAGACGCTGGGTCTGTATGTGAGTTCGCACCCGCTCAAAGATCTCCGCCACGAGGTACGCCGCGAAGCCGGTCACTTTATCTCGCAGTTGGCGGAGCTCTCGGATGGCACCGTCACCACCATCGTGGGCATGGTCTCCGCCGTCAAGCGCATCACCACCAAGAAGTCGGGCGAGACCATGGCCTTCGTCACCATCGAAGGTCTGGAGGGCGCTGTGGAGATGCTGTGCTTCCCCAGCTTCTACTCGGAGAACAAAGATCTGCTGGTGGAAGACAAAGTGGTGAAGATAAAAGGCCGGGTGGACCACAAGGACGAGGCGGAGATCAAGTTCATCCCCCTAGCCATCGAGGCCTTCACTCCCAAGACCGGCATGGAACCGCTGGCCCTCGTGGTCGACGGCGAAACGCTGCCCAGTACGATGATCGACGACCTCAAGCGCATCCTCAGGCGCTTCCCTGGGCCGTGCTCGGTGGACATGTACGTCCGCACCGAGGCGGGATCCAGGAGGTTGCGTTTCGGAGAGGGCTTCCGGGTCGATCCTCAGGCTAGTCTCTTCGCTGAGTTGAAGGAGCTGCTAGGCGAGGCCGCAGTGCACCACGGGAACGGAGCACCACCGGCCATCACGGCCAAGTAGCCGCGCAGTCTGGGGCAGGGCATTGCTCCGGGGCGGGGCATTGCGGGGGCGGTTCCAGTCCGCGGGCGCCGGCTGCAGGGCGTGCAAGTCATACCCGCTGCGACTCCTTTGTCTTAGCCAGCGATGAAACCCAGCAAAATAAGGTATTCTATCTGGGGCGCCCGCACTCCGCTACCCGGTCGGTTCCGTTCCCCCATATGTGCGCTGCCGGTTTCTCCAACGATCCCCAAGGATGGTTCATCATGCCTAGCCCAAGTCCCGACCGCAAGTCGGATCCCGCCGTGACTCTGCCGGAGCTCGAGAAGCACGCTCGCGTGCGGCATCAGGAGTTCGGGCGCGGATATGTGGTCGAGGTTCGCGGCGAGAACTGCACCGTATTCTTTCTCGAGGACGGAAAGCGGAGAGACCTCAAGCAGACTAAGCTGGAGCCCTGTAGCTAGGCACTGCCACTGATTCACCCCGCGATCGCGACCCCAGTAAGGGCTTCCCTAGTAAGCCGGTGGAAAAGCCAAGCGTGGCGCTGACAAAAGCCGCCGGCGTCGTGGAAGCGAATGCGCGCTCCGGCATTGCGCCCCCTTCCCGCACAAAGGAGGCCATGTCCCGTTCCTCAGCCAGCTGAATGAGGCCGACGAGGTCGTCGGATTGGGATCTACGAAGCCTCATCCCCTCACTTGACGATGAGAACCGAGCAGGCAGCCAAGCGCGTGAGATTCGAAGCCGAGCCACCCATGATCCGCCCAAGCACACGCGAATGACCCATGAACCCGATGACAAGCAGGTCGAAGCGTTCCATCCTGGATGTGTCTAACGAGGTCTCCACCTCGTGCCCGGCGTGACGACCGCGTGAAGATCGATACCTGCCGCTGCCGCCTGGGCTGTGGCCTCGCGAACGATGCCGGCGAAGTAGCTGTCCTCTTCCGCCTTCTCTTCGAGCACTTCGCCCACGGTGGCCGCATAGTGAGGCAGATGCTCTTCGACCGAGATCATATGGAGTTCCGCTCCAAAACATCGGGCGAGTTCAATAGCTTTGGCCAGTGCCAGCCTGGCATGCTCGGAGCCATCGTTGGCTACCAGGATCTTCTTGAACATCGAGCCCTCCTAGCATTATTCACCAGTAGCACTTCGGATGGGCACGGATTCCGCCAGGGCAGCCTCGGGTGACGACCCCGGCAAACTCGGCTGAAAGAAACGCTGCGCGATAGCGGTGGGGATGACCGCGGTGGCGATGACGACGATCAGAAGCACGCTGAACTGGGTCTTGTTGATGTATCCAGCCTGCAACCCGTAGGTGGCGGCGATGGTCCCGAAGGTAAGGCCGGTGCTCATGAGCAGCGTGGTATAGGTCGAGTGCTTGCGCAGATACTTACGGGCCAGGGGATAGACCCCCACGAACTTAGCGGTGATCTTCACTGCAAAGAGGACCCCAACCAGTCCCACGCTTGTCGCCAAGGCTCCTAGGGATACGTTCATGCCGCCTTTCAAGAAGAAGAACGGAGTGACAATGCCAAAAGCTATCACTCGCAGCTTGCGCTGGAGATCTCGCTCTCTGGCAAACGTTGCGGAAAGCGCGAGACCCAGAACGAAGGCCGGTAGGACCGCCTGGCTGTTTCCTAGCTGGCCCAGGAGCATGAGACCGAAAAGGACGAAGAAAAGGAGCTTGATGTCCGGTTCGATCACCCGGCCTCCGAAACGCTTCACGAAGCGGCCAAAGTAGCGAAAGCCGAGGAAGATGACAGCGGCCGAGATCAGATAGAAACCGAGCGTCCACCAATTGACCTTGGCAAAGAGGATACTCAGGGCCATGACGGTGCTGAGATCGGTGATGAAACAGGCAGCCATAATGATCTTGCCGGTCTGCGAAGAAGTGAGGCCGGTCTCGACGAGCACGGCATAGACCACGGCAAGAGAGGTCGTGGAAAGCGCGGTGCCACCGATTTCAGCCGCTTTGAGGCTCCAGCCGGCGACGAAGAAGCAGTAGGCGAAAGCGGCGAGAAATGGTAAGAGAAACGAAAAGAAACCGATAAGAACGCTCTCCTTGAATTTGTCTTTGAGGAGGTTCGTGTCCACCTCGGCCCCGGCGAGGAACGTGAGAAGAATGCTGCCGAAGCTCGCCAGGAAGTCGATGTAGGCGGTGGTATGCATGTGCAGCACATTCCCGCCGACGACTCCCAACACGATCTCCACGACCGCGACGGAAAGCGCGAACCTTATCGAGAGCAGGCTGGCCAGCAGCACGAGTGCGGCCATGGCCAGCGGGATGTAGGTGTCACTCACGGTCCTTGCCCCCGCCCATCTCGTTTGCGCGCGCGTGATTCTCGTCGACCATCGAGGCTGCGTTGTCCAGTCTGGCAGTAGCTGCCTTCACCTTCTCCAGCTTGCCGCCAGCCGAGGAGGCCATCTCGATGACGGTGCCCGCCTCGCGGTTCATGAACTCTTCCGCTTGACGGCCGATGCTCTCGATTGATTGCTTCGTGGCTTCGGTCCACTGCCAGGCAAGACGGGTCAGGTTCTTTTCTGCCTCCCAGGGCAGTTGCGACCGCAGCCGCCGGTAGATAAGCCACCGGAAAAGTGGCATAGGCACGAGAAACCAGATCATGTCGAGCGGGATGTCGAAGGTCTTATCCACCCTGATGTCTGGGAAGCAGGGTGGCTCCATGTCCGCCTTGAACGTCGCACCGGAGAAGCGTTTGCCCAAGGCGGTTTCGATCGCCAGCGAAAGCCGATCTTGAAATGCCCTGACCACGCGGCCGAAATGGCTCTCCGCCTCCTCAAGCTCAGGCGCAAGAAACTGTTCACCGCGGGCGAGCACCTCGCCAGTTTCGCGCCGGAGTACCTTTTCCGCCCACTCTTGGAACAAGGCTGAAGTCTTAGCCAGGTTCCCGCGCCACTTCACGGACTCGCGGTCGAAATCGGCCTGGGTCGCGGCCAAGACAGTGGGGAGAAGCCGGGTGTACCCCTCCGAAAGCGCCTCATGAGCCCGCTTTTCGAGGTCCCTGGTCAGAAGTCTGATCTCTCTCTGGATCTGGGTCAGATTGCTTTGCTCGCGGCGGGTCAACTCAAGCAAGTCGGCCCGGGCCTGGTCGCCTACTTCGGCCGCCACCTCAGCAAGCGCCAGATAGTCACGGCACTCTCGGACAAGCGTACTGAGTTTGTGCCTCAGAATCTCCTCCAAGCGCTCCTCGTGACGGCTGACCACGCGATCCATGAGGTAATCGCGTAGGGCGCCACGCGGCTGTTCATAACCCGGCTTCGTCGAATAGCGGTAAATCGGGAGGTCGCGACCGAGCCGTTTCCGGATCTCACCCCGCATGAACGCCTCTACCGTCCGCACCTGCTCTTCGGACACCTGGTCGACCTTGGTCAGAAGGAGCACAATCTCAGGGGTGAACCGCATGACGTCGCGCAGAAGAGTGAGGTCGTCTTCTGAGAGCGGGGGATCAGCGGTAAGTGCGACGATAGCTGCGCCGATATCGGGCAGCCAGTCCAAACACGTTTTCGTCGTCTCGGCGAAGATGCTCCCTAATCCGGGTGTGTCGACAAAGCGAACCGTGCGGAACGCAGCAAGCGAGGTCAGTCCCACATCGACCACTGCCACCTGCTTGACGTTCTCCGGGTTGCTTCTCTCCGTCACGAACTCCGGGAGCCGTTCTAGGGTTATCTCCTCGACTCGTCCGCTCAGAAAGCGAACCACCGCCCGGTCAAGCGAGCCGTACGAGACCTGGGTGACGACAGATGTAGCCGGAAGCACGTCAACCGGCAGCACGTCCCGCCCGATGATCTGATTGAGAAAGGAACTCTTGCCGGCCTTGAAGCGCCCAACGACAGCCACATTTACCACGTGACGTTCAGGCAGGGACCGAGATAGAGCCGCGATCTGGGGGACAAGGGAGTCTAGACGGAAATCGGCCCGGATCTCCTTTATCGCCTCGAGAATCTCATCGAGCGGATGGACAGCTGGGGAAACGGGTTTGTTCGCCGCTCCACGCTTTGGCTCTCCAGGTGATGCCGAGTGCTCTCGAAGCACCGCTCTGACTGCTGTCCGCATGCCAACACCCTTCCTTTAGCTGCGCAAGGCGCGTCTTTGCTACGGGTGGTAGGCGTCATTAGCGGCATACGCCGCAGTCATAGCGGACTCCATCGCCGGGTGAATTATAGCATCGGTGCCGGCGGCCAAGAATTAAGCAATCCGCCGCCCGCTGGACCTGCCTGAAAATTGAGGAAATTCCTGATGCTCTGCGCGATTCCGTCTACCCATTGTCCCAGAGAGGTTCACTTTCCGAGTCAAGTGGGTTCTTGGCAGTGTCCCCGGACGTGGTGTAACAGGAAGCGGCTAGTGATGCCGGTTTCTGCGAAAAGGAGAGCCATCGAGTGTTCTCGTAGGTATTGGCGACAAAACCGTACCTATGAAGGAGGACACAACGATGGCCGATTCCATTGTCACGCCTGCGGAGCTGCTCAGCAAGCTGGCCGAAGGCGGGGAGTTCGATTTCTTCCGCGAAGCCATGCTCAACCTGCTTCGGGAGCTCATGGAGGTGGAGATCTTCGCCAAGACCGGCGCCTCTCTGGGGGAGCGCACTCAGGACCGTCTCTGTCAGCGCAACGGATACCGGGAGCGACGCCTGGACACTCGCGTCGGCTCGCTTTCTCTCCCCATCCCCAAGCTCCGAGAAGGCAGCTACTTCCCCAGCTTCCTGGAACCCCGCAGGCGTAGCGAAGAGGCGCTTCTTGCCGTGATCACCGAAGCCTACGTGAAAGGCGTCTCCACCCGCAAGGTGGAGGAGCTGGTTCAGGCCCTCGGCCTGGAAAGCATCTCCAAGAGCGAGGTCTCCCGCATCTGCGCCCGCCTGGACGAGCAGGTGGAGGCCTTCCGGGGCCGACCGCTTCTCGGACGCTACCCCTACCTCTTCCTGGACGCCACCTACGAGAAGGTGCGAGATGAGTCGGGCCGGGTGGTCTCCATGGCTCTCGTTGTTGCCTACGGGGTGGCGGAGACCGGCGAGCGGGAGGTGGTGGGCCTCGAGGTGTGCCGGAGCGAGGACTACGCCTTCTGGCGAGGATTTCTCTCCGGGCTTGTGTCCCGGGGACTTGCTGGGGTGCTCTTGGTGGTCTCGGACGCCCATCAGGGTCTCCGGCGGGCCATCGAGGAGGTCTTCCTGGGAGCGAGCTGGCAGCGATGCCGAGTGCATTTCCTGAGAAACCTGCTCTCGCTCGTGCCCAAAGACGGCCAGGGCATGGTGCTCGCCGCCGTTAGGCTCATCTTTCAGCAGCCGGATAAGTCGCGGGCCAAGGACGAACTGCGGGCGCTTGCCGATCGCCTGGCAGAACGCCTGCCTCGGGTGGCCGCTCTGCTTCTTGAGGCCGAAGAAGAGATCCTTGCCCATATGGACTTCCCCACTGAGCACTGGAAGCAGATCTCCTCCACCAACCCCTTGGAACGGTTAAACAAGGAGATCAACCGTCGGACTCGCGTCGTCGGCATCTTTCCCGATGAGAAGAGCCTCATCCGCCTCATCGGCGCTGTTCTTGCCGAGCAGAACGACGAGTGGGCTGTCTCTCGCAGGTACATGAGTCGCCACTCGCTTGCCCGCATCTACCAAGCCGCCACCCCCGAGATCGAAGGAGAGGTCACCCATGCCGTTGCCATTCCCATCCACTGAAAGCTAAGCTTGAAGACCTACGAGACCAACGATGGCTCTTACACCACGTCGTGGGACGCTACCGGGTTCTTCACCGGGCGAGAGTTGCCCGAGTGTTCATGGCATCTCGCGTTGTGTCGAGGGCGCGCACTCGGGGAGGCATGGGTTTGTGAAACGGAACTCCGAGAGGGCCGCCTCGAAAGGTAATCTTCTCCATTGAGCCCACTGTGCCCTGATCCTTTGTCAATGGAAGCAGCCGCCTGGTGCTGTTGTGTCTTGGGGTCGGCGCAGGAGAGCCGGAGTTCATCCGGTAGAATACGTTAGCTAGTGAGCACCAGAGAGAAAAGGAAACGTGCGGATACAGTTTCACTTCTGCGCCCCGCACCTGGCGCCATTGCCAATTTGTGGATAAGAATTCGTTGAGATCCCTGGAGGGACGTGTATGAGAATCACCCCTCTTTCTCTGGCTTCTGTCGGGGTCGAACTCGCCGGCGTCCGTCCGCCGGATGAATCCAGTCGGGAGACTGCCGAGATCGTGGCTGGGTTGTTGGCGGACGTGCGCGCTCGCGGTGACGCAGCCGTGGTGGCAGCCACCCGTCGGTTCGACTGGCCTGGGGCCAGTGTCGATGCCCTGCGAGTGGCCCAAGCGGAGTTTGAAGCGGCCTATGGCGATGTGAGCCCCAAGCTGCGCCAGGCCTTGGCGTTGGCTCGGGACAACTGCGCCTTCTTCCACCGGCACGAGCTGGTGCCCGACTGGGAGGACGTGGGTGCTCAAGGACAGAAGCTTGGCATCAGGCGGCTGCCCGTGGCCCGGGCGGGCTTGTATGTGCCGGGCGGGCTGGGCTCGTACGCCTCGACGGTGATAATGAACTCGGTGCCGGCGCAGGTGGCCGGGGTCCAAGAACTGCTCATCTGCACGCCTGCCGACCGCGAGGGCCGGGTCAACCCGTCCGTCCTTACGGCTGCGCACCTGATGGGCATCCGCATGGTCTTTCGCGTTGGAGGCGCCCAGGCGATCGCTGCAATGGCGTTCGGCACCGAGACCATCCCCCGCGTGGACGTGATCTGCGGCCCCGGGAACGCATATGTCACAGAAGCCAAGCGGCAGGTCTTCGGCTGGGTGGGCATCGATAGTCTGGCCGGTCCCAGCGAGGTGCTGGTGGTGGCCGATTCGAGCGCCCGTGCCGAGTGGGTGGCCGCGGATATGCTGGCGCAGGAGGAACATGGTAGCGGGGCTCAGGCGTTGCTTGTCTGTGCGTCCGAGGGGTTCTGCCTGGAGGTGGAGGCGGCTCTGGAAGACCTGCGTGCTGCCGGACGTTCGCAAAGACCCGGCAGCCCGCCGAGCTCCATCGACGGCAACGCTCATTTGTTCGCGTACTACCCGGCCGAGGGCGAGGATTTCCTCGCGCTGGCGGCGGCGGCAGTCAACGCGTACGCGCCCGAGCATCTGGAGATCCACTTGGCCGAACCCCGCGAGTTTCTCGCCAGGGTCAAGTCCGCTGGGGCCATCTTCATCGGAGGTCGTACGCCCACCTCTTTCGGCGATTACATAGCGGGATCCAACCATGTGCTGCCCACCGGCGGTGCCGCGCGGTTCTCCTCGCCGCTATCGGTGGATACGTTCATGCGTAGGTCGTCATACGTGGAGATGTCGCCTGAAGCCGTGCGCGTGCTTACCCCTCATCTGGCGGAGATGGCCGACAGCGAGGGTTTCACGTTCCACCGGATCTCAGCCGAGTTGCGCGCGGCAGCCGCTGACTGACCAAGGGCCGGCACCCGCCGGCCCGCCCTCGGGGACACAGGCGGCCCACGTGCGGAGCGGGCGTGAAGCGAGCTATGTTATCCTCCTTGACGGTCCCCGGCGGTGCGACACGCTGGTATTCGTGGCTCGCTGGTGGCCAAAAAGGCGACTGCCAGATTTTGCCCCTTCCTGAAGATGGAGGAGACATGCAGCCTGATAGCTCCCAACAGTCCGAGGCGCGCGGCTCCCGAAAAGCCACTGTGGAACGGGAGACCCGGGAGACGAAAGTGGCGGTGACCATCGACCTTGACGGGTCCGGCCGTGCGTCGGTAAGTACGGGACTGGGTTTTCTGGATCACATGCTCGATTTGGTGGCGGGTCACGGGCTGTTCGATCTCACCGTCGACGCGGCGGGCGACCTGCAGACCGGCGGCCATCACACTGTTGAGGACATCGGCATCTGCCTGGGCTCCGCGTTGCAGCAAGCGGTGGGCGACAAGAGGGGGATCAATCGGTACGGCAGCATCCATCTGCCCATGGACGAGTCTCTTGCGCTGGTCGCGCTCGATCTGAGCGGGCGGCCCTACTTCGCGTACGACGGCGGTCCCGCGGCGACGAGCATCGCCGGATTCGACACCGCGCTGGTGCCGGAGTTCTTCCGCGCCTTCGTCAACAACGCCCGGGTAACGCTCCATGTGCGGGTATTGGCGGGCAACGACGCACACCACGTGATCGAAGCCGTATTCAAAGGGTTTGGGAAAGCGCTTGGCCAGGCAGTCGCTCTGGACCCAAGGGTCTCAGGCATCCCGTCCACGAAGGGTGTGCTGTAGACCGGGCGTCGCCCGGTCTCGGCGGTGAAGAGGCTGATCGATAAGGTGCTGTATATCGTCGATTACGGCTCGGGCAACTTGCGCTCGGTCCAAAAAGCGTTCGAACATGTGGGCGTCGTAGCCGAAGTGGGATCCGACGCGCGTCGCATGAAAGCGGCCTCGGGCCTCGTCCTCCCGGGCGTGGGAGCTTTCGGGGCGGCAATGATCCAGCTCGAGCAGAGGGGCCTGGTGGAACCGCTGTTGGAGCGGATTCGAGCGGGGGTCCCGTTCCTAGGCGTCTGTCTGGGGATGCAGGTGTTGTTCGAGTCCAGCGAAGAGGATCCGGGGGTACCGGGGCTTGGTCTGGTGCGCGGTGACGTGCGGCTGCTTCCGTCCACCGTGAAGGTGCCCCACATCGGCTGGAACCAGGTTCACGCCTGCACCTGCTCGGATCTGCTCGATGGCATCCCGGATGGTTCGGCGTTTTACTTCGTGCATAGTTATGCGGTCGTGCCCCGCAGTCCGGCGGATGTTCTCACCATGACCGACTACGGCGTGAACTTCGTCTCAGCGGTCGAGGCAGACAACATAGCCGGGGTGCAGTTCCATCCCGAGAAGTCGAGCACGCTCGGCCTACGGTTCTACCGCAACTTCGCCGGGCGAGCGGGTTTGCTCGCCGCCGGCGCGTAAAGGGCGGGGCGGCGTGAGGCGCGGGGGTGACGTGCGGCGCAGGAGTGGCGTGCGGCGTGAGGCTGACGTGAGGGGCGAGGCGAATTGAGGGACGGGGCGACGTGAGGCTTTTCCCTGCCATAGACATCCAGGGGGGACGCTGCGTGCGGCTCCGTCGAGGGGATTTCTCCGACGAGACGGTCTTCGGCGACGACCCGGTGGCGATGGCCGAGTATTGGGTGTCGGAAGGGGCGCGCTACCTGCATGTTGTCGATCTCGACGGTGCGCGCGAGGGGGAGCCGCGCAACTTCGATCTGGTGCGACGCATAGCCGAGACGGTGCAAGTGCCCGTGCAGATGGGCGGGGGCATCCGCTCGCAGGCGGCACTCGCCCAGATCGCTGCCAGTCCTGTCGCGCGGGCCATTCTGGGCACGAGCGCTGTGGAGGACATCGCTTTCCTAGAAGTCGCGCTCGGGGCTCTCGGACCCGGCAGGCTGGTCGTGGCCGTTGACGCGGAGAATGGTTACGTGAAGACGCGGGGCTGGCAGGAGCGCAGCTCGGTGACCGCCGCTGACCTGGTGCGGCAACTGGAAGACAAGGGTGTGCACGAGGTGCTGTATACGGACATCAGCCGCGACGGGATGATGCAGAGCGTCAATCTGGAAGCTATCCGAGCGCTCGCATCCGGCTCGCAGCTCGAGGTGATCGCATCGGGAGGGGTCACCAGCCTCGACGATCTGCGGGCGCTCAAGAAGCTCGAGCCGCTCGGCGTGACGGGGGTTATCGCGGGCCGGGCGCTCTACGAGAGGCGTTTCACGGTGGCCGAAGCGCTGGCCGTACTGGATGCGGAGCCTTCCGTAGGCGCCGGCTTGGGAGGGATCGACTGATGCTGCTCAAACGCATCATCCCGTGCCTGGACGTGGACAAGGGCCGCGTGGTCAAAGGCACAAATTTCGTCGACATCCGCGACGCCGGCGACCCGGTGGAGCTGGCCGCACGGTACGACCGGGAGGGCGCAGACGAGGTGGTGTTCCTGGACATCACCGCTTCCCATGAGAAGCGCGACACCATCGTGGAGCTGGCACGCCATTGCGCTGAGGAGCTGTTCATACCCTTCACCATCGGCGGAGGCATACGCAGTGAGGACGACGTCCGAGCCCTTCTGGGGGCAGGGGCCGACAAGGTGTCGCTGAATTCCGCGGCTATCGCCGATCCCGATCTGGTGGCTGCCTGTGCCAGGCGGTTCGGTTCGCAGTGCGTGATGATCGCCATCGACGCAAAGCGCGTCGCCACCGAGCCGCTGCGGTGGGAGGCGTACGTGAACGGGGGTAGGACACCCACTGGTCTGGATGCCGTGGAGTGGGCCCGCACAGTGGTGGCTCGGGGTGCGGGGGAGATCATGCTCACCTCCATGGATAGGGACGGCACCAAGGACGGCTACGACCTCGAGCTCACACGAGCGATAGGGGAGGCGGTCAATGTGCCGGTGATCGCCAGCGGGGGCGCGGGCACGCTCGAGCATCTCGTGGAGGTCGTCCTCGAGGGGGAGGCGGATGCCGTGCTGGCCGCCTCTATCTTCCACTACAGGGAGTACACGATCCGCGAAGCGAAAGAGTTTATGGCCGCGAGAGGTATCCCTGTCCGTCTTTAGCCGGGAACGGCTTGTTTGCCGGGCTGGCCCCACTCTTGTACAATCGGTGGCCACATGAGCACTTCCGATACATCGGGGGCGCGTGTCCGGGGCGAAGGCCGCGGTAAGAGGGGTACGGAAGAAAGTGTGTCTGCGCCTCGTCGAAAGGCCCTGCTCGTGGGGCTTTCGGTCTTTCTCTTCCTCGCCCTTCTCTCTCCTTTGGTCGCGACCGCACAGGGCTCGACTCTCTCTCAGGCCCAAAAGGACTTGAATGCGGCGCAGGCGACGCTGGAACGGTTCCAGGACAGCATGAACGTCCTGGCGGCCAAGTACGCCACGGCCGAAGCGCGCCAAGCCACTCTCGATGATGCCGTCACGGCAGCCCAGAAGGACATCGCCAAGTCCGAGAAAGATCTCGCGACCTCGCAAAAGCAGCTGGCCGCTCGTTTGGTGAACGTATACAAAGAGGGCAGCTCGCCGACTCCCATGTACCTGGAAGTTCTGTTTACAGCTACGGACATCTCCACGGTCATCGATCGACTGTCGATGCTCAACAAGTTGGCGGGGCAGGATCAGGCCCTGTACGCCCAGGTCCAGAAGCATCTGGACAAGCGAAAGGTGCTCCAGCAAGACCTCGCCAGGAAGGAGAAAGCGCAATCTCAGCAGCTTGTGGATCTCAAGAGCCTTCAGGCGGACATGGAAACCAAGATGAGTGCGGCTTCCGGTCAGTACAAGGTCCTCAAGAAACGGGTGACAGAACTCAAGGCCGAGGCGGCGCGCCAAGCCGCGGCCGCCGCCGCAGCAGCGGTGGCAGCGAAGACAGCCGCAAAGAAGAAACCGGGAGTGCAGCCCGGATCCTTCGTCTTCCCGGTCGACGGTCCGCACAGCTATGCCGATACGTGGGGTGCCCCTCGCTCGGGGGGCCGGACACACAAGGGCTGTGACATCATGGCCGCCCGGGGCACGCCTGCGGTGGCGTGCGTCAGCGGCCGCATCACTCGGGTCAGCCGCGCGGACGTTGGCTTGGGAGGGTTGTCTTACTGGCTTTCGGGGGACAACGGCACCGGCTACTACGGCTGCCACTTGGAGAGCATAGCCTCCGATATCAGGGTGGGTACCCGAGTCGTGGCGGGGCAGGTCCTGGGCTACGTCGGGAACACGGGTGATGCAGCCGGTGGCCCTTGCCACCTCCATTTCGAGATCCATCCGGGTGAAGGTCCGGCGGTGGATCCGTACCCGACTCTTCGCGCGAACGACTGAGTCAAGTCTCGCCGCGGTCGGCTCCCCGCGCGCGGTCGCATCGGCTACGTGTCCTCGTTTCCGTTACCCCCCGGCTTGAGGATCACACCACGCTGCCTCTTGCCGTTGATCTTCACCACCAGCGGGTCGTCGAAGTGCAGGCGCCGCACGTACTGGGCCTCCGTGACGGCGGGCTGGCCCGCAAGCCAATCCCAGTCGATCATGCCGTCGCCGGAGCCGGGGTTGACCGTGAAGTAGCCCACGCGGAACGAGGTCAAGTTCTGGAAGAAGTGACTACCCTGCGAGGGCGTCACCTTGATGTCTTTGAGCCCCGATTCGACGATCACGCGGGCGCCGGAGATCTGCTCCCAGGTCACCGGGATGCCCAACCAGGGGTCCGCCGAACCCCACCGGCCCAGGCCTATGAGGATGTAGGGGACACCCTGCGCCACCAACTCCGCGTTGATCTTGGCCACTTCGACCGCCACCTCGCGGCTCTTTGCCCGGTCGAACCGCTGGTAGTCCACCACTACGAGGTCCCGGAGGTTCGCGATCTTCCCGTTGCCGAGGACGCTATTCGATCGGCACAAGACTCGTTGCGCTTCCTCGTCGTCCACCTCGAGCTCCTGCAGTTCGCGCGACATGGCCAAAGGCCGCATCTGGAGAAAGCCGAACTCCTTGGGAGAGCCGCGGCGCGTTGAAAGCTCCACGGCGAACTCGATCTCCACCTGCGGTGTTCATGCCCCACACCCCGAGATCGAGCAGGCGGGTGAGGACCTCGGGCAGCGGGAAGATGTGCTGCTTCAGCACGGGAGCGAAGCTGACCAGGCGCACGCCCGGTCGCGACGTGCCGTCGTAGACGGCATCGTTTTCCGGCGAGTACGTGGAGGCGACCACGCTGAGGGTGCCGTCTCGCTCCGCCACCTGGAGCGGGTAATGCTTTTCGACAGGTCCGGGCGGCTCCTCACCCGGGGCGACCGGTACCGCAGGGGACGGCAGTTCGAGGGCGACAAACTCGCGCTGAGAGTTGGCGAGCATGTCTTTCACCGCGGAGTAGTGGATGAGGTGCTGCGGGAACCGCGGGCAGAACGTCTGCGCCCGCTCCCCGTCCACGACCGTGCGTCCAAGCCCCAGAGCCACCGCCACTATCCCGTCCTCGGCCGTCAAGGGCGGAGTGGGGTAGAAGTTGTACGAGCGGGCGACTCCCGCGAAACTCGGGTAGAAACGCTCCTCGTGAGCCGAGCCGACGATCCGCTGGATGATCACCGCCATCTTCTCTTCTTCCAGGCGATACGGGGTCACCTTGAAGTAGTTCTTGGCGTAGGTGAGGAACGTCGAGGCGAACACGCGCTTGACAGCGGTGACGAGTTGCTCGAGGCGCACCTCGAGGTCCTGGTGGTTGTTCGGCAGCATATATGTCTCATAGACGCCGGCCAGTGGCTGGTACTGGGAATCCTCCATCAGGCTGGACGACCTCACGGCGAGCGGATACTTGACGAGCTCTAGATATGCCCGCAGCTCTCTCTGGACGTCGGGCGGGAATTGGGCCGCGACGAAGCGTTCCTCGATCTCCGAATCATCGGCGGATTGGATCGCAAAATCTCGCAGGCCGTTGTCCTCGAGAAAGCGATCGAAAACGCCGGTGGCCAGCACGACGGAAGGAGGCACAGTGATCTGGACGCCGTCGAACTGCTCTACCACGTTGAAATCGCGCAGGAGGTGGCGTACGAAAGCCAGTGCGCGGGCTTTCCCGCCCAAGGAACCGGTGCCGATACGCGAGAAGGTGTTTACGACGTCGAACGTGCCGGGGTCGAAGTCGCCCACCGTCTCCCGTGCCTGCTCGCGCCTGTAGGCGTCGATCTCGTTGATGAGGTACTGGCGACGGTCCTCCTGGTTGATGTAGTCGGCCGCCGTGCGGCGGCGCAGGTGGTGGGCGAGATGGAACTCTGTGCGGGCCTTGAGCCAACGCGAGAAGTGGTTGCGTTCCGCGTGATAGGTGATGGACTCCGCGGGGACGTCCTGCAGCATGGCAACGAGGCTCTTGAGGTCGCGCGCTCGCCCCACGACCGTGCCGTCCGGCATCCGGAAGACGAAATCCCCGAACGAGAAGCTCTCGATCATGAACCGGCGCAAGTCGTTGAGCAAGGTGGGGGAGCCCTTGAGGAGGAACAGCGCGCCCACCTCCGCGGCGAGCGACGCACTTTCCGGGCGGCTCGACTGGAGGATCACCGGGACGTCGGGCCAGGCATCGTGGACCATTCGCGCGAATTCCGCGCCGGCACGGGGGTCCAGCCTGCCTCCGCGGGGGAATTCGATGTCGGAGATGATTCCCAGCACGTCCTCTTGAAAGGCCGAGAAGTAGTCCCATGCTTCCTCGAAGTTGCCGCACAGGAGGATCTTCGGCCGGGCTCTCATGCGCAGGATCTTGTGGGCCACGTTGACGCCTTCGGCGATGAGGCTCTGCGAGTGGTTGATCACCTCGCTATAGATCATGGGGAGGAACGAGGAGTAATAGCGGATGTTGTCCTCGATGAGGAGGATCACCTGCACGCCGGCCACTCCCGTGTCGTAGGCCACGTTCAGCTTGTCTTCAACGTACTTGGTGATGGCCAGCAGGATTCGGGAATCGCCTTGCCACAGGAAGACGCGCTCTATGTCGGAGGTGTCGTGGTGGGCCATGAACTCGGCAAGCTCTCCACCATCGTACGCGAGGAGGATCACCGGGATATCGAGTCCGGACTCTCTGACTTGCCGCGCCAACTCGGCGGCGTTCATGTCGCCCAGGTTCACCGCGGTGACGATGAGGTTGAAACGGCTTTCTGCCTTGGCCAGAGCGATAGCCTCGGCCCCGCTGGCCACGTGCGTCAGGCCGGTGGTGTGATGCAGGTTGAGGTCCAGGAACTCACCGAGGATGAGCTCGCTCAGCTGGCCGTCCTCCTGCAGGATGAAAGTGTCGTAGGTGCTCGAGACGAGGATGATGTTCTCGACCCGGCGGGCCATGAGGTGCTGGAAATCGTAGGCTGAGTTCCCGGCTCGCTCTATGAATTGCTGCTCGCCCGCCATCGCCCCCGCCTTCATCTCGAGATGGCCAGTCTGCGCCGTCTTCTGGTGCCCGTCCTCGCGACCCGCCGGGAAACAGACGGCGCGCGGTGGAGATTATCCACCGCGCGCCGCATCACATCCAGGCCGTAGGAACTGGTTTCCTATACCAACCCCTGGTCCATCATGGCGTTGGCCACCTTGATGAAGCCGGCGATGTTGGCGCCGTTCACGTAGTTGCCGGGAGTCCCGTACGCCGAGGCGGCGTAGATGCACGCCTCGTGGATGCTCTTCATGATGTGGTGCAGCCGGCCGTCCACCTCTTCCCGCGGCCAGGCGATGCGCATGGAGTTCTGGCTCATCTCGAGACCGGAGGTGGCTACCCCGCCCGCGTTGGCGGCTTTGCCCGGGGCGTAGAGGATGCCGGAGTCCAGGAACACGTTGACCGCGTCCACCGTGGAGGGCATGTTAGCCCCTTCGGCCACGCAGAAGACGCCGTTCGCCAGGAGGTTCCTCGCGTCCTTGTCGTTGATCTCGTTCTGGGTGGCGCAGGGGAAGGCGCAATCGGCCTTGATGTCCCACTGCGGGCTATGGTCGGCCGTGGGGTCGAAGGGGGTGTAGGTGGCGCTCGGGTACTTCTCCGTGTATTCCCGGATGCGCCCGCGGCAGATGTTCTTGATCTCCATGAGGTGGTGGAGCTTGGCCGTGTCGATGCCGTCCTCGTCGTAGATGAACCCGTTGGAGTCGGAGGCCGTGACCGGCTTACCGCCCAGGTCCAAGATCTTCTCGATGGCGTACTGAGCTACGTTGCCCGCAGCCGGAGACGAGGCAGGTCTTGCCTTCGATAGTCTCGCCCCGGGTGGAGAGCATCTCGCTGGCGAAGTAGATGCAGCCGTATCCGGTGGCTTCCGGCCGCACAAGCGAGCCGCCCCAGTTGAGACCCTTGCCGGTGAGCACGCCCGAGAACTCGTTCTTCAGGCGCCGGTACATGCCGAAGAGGTACCCGATCTCCCGGCCGCCCACCCCGATGTCCCCGGCGGGCACGTCGGTGTTGGGGCCGATGTGGCGGTAGAGCTCACACATGAAGCTCTGGCAGAAGCGCATGACCTCGTTGTCGCTCTTACCCTTGGGGTCGAAGTCCGAGCCACCCTTGCCGCCGCCCATGGGCAGCGTGGTGAGCGCGTTCTTGAAGACCTGCTCGAAAGCCAGGAACTTAAGGATGCCCAGGTTCACCGAAGGGTGGAAGCGCAGGCCGCCTTTATACGGGCCGATGGCGGAGTTCATCTGAATGCGGAAGCCGCGGTTCACCTGGATCTCGCCTTGGTCGTCCACCCAGGGCACCCGGAACATGAGCACCCGCTCCGGCTCCACCATGCGCTCCATGATCTTGGCCTGGCGATACTCGGGATGGCGCTCGATGACGAGGGCCGTCGACTCCACCACCTCCGTGACGGCCTGGTGGAACTCGGGCTCCGCCGGGTTCTTGGCCTTGACGAGCTCTACGATCTCCGCCGCGTAGTCCTCCATGGTCATCCTCCCACGCTGATGGGGCGCCTTTGCCTGGCGGGCGCCGTGTGCGCGTTACGAGTACCCCTGATCCATGCCCATCATAGAACCCCTGGACGACGTGAGTCCACTACGCGCCCTAGTTCTGTCGAAAATCACGGCCTGCGGCCGGGCGGCTGGACGACTAAGCACTCACCAATATCACGGCGAGGACCGACCCGGCGATGACGAGCAACTGTACGGAGATACCCAGGAGCGGTCCGGTCTCACCGTGGGGAAACCGCGCCCAGTGGCTGGGGAACCAGCGGCTGCGCCGCTTCCAGGGGAAGACGGCATCGAGCACGTCCAGGTCGGGGACGGCCGACACTATTGCCGCGAGGATCGCCCGCGTGGTCAAGCCCACGGTCAGGACGAGGGTGACGACCCACACCGCGGACAGCGCGACGTCGAGGACCGCCCAGTACCCTCGTCTGCGGTCGTGCGTGTAGTCCCAGTGGGGGACTAGGTCCAGCAGAAGGTGCAGGACGAGCGCCGCGAGCAGCACGAGCGGCAACGGCAGCGGAAGCAAGGTGCCGAGTGCGAGACCGGAGAGGCTGTGTACAGTCACCCACACGCGTGGGATTCTATTTCCTTGGGAAGAGGAAAGCGAGGAGGCGGCATGGATGGATCGACTTCCGCGGTCTGGCGAGGGAAGCGAAGCGGCGGTTCGCGGTTGAAGAGCCGATCGTCGTCTATTGCGACGGTTTTACCTGAGAGGCCAGCGCGATCGCCGCTGATAAGCTGCGACAGCTAGGCTTTACCAACGTACGCGACTTCGCAGGGGGTCTTGTCGAGTGGACTGCGGCAGGGTCTCCTCTGGAGGAAGGGTGACTCGGTGGAGGTGAGAATGTGACTTCGCTGGTCGACAGGGCCGCCGTGGAACGGCTGTTGCTACTAGCCGGCGCAGTAAGGTCGGGGATTGTCGATGCTGCGGCCGCCCCCGGTCTGCACAGCGCTGAAGACGTGGCCCGGACGGCGGGCGCCGATCCGCGCGCCTGTCGCGTGGTCCTTGGCGCACTCGCGGAAGAAGGGATAGTGGAGCAGGTGGGGCAGGAGTACCGCTTGAGCGAGCTTGGCCGGAGTCATCTCGTCGACCCGGGGCCGGAGATGGAGCGGTTTAAGCTGCTGCACCAGGCGAACAAGGCACGTGGGTGGCTCGATCTGCCCGAGGTGATCTTCAGCGGACACCCGCTCCCGCGCGACCCCGCGAGGGCAGACCTGCGCAGTTTCGTGATGGCGATGGGGGAGCGATCTTCCGAGGTCATCGACGAGACGATCGCCAAATGTCTGGAATTCGCCGGACCGATCGGGACGATGCTGGACGTGGGCGGTGCGGTTGGGCATCTGGCCCGGGGCTTCTCCCAGCGCGGGGTGCAGGCGGCCCTGTTGGACAGGGAGGAGGTCATGCCGCTCGCCAGGGAGTTCCTCGGCCGAGACGCGGAAAAGGTCGAGCTCATCGGAGGCGACTTCACGAAGGCCCTGCCTGCCGGACCGTTCGACCTCGCGTATCTGGGAAATGTTTGTCACATATACGGCCCCACGACCAACGCGCGAGTCTTCGCGGAGGTGTTCTCGGTGCTTTCGCCGGGGGGCGTCATCGCTATTCAGGACCAGGTTCTTGGTCGGAGCCTCAGGGGAGCGATGTTTGCCGTCAACATGCTGCAGGCGACCGAAGAGGGCGGGGTGTGGTCGGAGCAGGAATTCCGGGACTGGCTCCAAGGCGCTAGATTCGGGGATATCCGCGTGGTTGACTTATCTACGACGGAAACGCAGCTCATCCTAGGCCGCAGGATGTGAGGCGGCCACGGTGGAACACAGGCCGCCCCGCGAGGCGCGTATCATCGAACGGATGGTAGTCACCGGCTAGTCACTGGCACGAGAGATGGCCCGGCGGAAGAGACTGGTGCCGGGCGCAGGCGAGGAGAGTCGATGGAGCGGTATCAGGTGAAGGACAAGATCTGGTGGGTCGGCGCGATCGATTGGGATGTGCGCGATTTCCATGGCTATGAGACCCAGCGAGGAACCACGTACAACGCGTATCTGATCCTGGACGAGAAAGTCGCATTAATCGACGGATGCCGGGACGGTTTCGGCCATGAGATGCTGTCGCGTGTGCGCGGTTGCTGCGGAGCGCGCGCGGTGGACTACCTGGTGGTCAATCACGTGGAACCGGACCATTCCGGGGCTATCCCGTGGCTCATCGAACAGCTCGGACCCTTGAAAGTCTTCTGCTCCAAAAGGGCCAAAGACGCGTTGATTCTCATCTTCGGCGAGTCATGCGTCGCCGCCTGGGATATTACTACGGTGGGCACGGGGGACGAACTCGCCCTTGGACGCAACACCTTACAGTTCATCGAGGCGCCCATGCTTCACTGGCCGGACAGCATGTTCACCTACGTGAGGGAGGCGAA
This sequence comes from uncultured Thermoleophilia bacterium, assembly GCA_963749535.1. Taxonomy (GTDB): domain Bacteria; phylum Actinomycetota; class Thermoleophilia; order RBG-16-64-13; family RBG-16-64-13; genus Chersky-299. The sequence goes on along the minus strand of CAVVNF010000003.1, from coordinate 65,777 downwards.
GGTGCTGCTTCCCAACGACGGGTTCGGTCAGCATCTGGCTACGTCCAAGCGCTTCGCGGACGAAGTGGACATGAACATCGCCTTGGAAGAAGCGAGCCGTTACTACGCGAACATCCTCATGCCGTTCGGTGGCCAGGTGCAGAAGATGCTGGCCAAGATAGGGGAGATGGGCCTCGAGATAGACGCGATCGGACCCAGCCACGGCGTCGTTTGGAGGCGGCCGGAGGACGCGGCCGCGGTGGTCGAGGCTTACGCGCGCTGGAGCAGTGGCGAGGCGCCTGAGCGGGTGTCGCTCATCTACGACACCATGTGGCACTCCACCGAGAAGATGACCATGGCCATCGCGGACGGGGTCGCTCAGGAAGGGGTGGACTGCGCAGTGCTCCGGGTGAGTCGGTGCGCGCTCGCCGATATCGCGAGGATGGTCCTGGAGTCGCGGGCCTTTCTGGTGGGGTCGCCTACGCTCAACAACGGAGTGTATCCCGCGGTGGGTGGATTCCTGACCCACATGAAAGGTCTCCGTCCCAAAGACCGGATAGCCGGAGCATATGGCTCGTACGGATGGGGCGGCGGTGCAGTGAAGCAGATCGACGCCGATCTCCGGGCGCTCGGGCTGGACGTGATCGACCCGATGGAACTCAAGTATGTGCCGATGGCGGCGGATCTCGAGGCCTGCACGGAGCTGGGGCGCCGGGTGGCCCGGCGGGTGAAAGAGTGAAGGTCCTGGGGATAGCGGGGAGTCCGCGCCGGGGCGGCAACACCGAGACGTTGCTCGACTGGTGCCTCGGCGCCGCGGAGGCTCAGGGGGCCGAGGTCACTAAGATCAGGCTCTGCGACCTCGACCTGAACCCCTGCCGGGCGTGCGACGCTTGCCGGGAGGAGGGGGTCTGCGCAGTGAAGGACGATATGCACCAACTCTACCCGCAGCTGCGTACCGCCGACGCAGTGGTACTGGCTGCGCCTGTCTATTCAATGGGAATGCCCGCGCTGCCCAAGGCTATGGTCGACCGGTGTCAGCCTTTTTGGGCCTTGAAGTACGTCCTCAAGCGAAACCTCGTGGAACCGGGCGGTCCTGAGCGATCGGGCGCGTTCTTGTCTTGCGCGGGTACCACCTTCACACACGTGTTCGACGGGACGCGGCAGGTGGTGCGCTACCTGTGGCACGTGCTGGAGGTGAGATCTACGGGCGAGCTGTTGTGTCCAGGCGTGGACGCAGCGGGGGAGATCCTCCGCCACCCCTCCGCGCGGGTGGTGGCGGAGGACATCGGCCAGCGCCTTGGGCGACCCCGCCAGATCTCGGTAGAAGCTGTCGAGGCAACGCCGGACCAGGCTGAAAGGATGAGCAGGTGACTGACACGCTCAAGAATTGCATAAATTGCAGCAGACCGCTTGCCGACCGCGTGGAGGAAGAGGAACGCACCGGGACTGGCACGAGCCGCTCCACGGGGGAGTGCGACACCTACCGCATTTGGTTTTGCGTCAACCCCGAATGTGTGATGTTCAAGACGGACCTTTACCGGGAGCAGATCGCCGATCGCTCCGATCGCTAGTCCGTCGGTGCTCTGCATCCGTAACGTCACCAAGTCATTCGACCGCATCCTAGCGGTCGACGATCTCAGCTTCGAGATTCCTGAGGGCTGCATCTTCGGGTTCCTGGGCCCGAACGGCGCGGGGAAGACCACCACGATGCGCATGGTCCTGGACATCCTTCGTCCGGACTCGGGCACCATCACCTGGCGCGACTCTCCCATATCCGAGCCGGTTCGCAGACACTTTGGCTACATGCCTGAGGAACGGGGGCTGTATCAGAAGATGAAAGTGGGCGACGAGCTACTTTTCTTCGCTCGCTTGTACGGGCTCGACCTCGCGACCGCATCAGCACGGGTGGGCGATTGGCTGGAACGGTTCGGCATTGCAGACCGCAAGAACAGCCGGGTGGAAGAACTCAGCCGCGGGAATCAACAGAAGGTGCAGGTGATCACGGCGCTCCTGCACGAGCCCGACCTGGCGCTGCTCGACGAGCCCTTCACGGGCCTGGATCCCATCAACTCGGAGTTTCTAGCAGAGGCCTTGCGTACTCTCCGCGACTCGGGCAAGACAGTCGTGCTCTCGAGCCATCGTCTGGAACAGGTGGAGGAGCTGTGCGACAACATCGCGATCATCGCGCGGGGCCGGCTGAGACTGGCCGGGAGCGTGGCCGAAGTGCGCGACAGGGCCGTCCGCCGCATCGTGAACGTCCGCACTGCATCCGGTAGCGTGCGCGGGGTGGAGGAGCTGCCCTTGCATCCGCTTGAGAGTGGCCGCGACCATCTCCGCTTCGCCCTGGAGTCAGACGCCGATCCGCAGGCGGTCCTCGCCGCGTTGATGCAGCGCGAGGAGATCCAATTGTTCTCCCTCGAGCGGCCGTCGCTGCAGGAGATCTTCATCTCGGCGGTGGGCGATGAGGGAGGGATCCCAGGCGCTGCATGAGCACGGTCTGGCTGATAATCCGGAGAGAGTTCAACCACCGCGTACGAAGCCGGGGTTTCCTGCTCATCACGGTCATCGGCCTCCTTGCGATCGTGGGGCTGAGCTTCGCGCCGTCGCTCATCGATTCGGCCACGGGGGGTAAGCAGCTCTCCCTGGCGGTGGCTGATCGGACCGGCAAAGGCTTCTACGGCCGCCTGCTGGCCGAACTTCCCGACAGGCTGCCGAGTGGCGGACTTCGTTATCTACTGGTGGAATCATCCGCCTCGACGTCTGACCTGGACGCCCAGGTCCGGCAGGGCATGTTCGACGGCTACATCGTTGTCAGCACGGGCGTGGGGGCGGGCACGGGCGCGACAGGGACCGGTACGAGTCGAGGCGTATCGAGCCAGCGTGAGCACAAAAAGCGCGCTGCCGGCCGCCGACCAAGCCCGTCTCCAGGCCGCCCTGTCGGCGGCGGCCGTCTATCTGCGGCTCCAGGACAAAGGGATCGGAGGTCAGGAGGCGGCTCAACTCTTCAGTCCCGTGACCGTCCAGACCCAGGTTCTCTCGGGCAGCGGCACGCAGTCCGGGAGGACGAGTTCGGAGTCCTTCGCCCTCACCTACGTCCTCGTGCTCCTCCTGTACATGACGGTCGCCGTCTACGGGTCGTATGTCGCTTTGGGAGTGATCGAGGAGAAGAGCTCTCGCGTGGTGGAGATCCTGCTGTCGGCAGCGAGGCCCTTCCAGCTCATGATAGGGAAAGTGCTGGGCGTGGGGCTCACAGCTCTCCTTCAATACGCGGTCTGGCTCGCTGCCGGGGGAGCCGTCCTGCTCGTCCAGGGGGCCGGCGACTCGGTGAATGTCGGGGGTTTGCACGTGCAACTGTCGGCGGTCGACCCCTGGGTACTTCTGGCCTTTGTGGTGTTCTTTCTCCTGGGGTTCTTCTCGTACGCGGCGCTCTTTGCCGCGGGTGGCTCGCTCGTCAGCCGAACGGAGGACGCTCAGCAGATCAGCACTCCAGTGATCCTGCCTTTGGTGCTTATCTTCTTCATCGCGACCTGGGCGCTCAGCAACCCGAGCCATCCGCTCTCGGTGGTGCTGAGCATGGTTCCCCTGGCGAGCCCCATCTTGATGTTCGTGAGGATCGGTGTGGACACTCCGCCGGCGTGGCAGGTGGCGGTGGCGATAGTGGTCAACGTGGGTACAGTAGGGGCACTGATATGGATGGCGGCCAGGGTCTTCAGAGCCGGTGTGCTGCTCTATGGAAGGCGGGTAAGCCTTTCGGCGGTGGTGAAAGCCCTGCGCGGATGAGTCGGGACAACGTTCGAAGAGATCGGGGAGGACCATGGAAAGACGGCTCTATCGGTCGCGCACCGAAAAGATGATAGCGGGGGTCTGCGGAGGGGTTGCCGAGTACTTCAACATGGACCCCACCGTGATCAGGCTCATATGGGTGCTCATCACTCTGTTGGGTGGCGCCGGTGTCCTCCTGTACATCATCCTGTGGATCGTGATGCCTCTGGCTCCGCCGCCTCCCATGCGGTAGGGCGAGCGATCGGCCCGGCGTCCCACGTGAAAGGACGGTATCCCGGCTGTTCTTCAGCAGCCTCCTCCGCGAAGCGAGGCCGGGCTGTGCGGGTGGATCAAGTTCACCTCGACGAGAAGGTCTCGGTCCGCGAGTATGCCGTCGATCGGCCCAACCGCAACCACGCGGTGATCCTCTGAGAGAACCACGGCGCGGTCGGCCAGCAGATGGAGCGTTTCCAGGCGATGGGTGGCAACCACCAGAGTCTTCCCGGCATCGTGCAACCGTCCGAGCAGCTCGATAAGCCAGTGCTGGGTGCGCGGATCGAGCCCATTGGTCGGCTCGTCCAACATCAGCACCTCCGGATTCATGGAGAGCACTGAGGCCAGGGCGACTTTCTTCTTTTCACCACCGCTCAGGTTGTAGGGGGCCCGCTCGGCCAGGTCTTCAAGGCCGAGGAGCCGGAGTGTCTCTGTGACCCGGCGGATGACGTCATCCTTGGGCAGCTCCAAGTGCAGAGGACCGAACGCGACCTCCTCGCGTACACTCGGACTGAAGAGCTGCGCCTCGGAGCTCTGAAAGACGATGCCCACGCGACGCCGAAAGGCCTGCGCAAACTCCTCATCGCTCAGGCGTGCGGCCGAAAGAGGCTCGCCGAAGGCAGCGACTTCTCCGCTCGTAGGGGTGATGAGCCCGGCGATGACCATAAGAAGCGTTGACTTGCCCGAGCCGTTCGCCCCGAGGAGGGCCACCCGTTCCCCCTCCTGGATGGATAGCGTTATGTCCTTTAGCGCGGACGTGCCGGCCTTGTAGTGGTATGAGACCTCTCGGAGAGAGAAGACCTCGCTCATCAGAATCCTCGGCCCGGGGCCAGGCCGAGCCAGATCGTCACCGCAAAGACACCGGCGATGCCCAAAGCCCACGCGAGATCCAGCGACCTGAGATGCCAGGTCTCCAGCGTGTGTACCTCACCTTGGTAGCCTCGCGCTAGCATGGCGCTGTGCACCTGTTCACCCATGGCCTGGGATTTGCCGAAGAGAGCTGCCGCACTGGCGCCGAGGAAGCGCCGATTCTCTGCCGCACTGCTGGGGCCGACCATGCGGCTCTTGCGAGCCAGCAACATGTCCCGCAGCAAACGGGCCAAGAGGTGGACGTACCGGTAGGCCATGGCGAGCATGAATACGAACATCTTCGGCGCGCGCAAAACGTGCAGGGATTTAAGCAGTTCGTTCCACTTGGTGGTCAGGGTCAGTAGAGCGGCAAAAGAGACCACGGCGGTGACTCTCAAGACAAGGTGCGCCGCACTCAAGAGACCGGGCTCGGTGATGGCAAGCATGCCCGGCAGGTGGAAAGGCCCCAATGCAACAGGGCTACCCTGCCAGAACGTCACGAGAGGCTGGCCCGGGCTCACCCAGTTGGTGATGGCGGGAAGGGCGATGACCGCGGTGAAAAGCGGGATGAAGATCCAGGCCCGAATCGCCAGACGCCGAAGCCCAAGGCGCGAAGCCAAAGCAAGGATCACGGAGAGAGCGATGAGAGCACCCAGAGTGAGGAGACTATGGGCGAGCACACCAACAATCAGCAGACCCACAAAAGAGACGAGCTTCACCCGCGGGTCCAAGCGCTGCAGCAGTCCCGTCCGGGCGCTCGTAGCCTCAACCGCTAGGGCGGAGTCGACCAGGTGCGCAAGTCCGCCTAAGGTCTTCTCAAGGTAGGAGCCGTGCCGGGCTCGGCGCGAGGTTTGCTGGTTCTGGGGTACAGGAGACGGCCGCCGGCTCAAGAGCCAATCCGGGACGGCAAGCGGTGACCCCTCGGTTTGGGGCTCAAGAGCCTGGCCATCTTCTGGGTCAGAGCTCGGCATGTGGCGGGTCCCTTCGGGGTTGTGGCCTCTCGTCTGACTTCTTGGTCATAGGACGCATCCGCTACCATTACGCTGTTGCGAAGAGCTCGCAGCAGTGGTACGTTCCCAATTATGCACCACGCTCGCCAAGCACTCAAAGAAGCCGGATATCGCCTGACGCCGCAGAGGGTCGCCATCTGGGAGGTCGTACGCAAAGATGGCCGGCACCTCACTGCCGAGCAGATAGCGGAAGAGGTGCAAGAGAGGCTTCCGGAAGTCAATCTCTCTACCGTCTACCGGACCCTGCAGTTGCTTGTCTCCTTGGATCTGGTGAGCGAGACTCGTCTCGACACCAAGCACAGTTACTACGAGGTCGCCCCGGAACCGGTGCACCATCATTTCGTCTGCGAGAAGTGCGGAGCGGTGGGGCACTTCGCGGACGAGCTGGTGGCGCCTGTGGCTAAGGAGCTTCTGAGCGGGCAGGGTTTTCACGCCGGCTCGACCCGGATGACGGTGTTCGGCCTGTGCCACGAGTGCGCAGAAGCAGAAGGCAAACCCGCACAGACCCTTTGAGGGAAAGTAGGAGCGCAGTGCACATACCCGACGGCTATCTGGGACCGGAGACCTTGGCGGCAGGCTGGGCAATCACCGTGCCTGTCTGGTATGTGGCCAGCCAGCGCACCAAGAAGCTTCTCACCCAGCCCAAGATGGTCCCGGTGCTCGCCGCGAGCGCGGCCTTTAGCTTCCTGGTCATGATGCTGAACGTTCCCGTGCTTGGGAGGTACGACCGCCCATGCGGTCGGGGCGGTGTTGATCGCCGTGATCGCCGGGCCGTGGGTGGCAGTGCTTGCGGTCACGGCCGCCCTGGTCATCCAAGCACTCTTCTTCGGTGATGGTGGGCTGCTGACATTGGGCATCAACTGTCTCAACATGGCGATCGTCATGCCGTTGCTGGGATATGTCGTCTATCGCTTCCTGTCTGGGGCTTCAGATTTGCGTTCAAGCCGCCGTCTCGCCTCAGCAGGAGTGGCCGCCTACTGCGGCCTCATGGCGGCCGCTTTTCTTAACAGCATCGAGCTAGGGATCCAGCCCTTACTGCACACCGTCAATGGCCTCGCGCAGTATTTCCCCTACGGCCTGCGCACGACGATCCCGGCCATGGTGGGCTCCCACGCCCTGATTGTGGGTCCGATCGAGGCGGTGCTCACCGTAGCGATCTTTGCCTACCTTCGCCAGTTGAACCCCGAGCTATTCCGCGCCGGCGACCTTCAGCGTGTGCGGGCCCGTTGGCTCGTGGCTTTGGTTGCCGCCTTCATTGTGGTGGTGCCTTTGGGCCTGATTGCGAGCGGTTCCGCCTGGGGAGAGTGGGGAGCTGCGGAGATTCAGCAGCGTGTGGGCTACGTGCCGCACGGTCTGAGCCTCTTGGGCGATCGCTGGAAGGGTTTCTTGCCCGGCTACGGTTGGTCCGGAGCCAACAGTGCCTGGTCGTGGGTGGCCTATATGGTCTCGGCTATTGTCGGCGTGGCAGTTCTAACCGTTATCGCCTGGGTTGTGGTCTCCACTAGAAGGCGTCGTCATCGCTCGATGCCTCCCGATCATCCGTCAGCGCCGGAAAGCGCGGGGGCTAAGAGCTCATAACAGCCCATCGGCGGAGACTTGCTCGGGGTGCCGGTGAGCTCGAGTAGCTGGGCGGCGACATTTCTCGCTCTTGAGCCACGACTGGCGCCGGCCCGGCCTGGCGGCGCTCAGAACTCGCTCCTGGGGCAGTGGCCGTTACGGGGTGTTGTCTGCTAGTGTCTTTCCGGCCGTAGCTTTTCGCGGCTCGTGCTCACCGCGAACCAGCGGAGGAGGTGACAGTCCATGGATACGCCGCCACGGTTGACCACGCTTTCTCACGGCTCTGGCTGAGCCTGCAAACTGGGCCCCAAGGACTTGGGGCGAGTCATGGCCATGCTTCCTAAGACTGAAGATCCGGCTCTTCTGGTGGGGGCGGATACGCTGGACGACGCCGCCATATACCGGCTGACGGACGAGATCGCCCTCGTTCAGACGGTGGACTTCTTCACCCCGGTGGTCGATGATCCCTACGATTTCGGTCGCATAGCCGCGGCGAACGCGTTTTCGGACGTATACGCCATGGGGGGCCGCCCCCTGACGGCGTTGAACATCGTCTGCTTCCCGTCGGATACCCTGCCGCTCGATCATCTCGGCAGGATACTCCAGGGTGGGGCGGAAACTGCCCGCCTCGCCGGGGCCACCATCGTCGGCGGTCACACCATCGACGATCCCGAACCCAAGTACGGGATGGCGGTCACCGGCATAGTGAAGCCGGGCGAGCAGCTGACGAACGCCGCCGCGAAGCCCGGCGACTACCTGGTGCTCACCAAACCGCTGGGCACCGGCGTGATAGCCACGGCAGTCAAGCGCGGCGGCGCCGACCAATCGGCTGTTGTCGCGGCCACAGAGTCCATGGCCACGCTCAATAAGGACGGCAGCGAAGCGGCCCTTGCCCACCGGCTCAAGGCGATCACGGATGTCACCGGTTTTGGTCTACTCGGCCATCTGGGGGAGATGTGCCGGGCGAGCCGTGCCTCCGCGGAGATCTGGTTCGACCGCTTGCCGCTCCTGCCTGGCGCTGAGGCCCTTGCCAGGGACGGGGTGGCGCCCGGTGGCACGCGCCGCAACCTCGAGTACGCCGAAGCCTGCACCGAGTTCGACCCACGAGGTGGAGCCATGGCAGCGACTCTTGGCCGCCGACGCGCAGACCTCCGGGGGCTTACTGCTCGCCGTACCAGAAGCGGCGCTGTCCGGGATCCTCGCTCATCTCGGGGCTCGCCGGTCGTTGGCTGCCGCGGTTATCGGCCGCATTCTGCCTTGCCGATCGACCACCATCTGGCTCAAGCGGTCGGCGCCGCCATCCGCCCCCAGTCGGTCGGCCCCCTAGACCTGACTTGATGGACCGGACGAATCCGGTTCGGGTCGACTATTCGCGCAAGTGGTGGGTGCTTGCGGCAGTGATGGTCGGAACCTTCATGAGTCCCCTGGATTCGAGCATCGTCAACGTGGCGCTACCCACGTTGGGCAAGGCGTTCAACGTCCCGATCACAAGCGTGGAATGGGTCGTGGTGGCCTACCTGTTGATCATCAGCACGCTCCTGCTCACCTTCGGGCGGTTGGCCGACATGATCGGGCTGAAGAAGGTCTATGTGACGGGTTTCGTCCTGTTCACGGTCGGCTCCCTGGCTTGCACCCTATCCTGGTCCATCTGGTCGCTCGTGGGTTTCCGAGTGCTACAGGCATTGGGCGCGGCTATGATGTTCGCCGCCGGTCCGGCCATCATCACAGCTGCCTTCCCCCCGACTGAGCGGGGGCGGGCCCTGGGCCTGATGGCAATAGCCGTTTCTGCCGGGCTGACGGTAGGTCCGACGCTGGGCGGTCTCATCGTGGGCGTGGCCAGCTGGAGGTGGATCTTCCTCATCAACGTACCGATCGGCGTCTTTGCTACCATCTATGCATGGCGTGTCATCCCCGGTGCCTCGCCTCGAGATCAGAAGTTCGATCCCTTCGGGGCCATCCTCTCGTTCGTGGCCTTCTTTCCTCTGTTGCTGGCGCTGTCACAGGGCGCGGAGTGGGGTTGGGGCAGCCCTGCCGTCGTGGCGATGTTCGCTGTCTTTGTCGTGGCCGGGGTGGGCTTCCTGTTACTCGAGCGCAGGGTCAGCCAGCCGATGCTCGATTTGAGTCTATTCCGGGTGAGGCTGTTCTCCTCCGGTCTGTTGAGCGCGATGATGAGCTTCATCGTCACCTCCGCTGTGCTTTTTACGATGCCGTTCTATCTCCAGACCGCCCACGGCATCGGGGTGTCGACCGCGGGCCTCCTCATGACTCCGATACCCCTCGGCATGGTGATCTTCGGTCCGATCTCCGGGATTCTCTCCGACCGCATGGGTTCGCGGCTCCTGAGCACCGCCGGATTGCTGTTGGCTGGGGCGGCTGCTTACTCCTTGACTCACCTGAGTCTCAACTCGGGCTATTTCGGGATATCGATCCGGTTGGCCCTTGTCGGGGCCGGGAGTGGCTTGTTCCAGTCTCCCAATTCAAGCGCGGTCCTTGGAACCGTCCCGCCTTTCCGACTCGGAGTCGCAAGCGGGACGCTGGCCACGTCTCGAAATGTGGGCCAGGTAATGGGCGTTGCCCTGGCCGGCCTCGTTCTCGCGGCGAGACAGCCGGTCTATTTGCGGCAACTGACTCAGACGCTCGGGAGCCAGCTGGCGGCAAAGCAGGCCTTCATCCATGCCGCCCACGACGTGGCCTGGTTGTGCCTGGGGGTCTGCCTGCTAGGGGCGGCTCTGTCTCTCACGCGAGGGCCGGTTCTGGCGCAGGATAATTCGGTATCGAAGGGGAACGCTCGCAGGTTAGCGCGGAGGGGGCCTGCCTAATTGAAAAAGACAGCCAGGCGGACCGTGGTTCCCCCGCTTGGGGCACGAGTGAAACTCACCTCGTCCATGAGAGCCACCATGAGTGGTAGACCCAAGCCCCGGCTCTGGCCCGTTCCCCTGGGGAGTATGGGCGGCCGGAAGCAGCCGTCGTCGGTTATCTCGACGACCAAGCGGTCAAAGGAGACACTGACGCATACCTCCAGGTCTTCGGCCGGCGAGCAGGCGTGCTCCACAGCGTTTGCGAAGGCCTCGGATGTGGCGACCTTCAGATCGAAGACACGCTCGGGGCCAAGAGTCGCCTCCGTGGCCACTGTGGCCACAAAATCGCGCACCTCCGCCAGCCGTGCCGTCTCAGCCCTGACCTTGAGTCGTTTGCAGCCGACTTGCTCACGCTGCGTCATGTCGCTGCATGCTCCGATGCTGCCTGTTCGGCAGAAGCTGGAGTATCGAAAAGACGAAAACTGGAGTCGACCAGCAGCCCGACGATCTCGAGCAGCCGGCGAACATTGCGATTTGGCCCGATGACTCCGAGCCAGCCCTTGTCCCGCAGCCGGCGCACACCGGAGAGCAGGACAGAAAGGCCTCCACTGTCGATATAGGTGACCTCGCGCAGGTCGATGAAGACGATGACGTTGCCGCTTTCGAGCGCACCGTCCAGCGCCATTTGGAGCGGCGCACAGCTACCATGATCGATCTCGCCCTGAGCTTCGAGAAGCGGTGCCCCCCCGATCTTGTCAACGGTCACATTCATTGTGGATACGCCGTCTCCCTTCTCGTCATCCGCCACGGGGCCGTGAACATTCCCACGATCACGTGTCTAACCCCAGGCTAGTATCCCCGCATACTAGCAACCTAAACCGTAGTTCGGTAACTGCCGCGGCAGCCCGTCATGCACGGCCGAGCGCTCATACTTAGCTTACGTGTCGGCGGTATCGAGCGCCGGGCGCAAGACCTTCGCGCAATCGCTCTCGCGAGTAGAAGACCCTCTTGGCGGCCTCGGCTGAGGCGATGTAGAGGATCACGATCCCTGCGAGCACCGGCCAGAAGACGAGCGGCAGCCGGGTGAAGCCCAGCGGCCCGCTGAGCGGAGTGAACGGGATAGCCACCGCGACCGCAGCTACCACCAGGGTCGTGGTGAACAATGGTCTGCTCGGCCGGCTCCGCAGAACGGCCGCCGTGTGCGCACGACGAGCACGATGAGCGCGGCCGAGACGACGGACTCGACGAACCAGCCGGTCCGGAACTCGTTCTGCTTGGCGTGGAGTACCAACAAGCAGCACGCCGAACGTGGCGTAGTCGAACACCGAGCGACAGCGGGCCGAAGACGAGCATGAACTTGCGGATGAACCGGATGTCCCAGCGGCGGGGCACGCGCGAGCATCTCGGGGTCCACGCTGTCGGTGGCGATGGTCATCTCCGGGAAGTCGGTGAGCAGGTTCGTCAGCAGGATCTGGTCGGGGAGCAGCGGCAGGAAGTGCAGGAACAGCGAAGCGCCGGCCATGCTGAACATGTTGCCGAAGTTGGCGCTGGTGGCCATGAAGACGTACTTGAGCGTGTTGGCGAAGGTCTTCCGCCCCTCGCGCACGCCCGTCGCCCAGCACGCCCAGGTCCTTCTCCAGCAGCACGAAGTCGGCCGCCTCCTTGGCGACGTCCACCGCGCCTGTCGACGGAGATGCCGACGTCGGCCGCGTGCAGGGCGGAGGCATCGTTGATGCCGTCGCCCATGTAGCCGACCACGTTCCCGGCCTTCCGGAGCGCGAGGATGATGCGCTCCTTCTGGTTCGGCTCGATCTCGGCGAAGATGTGCACCGTCGGACGCGCTGCACCAGCGCCTCGTCGCTCAGTCGTGGAGGTCCGTCCCGGTGAGGACCACCGGGCTGGAGAGTCCCACCTGGCTCGCCGACGTTCGCGGCCACGAGCGGGTTGTCTCCGGTGATGATCTTGAGCTCACGCCGAGCGCCCGCAGCTCGGCTATCGTGTCTGCCACGCCCTCCTTCGGCGGATCGAAGAGCACGAGGAAGCCGACGAAGATCATGTCGTGCTCGTCGTCCTTGCTTACCCGGTCGGGCAGCGCGCCCTCTTGGTACGCCACGCCCAGCGTCCCTGCACCCTGCCGAGCTCAGCTTCGTGAACCGCTCTTCGATCTGACGGCGCGCAGCTCGTCCAGCGGGACCAGCGTCCCGTCTGGCTTCTCGGCCCGCGTGCAGACCTCGAGCATCTTGCTGAAGGTGCCCTTTGTGGCCAGCAGTACGTCGTCCGCCGGGCTCCTGCCACGAGGATGCTCAGGCGCTTGCGGAGGAAGTCGTAGGGGACCTCGTCGAGCTTCTTGCGGCCGAAGCGTCGCGTAGGGCAACTGTCGTAGGCTCACTGCCGTGCTTCACCGAGTCGCGGATGGCCTCGTCGATCGGGTTGGTGAAGCCGGTCTCGAAGGAGGCGTTGAGGTAGGCGAGACGCAGGACCTGATCGCTTGCGCGCCCTCGCATGTCCAGCGCGGAGTTCAGCTGGACGACGCCTTCGGTGAGCGTGCCGGTCTTGTCGGAGCAGAGCACGTTCATGCTGCCGAAGTTCTCGATGGACGCCAGCCGCTTGACGATGACCTTCTTCGTCGGCCATGCGCCTGGCGCCGTGGGCCAGGTTGATGCTGATGATGGCCGGCAGCAGCTGCGGCGTGAGGCCCACCGCCAGCGCCAGCGAGAAGAGGAAGGAGTCCAGCACCGGCCGGTGGAAGTAGACGTTGATCGCGAAGATGGCGATGACCAGCATCAGCGTGACCTCGAGCAGCAGGTAGCCGAAGCGCCTGACGCCGTGCTCGAATTCGGTCTCCGGCCGGACGAGCCCTGAGGCGCTCGGACACCTGCCCGAACTCGGTGGTCCGGCCCGGTGCGGACCACGAGAGCGCGTGGCCGTGCCGCTGACCACGTGCGTGCCCATGAAGACGCACGTTGGTCCGCTTGGCCAGCGGCGTGCTCGGCGGGCAAGGACGCCGGGCTCCTTCTCGACCGGGAACGTCTCGCCGGTCAGCGTCGCCTCGTCCACGAAGAGGTCCCTGGACTCGAGCAGCAGGCAGTCGCCCGGGATGATGTCTCCGGCCGCGAGCACCACCACGTCGCCGGGGACGACCTCCTCCACGGGCACCTCCGCCGGCTTGCCGTCGCGCATGCACCGCTGGCTTCATCTGCACGATGGCGAGGAGCTTGGCCACGGCGTTGTCCGCGCCCCGCTCCTGCCAGAATCCCAGCAGGCCGCTGATCGCGACGATGCTCATGATGATGATCGAGTCCGTACGGTCGCCCAGGAAGATACTGAGGATCGCGGCGACGATCAGAATGAGGATTATCGGGCTCTTGAATTGCGCCAGCAGCAGGCGGAGAGTGGTGGTCTTGCGCTTGGTCGCCAGGGTGTTGGGACCATATGTTTCAAGGCGCTTCGAGGCCTCCTCGGCCGACAGCCCCTCGGAACTGCTCCCAACGCGTTTAAGACCTCGGAACTGGGCCGGCTCCAAAAGGCGTCGAGCCCAGTCTCTCGGGGTCCGGATGGCGGTTTTCGGCTCACGATCTTGGTGGCCTAGTGCTTTCCAGCAAGCGGGACCGACTCAGGGCCCTTCCAGCGAAGCACTGGTTCCCGGGCGGCCTTGACCTCATCCGGAAGCCGGACAGGCGTGCAATGGGGCGCTCCGGTGACAAGCTCCGGGTCCTCAATGAGCTCCCGGTCTATCGTGCGCATCACCTCGACGAACGCATCGAGGGTAGCGGCGTCCTCTGTCTCTGTGGGCTCGATCATGAGCGCCTCGGGGACGATGAGTGGGAAGTACACCGTGGGCGCGTGCATCCCATAGTCGAGGATGCGTTTGCCGATGGCCTTCGCCGTGCCCCCCTTCTTGGCCTGGACTGAGGCCGACACGACGAATTCGTGCATGCACGGCCGGTCGTACGGCACTTGGTAGAGGTCACGCAGGCGCACCCGCAGGTAGTTGGCGTTGAGCACCGCGTCTTCTGTGGCTCTGGCCAGGCCCGGTCCGCCCAGACTGAGGATATATGCATATGCTCGGATGAGCACCCCCATGTTTCCGTGGAACCCTTTGACCCTACCGATGCTGCTGGGTCGCTCACTGTCCAGAAAGAACGTTCCCACGCGCGGCTCGCGTCGAACCAAGGGTACGGGCAGGTAGGGCTCCAATACCTCGGTGACAGCGACCGGACCGGCTCCGGGGCCGCCGCCGCCATGGGGGGTGGAGAAGGTCTTATGCAGATTGATATGCACGACGTCCATGCCCATGTCGCCGGGCCGGGCCTTGCCCATGATCGCGTTGAGATTCGCGCCGTCGTAGTAGCACAGGGCTCCGCTCGCATGGACCAAGCGGGTTATCTCCAGGATGTCCTCTTCGAACAGTCCGAGCGTGTTGGGGTTTGTGAGCATGAGGGCTGCGGTCCGGTCAGAGAGATGGGCTTCGAGTGTGGCCAGGTCTACCAGGCCCCGCGCGGAGCTTACGATCTCGACCACCTTGTAGCCGGCCATGGCGGCGGTGGCCAGGTTGGTGCCATGCGCGGAATCGGGGACGATCACCGTGTCCCGCAGGCTACCGCCGTGGTCGCGGTGGAAGGCCTTGATCATCAAGATGCCCGCCAGTTCGCCGTGTGCGCCGGCGGCGGGCTGGAGTGTTGCGGCGTGCATGCCCGTTATCTCCACAAGGGCTCGTTCCAGGTGCCACATCAACTCCAGGGCGCCTTGGGTCTCCGCCTCGTCCTGATACGGGTGCAGGGCGGCGAATCCGGTCAGAGCGGCCACCTCGTCGTTGACCTTGGGGTTGTACTTCATGGTGCACGACCCCAGTGGATAGAAGCCCAGGTCCACCGAGTGGTTGAGATGGGAGAGGCGCGTGTAGTGGCGCACCACCTGGGGTTCCGCGAGCTCGGGCAGTCGCGGCGCGCTGGCGCGAAGATCGACGCCGAGGAGAAGCTCGGCCATCTCTAGGTCCGGCACGCCGGAGGCTGGAAGCTGCATGCCGCGGAGACCTGCGCTGCCCTTATCGAAGACGAGAGGTTCCATCAGACCTCTTCCTCGTTGTTGTCCAGAACATGATGGGCCGCGGCCACGTATCGATCGAGCGCCTCTGGCGGATTGAGCTCGGTCACCGCCACGAGCAGGGAGCTCGGACGGCCGAACCGGCTGAGCGGCACGCCGGGGTCCACGCCGAAGGCTCGCATCGCTCGCGTGAATTCAGTATCGGCCATGGGGAGGTGGATAGCGAATTCGTGGAAGAACGGCCCTTCCGCAACGGGCTTGACGCCCGGCAGCGAGCACAACTGGGAATGTAGGTGGTGAGCGCGACGGACGCATAGCTCGCCGAGCTCCTTGAGCCCGCGAGGTCCGAGGAGAGAGAGATACACCGTAGCCGCCAGCGCGTTGAGGGCTTGGTTGGAGCAGATGTTCGAGGTGGCCTTGGCCCGGCGGATATGTTGTTCCCGAGCCTGCAGGGTGAGCGTGTAGCACTTGCGGCCGTCGGCATCCACGGTCTGACCCACCAATCGACCGGGCACCTGGCGTAGATAAGCTTCCCGACAGGCCAGGAATCCGGCGCTGGGCCCGCCGAAACACATGGCATTGCCGAACACCTGAGCGTCGCCGACGACGATGTCGGCGCCAAGGCACCCTGGGGCGGCTAGGACACCGAGGGTCATCGGGTTCTGCACCACCATGAGGAGGGCCTCGCCCGCGTGCGCGGCCGAGGCCAGCGCGGACAGGTCTTCGACCACCCCGAGGAAGTTCGGCTGCTGGACCACGATGACCCCGACATCGCCCGATTGGGAGGTGCCCGATGGATACGTGCCCTGCTGAGGGAGGTCTCCAACTGCTTCTCCGACCACGGTCCTACCAGTGACCGGGTCGAGCGGCAGCGTGCGCACCGCGATGCCGGGCCCGGCGGCGTACGTGGCGAGCACTTCTGCCGCTTCCGGATGGACGCCCGCCGAGATGACGATCTCGTCCCGCTTGGTCACCCGCAGCGCCATGAAAGCCGCCTCGGCGAGTGCGGAAGGACCGTCGTACAGAGACGCATTGGCGACGTCGAGCCCCGTGAGTTCACAGATGGCAGTCTGGAATTCGAAGATGTGCTGCAGCGTGCCCTGGCTGACTTCCGCTTGATATGGGGTGTATGCAGTGGCGAACTCGCTGCGCGAGACCATGGCCCTCACCGCCGCTGGGATGAAGTGCCTGTAGCAGCCGGCTCCCAGGAATGAGGCAGAGTGGGTGGGGCGGTCGGCTGCCGCCAGAGCTTCCAGCCGATCTCTCACGTCCGATTCCGAGAGCGGCGGCGGCAATTCTAGGCGGTCACGCCGCAGGGGAGTAGGGATCGGTGCGAACAATTCCTCGATGTCATTAAGACCGATAGCTTCCAGCAGGCGCTGCCGGTCTTGGTCGCTGTGGCAGGCGTAGGCCATGTTCTGTCCTTAGGAGACCACGCGGGTCCTTGAGATGGCACGGGAGTCACCGCCATCTTAACGCAAGGGGCACGGTTCTTTGGCTCGATCCTGAGGGTTGCCTCACACTTCCCTCACACTTGGACGGCACACTGGTCATAGCAAACCGGCCGAAAGGCCGCCCAAGGAGGATAGAGAATGAGAAGACTTTGGAAGCATAAGTGGTTGGTGGCGGTCTCGGCCGTCCTGTTGGTTATGGCGTTGGGCACCGTGGCCTGGGCCGCCACCGGGAGCGCGAGCGATCCCACGCCTGCCGGCGCGACAGTGACGACGGCCACCGCGTCCACGGCCACGACGGCGGCTCAGGGGCAGCATCCTCTCCTGCGCGAGCGCATCAAGCAGCGTCTCGAGAAGATCACGGCAAGGGACCAAGCCATTGTGAAGGCTGCTCGCGCGAAGATGACCCCAGCCGATCAAGCCACGCTCGACCAGTTGATCGCGAAGGCCAAAGATCAGCAGACCGCTCTCCAGCAAGCCCGTCAGAATCTCAACCAGACACTCAAGGACATTCGCGGCCTGGTAGGTAAGTACGTGCCCGTGAAGGGTGCGGGCGCCACATCGACCACATCGACCACCGCGACTACGGCCACCACGGCGGCCCAATAGCCCAGGCCCGACCAGCCCCCGGGCGAGCGGTCCCGCGCCTACGGGCCTTGCCGGGGTCCGCGACCTGACTTCCGGGCGCCGCTCGCCACGAGCGGCGCCCCCACGTCCATGGGCGAAGCCCCATTGGGCGTGAGTGATGTCCTCGCCGGCCATTGGAGCCCGGGCTCGCTAAGAGAAGGGATAACGGAAGCGTGGGCAAACTGTAAGGCCGGAGGAAGACGCCACAGCGGACCCGTTATCCGTCGCGAGAGGAGCCTCTTGCAGGTGCGCGATAATGCCACAGATGTGATCGTCGTGATAGAGGACGATCCATCGATCTCCGAACTGCTGCAGCTGTACCTCACCCGAGAGGGCTATTCGGTGGTCGCTGCCGACCAGGGCGCCCAGGGTGTGGAGTTGGCCAGGTCGCGCAAGCCTGCGCTCGTGATCCTGGACCTGATGCTGCCGGACCAGTCGGGCTTCGAGGTTCTGAAGGCTATCCGTGCGTCTTCCCCGGTGCCCCTGATAATCCTCACCGCGAAGGACGCCGAGCAGGACAAGATCCTGGGCCTGGAACTGGGCGCCGATGACTACATGACCAAGCCTTTCAGTCCCGGCGAGTTGGTGGCTCGGGCACGGGCCGTCCTGCGCCGCGTCGCCCCTCCCGACTCAGGGTCCGCGCAGGTGCTGGGCGGGGTGGAGCTGCTACCGGAAGAGCGCACGGTCCGGGTGGAAGGGGAGTTGATAGACCTCACGCCCAAGGAGTTCGACCTGCTCCACTACCTGCTGCTCAACAGAGGACTGGCGCTTTCTCGCGAACGGTTGCTCGAGGAAGTGTGGGGCTACTCTTTCTACGGCGACGCCCGCACCGTCGACGTGCACATCGGTCAACTCCGCAAGAAGCTTGGAAACTGGGGACGGATCATCCAAACAGTGTGGGCCCTGGGCTATCGCCTGGATCCGGGGGCCTGATGGATCGCGAGGCCACACTGCCGGCCGATCGGCCGACGGGCAAACCACGCAGCTCGATCCGCTGGCGTCTGGCACTCGCCTTGGCCGGGGCCTCCATCTTCACCCTGGTCGTGGTAGGGGTGCTTTTCTACGTCTTCGTTGGCAGCTACGTCGTGGACCGTCAGAAGGCCGCTATCCTGAACGAGGCCGTCTTGACGGCCGAGCAGTTGGATAGTTTGGGGATCGGCAGCTCCGGAGCGGCCGCCAAGAATGTTCTCGATGCTCTGCTCAAGAGCGAACTGAAGACCCTGCCCGCGAACGCCGGCATAGTCGTCTTCGACGGGACCAACGTCCTGGGTGGGGCGGGGACGCTTCCGGCTCGGCTGGGGACAGTCGCCCGCCTGCGGATCGAAGCCCTGGCGATCAGCGCCAATACTGCCAAGGTGGCCGTGTTGAAGCCGATTCTGGGAGCCACAAGCCGCCGAAACCAGGTGGTAGTGGCCGTGGCTCCCTTCGCACTCGACTCGAGCCCTCACGGTCTGGTTGTCATCACCCTGGCGGTGGCAGACGCGGTCAACGCCCGGCAAGGTATCGTGAGGATCTTGCTCCTCTCCGGGGCCATCGCCTTGGTGGTGGCGATCATCATGGGCCTCGGTCTCGGTTCGTGGCTCGCTCGCCCGCTGCGGCGCTTGTCGCTCGCCGCGCGAGGAATGGCCCAAGGAGTGTACGACCGTCCGGTGAGCGGCTCATATCCGGGCGAGGTAGAGGAACTCGCAGTGAGCCTCGAAGCCATGCGGCGGGAGGTGCAGAGGAGCGAGGACTCTCTGCGCGGATTCGTGGCGTCGGCCGCACACGAGCTCAGAACCCCGCTGACGTCCATCCAGGGCTTCTCTCAGGCTTTGCTGGATGGGACGGCGGCTACGCAGGAGCAACAGCAGCGGTCGGCGGCCGCGATATACCGGGAGTCCGCCCGGCTGCAAAGGCTGGTGGACGCGCTGCTTATCCTCTCGCGGTACGACTCCCGGGAGTTCACCCCCAGCCTCAGCCCCACCGATGTGGGCGGCATAGTGCGCGAGGAGGTAGAGCGCCTCGAACAAGCGGGGCTCGTCGAGCGGGGCCGCGTAGAGGTGACCGTAACCGGTGACGCCCGGGCCGTCACCGACCCGGACGTTATGCGGCAAATCGTAGGCAATCTGCTGCGAAACGCCGTGCAGTACGGGGGAGAGGACCGCATCGAGGCCCGCGTGGGCGTCGAAGGAGAGCGGCTGGTGCTCGAGGTGGCGAACGGGGGTCAACCACTCTCCGCCGACGAGCGTGCTCGGATATTCGAGAGGTTCTTCAGGGGTCGGGGAGCACGGAGCACGGAGGGTTTCGGGCTGGGCTTGCCCCTGGCGCGCGAGATGTGCGAGGTGCTGGGAGGCCGGGTCGATCTGGTGGGGCAGGGACCGGTCACGGTGTTTCGTGTGACGATCCCCCTTGCTGTTCGGCGGGTCTGACGCTGGGAGCGCGACTGCGGTCCGCCAGACTGTGTCCCGTCGACGGGATTCGGGGTGCCTTGTGTTACCATATGCGGGCGGCTGCTCCAGCCGCCAACCAAGAATCATTGTGAGGTTTCCTTGCGTGTCACGCTGATCGAGCCTGCGGCACCGGGCTTTCACGTATACAGTTTCGTCAAGCAGTTCCGTCTCGGCCTCCCCCTCCTTGGCGCTCTTCTGAAAGAAAAGGGACACGAGGTACGCATCTACGCGGAGAGCGTCAGTGAGGTGGACTGGGACGACGTTCTCTCCTCCGATCTGGTGGGCATCTCGAGCACCACCTCCACTGCCATCCGCGCATACCGGTACGCGCAGCGAGCCCGGGAGGCTGGCATACCCACGGTGATGGGCGGTCCGCATGTGACGTTCCTCGCCGAAGAAGCGCTCGATTTCTGCGACTACGTCGTTCGGAACGAGGGTGAGCAGACACTCCTTGAACTGGTCGATTATTTGCTCGGGAAGGGTTCCGTGGAGAACATCCTCGGACTTTCCTACCGCACCCCCTCCGGAGAGATCATCCACAACGAGACGCGGCCACTGCTCACGTCGCTCACCGACCTTCCCTGGCCGGACATGAGCCTGGTGGTGAACGGAGACGGAGTCAGCCCATTCCCGATCCTGGCCTCGCGGGGTTGTCCGTACGGTTGCGAGTTCTGCTCGGTGGTCCTCATGTTTGGGCGCCGGGTGCGCACCGTCGAGCCGGCGGAAGTGGTCAAGGCGCTCAAGAAGGCGCAGCCGAAGAAGATCTTCTTCTACGACGACAACTTCTTCATCAGCAAGAAGCGAGGCATCGAGCTTCTCAAGGAAATGATCCGGCAAGAATTGAACATACCTTTCTTTGCTCAGATCAGGGCGGACTCGGTCTATAAGGACGGCAAAGCGGACAAAGAGCTCCTCAAGTTGATGTGGGAAGCCGGTTTCATGATCGCGTACCTGGGTCTGGAGTCCGTAAACCCGGCCACACTCAAGGAGTATCACAAAGAGTCCAGCGTGGACGACATGGCCGGCGGGATCAATGCGTTGGCGGCTACAGGCATCAAGACACACGGCATGTTCGTCTTCGGTGCGGATTCGGATACGCCTGAATCGCTGGCCACCACTGCCGATTTCGCCACCCAGAATGGGCTCAACAGCGTGCAGTTCCTGGCTTTGACGCCTTTGCCTGGTACGCGGCAGACAGCCCAACTGGAGTCGGAGGGACGGATCTTCACGCGAAACTGGAGCCTGTACGATGGGCATCACGTGGTGTTCTGGCCCAAGCGTATGAGTCCGTACGAGCTGCAGGACATCATTCTCAAGTCGCACAAGCGCTTTTACCGGGCCGGACGAATGCTGTCCATCAATCCGAAGTTCCCGATCTACCGAAAACACCAGGTGCAGGGTTATTTGATCAGCCGGGCGTGGGAGCACGTGCGCGAGAACCGCGATTTCCTCCGGGAGCTGAGAGATTTTTCGGAGTCTTCCAAACCGCCGGTCACCGATGTGCCGGATTTCCTTAAATCTGAGCTGGAGACTGCTTCCCATTAGAGCCGGCCGCGCTCCGCAACAGTCACCACGGGGGGTACGACTCGATAGGCCTTTTGGGCCGCAAGCAGAGGATTCCGGTCTTCGCCTCCGAACAGGATATCGCTAGATTCACTACTCACAGTCGACATATCTACGTGTCGGCCAACTCGGCAGGGGGAAGCCGCTTGGCCAAGGTCCTGGCCTTCGCTAATCAGAAAGGCGGCGTGGCTAAGACCACGACGACCATAAACCTCGGTGTGGCTCTGCAAGAGCTGGGCCATCGAGTGCTGGCCGTGGACATGGATCCCCAGGGAAACCTGACCATGAGCCTGGGACTCAACCCGGACAAGGTGCGGCCGAGCATGTTCGACGTTCTGGTCAATGGGGTGAGGATCGAAGAGGCGCTGTTCCACCAGGAGTTGGACGTGGCCGGATCGAGCATCGACCTGGCAGCCGCAGAGATAGCCCTCAGCTCGCTCATCGGGAGGGAGAGGGCGCTCAGTAAGGCCCTTCTTGAGGTCCGCGATCGGTACGACTACATCCTTATCGATACGCCTCCTTCCCTGGGTCTTCTTACGGTGAATGCGTTAACGGCCTCGGATGCGGTGATAGTGCCTGTGCAGTGTGAGTACCTATCTCTTCGCGGACTGGCTCAGCTCGAGCGGACGCTGGAGTTGGTTCGGGAAAACCTCAATCCCTCCGTGCACATTGCCGGAATCCTGCCCACTATGTACGATTCGCGTACAGTCCACGGGCGGGAGGCCGTGGAGGTGTTAAGGAGCAGCTTCGGTGATCTCGTGTTCCGGACCACCATCCGGAAGACCATCAGATTCGCGGAAGCGCCGGTCAAGGGGCGAGTCGGTGCTCAAGTACGCGCCCGACAGCGCGGCGGCGAAGGCCTACCGCGATTTGGCGAGAGAGGTGCTCAATGGAAAAACGATCTAGCATGAAAGACAGTGGGCTGAGCGCGCTTTTCCGCGTGACGGACGGCGGCAAGCCGTCGGAAGAAGCGCGAGACGCAACGGCGGACGAATCGGCTGAAACGGCCGGGCAGGAGACGGCGGCCCAATCGGCTCCGGCTCTGGTGCGGGAGGAATCTGCTCGGGAACGGGCGGCCGGCGCCGCGCGTGCCGCTGCCACTCCCGCTGACACGGCGAGGCGGACCCTTATTCAGCCGTCGCGGAGTTTTCCGGCGGTCATCCGCGTGGTGGGGGTAGGCGGAGCCGGAACCAATGCCGTCAACCGGATGTTGGAGGCGGGTCTCGAGGGCGTGGAGTTCATCGCGATCAATACCGACGTCCAGGCTTTGCAGATGTGCGAGGCCGACCACAAGATCCGCATAGGGCGCGAACTCACCAAGGGTCTGGGCGGAGGCGCCGACCCCAAGGTGGGCAGGGAAGCCGCGATCGGCGCGTACGATGAGCTCAAAGCCATGCTCAAGGGCAGCGACATGGTGTTCATCACCGCGGGCGAGGGTGGAGGCACCGGCACCGGAGCCGCCCCCGTGGTCGCCGAGATCGCGAAGTCGCTGGGCGCGCTCACGATAGGCGTGGTCTCACGCCCGTTCAATTTCGAGGGGAAGCGTCGGGCTCAACAGGCTCTGGAAGGCATTCGGACACTGCGCCAGCGGGCCGACACTGTGATCGTCGTCCCGAACGACAAGCTCCTGACGGTCGCCAGCCGCGGCACCTCCATGATTGATGCCCTCCGTCTGGCTGACGATGTCCTGCGCCAAGGGGTGCAGGGGATCTGCGACCTGGTGACCGTGCCTGGACTCATCAACCTAGACTTGGCCGACGTGCGGACGATCATGACGGGCGCCGGCACGGCCCACATGGGCATCGGCAAGGCGCATGGCGAGCTGCGCGCCCAGAAGGCCGCGGAGATGGCAGTGAACTCGTCCCTGCTCGAGACCTCCATAGACGGCGCTCGCGGGATCCTGCTCAACATCAGCGGTGGAGACGATCTCTCCCTCTTCGAGGTGAACGAGGTGGCCCAGATCGTGAATGCGGCCGCGGATCCGGAAGCGAACATCATCTTCGGCGCGGTGGTGGACCCGTCGCTCGGGGACTCCATATGGGTCACCGTGGTAGCGGCTGGATTCGACACCACCGGCGAGGAGGCGTTAGCCGAGCAGGTGGAAAGCCCGCACGCGTTCGACCGGCCCGTCGACCACCCGATGGAGCGCTCGGCGGAACGGCCCTTTTCAGGCGTTTCCGGCAATCCCGCGACCGGAACAGCGAGCCGGGCACAGAAGCCGGAGGGGAAGGGCCTCGAGGTCCCTTCGTTCCTCCGCCTATTGGACGAGTAGGTCGCGCTCGAAGTATGAGCACGTCTTTTCACTGAACCCCAGCCGGCTGTAAAAGGCCCGCGCTCCGAGGTTCCATGATTCGGCCAGCAGGAAGAGCCGCTCGCAACCTCTGTCCCTGGCGAGGCGCTCGGCGGTCTGCAAAAGCCCTCTGCCGACCTGAGTTCTGCGCGCGGCGGCGGTCACGATCACGTCCTGCAACTCGCAGACGAGCGCGGCAGACCAGGTGGAGAGCGAAAAGATAAGGGCGCACATCCCCACGATCTGCTCGCCCTCAACCGCCACCAGGAAGGTATGATCGGCTGCAGCCAGTGCGGCGTCTACCACGCGCAGCCAGCTTGTCCGGAGCGGGCGCGGGTACGTCGTGGTCCTGCATGATCTCGACCAGGAGTGCGTGGAGGGCCGGGGCGTCGTCGGTCGTGGCTTCGCGATAGGTGATAGGGGGCAAAGAACAGTCCCTTTCTCGTGGAAAAGTTGTCACATGACGTGCAAAACGTGAGGCGAGGTTAACAGATGGACGGTGAGTTGCTGTACTTGAACGGCGAGTTCCGGGACCTGTCCGAGGGCTGGGTGCACGTGGAGGACCGCGGTTTCCAACTGGGAGACGGCGTTCTACGAGGTGATCAAAGTCATGAACGGCCGCCTCGTCTGGCTAGACGACCACCTGGTTCGCTTGGCCCGAAGCCTCGCCGCCACCCGGATGGATCACGCGCTGGCCGAGCACGACCTTGCGCAGGTCCTGCCGACCCTGGTTCGAACGGGCTCGTCTGGCGGACGGCTCGGTGTACGTTCAGGTGACCCGCGGTGCCGCCCCACGGGACTTTCCGTTTCCCGTTGAGCTGCATCCCACCGTCTTGGCATACGTGCGAGCGCGCGAATTTCCCCGACCGGATTTCATCCTCGGGGGGATCAAGTTGCATCCGGTGGAAGACCTGCGTTGGGGGCGGTGCGACATCAAGTCCACCAATCTGCTCGCCGCGGTGATGGCGAAGCAGGAAGCCCGGGAAGCGGGAGCCTGGGAGGCGCTGTTCGTAGCTCCCGATGGCGTCGTGCGAGAGGGCGGTTCGTCGAACGTCTTCGCGGTGCTGGACGGCGTGCTGCGCACCCATGCCCTGGACAGGCATATCCTGGGCGGCATCACGCGCCTGCACGTGCTCGAGATTGCTCGTGCACTGGGCATCCCGTGTGAGGAACGGGCGTTCACGCTCGACGAAGTCAGCGAAGCCGCCGACGATTGCGAGTTCTTCGTTGCGTCCACCACCGCGGACATCCTTCCGGTGGCCGAAGTGGGCGGCGTCGTTATCCGAGGCAGCAATCCCGGGCCGGTGACCCTCAGGCTCCTTGACGAGATGCGCGCGATGATGGCGGAGATGGTGGGCCGGGAGAGGCCTCCCGCATTGCTTGGACCCGCCCGACATTGAGGGCGTCGGGGCCATGGCCATCGGCCCCCGGGACCTCGAGCACGAACGGTAGATGGCGGAAAGCTGGGTGCCGCACTACCCGGGCCAGGCCCTCGATGCCGATATGACCTTCGCCGGGATTCTGGTGCTGATCTCGACCGGATGCGAACGCGGTCTTCGAATCGTTCAGGTGCCATAGACCTACCACGTCCAAAAGGCCGAGCGCTCGCAGTGAGGACACGAGTCGCTCGAGGCCCTCGGCCTCATGGACCGGGATCCCGGCGGCGAACAGATGGGCGGTGTCGAGGCATATACCTGTCTCGCCGGGTAGCGCCGCCACCAGGGTGGCAAGCTCCGAGAGATCGCCGCCAACGAGATGGCCGGCACCGGCACCGTTCTCGAGTAGCAACCGAGGTAGAGGTGCCTGCGAGTTCTCATGCGCCAGGTCCAGCGCTACCTTGACGGTGGAAATCGCCCAGCGCACCGCGGCCGCGAAGCCCACTCCGTGATGCGAGCCGATATGAGTCACCACGCCTCGCGCCCCCGTCCGTGCCGCCAGCAGCAGTGCCTGGGAGAGCGCTTGGGCGGAACGCTCCCGGAGGGTCTCATCGGGTGATACCAGATTGATGAGATAGATGCTGTGCACGAACAGAGGAATGCCGGCTTCCCAAAGGGCGGCGGTCATAGTCTCCGTGTCTTCTTCGGTGTACACATAGCTGCGCCACATCCGGGGATTGGTGTTGAAGATCTGGACGACTTCCGCCCTGCACGCGGCGGCTCGCTCCGGAACGTTGGCCAAGCCCCCCGCGGCAGAGAGTTGCGCCCCTATCAGGGGTAAGCCCGGCTTGTACGGAGGGAGAATGGGCTGCGGGGGATCCGGCGGGAAAGAGTTGATGCGGGCCAGTGCCGCTCCTTTCGAGTTATGCTGGGGTCAAGCCAGCACGATGAATGGCATCGCCGGCCAGGGTGTACACGCGCCGGCGTCGTGCAAAATATACCCGGACATGTAATGGACTATCGGAAGGCGCGGGAATGCGCGGTGGCGATCAGCGGAGCGGGTCGTTGAGGCGGGAAGCACCCTCCGGACTGAACGCCGGCGTCCCGGCTCTGGATGTATGGGCTGTCGAGCCGTACTTCGGTGGATCCCACCGCTACTTCCTGAAGGGTTTGGCCGCCAACTGCTCGCACAGGGTACGCATATTCTCGCTGCCCGGCAGGCATTGGAAGTGGCGGATGCATGGCGGGGCAGTGAACCTCGCGCGGCAGCTCAACCAGGCGGCGGCCGCAGACGGTCGAGGGCCGGACATCCTCTTCGCCTCGGACATGCTGGATTTGCCGGTGTTGCTGTCGCTGGCCGAACCGCGGGTGCGACGAGCCCCGGCAGCGGTCTACTTCCACGAGAACCAGTTCACGTACCCTCTCCCGTCTGGGGTGGAGCGGGACCTCGGTTACGGCATGAAGAACCTCACGAGCGCCCTCTCTGCCGATGCCGTCTTCTTCAACAGCGACTACCATCGCACGAAGTTTCTCCAGGGCATACGCGACTTGCTGGCAGCGGTGCCAGACGAGGTGCCCACCTGGGCGATCGACGAGATAGCCGGGAAATCCCGAGTGTTGTCTCTTGGCTGCGACCTTCGGCGGCTGGATGCGTTCCGCGACGCCGGCATACAGGCTGTGGCCGACGGTCGCTGGGGCGATGCGACCGACGGACCCCTTATCGTGTGGAACCAGCGCTGGGAGTACGACAAGGCCCCAAACCGCCTCTTCGCGGCGTTGCGAGAGCTCAAGGCTTGGGGCGTCGGCTTCCGGCTCGCGATGGCCGGGCCTAACCAGGGGACCCCCACCGCGGAGTTTCTCCGAGCGCGCGAGGAATTTGGAGACCGGATCGTTCAGTGGGGCAAGGTGGACTCGTTCCAGGAGTACGCCGCGTTGCTCTGGGCTGCCGATGTGGTCGTGTCAACGGCAATCCACGAATTCTTTGGGGTGGCGGTGGTCGAGGCGATCTACTGCGGCTGCCGCCCGGTGCTTCCCTGGGGGCTGAGCTACCCCGAGCTGATCCCGCGGGAGGCGCATCAAGAAGTGCTTTACAAGGAGGGTCAGTTGGTGGAGGCGCTGGCGGCGGCGTTGAAGGCCGGAAAAGCCTGGTCCATCGACTGGCAGCGTACCTGGGTGGCGCGATACGACTGGGGCACGATGGCCAAGCACTACGACGCGGAGTTGGCCCGAGTCGGCCTGAGCGTGAAGTGCCGGGACTCGTGATTGCCCGGCGGCGACGCGGACGGCTGAATAGGGCCGCAAACGGGGGGTAGTCGGCGGAGGCGGGCATAAAGATCCCGGTCATTCGAGCCTGGCGACGCGGTGGTGGTGCTGATGGCGTCCAATCGACGCGCGGCCGCGGTCCTCGGATGGTCGCCCTAGGAGACCGAGTTGGGCGGTATTGCGGGTCTTCCCGGTCTAGAAATGCACTTGCAGGAATGCCTTCACCCGTGCTCCCCGTTCCCGCCACGTGGTCTCGAACATGGTTCCAGGATAGGGGCGGGTGTCGGCTGGCACGCCCGTGGCGTCGATGCCAAACGAGCGGGCAAGGTACACCGCACGGGAGAGGTGAAAGCGCTGGGTGCAGATGAGCGCCTTCTTCGCCTGGAACAGCTTGCGAGCGTTTGCCATGGTGTCATAGGTGTCGGATCCGGCTGGATCGGCGAGTAGGGCGGATCCGGGCACGCCGGCTTCAGTCGCGTAGCGGGTCATGAAGCTCACTTCGTCGGGGTATCCGGAAAGGTCGATGGTGTTCACTTTGCCGCTTCGGAACAGGGCGATCGCGGTGTCCATGCGGTCGAGCATCATCGGCGTAGGAGTGCCGTCAGCGAGCACGGAGGCACCGGGGACGATGGCCATCTCGGCCGAAGGAGCTGCCGCTGCGGTTGAAACGATGAAAGGCCGAGTCTCTTTGACCATGAGCACGTTGACGATCAATGCGAACAGGCCAAGTGCGAGAACCAGACCGATAAAACCGACAAGGGTCCAGAGGATGATTCGTCCAGGCAATGAGTGAATGGCTTTGACTTCCTCGATTGACTAGTGAACCTGTCGCGAAAGTGCAGCACAAGGGCGTAACCGTCATCGCGAGAAAGCCGGCTCGCCTTGATTGCTTATGCCATCTTGCCCGAGCCCGGGCCTTCTTAACCTTGGTCACAAAAATAGATAATCACAGCGGCCAAGAGAATGTAATTGGCTGTGAAGGTTTAGGGGTGACCAATCGACTGTGCCCGACCTCACGGGATAGGGCATCGCGCACTCGGCGGTGGGGCGTGCAAGGCTGCGGCTGACGCAGCAAAGAATCGAGGGGGAGCGGAGGCTTGTCAACGAACAAATGTTCGGTTATCCTTGCGCGTATGAACGGGCAGGTCAAATCCCAAAGTCTGCCTCAGCGGTCCCAGCGGCTGCCCGAGGAGTCCCAACGGTTGCCTCGGCGGTCCCAGCGGCTGTCTCAGCGGCCTCGGGCTCCATATCGGGTCATAGCTCACCTCGATTTCGACGCCTTCTTCGCTGCGGTCGAAGAGAATCTGGATCCTTCTCTGCGCGGGAAGCCGGTCATCGTGGGTGGCGGGGAGAGGGGAGTGGTTGCCACTGCTAATTATGTCGCCCGGCGCTACGGGGTCCATTCGGCCTTGCCGCTCCGCACCGCCCGCCGCCTCTGCCCCAACGGGGTCTTCATAACCGGCAATCATCATCTCTACCAGGAATATTCACGGCGCCTCATGACTATGCTGGAAGACTACTCACCCCTGGTGGAGCAGATGAGCCTGGATGAGGCTTATGTAGACCTCACCGGCACCGAGCAGCTCTTCGGCTCGCCGGTGCGGACGGCCCGTCTCATCCAGCGACGGGTGCAGGATGAGCTGAACCTGAGTATCTCCGTGGGCTTAGCCACCAACAAGCTGGTAGCCAAAGTCGCCTCCGATCATCAAAAACCGGCAGGCTTCACCGTGGTCTTTCCGGGTAAAGAGGCCGAATTCCTGGCTCCTTTGCCGGTGGAACGGCTACCAGGTGTAGGGCCGGCGTTGCTGCAGCAGTTGCGTGATCGCGGGGTCGCTACCGTGGACGATCTGGTCCGAGTGCCCCCGCATCTCCTGCGGCTGTCGTTCGGTGAGTGGGGAGAGATGTTGGCCCATAGGGCTCGGGGCGAGGATCCTCGTCAGGTGGTACCACATACAGAGGTTAAATCCATCTCTCGCGAGCATACCTTCGACGAAGACACCGGCGACGTCAGTATTCTCGAGTCGACCCTGATCGCTCTCACCGAGGATGTGTGCCGGCGGCTCCGGCACAAACGGCTGGAAGCCCGTACGGTCATTATCAAGATCCGGTACTCGGATTTTGTCACCCACACGTGCTCACACGCCTTGTCCAGGCCGTTAGACGTGGACGAGATCTTGTTCCGGGAGGTACTCGAGCTGTTCCGGCAAGGCCGTAAGCGGCGTTATCACCTGCGGCTGATAGGGGTAGGAGTGAGCAATCTGGTGCCGCGAGCGTGGCAGGATGACCTCTTCGACCAGGAGTTGCCTTTGCTGCGCGAACTCGATCTCAAGCTCGACGCCATCAGGGATAAGTACGGCAAGGACGCCATCCATCGGGGGGCGGCTCGGTCTTACGGCTGGGCAGGAAGCGCGTAGAAACGCACCTCCGAAAGCGAGGTATCCGGAGTGGTGTAGTTTGGGTAGACAGAGAGGATCGTGAGCCGGATCCAGTCGGTGGACCTCTGGAGTGTGTTCACGTATTGGACGTCCTCTGTGTCGCGGAGCTCGACGATCTGCACCGCACCGTTCGAGTACTCGATGCGCAACGAGCGCACGCGGGGGTCGGCAGTGAACATAGTCTTGCTCTTCTGGTTGCCGTTGAAGATCTCCATGCGGGCGAGCTGCACGGAGAGAGAGAAGTCGAACCGCACCCACTCCCCGATGCCGGTGCCCGCCACCCCCTCACTCCAGACGCTCGTCAGGTCGTCGTCGGAGAGATTCTGAGGGCCGAAATTGTATGCGGTCGCCGTCTGGAGCGACGACGACGCGCTCTCGCTCTCGGGCGTGATCGGCGAAAGCGGTGTCGTGGTGAGCATGGTGTCTCCAGAGGCGGAGGCGGTTGCGTCGGGGGAACCGGCGGCTGAGCCACTTGAGGCAAGGGTGGTGCTCGTGGACGCTAGGGTGCCTGTGACGCTGGAATTACTCGCCACGCTCTGACCGGCGTGGGTACTTCGCAGGACGACGTACGCGAGCCCGAACATGACCCCGATCAAGACCAGAGCCAAGGCGAACCGCAGCAAGATGCGGCCAGGCCCGCGGCGGCGCGGATGGTAGGCGACTCCTCTTTGGCCTTGTCCGCGCAGGGAAGACCCGCACCGCGCGCAGAACACGCTTCCCGGGTCGTTCAAAGCCTGGCAATCGCGGCAGCGTATGTGCTCGGATCTACTCATTGGCCCTTGTCCACCCCCAGCCGTCGCTCCCTGTGCCGTCGTTTTAGATTCGCGCGCGCTCGACGAGTTCCTCGCTCCGCCGGCGTTCAGCTCGGCATCAGCCTGCCGGTTCTTCGGGCCACAACTGGCCCTCTGATAGAATCTTCGTCATCCGGCCCCCAAGACTCGAGCGGAGAGACAAAGATGGCTGATACCGACAACGTAAGAGAATCCAAGAATTTTTGCCTCGACGTTCCTGTAAAGCGCGAGGCATTCTTCCTGAAAGGTTCCACCGCCCTCGACTGGGGCATGCAGAATCGGCTTGCGCGCATCTTCCGCCCGTCCTCCGGGCGCACGGTAATGCTTGCTATCGATCATGGATATTTCCAGGGACCCACCTCGGGCCTCGAGCGCGTGGACGTGAACATCGTGCCGCTCCTTCCCTACTGTGACGCACTGATGCTGACGCGAGGGATGCTTCGCACGACCATACCGCCCGGTTTTGGTCAGGGAGTCGTGGTGCGCGCGAGCGGCGGCCCGAGTGTCCTCAAGGACCTATCCAACGAGCGCTTGGCGATAGACGTCGAAGATGCCGCCCGGCTCAATGTGGCGGCCATGGCTGTGCAGGTCTTCATAGGCGGGGAATACGAGACCCAGTCTATCGATAACCTCACGACCCTCGTTGATCTGGGCCTCCGCTACGGCATCCCGACGCTTGGAGTGACCGCGGTGGGCAAAGACATGGCCCGCGACGCGCGCTACTTTCGCCTCGCTTGTCGCATGTGCGCGGAACTGGGGGCACAGTTCGTCAAGACGTACTACATCGAAAAGGACTTCGAGACGGTGACCGCTTCCTGCCCGGTGCCCGTGGTGATGGCCGGGGGCAAGAAGCTGCCCGAACTGGACGCTCTCAAAATGGCCTATCGTGCGGTGAGCGAAGGCGCCTCGGGGGTCGACATGGGCCGCAACATCTTCCAATCCGACGCCCCGACCGCGATGATCCAAGCCGTTTCGAAGGTCGTCCATGAGCTCACGAAGCCCGAGGATGCCTACGAGCTATTCCTGACGCTCAAGAACGAGAAGAAATGACCCTTTCGCGCGAGCAGGGTGGCTGGCTTGGCGGGCACCGCACCTGGCGGGGGGTGGCTGGGTGAACGACGGTCTCTCGTCTGCGGGGGTGTTGGCCCAGCTGGGACGCATCCGGCCTACCGTCAGCGTGGGTGTGCTGACGGCTGACCTGATGGACCTCGGCCGGGAATTGACGGCGATCGAAGAGGCCGGGGTGGGCGTCGTCCATCTGGACATCATGGACGGAGTCTTCTGTCCGGCGATGACCGTGGGCCCGTCCTTCGTCAAAGGCCTGCGCACGTCGATGCTCAAGGACGTGCATCTCATGGTGCACGACCCGATCCCGAAACTGGCGGAGTACGTGGCGGCGGGAGCCGACCTGTTGACCGTGCACGTGGAATCGACCGTTCACGTCCATCGTGCGCTCCAGGAGCTTGGAAAGCTTGCGATGCCCGGTCGGCCCGGACAGCGGGTGGCGCGAGGTGTGGCCCTCAATCCCGGCACACCTCTCGAGACGCTCGAGCCTTTGATGGACGAACTCGAGATGGTCGTGCTGCTGGCCGTCGACCCAGGCTGGGGAGGGCAGTGTTTCATCCCCAGGACGTTCGCGCGGGCGACGCGGGTGAGGAGCATGATCGAGGACTCCGGGCGCGATATCCTTCTCTGCATCGACGGTGGGATCACGATGGCGAACGTCGCTGAGGTCGCCGCGACCGGGGCCGATCTGGTGGTCACCGGGAGCGCGGTCTTCGACGGACGATCTCCGGGCCAAAACGCCGCTTTCATGCTGGCACAGCTGAAGCCGCAAGCCCAAGGCTAGAGAGGTCGATGCGATGCGATCGAAGTGGTCGGAAGAAGATGCAGCCGGTTTCGTCGCTCGGTACTCCGAACCCTGGGGAGAGGCGCTCGCCCTTCGCACCTATTCCAGCCGTCTCTTGGGGTCCGAGCCGTCTCTCGTACTGCACGGCGGGGGGAATTCATCGGTCAAAGAAGCTTGGGGGAACGTTCTCGGTGAGTTAGCGGAGGCGCTGTTCGTCAAGGCCTCAGGTGTGGACATGGCCACCATCGAGCCCGAAGGCCATCCCGGTCTTGACCTGTCATACCTTCTGAAACTGCGCTGGTTGCCGGAATTGGACGACGAGTCCATGGTCAACGAATTGCGCACGCACCTTCTCCGGGCCGATAGTCCCACGCCGTCTATCGAGGCCCTCGTCCATGCTTTCATCCCGCGGACCTACGTCGATCACACGCACGCGGACGCGATTCTCGCGCTCACCAACCGGCAGGGTGGGTCCGTCGCGGTCCGGCGGGCCCTTGGTGACAAGGTGGTGGTTCTCGACTACGTGACGCCGGGGTTCAAGTTGGCGCGAGCTGTCGCCGCTGCCTTCGAAGAGCGGCCTCACTGTGAGGCCATGGTCTGGGCTCACCACGGGATAATCACCTGGGGCGATACGGCACGGGCGTCTTACGAGAAGATGATCGACCTAGTCTCTCGAGCTGAGGCGTATCTCGCGACGATTGGTGGAGTCCTCCGGCGACCCGAACGAGGCGGACTCATCCCGGGCCGTCATCGGCCGGGTAGCCGCCGGTACGGTCGGTGCCCTGCGGGTCGAGGCAGCCAAGGTCCGCGCCGCCGCGATCGCGCCGGTGGTGAGAGGCCTGCTGGCTGAGCCGGTCGAAGGTCCGGATCGCAGATACCGGCGGATGGTCGTCGTTCCCCTCGTCTCGAGCGAGCTTCTGGATCTTCTCGAGCGTCCGGGGGCCAAAGAGCTGGCATTGACGGCCCCGCTCACCACAGACCATCTCATTCGGACGAAGGCTTTGCCCGCTTGGGTCGACGACCCGGCCTACGACCAACCGGACGTGCTCCGCGGTCAGATCCGCGATTGCATCGCCGCCTACAAAGCGGCGTACGAAGCCTATCTGGATCGGCACGCAGCACAGATGCCGGCTGGTTTGCGAGCTTTCGACAGTTTGCCGAGGGTGATCCTGGTGCCCGGCGTGGGCGCGCTCTGTGCGGGGCGCGACCTCCACGAGGCGACGATCGCGAGGGACATAACCGCTCACACCCTGGCCGTGAAGGCTCTCGGTGGGAGCTACCGGGTCGTATCTCGGCCTCCCCGAGGACGAGCTGTTTCGCATGGAATACAGGACTCTTCAACACGCCAAGCTGGCGGCCGGTCCGCCGCCGCCACTGAGTGGCCACGTGGCTATCGTAACCGGCGCAGCGGGGGCGATCGGCGCGGGGATAGCCCAGGGGCTGCTGGAGCAAGGCTGCGCGGTGGCGGTCACCGACCTGCCCGGCGAGGCCCTCGAAGGCCTAAAGGCCGAGCTTGGGTCACGCTTTGGCGAGCGGGTCATGGGTGTGCCGCTCGATGTGACGGACGCTGGGTCGATCGTCCGAGCATTCGCGGAGGTGGCGCTGAATTGGGGCGGGGTCGACTTGGTAGTCGCCAATGCGGGTATTGCCATGGTGGCGTCGCTCGAAGACCTTGATCTCGAGCGTTTCCGCACCCTGGAGCGAGTGAACGTGGAGGGGACGTTGCTCGTCCTCGCGGAGAGCGGGCGCCAGTTCAAGCGTCAAGGCACCGGTGGGGATATCGTGCTCGTCTCGACGAAGAACGTGTTCGCGCCTGGGGCGAAGTTCGGGGCCTACAGCTCGACCAAGGCCGCGGCGCACCAGTTGGCGCGCATCGCCAGCCTGGAACTGGCGGATTACGATGTCCGCGTGAACATGGTGGCACCCGATGCCGTATTCGGGCATGGGGCCAGGCGGTCGGGGCTCTGGGCGGAGGTAGGCCCGGATCGGATGCGTGCCCGGGGGCTGGATGAGGAGGGATTGGAGGCATACTATCGGAGCCGGAACCTCCTCAAAGTGGGAGTCACCGCCGAGCATGTGGCCAACGCGGTACTCTATTTTGCCACCCGGCAGACGCCCACGACCGGCGCCACTATTCCCGTGGATGGCGGTCTCCCGGATGCCACGCCTCGGTGAGTGGAGCCTGGGTGACCTGAGGTTGTCGGAGAGCAGGAGGCGATCGTGAGCGGCACTCTCGAACCAGTCGATCTTCGCAGCGACACCCTCACCCGGCCCGGTCCGGCCATGCGGAAAGCCATGGGCGACGCGCCCGTAGGCGACGACGTTTATGGTGAGGATCCCACCGTCAATCTGTTGCAGGACCGCGTGGCCACTCTGTTGGGCAAGGAGGCCGCCCTCTTCGTGCCCAGCGGCACCATGGGCAATCAGGTCTGTCTGCGCACGCTCACGCACCCGGGCGATGAGGTCATCGCCCAGGAAGACTCGCACATCCTCCACTACGAAGGCGGGTCGGCGGCGGCGTTGTCCGGCCTCCAGATCCGCCCGATCCCTGGAGCCCTCGGGCTCCTCGACTCCCAGAGCGTCGTCGACGCCATCCGTCCCACGCAGGAACACTTCGCCCGGACTCGAGTGGTGGAGATGGAGAATACTCACAACCGCTGTGGCGGCACTATCTGGCCGCTCGACCTGATGCAGGAGATCGCGGGAGTGGCCCACGCGCACGGGTTGGTCGTCCACTTGGACGGCGCCCGTCTCTGGAACGCGAGCGTGGCTACCGGAACACCACTGGAGGCCTACGCGGCCTGCGCCGACTCGGTCTCGGTGTGTTTCTCAAAAGGCCTGGGAGCTCCCGTCGGCTCCGCTGTGGCCGGCTCGCGCGATTTCGTGGAGGCAGCCCGGTTCAATCGCAAGCGATACGGCGGGGCCATGCGACAGGCGGGCATCCTTGCCGCCGGGGCGTTGTTCGCCCTCGACCATAACGTGAGTCGCCTGGCCGAGGATCACGACAATGCCGTCATCCTGGCTCGCTTTCTGCGCGAGGTGCCGGGATTGGAGATACCGCATCCGGTGCAGACCAACATCATCATCGCTGATCTCGCGGGCCTTGGCGTCGACGCGGAGGGCGCCATCGCGGCCCTCAAGGCTCGCGGGGTGCTGTGCGGCGCGGCCAAGCGGACGAGCATCCGTTTCGTCACGCACCTGGACGTTACCCGTCGCCAAGTGGAAGTCGCCGGCGAGGTGGCCGCCCAGGTCTTGTCTGGGCTTTCTCGGGCGTGACCCGGTCGTCGTGACCGTACAAGAAATGGCGGGCGCGGGACCTGCTGCCGACCCGGAGGCGCCGTACGTGCGGGTGGCGGTCGTGGGCCTCGTACGTCGCGGCGATAGCGGACGATGGCTGCTGCTCCATCGGAGCGAACCCACCGATTCATGGGACCCGCCCGGTGGCCGCCTGGAGCGAGGCGAGGATCTCAGCCAGGGCGTGGTTAGGGAGTTGCGCGAGGAGACGGGACTCGAAGTGGAGATCGCCGGCCCGTGCTATGCGTACCTGACCGTATACAAGGGGGAGAGGTTGCTCGCGGTGACAATGTCCTGCCGGCCTCTGAGCGACCCCGGGCGCATTGCTTTGGAGAGGGGTGGCGCCGTAGGCTGGCGTTGGGTATCGACGAAGGAGTGGTCGGCTCTGGCGGTGGAGGGGCGCACCTCCTGGAGCAAGGCTGACATAATCAAAGCGACGAGTGCGGCAAACGCCGTCTGGACTGCTGAGGGCTCGTGAGTATGGAGGCTTCGTGAACAGAGAGAGCGCCGAGTGCTTGGTGCGGGAGCGGGTGGCCAATGAGAACCTGGTCCGCCACATGTTGGCCACCGAGGCTATTATGGGCGCCCTGGCTGAACGTCTGGGGGAAGACGCCGAGCAGTGGAGACTCGCCGGCCTCCTCCACGACCTTGACGTCGAGCAAACGGCCGAATCCATGGGGATGCACGGAATCGTCACCGTCGAGTGGTTGCGCGAGGCGGGCCTGGAGGACGAAAAGGTTCTCAGAGCCATCGCCGCTCATAACCCCGCTAACGGGTCCGTGGTCGACTCGCGTATGGCGCGGGCCCTGCTCGCCTGCGATCCCATGTCCGGTCTTGTCACGGCCGCGACCCTCATCCGTCCCGAGAAGCGGTTGGAGCTGGTGACGCTCAAAAGTCTCAAGAAGCGTTTCAAGGAACCTGGTTTCGCGCGCGGCGCAAGACGGGAGGATATGTTGACATGCGACGAGCTCGGTCTGGAGTTGGACGAGTTCCTGGAGATCGGCCTGACCGCGATGCAGGAGATAAGTGATGAGCTCGGATTCTGATCACGATGCGCCGGTGCTTCTTATCAGCCTGTACGATCCCGTCGAGGCGCAGATAGTCGTGGCCAAGCTGAGGAGCGCGGGCATCGAGGCAATGGTCACCCACGAGGCCCTCTCGTGGGTGCTACCGGTGACCATCGACGGTGTGGGCAAGCAGGACATCATGGTACGGCCTGAAGATCTCGAAGATGCGCGGGCCGCGTTGACTTCGGAATGAGATCCCGGGACCCCGACTCGGGCAAGACCTCGGCTTTCGACCCGTGCTACGAGCCGGTCATGGCGCTGATGCGAGGTGGGCACGTGGAGTCGGTCCACCGGGGGGCGATCGCCGTGGTGGATAGCCGGGGTGAACTTCTGGGAGGAGTCGGGGACCCGCTAGGCGTCGTCCATCTTCGCTCCGCGGCCAAGCCGTTCCAGGCGCTTGCTGTGGTGGAGAGTGGTGCCGCCGACGCATTTGCCATCAGCCAGGAGGAGCTGGCGGTGATATGCAGCTCGCACGGTGGGGAGCCCGCTCACGTGCAGATCGTGGGTTCATTGCTCGAGCGGCTGGGCCTGGGCCCAGAAGCCCTGGTCTGCGGAACGCACCCGCCCCTAAGCCCATTCGCTTGCCGTGCGCTGCAGGAACGGGGCGAGCTCCCCACGGTCCTCCATCACAATTGCTCGGGCAAGCACGCCGGGATGCTCGCCATGGCGCTCCACCTGGGCGCGCCGGTCGCCGGATACTGGGCCGCCGGGCATCCGGTGCAGGAGCAGATAGCTCGGTCCATCCGCGGGCTGCTGTCCCGCGGGCCGGGGCAGCCCGGTTGTCGCTGGATCGCGGGGGCGCGCAGATCGTCCGACACGCTCTGGGGAGGCACAGACGGCTGCGGAGTGCCTGTCGTCCGCATCGACCTCTGCGAGGCCGCTTGGTTGTTCGCACTTCTCGCGGCCGGCGCTACGCCGGAGCTAGCGCGCGTGCGTGACGCGATGCTTGCGCACCCGGAGTTGGTGGGCGGCGAGGAGTTGCGCGACACCAGGATCATGCGCTCCGCCGCAGGCAGGGTCATTGCGAAGGGCGGTGCGGAGGGCGTCCAGGCGCTCGGGGTGCCACCGAGCTTTCGGCCCGACCCGAGCGACGAGTCGGCTCTCGGCTGCGTGATCAAGATCGAGGATGGCTCGACGCGGCCTCTGCCCGGACTTGTGGCCAGCTTTCTCGGATCGTGCGACCTGAGGGAAGCAGTGGGGGAATTGCGTGCCGCGTACCCCGCAGTGACCCGCGCCCGCGACGGGCGTGAGACCAGCGAAGAGGTCGTGCTCCTCGGCGAGAAAGACTTCCGCAGGAAGGAGCCTCGCTCCGCTGCGGCGCGGCTGGAGGAGGCAGAGTCGGCGCCGGAGGTCGAACTCGAAAGTCGGGACGTCAGGGTGGACGTGGGCCGCGGGGATGAGCGGGAAGTGACGCGCTTCTTCAGGGAGGAATGGCCCCTCGCCGACGAGGAGACCTTCGGGCACCGCATTGACTGGCGCGCCGAGCCCTTCGCGCTGATCGTGCGCCGCCGTAGGCGCGTGCTCGCCGTGCTGCGGGGGCATTTTGTCGGTGGCCTCGGCTCGGTAGACGAGTTCGTCGTCGGGAAGGGCCACAGGGGGCGAGGCCTTGGTTCGGCTATGCTCAACCGCTTCGAAAAAGAAGCTCTGCGGCGGGGTTGCGACCGAGTCGTCTTACGAGCGGTCAAGGATGCTGAATCCGAACGGTTCTACCGCGACCGCGGCTACAGTCGAGAGAGCGTGCAGCTCTCGTATGAGTTCGGGTATGACTACGTGAGGCTGACCCGTAAGATCGCCGAAAAGCCACGGATGAACGAGCCATGAGTCTTCCTATGGGAGACGACTGTCGCGCGGTAGCCATGCTCGGTGTGGATGCCGGAGGCACCAAAGTAATCGCCGGTCCGGTCGACGCGAAGGGACGGGTGCTGGCCGAACCCATCACCGACCCCAGCCAGACGCGCGACACCGCTTCTTTTGTGAAGGGACTCATCTCCACACTCAAGCGAGCGCGCGCCGAGTTCGCGATTCCTCTGGGCGGTGTGGGCATGGCGTGTGCCGGTACGGTGGACCCCGTTCAAGGGATCGTGGTGACGTCGCCCAACCTGCCTCTCGAGCGGGTCCCCCTCCGCGAGATCCTCGAGCAGGCTTTGGACATGCTGGTAGTCCTAGAGAACGACGCCAATGCGGCGGTCCTCGCCGAAGCTACCGCCGGGGTGGCGTTCGGGCTCAAGCACGTGGTGATGCTCACGCTGGGCACAGGTGTGGGCGGCGGGATCTACCTCGACGGGCGGCTCTACCGGGGCGTGGGGGGCGGCGCCGCCGAACTCGGTCACACCATCGTCCTGGTCGATGGAGAGCTCTGTCAGTGCGGTTCACGGGGCTGCTTGGAGATGTACGCGTCGGGTAAGGCCTTGGCCCGGGCAGGCGTGCGCCGGGCTGGGTCGGTCGACCTTGACCCTCGAGGCGCCCTCGCCGAG
The DNA here is from genome assembly GCA_963749535.1 of uncultured Thermoleophilia bacterium. Lineage (GTDB taxonomy): Bacteria > Actinomycetota > Thermoleophilia > RBG-16-64-13 > RBG-16-64-13 > Chersky-299. The sequence goes on along the minus strand of CAVVNF010000003.1, from coordinate 26,598 downwards.
TTGCATTCTCGAGGAGAGTTGGACGGAGCTCAGGTGGCCCGATTGGCGCAGGAGGGCTATCCGGGCGCGATGGCCGCGGTGGACGAGGTGGCGCGGTGGCTCGGCATGGGGCTGGTGAACCTCACCAACACCTTCAACCCCGAGATGATCGTCGTGGGCGGGGGAGTCTCGGCCCTCGGAGAGCTGCTGTTGCGGCCGGCCCGTGAACTCGTGCGAGAAATCGCTCTGCCACCTAACAAAGACCAGGTGCGGGTCGCTGCCGCCGCCCTTGGCAAAACTGCTGGGCTCGTGGGAGGGGGCCTCGTGGCTTGGGAGAGACTGCAGCCCGCCGGCTGACCGGCGAGTGATTCTCCGCGGGAGCCGTCATCGCCATGCTATACATCTGTCCCACCCCCATCGGCAACCTGAAGGACGTCACCCTCCGGGTACTCGAAGTCCTCAAGCAGGTGGAGTTGGTGGCGTGCGAGGACACGCGCCATACCCGCATCCTTTTGGACCGGTATGGGATCGTCGCCCGCCTGATGAGCTTCCACGACTACAACGAGGAGCAGCGGCTTTCGGTGCTGCTGCCGCTCTTGCGTGAGGGCCGGGATGTCGCCCTGGTGTCGGACGCGGGGATGCCGGGTCTGTCCGATCCAGGTTTCTCGTTGGTGCGAGCGTGCGCGGCTGAGGACATACCGGTTACCGTGCTGCCCGGACCGTCATCTGTGGCCACCGCGCTGGTGCTCTCCGGTCTACCGGCAGACCGCTTCGCCTTTGTGGGCTTCCTCTCTCGCGGCAAAACAAAGCTGATCGCCCAGGTCGCCGCCTTCGACGGCACGGGGGCGGCAGTGGTGGCTTTCGAGTCTGCCCGGCGACTGCGGAAGTCTCTAGAGACGATCTCCGAACGCTGGCCCACCCGTCAACTGGCCGTGTGCCGCGAACTCAGCAAGATCCACGAAGAGGCGATCCGTGGCAACGCGGCGGAGGTCTTGGAGCGCTTGGGCGACCTCGTTAGAGGGGAGATCGTGGTGGTGCTGGAATCCGCCGGCGGGCAACCCGCCTCCCGGGCATCGGCAAGCTCAGGCGCGGAAGCGGCCTCCGACTCTGGTCTCGGGCTGGCGCCTGCGGTCCTGGAGGCCCGGGCGCGGGAGGCGTTGGGACAGATGCTAGCCCAGGGCGTGGGAACCAAGGTCGCCGCGGTTATCGTTGCCGGCTTGACGGGACTGCCTGCTCGCCGAGCGTATGCGCTGGCTTTGGAAGCCAGGGAAGACCGCGGACAAGTAAGCTGAGCGCTTTTCCATGCCTGTTCGTCCGCCGGTGGTCGTCCTGGGGTAGTGGTCGACGTTCGCGGCTCTGTCGGTGCATGGGCCCGCGGATTGGTCGCCGCGCCGGCGTCCGTCGACCGCAGCGCGGAATCTTGGCTATACTGGCTCGGCTATGGGCAAGTTCTACATCACCACACCCATCTACTACGTCAACGATGTGCCGCACATCGGTCACGCCTACACCACCACGGCCGCCGACGTGGCCGTCCGCTTCCACCGCCAACTGGGCGACGACGTCTACTTCCTCACGGGCACCGACGAGCACGGCACCAAGATCGAGCAGGCGGCCTGTGCCCGAGGTCTGACTCCCAAGGAGCACGCGGACGAGATCGTGGTCCGGTTCAGGGAAGTGGCCCGCAAGGTGAACGCCACCATCGATTTCCTGCTTCGCACTACCGACCCGAAGCATGAAGCTTTTGTGCAAGATTTTGTCCAACGCTGTTACGACCACGGCGATATCTACACGGGCTCCTACGCCGGACTCTATTGCCCGGCTTGCGAGGCCTACTACATCGAAGAGAACCTGGTGGACGGACTATGCCCGGACCATGGCACCCCGCCGGTGAAGATGGAGGAAGACAACTATTTCTTCCGGCTCTCTGCCTACCAGGAGCGCTTGCTCGACCACTACCGGGCCAATCCCGAGTGGATCCGTCCCCGTCATCGGTTCAACGAGGCGCTTTCTTTCATCGAGCAGGGTCTGGACGATATCTCCATCTCTCGCGCCACCCTCAAGTGGGGTATCAGTGTGCCCTGGGACCCGTCTCAGGTGATCTACGTGTGGATCGACGCGCTCGATTAGCTATCTGAGTGCGCTGCATTTCGCTCCTGGGCAAGATCTTGTCTCCCGTTTCTGGCCCCCGACGTACCACCTCATGGCGCAGGACATCCTCAAGTTCCACGCCATCATCTGGCCGGCGCTCCTCATGTCGGCGGGATACGAGCTCCCCGAGCATCTCTTCATCCACGGCTACCTCAAGCTGGGCGGGGAGAAGATGTCCAAGACCCGGGGGAACGTGATGGACCCCTTCCCGCTGATCGAGCAGTACGGCGCGGACCCCTTCCGGTTCTATTGCCTGCGCGAGGTGAGCTTCGGGCAGGATGGCATGGTGAGCGAGGAGGGCTTCAAGGCCCGCTACAACAGCGAGTTGGCGAACGAGCTGGGCAACCTGGTTTCGCGGACCACCTCGATGATCGCCAAGTACCGGGGCGGCTCGGTGCCCTCGCCGCCCCCAGGCCGCACCCCGGCCGACTCCCCGCTCGCGGCCGAAGCCGACGAGACTGCGGCAACGGCACGGCGACAACTGGGAGAGATGGACCTGAGCGCCGCGCTGGAGACGATCTGGATGCTCGTGCGCCGCTTGAACCGGTACGTCGAAGAGCAGGCTCCCTGGAAGCAGGCCAAGGAGGCGGCCGCCGAAGGCGCCGCCGGCGCGGCTGCCGCCGCACTCGACGCGACGTTGTGGGACCTGGCGGAAGGGCTGCGCCTCCTCTCTGTGATGCTGCATCCGTTCATCCCCGAGACAGCGCAGCAAATCAGCGCCCGGCTGGGGCTGGGCGGTGCCGGGGCGGAGACGTTCGCGCCTAGGGCCGCGGGTGGCGCGCAGGTTGGTGCCGGCATCGAGCAGGTGGCGGGTCCAAGTTGGGACCAGGCCCGCTGGGGTCTGCTGCCCGGGGGCTCGAGCGTGGTGGCCGGCACAGCTCTTTTCCCGCGCATCGAAGACTGACTCTGGCTGGCCGGACCAGCGCCTCGTGACCTACATCGACAATCACACCCACCTGGACGATATCGGCCTTGATGGTGGTCCGCGCCCAACGGAAGAACTGATCTGCCTGGCCGCGCTAGCCGGGGTGGGCACGGTGATCCACTCCGCGGTGAACGTGGCGTCATCAGCGTGGGCGTTGGAGCAGGCCGAACGTTTTCCGGGTGTCTGGGCGACCATCGGGTACCACCCGCACGACGCGGCCGACGCCGACGAGGATGGGTTCGACCGGCTGGCCGCCCTGATGGACCATCCCAAGGTGGTCGCCTTGGGCGAGACCGGCCTGGACTACTATCGCAACCCTGTGCCGCGCGGCGTCCAGAAGAAGGTGTTCGCGCGCCACTTGGTGATGGCAGGTGCCGTCGGCCTTCCCGTGGTCATCCATTCGCGCGATGCCGCGGACGATACTCTCCGCCTTCTCGACTCCGATGGTGCCGGGCTCACGGTGGTGTTGCACTGCTTCTCGCTTCCCGAAAGGCTCCCGGAGTTGGTGGCCCGCGGGTACTACCTGAGTTTCGCCGGCAACGTTACTTTCAAGAACGCGAGTGCACTGCAGGCCGCTCTCCGCTCAGTGCCCGAGGATCGATTACTTCTGGAAACGGATGCACCATTTCTCGCGCCGGTGCCGTTCCGCGGCCGTCCGAACTCGTCCGCGTTGGTGGTCCACACGTATGAGTTCGCGGCGCGGCAGCGGGGAATCGCTGTGCAAGAGCTTGCCGCCCGGCTGTGCGAGAATGCCTTGCGGGCATATCCGCGTCTGAGGATCCAAGCGAGAACGATGTGAAGAGCCTTTGTGCGTGGTGCGGCACTGAGTTGTCCCGCGATGTTTCTAGCGCGGACTGCGAACACGTGAGTCACGGCATCTGCGACGGGTGTCTCGAGTTCGCGGAAGCCAACCGACCTGGACCGTTGCGCGACTTCCTGAACAGGCTGGACGCGCCGATTCTACGTGTCGACGATACGGACTGACAGGCCGACTCGTGTGAACGGTGGCGAGCCTTCCCCTGTCCTGCGACAGATCTCGTTGGCACGCCTCGCGGAGTTCGGCATCATTCCGAAGCGCGACCTCGGGCAGAATTTCCTCATCGACGACAACATCCTGGGCGTCATCCTCACTCAATTGGAATGTGCTCCAAACGACGTTGTCCTTGAAGTGGGAGCGGGTCTCGGGGTTCTCACCGGTGCGCTGGCCGCGGTCGCGGGTCACGTGCACGCGTTCGAGGTGGACAGGAGTCTGGAGGCGCCGCTCGTAGCCACCCTAGGGGACGTCCTGGGAGGTGACCCCAAAGTCACTCTGCACTTTCAGGACGTGCTCAAGGCGCCGCTCGAGGGCTTAGACCCGCTCCCGACTTTGTGTGCGAGCAACCTGCCTTACTCGGTGGCTGGTCCGTTCATCATCGAGTCTTTGCAGCGGTTGCCGGGCGTGCGCCGCTACTGCGTCATGGTGCAGAGGGAGGTGGCGGAACGCATCGCTGCCGCCCCAGGAAGCAAGACCTACGGCATCCTGTCGGTGTGGGTGCAGCTCTATGCGCGGATCGTGCGCAGCCGGCCACTCTCCCGGTCCATCTTCTATCCTCAGCCGCACGTCGACTCGAGCCTACTCGTGCTCGATCGTCTCCCTGCGGACGATCTCCCCACCTGTGACCCCGTCCCTCTAAAGGCCGTCATCCAGGCCGCCTTCGGCCAACGGCGCAAGACTCTGGCCAATGCCCTGGCGGCCGGTCTCGACTTGCCTCGAGAACAAGCGCTCGACCTCGTGGAATCCATCGGCGCACCCGTGGGCGTGCGGGCGGAGCGACTATCGCCTGGGCAGTTCGTAGCGCTGGCCGGCTTGCTCTCGGAAAGATGACGTTTCCGAGCTCGCGAAGCTCGCTTTCCGTCGTCGAATGGTACTTTCGTTAGCGGCAGATCGGTGCTAAACCTATGCTATGTGAAAGTACGGCAATATCGTCCGTCGGGGGGACGTTATGCGCGGAAACAGCTCTCGTTCTCGACTTGCCGTGGGCGTTGGCATCGCCCTTTTCGTGTTGGCTGTCGTGCTGGGATTCACCGGCATCGCATTGGCTTTCACCGACGTCCCGGTGGACAGCCCCTACGCGGCGGCCATCACGGACCTTTCGAATCGTCACATCATCAACGGCTTTCCAGGCGACCTATTCAAGCCCAATGATCCCGTCACGCGTCAGCAGTTCGCCAAGATGATCGTGCTAACGATGGGCTATGGGGACGTGGCCGCGGCGACGTGCCCGTTCACCGATGTCGACCAAACGCCGAATGCCAGCGATCCGTTGTACCCAGCCAAATACGTAGCGGCGTGTGCCTTGCTTGGGATCACCACCGGCAAGACGGCTACCACTTTCGCCCCTTACGACCCAATCACCCGGCAGCAACTCATAACGATGGTAGCCCGGGCCGCGAACCTTCCTGATCCTCCGGCGTCCTTCGTGCCCACTTTCAGTGAGAGCCAGTTCGCCACGCACGACCACTTCCTGAACGCCTGCAAAGCAGAGTCGGCGGGGCTGCTCGCCGGGCTTCAGGGAGTGGGCAGCGCATTTGATTTCTCAGCGCCGGCCACCCGAGGCGAGTGCGCCCAGATGCTTTCGAATCTCCTGAAAGCCCAGGCGCCGGATACTACGCTTCCTGCGTTCGCCAACCTCAAGCCCGCCGGCCCGGTAGGCTTCACGTTCACCATCAACACCCCCACGATCTATGCTGTCGAGCATACGATAGTGGGCAGGATCTGGCCGGCAACACTCACGGCGAGCACCATCACAGGTCACCTCAGCGTGCAGACGGTGGCGGTGGCCAACGGGCAGGTGACCATCAAACTGACTGTCGACTCCCTGACGGTGCCGGAAAACCAGTTCTTCTCCCAGACGGACGTGGACCAGAGCCTGCCTGCCTACGCACTCCTGCGAGTGGACAATCAGGGCACCCTGCTCGGCATTTCCTACGCGACCAAGGGCAAGTCAGAGCAAGCCCTCGACCAGACCACAGTGGCTGGGCTTGCTACCTTCCTCACCCCGATTACCTCAGCGCTGATGCTGCCGTACTCGGGACAATTGGCGAAGCCCGGCGACCAGCTGGACGTCCCGAAGAGCTACACGATGCTGGGCAAGAAGATCATGGATGTCGATACCAAGCTTAACTACCTGTCCTTTAGCTCCGGGGTCGCGGATCTCGGGTTCAACATCGCGACCACGAACATCGATATCCCGCTCAGCTTCGACATGGCGCCGTTCTTGCCCCTGTTCGGCTACGATGTCCCCCCGGGTCTGGGACCGCTAACACTGTCGCTCAGCTTAGGCACCAGCATCGCTGCGAGCGGTGAATATCACCTGGATACCACGTCCGGGCTGCCCACCGGCATGACGCTCTCGAGCACCATGATGCTGGACGCGTACATCCACAGCGTTCCGTCGCAGCTCCTCTATATCTGGCCGGATTCCGATTTCGCTCACGGCTATGTAGATCATGCATACCTGAGAGGTACGGACCAGACGAGTCCGATAACGATTACCCTCAGCTTGACCAAGGACGCCGCTCACTAGACCTCGTCGGCATATGGCGTACTCCGCCAATCACGGTCGGCCCAGCTTGCCCGGCGCCTTCACAGGCGCCGGGCTGCTATGCTGGTGCAGGCGCGCCTCCGCGTCTTGCCGAAGGCGCGCCTTACCGCAAAACCACCCCGTGGAGGGCCGGTCCCCGATGCACCTGAGCGAACGCGCTCCTGCTAAGGTCAACCTTTCGTTGCTCGTCGGACCGCGCATGGAAAACGGCTACCACGAACTCTTCACTGTGTTCATGCCTGTAGACGTCTTCGACGAACTCGAGTTCGACCTGGAGGCGCGGCCACCTCGCCCCGCGGCACCAGGAGATCAGCCTTTGGCGCCTGGGACAGGGGCGTCAGGCCCGGGCGAATGCGGTCTGCAGGTAGTCTGCTCAGCCATCGAGGGCGAAGCCAACCTAGCTGCTCGCGCTCTTCGAGCTATCGAGTCGCACACGGGCTGGGCCTTCGACGGGCAAGTCCACGTGCGGAAGCACATCCCTGTAGGGGCGGGGCTTGGGGGAGGAAGCTCTAACGCCGCGGTGTCCCTTCTTGCCGGCGCGCGGATACTTGCAGAGGCTGGAGGCCCCGAGCTCGATGACGCGACTCTGCGGACCCTCGCCCGGGTCCTTGGAGCCGATGTCGCCTTCTTCCTGAACCCGCAGCCCTCGATCGGCCAGGGGATCGGCGAGCTCCTGCAGATGCTGAGGTTGCCGGGCATGCACCTTGCGCTCGTCTACCTCGACCACCATCTTTCGACTGCCAGGGTCTACGAGTCGTTCGATGCGCGCCGCCCCGCGGAAGATCCTCGCGCGTTTTCGGAGAGGACGGCCGCGGCCAAGGCTAGTTGGCTCGCGCTCTCGCACGCGGTCACGTGCGGCGACCTCGACGAGATGAGCGCCCCACCGGCGGTCGTGCCGCTCTTGGAGAATGATCTCGAAGATGCGAGCTTCAGCCTGTTTCCCCCTCTGGTGGCTGCAAAGCGCGCGCTGACGGAGGAGGGGGCTCTGGGGGCTCTCATGAGCGGCTCCGGGTCCACAGTGTTCGGTATCTGCCGAACCCGCGCCGCGGCGGAAGATGTCTCCGAGGCAGTCCGGCGGCGAGGATTCAACGCTCGGGCGGTTTCAGCCGGAACGATCCTGTAAGGGGCAAGCATTCCTCGGCGGACGGCCACGGAACAGCGCAAGCCGCGCCGTTCTGCGACACAACTGCCTTCGGCCGCGTGTAGGTGCGGCTATCTGGAGATCAATGCAGCGGATCGTGGGCGGTGGCTCCGGACCCGTAGTAACCGAGCATCTCAATCCGGAAGTCTTCCTTGCCCATGTCAGGCCAGAAGTCCTTCTCGAAGCTCGGGGCCTTGTCGAGCATTTCTTTGCTCATGTTGACGACCAGCCGTTTACCGCAGGTGTCAACGGAAATCGCGTGCCACGGGACGGCGAACAGCCGGTCGCGCATCCCCATGAATCCTCTGGAAGACAGGACGCCGTACTTTACGCTCCCGTCGGCCAAGTCGACCATGAACTCTACGGCGCCAAGGTCGAGAAGCTCGAGTATCTGCAGTGAGGCCGGCGAGCTGTTACCAGGCATCGTTCAGCGGGACGACGAACTCGATCTCGCCTTTGCGAATAAGAAGCACGTCGTATGAGACGGGATCTCCGGCAAGTCCATCGCCGGCTCTACGCACCAGAACGTCGGTGAGGGCGAGAAACTTGGTATTGGTATTCATGAGATCGAGCAGGCGGGACCGGTAGCCGCCTGTCGGCACGACCACGTCTCCCTCGTACCTGAAATTCTTGGCCTGCACACTCACGCGCACAGTGCGTTCTCGGGTCTCCATGGTCTTTCCTGACATTTTGAGGACTCGCCCTGACTATCGTCCTCTGCTTTTCGTTGCTTTAGCGGCTTCTGTGCCATAGCTCCCACCAGATTCGCCGAAGCGTTTGCCTAAAGAAGGTGATAGGAGCTCCGATGGCCGTCCCCCGCCCATTCCTTGACACCCCTCCCGCGGCTAGCCTATACTTCGTCCGCTCGCGAGGCGCGGCCTTCGCAGCCAGAGCGTTGGGGCGTGGCCAAGTGGTAAGGCAACGGGTTTTGGTCCCGTCATTCGTAGGTTCGAATCCTGCCGCCCCAGCTTTTCCTTTCTCTGAGAACCCGCCGGAGTGTGTTCTGGAACCTCGTCCTGACATCGCGAGCGTTGTGATCCTGGCCGCCGGTCAGGGTAAGCGCATGAAGTCGGATCTTCCTAAGGTCTTGCACCCCGTCTGTGGCCTTCCCATGGTTCTACACGTGCTCTCCGCGGCCTCGGCCGTGGGTGCCGAACACACTGTGGTCGTGCTCGGTCACGGTCACGAGCAGGTCCTGCCGCTGCTGCCGAGTGGGGTAGAAGTCGCCTTGCAGGCTCAGCAGTTGGGCACCGGGCACGCAGTGCTCTCCGCCTCCGGCCAGATCCCGGAAGGAGCGATGCTCGTGCTGCCCGGAGACACGCCGCTGATCACCGGCGCGGCGCTTGAAGCTCTGGCGCGGGCGCACGCAGCGTCTGGGGCCGCGGCCACCGTGCTCACGATGGTCCTCGACGATCCCACGGGTTATGGGCGCGTCGTCCGGGATGCGGACGGTCAGGTGCTGCGGATCGTGGAGCACCGCGACGCGTCGGCCGAAGAGCTTGCCATCTGCGAGGTCAACACGGGCATGTACGTGCTGCCGGCCCCGGAATCGTTCGAGTTGCTGCGGCAGACCAGCATGGAGAACGACCAGGGAGAGCTCTACCTGACGGATGTGATCGAGTCGCTTCGCGCGGCGGGCGCTCGGGTGCAGGCCTCGATCATCGCCGATCCTCGTCTGGTCTTGGGCGTCAACTCCCGGGTAGAGCTCGCCGATGCCGAGCGGATCTTGGGCGAACGCATCAAGGAAGAATGGATGATCGCCGGGGTTACGTTGATCGATCCGGCCTCCACGACCATCGAGTCCACGGTTATCCTCAATCCGGATGTTCTGATCCACCCCTTCACCTCGTTGCGCGGCGGTACCGCGGTGAAGGCCGGGAGCGAAGTGGGACCCTGCTCGACGTTGATCGACACCCGGGTGGGGAGGCGGCTGCAGGCTTCCGCACGTCTTTGCGGAGTCTGTCGTGGTGCCAGACGGGGAGGCCATCGAGCCCTTCACCCGGCTCATCGGCGCCAAAAATGACGCACAGCCGGGCGCCATCGGTGATACCTTACAACGTGGAGACCGGACTTAGGAGGGGCTGGGCATGGGAGATTGGGAGCCGCGGAGCTGCACGCGGATAACCCCTGACCGTTCGCTGATGTTGTTCTCGGGCCGGGGCAACCCCGAGCTCGGCCACAAGATCGCCGAGAAACTGGGGATCGAGTTGGGCCGAGTATTGATCAAGACTTTCTCCGACGGCGAGATCTACGTGAAATACGAGGAGAGCATCCGCGGGGCGGACGTCTTCATCGTGCAACCCACGTGCCGGCCCGTCAACGAGAACCTCATGGAACTCCTCATCATGATCCAGGCGGCTAAGCTGGCGTCCGCCCATAGGGTCACCGCCGTCATGCCCTGGATGGGCTATTCCCGCCAAGACAAGAAGAGCTGCCCGCGCGAGCCGATCACCGCCCGCTTGGTCGCCGACATCATCGAGGCGGCGGGGGCAGACCGCGTGCTCACGATGGACCTACACGCCGGGCAGTTGCAGGGCTTCTTCGGGGTTCCCGTGGACCACATGACGGCTCTTGCCATGATCGCCGACTATTTCCGGCTCAAAGACCTTCACGACCTCGTGATCGTCTCGCCGGATGCGGGTGGACTTAAGACCGCCAAACGAGTGGCCGACCGGCTCGAATGCTCGGTGGCCGTGCTCACCAAGCTCCGCCCCGACCACAATGTCTCCCGGATCATGCACGTCATCGGGGATGTCGCCGGGAAGACCGCCATCATCGTGGACGACATCATCGACACCGCCGGCACCTTGGTGAATGGGGTTGACGCCCTCATCGAGAAGGGCGCGAAAGATGTGTACGCGGCGTGTACCCACCCGGTGCTTTCGGGCCCCGCGTATGAGCGGATTGCGTCGTCGCCGCTCAAACAATTGGTGGTGAGCGACACCATTCCGCTGGATCAAAGCGCCGACACCTCGAAGATTGTGGTACTATCCACGGCCGGAATCCTGGCGGATACCATTCAGAACGTGTTCACCGATGCGTCCGTGAGCGCGCTCTTCCAGGGAGACAACCAGCTGTTCTAGCGGCGTGACGGGCGTGAGTACGCGGGAGCACAAGCGATGACCTTGCGGGCGTCGGCGCCGCATATCGTGACCTTGAGGAGATGAGCATGGATACCATCAAACTAGCCGTCCGGACGCGCGAAGAGACCGGTAATGGGCCGAGCCGGAGATATCGCGCCGCGGGACAAGTGCCCGCCGTCGTGTACGGCAAAGGCCACGAAGCCACGCCTCTTCTCATCGCCCTGGATGATTTCAGGACTGCGTTCGGCCATGGCCACAACGTGGTCTTGGAGCTCGATCTCAGACTCTGAGACGAAGGGGCGGAAGGGCTCCAGCAAGGCGAAGGGGCCGCCCCTGTACGCAGTGGTCAAAGAGATCCAGTTCCACCCCACGCGGCGCAGCGTTGTCCACGTCGACCTGCACGAAGTCGACCTTGCTATCGAGATCGAGGCCGCGGTGGCTATCGACTTGACGGGAACCCCGGCAGGTCTCTCCGAAGGCGGGATGCTGGACTGGGAGAATCGCGAGGTCCACGTCCGCGCGCTCCCGAACAACGTGCCCGAGTCGCTAACGGTGAGCGTGGAGGGTCTGGCCATCGGGCACCATGTGAAAGTGGGAGATCTGGTGCCGCCGGTTGGGGTGGTCATCCTTGACGATCCGGAGACGGTTATCGCTGCGGTCTTGGCGCCGCGGGTAGAGGTCGAAGTGGCGGCACCTGAGGGTGTCGAAGAACCGACCGAGCCTGAGGTCATTGGCGGCGCGAAGAGCGAGGAATAGCTTCTCGCCCGCACTCGCTGCCGGTAACGCGACCCGCAGGGTGGTGAACCGGTGTCGGTGGATCATACGTTTCTCATCGTCGCTCTGGGCAATCCTGGGCCCGAGTACCAGTACGATCGCCATAACGTCGGCTTCATGGTCGGCGAGGAGCTCAGACGCCGTCATGGTTTCCCTTCCTTGCGGTCGCGTTTCCACGGTCTGACGGGGGAGAGGACGATCGACGGCCGGAAGGTCGTGCTGCTACTGCCCATGACCTTCATGAACCTGTCGGGTGAGGCGGTCGGCGAAGCCGCTCACTGGTACAAGGTGCCGGTCGACCGCACCCTTGTCATGCATGATGAGGTGGAGCTGGCCTTCGGTGACGTCCGGCTCAAGGAAAGCGGCGGGCTCGGCGGGCACAACGGCCTGCGGAGCATCGAGCATACGCTGCGCAGCCGCGACTTCTGGCGGCTCAGGATAGGCGTGGGCCGGCCTGCGTCGTCACGGCGGCCGCTTGCAGACTACGTGCTCGAGCCGTTCGGCGAGCCTCGCGAGGAGATCCTTCTCATGATCGGACGCGCCGCCGACCTCGCGGAGGAGTGGCTGGCCTCGCGCGGTGAGGCTCCATGCCGCGACTGACCGACTTTCTCCGCGGCTATCCCCCTTTTGAACAGGCCCTTGGGGAAAGTGCGCGGCAGAACGTCGAGCTGGCGGCGCCTACATTTCTGCACCCTTTCCTGAGCGCCGGCTTCCTCGCGCGGCCTCCATGGAACCAGGGCGTGACTCTGGTCGTGGCCGCCATCCAGGAGCAGGCCGAGGAGATGGAGCGGGAGCTGTCGCTGTTCTCTCCCGCCAGGCCGGTGCTGTACCTGCCGCCGCGCGGCGTGTGGTACGGCTCGGAGGGCGAGGTGAAGCCCCGTGTCGCGGGCCGGCGGGCAAGAGCGCTCTGCAGCCTTAGTGCGGGCTGTGGGCGGTGACTCCGGCCCGGGCGGCGGCGCCGGTCCGAACGCATCGGGAAATCCGGTGCTCGTGCTGGAGGCGACCACTCTTTTGGAAGACGTGGTGCCGCCGGCCGCCGATCCGATCGTCATCAAAGTGGGGGAAGACCGGGAGTTCGAAGGCCTGATACGGCTTTGGCCGGTCTGGGCTACGCAAGGGTGGACCAGGTTGAGGACGCGGGAGAGTTCTCCGTACGCGGCGGCCTCATCGACATCTTCCCTGCCACGGAGCGGTATCCCGTTCGGGTGGAATTCTGGGGCGACGAAGTGGAGAGCCTGCGCAGCTTCTCCGTGTACTCGCAGCGCTCTCTGGGGCCTGTGGAGAGGGTGGTCGTTTACGCGGCCGCGGAGGAGCGACGCCGCAACCCCGGTAGGCATCCTGAGTCTGTTGCCGGCGGGCACGAGGGTCATCCGGACCGATCCGTTGCGGGCGCGTTCTCGAGTGGAGGCTTTTCAAGCGGACCTGGTCGATGTCCTCGGCGACGAGGCCGGCCGGGGCGGCTACACCTCGTGGTCGGACGTGAAAGAGAGGCTGAGCGCGTTTCCCAGCCTCACCCTGAGCTCGCTTAGCCTGGCTGCGGGCGCAGAACCGCCTCTCAGCATCCGGGCCACCAGCGGCGAGCTGGCCGTCACCAGCCTTCCCGAGGCCGAGGCGTGCGCATCGGCGGCTGGCCGGTGACGGCTACCGCGTGGTCATCGCATTCGAGCAGCGGGCGGAGGCGGAGAGGGCCGGCTACATCCTGCGCCGGGTCGCCGGGCACCGGTGGCGGTCCGGCGGACGTCCGGGCCTCGATGCCGGGGTCACCTTCTTGACGGCGCCGCACCGGCGCCACTTCGTCCTGCCGGATCTCAAGCTCGCCTTGCTTACTCGACAGCCCAGATCTTCCCGCGCCGGCACAAGGGCGTGGTGGAGAGACGGCCTCTAGCGGGGGTCGGAGCTCTCCAGCTTCCGCGATCTGCGCAAGGGCGACTACGTGGTGCACGAAGACCACGGCATGGGCAGGTTCGAGGGCATCTCCACCAAGACCGTGGCCGGAGTCACCCGCGACTACCTCGACATCGCCTATCGCGACGCGGACATGCTCTACGTTCCGCACGACCAGATCGCGAAGGTCATGCGCTACGTGGGCGCGGCGCGGGCGGCGCCCGGCTCTCTCCAAGTTGGGCGGCAGGCGCTGGGAGAACGTCAAGAGCCGGGCCCGCAAGGCCGCGCGCGAGGTGGCCGGCGAGCTGCTGCATCTCTATGCGCTGCGTCAGGCCACGCAGGGCTACAGCTTCTCCGAGGACGGCGAATGGCAGGTGCGCTTCGAGCGGGCCTTCCCCTACGACGAGACCGAGGACCAGCAGCGGGCCATCGACGCCGTCAAGGACGACATGGAGTCCGGCGCATCCGATGGACCGGCTGGTGTGCGGCGACGTGGGCTACGGCAAGACCGAGGTGGCGCTGCGGGCGGCCTTCAAGGCCACGCTGGACAGCAAGCAGGTGATGGTGCTGGTCCCGACCACCATCCTGGCCCAGCAGCACTACGGCACTTTCCGCGAGCGTTTCGCCGATTTCCCGGTGAAGGTCGAGATGCTCTCCCGCTTCCGGTCCGCCGGCGGAGCAAAAACGGCATCCTGCAAGATTTTGCGGAAGGGAAGAGTGGACGTGCTCATCGGCACGCACCGGCTGCTGTCGCAGGACGTGAAGCCGAAGGACCTGGGGCTGGTGATCGTGGACGAGGAGCAGCGGTTCGGCGTGGTCGCAGAAGGAGGCGCTGCGCAGGCTCAAGCTCGAGGTGGACGTGCTCGACGCTCACCGCCACGCCCATCCCGCGCACGCTGCAGATGTCGCTGTCCGGCGTGCGGGACATCACCGTGATCGAGACCCCGCCGCGGGACCGGCACCCCATCCAGACCTACGTGGGCCTCTACGACGACGGCATGGTGCAGCGGGCCATCGCGCGGGAGGTGGATCGAGGCGGGCAGGTCTTCTACCTGCACAACCGGGTGGAGACCATCGACAAGGCGGCCGCTCCGGCTGCGGGAACTGTTGCCCAAGGCGCGGCTCGGCGATCGCTCACGGGCAGATGGCCGAGCAGGAGCTGGAGAAGGTGATGCTGGAATTCTTGCGCGGCGACGCCGACGTGCTGGTGACCACCACCATCATCGAGAGCGGACTGGACATCCCGAACGCCAACACTCTCATCGTGGAGCGGGCGGACCTCCTGGGGCTGGCGCAGCTCTACCAGATCCGCGGACGCATCGGGCGCTCGGCTCGGGTGGCGCACGCGTTCCTCTTCCATCCGGACGAAGCGGTGCTCACGCGAGGAAGCGGTGGCCCGGCTTTCCACCCTGGCCGACTACACCGAGCTGGGCTCGGGCTTCAAGATCGCCATGCGCGACCTGGAGATCCGCGGAGCCGGCGAACTGCTGGGGGAGGAGCAGTCGGGACAGATAGCGGCGGTGGGGTTCGAGATGTACCTCTCCATGCTGAACGAGGCAGGTGGCGCTGCTGCAGAGCACGGAGCTCAAGCACGAAAAGGTGCCGCGGGTGGAGATCGGCATCGACGCGCACGTGCCGGCCAGTTTCATCGGCTACGAGGCCGCGAGGGTGGACCTGCACCGGCGGATCGCTTCGGCGGGGAGCGCGGAAGAGCTGGGCGATCTCCGCGCCGAGCTGCAGGACCGCTTCGGCGAGATCCCGGAGCCGGTGGACAATCTCATCTTCCTGGGCGAAGTGCGGGCCACGTTGCAGCGCCTTGGGGCGGACTCGTTGATCGTGCGCCAGCACCGGCTGGCCATCAGCGGTGTGGCACTTCCCAGCGGCTCGCGCGAGCGGCTGCGCGAGCGCGACCGGCGCTACGTGTACGCGCCCGTGCAGGGACAACTCACCCTCGGTTTTCGCAGTGACGAGCGGGGTCTCCGTCAGGTAGTGGCCCAAGTGCTTGATGATATACTCGGGCTTCTGAGTCCGGCAGATGCCTCGTAGGCTGCAGGGCGGCCGGTATCACGCGAGAGAGGATCGGGTTGACCAGGAAGTTTTTGGCCCTCGGCTTTGCCGTCGTGCTGGTCCTGCTGGCCGTGGTCGCGGTGGGGTGCGGAGGAGGACTTCCCAAGGGTGCGGTCGCGAAGGTCGGTACCTTTCTCATCACACAAGACCAGTTCAACAAGCAACAGACTGCGTTCGTCGACGCCGGCAAGGCGCCGGACAAGAGCAAGCAGCCTAAAGAGTGGAAGAGCTTCCAGCAGGGCGTCACCGAGTACCTGGTGATGATGGAGGTGCTCAAGCAGAAGGCTCCCAGCTCTGGCGTCACCGTCACTGACGCCGAGGTCACCGCTCAGCTCGACACCATCGAGCGGATGTTCCAGGGCGACGAAGCCAAGTTCGACGCGGCGCTGCAGGCTCAGAAGCTCACGCTTGCTCAGCTGACTCAGAACATCCACGATCAGTTGCTCTTCTCGAAGATGCAGGCACTGGTCTTCACGAACATCACGGTGACAGAGGAGGAGGCGCAGTCGTACTACGATGCCCACAAGGCGGACTACGTGCAGCCGGAGAGCCGGACGGTGCGCGACATCCTCATCGCCCCGGTGCAGCCAGGCGTGAACGGCGCGGCTACCGCAACGCCCACAGCCGCCGACTGGGATGCGGCGAAGTCGGAAGCAGAGAAGGTGCGCAGCGAGATCCTGAACGGCGCTGATTTCGCCACCGAAGCCAGCAAATACTCGGATGACGCCAGCACCAAAGACTCGGGGGGAAGTCTGGGTTCGGTCCCGAGGGGCCAGTTGGTCCCGGCCTTGGAACAGGCCGTGTTCAGCTTGAACAAAGGGGATCTCTCCCAGCCGATCAAGACGGAAGATGGATATCACATCATCCAGGTGACCGAGATCACCCCTCAGACGCAACTTTCCTACGACGAGGCGAAAGAATCGGTCAAGGCCAGCCTCCTGAGCCAGTTGCAGGCCCAAGCGTGGGCAAGCTGGTTGAGCAAAGCAGAATCTGAGCTTGGGGTCTCGTACCGGGCCGGACTACAGCCGGCCGCGACCACCACGACGACCATCATGGGTTTGTCGACGGGCACCAGCGCGCCTGCGACTGCAACCACCGTTCCCGGCGACGGCTCCAGCACGAGCTCCAGTTCTCAGAGCACTTCCAGCTCAGAGGGCTCCTCAGGCTCCCAGACCACTTCCGGCCAGTAGCCGGCGAGGGCGACCGGCGGTGGCCGACATCAACGTCGACGGCTGGTCTCTTGTCCTCGCTTACGCCGGCCAGGTAGGCGCGCCGGATCTGCCTTCACAAGTGCTTCGCGCCTTCGAGGCCCACGATGGGCTGGCCGCCCCCGACTCCAGCGCCGCTCCCGACCCAGGCTTCAACTCCGCCGGCGGTTCCGCCGTCCGCTTCTGGGACGTGCCCCCAGAGCTGGAAACACGGCTGCGCGCACTGGTTGGTGGAGGCGGGAAGGGTCGCTCGGGTCCTGTCGAACCGCAACGCTGGTCGAGTCTCACCGGGACGGAGGCGGGCGAATGTGTCCTTGCGACGATCTGTCGCGGCCGCGAGAGCGGGATCGAACCCGTCGTCCCTGAGACGACCATCGTGGTGTTCACCGCCGAACGGGCCCGAGAGGCACTTCGGCTGGCGAGCGACGCAAACGAGGCCGGTCTCGAGGTGCGGCTGGTTCCCGACGGTCTGGATCTCCACCGGGAAGCTGTGGTCCACGAGCTGTGGAGTCTGTACGAGCTCACCGGGCTCCTTCGGCGCGAGTGTCCCTGGGACCGCAAGCAGACCCAGGAAGACATCGTGGCGTACACGCTCGAGGAGACCTACGAGCTGGTGGACACTGTTCGCTCCAGCGGCCCCGACAAGCAGGACAAGGTGCGCGGGGAGCTGGGGGACCTGCTGTTCCAGGTCTACTTCCTGGCCTGCGTGGCCGAACAGCACGGTTGGTATGATCTGGGCGAGGTGGCAGAGGGCATTTGCACGAAGCTGGTGCGGCGGCACCCGCACATCTTTGCTGAAGCCCGCGCCGACACTCCCGAGGACGTCCGCAAGACCTGGGATGCCGTCAAACGGGAGTCTGAGGGGAGGGAGGGGATCTTCCACGAAGTGCCCTACTCCTTCCCGGCTACCTTGCTAGCGCAGAAGCTTCAGCAAAGGGCGGCCGCCGTTGGCTTCGACTGGGACCGCCCGGTCGAGGTGATCGCCAAGCTCCGCGAGGAGATCGGTGAGCTGGAGGCGGAGCTAGAGCCCGGGTCCGATCCCGGACGCGTGGTTGCCGAGCTTGGCGACCTCATGTTCGCGGTGGTCAACCTGGCCCGCAAACTGAAGGTGGATCCGGAGCTTGCCCTGCGAGAGGCTTCTCTTCGGTTCCGGGCGAGGGTGGAAGAGGCAGCACGTACGGCCGGCAATGACGGGCGGGTGTTCGAGGAGCTCGCCTTAGAGCAACAAGAGTCGTATTACCAGCGCGCCAAAGGACAGCTAGCCTTAGGGGAGGCCGAGCCTTCGGTGGAGCGGCGACCGGAAAAGGAAGGTGGAGAGTCATGACCGTGATCCTTGGTGTATACGGGCGGCAGATACTGGATTCCCGGGGCAATCCTACCGTTGAGGTGGAGGTAGAGCTTGCGTGCGGGATACGCGGGAGGGCCGCGGTACCGTCTGGCGCTTCCACCGGTAAGTTCGAGGCAGTCGAGCTGAGGGACGGGGGCCAGGCCTACGGGGGCAAAGGCGTCTTGAAGGCCCTCCGGAACGTCAACGAAACGATCTCGGATGCCCTCGTGGGGGTTGACGCCACCGACCAGCGCGAAGTGGACGAGATCATGATCGGGCTCGACGGTACCCCGAACAAGGCGGTCCTGGGAGCCAACGCGATCCTCGGTACGTCTCTCGCGGTCGCCAGGGCCGCCTCCGAAGCGGTAGAGCTGCCCCTCTACCAATATCTGGGCGGAGTGGCGGCGCACGTGGTTCCCGTACCGATGATGAACATCCTGAACGGCGGCAGCCACGCGGACAACAACGTCGATCTCCAGGAGTTCATGTGCGTCCCGGTGGGCGCGGGCAGTTTCACCGACGCGCTGCGGATGAGCGTGGAGGTGTACCACTCGCTGAAGGGAGTGCTGGCGAAGCGGGGCCTGTCCACTGCAGTGGGCGATGAGGGTGGTTTCGCCCCGAACCTCACGAGCAATGAAGAGGCAATCAAGGTGATCCTGGAGTCGGTGCGCAAGGCGGGCTACGAGCCGGGCGAGGATATCGCGCTGGCTCTGGATCCGGCAGCCAGCGAGTTCTTCGACGAAGAGCAAGGCGTCTATGTTCTGGCCGGAGAGGGCCGGACCCTCAAGCCCGCGGAGATGGCGGCTTACTACGCCGATCTGTGCAAGCGCTATCCCATCGTGAGCATCGAGGACGGCATGGCCGAGGACGACTGGGACGGCTGGGCTGCGCTGACCAAGCTGGTGGGCAACAAGATCCAGTTGGTGGGCGACGACCTGTTCGTGACGAACGTCAAACGCCTGGCAATGGGCATCGAGCGAGGCGTCGCCAACAGCATCCTCATCAAGTTGAACCAGATCGGCACTTTGAGCGAGACTTTGGACTGCATCTCGATGGCCCATCGGGCGGGATATACGGCGGTAGTGAGTCACCGCTCGGGTGAGACCGAGGACAGCACCATAGCCGACCTGGTGGTGGCGACGAACGCAGGCCAGATCAAGACCGGCGCCCCTTGCCGGAGCGAGCGCACCGCGAAATACAATCAGTTGCTGCGGATCGAGGAGGAACTGGGGAAGACGGCGTTCTACCCCGGCCACTCGGCGTTTGCGAGACGGAAGGGCAAATAGACCGGGGATTCGGGAGGAGCCTCTGTCAGGCGGCCGAATATAGAATGGATGATGAGCACTGCAACGGCACCAACGATCGCCGAAGGGCACGGGGTCCCCAACGTGGCCGGTGGAAGGCCCCGCGGGTTTGGGGCGCGCCGGCGGGCGCTTCTGCTCGGGTGCGCAGCGGTTTTGCTTCTCCTCGTAGTAGCTGCGAACTACGGACCGTTGCATGAGTGGCGCGACGCCCGAGCCAGGCTGGAGAAGAATCAGGCCCAAGTCGCCGATCTGTCGCACCAGAACGCTCAACTCGAGGCCCAGCTCAAGAAGCTTGGCGACTCAAGTTATCTCGAAGGTCTCGTCCGGCAAGACCTTACATACGCGCGCCCAGGTGAGGACGTGTTTATCGTCAGCGGGCTCACCGGGGACGCGAGCGGCCAAGCCACCACTCCTGCGGCAGGGGCCGCGGCGGGTCAGAAGCCAGGCATTCTGGAGAGAATACTCAGCCCTGCGCCGGGTGTTCTAGACCGGACGACAGGTTTGCGGGCGTCCACGGGGCCGGAGGTCGCGGATGAGGGAGAGCGGCCGACGCTACAGTGCCTCTCGGAGTGATGCCAGGGGAACGCGGCACGGACCCCGCCTTCTCGCGGTGATCGTTCTCGTGGCTGCCGCGATGGGGCGATCTCTTTGAATTCCGTAGGCTCCGGCGCCGCCCCCGTTTCCGGCAGTGCGGCCGGTTCCGAGCGCGTGGCCGGCACTCACACCGGCAGCCTGGACGACCCGAAGGTCTTGTTCGACATGGTCCGACGGGAACCGCCTGCGTTCATGTCGCTAGGCAGCTTCGCCAAGCTCGCGCGATGACCCCGGAACCCGTCGAGCCAGGCTCCATCGGCGAGGAAGGCACCCTCGCAGGCGAAGCACGAGCCTACGTCAGCGAGGAAGAGGCTTTCACCGACCAGGGACAAGCCCTCACCGGCGAGGAGCGGGCGATAGTCGCCGTCCAACTGGGGCGCGAACCTCGCGACGTGAGCGGAGTCGCAGCGAGATGTCCCTTCGGGTGTCCCGTGGTCATCGAAACCAGACCGTGGCTGTCCGGCGGCGCTCCTAATCCGACGCTCCTGTATCTCACGTGTCCGGTCCTCGCGGCCGCCGTGAGCCGGGTGGAAGCGGGAGGGGGAGTGCGGGCATTGAAGGCTGCTTTCGCGTCCGATGAGCTGGTGCGCGGGGTGCTGCTGGAGGTGTCGCGGACGTACGAGGCGCGGCGAGCCGCGCTGGAGGTGAGCGACTGTGCGGGAGAGTCGGGCCCCGGGGGTTCGAGCGGCCCAGAAGCGCCCGGCGGATCAGGTTCGCCGACGGGTGGACGAAAATCGAGCGGCCGGGCGGGACCGCGCGATCTGAGCGCGTCCGGCATCGGTGGTCCCAGCGATCCGGGTAAGGCCTCGTGTCTGCACGCCTACGCGGCTGCGCTGCTCGCCACCCGCGAGGGTTGGCTGCCGTCGGTGCCGGGCGTCGACGCCGTGTGGGAGCGGCTGGGGCTGCCGACCGACTCCTTGTGGTGCGAAGATGATCGATGCTCCGAGCGGGCGCGACAAAGTCCGCGGGCTGAGGTAACGTAGGCCGCGACGGGGCTGCCAAGGTCGGCTCCGGGCCGGAGTGGCGGAATGGCAGACGCAACGGTCTTAAACACCGTAGGGCTATGCCCGTGCGGGTTCGAGTCCCGCCTCCGGCATGTACTGTTTTGCGGGGATTTTGTTGCCTTGCCGGGCCTAGGAGGGAGGCGGAGAGCGACCCAGGAGCTGGGTTTGCCGACATTCTGCCGACATATTCCTATTCGAGGGCCCTCTTTCTGCGGATGCAGCGATATTCGGACCCATGAGGTCATCCAGACGGGTGGCAGCCTGCTCGTCTGCTCCGGGCAACAGATTCCAGTATGTGTTCAAGGTGATTCCCACGGTGGAGTGACCCGCTCGGGCCGACACCACCTTGAACGGCACGCCCTCCATGAGCAGCATGGAGATGCTGCCTGCCTCAGATCGTGGAAGCGGATGCGGGGAAGGTCCAGCTTGTTCATGAAGTCACTAAAGGCTCTCGTAAGCAGGCTCGGTGTCCATGGCCGTCCATCCCAGTTGGGAAGCACAAGGCCGTTGTCATGATACGTCGCCCGGATAGACATGATCTCCTCGGCTTGAGTCTTCTTGTGCTTCCTGAGTGCTGCCACGGCGAACGCCGGAAGGGCTATTACCCCTAGTGGACTTCTTGCTCTTCGGCTCCTTGAAGACCAGTCCCAGCTCCCGCGTCTCAGAAAGCGTCCGGCGAATCGTGACTGTTCCGGCCTTCAGGTCACAGTCCGTCCACCCGAGCGCCAGCAACTCGCCGCGCCGGGCCCCGGTAGCGACCGCGAGCAGAATCGGCATGTAGAGGTGGGTCCCGCGTGCGGCCTCGATGAGGGCAAGGGTTTGGTCCTTGTCCAGTATCTTCCGCTCCTGTCGCCGCACCTTCGGGGGAGTCACTCGATCGGCTGGGTTCACGGCAATGTCCCCACACATCACCGCTTGGCGAAGGGCCTCGTGGAGAAGCCGGTGAAAGTGTAGAACTGTCTGAGGTGCGAGGCCCTTCTCCTCCACTGGTGACTCCTCGTCCTCTTCCGGCTTCGGCGTGACCGTGCCCCTGATGAGGGTCTTCTTCGACTTTGACGCGGCCCTCAAGCGGCCAGATTCGAGTTTATTGGTATAGAAATCCTGGAGGTGCTTGGCCGGAGCTTGGAAAGTCGGATATCGCGAAAGGCAGGCCCGATATGCAGTTTGACCATGTCACTGTAGCCCTGGGCCGTCCGGGCACTGATATTACCTCCAACGGCGTGGGCCCTTATCCATTGATTCAGGTACGCCTCGACTGTAAGCGTAGAAGGAGCAACATACGTTCCCGGAAATCGCGCTCTTGGAGCAGTCGTCGTCCTCGGCTTGAGCCTCACGTTTGGTCCCCTTGAAGCTGTGGAACCCACGCAGTCGTTTTCCGGTAATGGGGTCCCAGCCAAGGTTGATGTTGATCTCCCAACACCCTCTCCTTCGTTCTCTAATGCTCATTCTTCAGTCCTTCTTTCTCTGAGGCAGCACGAGAGTCGTCTTGACGCGCCGCCGCTCTCTCTCTTGGTGTGTAGCGAGCTATTACTCCGAGTCGATGACGCGCTCTGTGTGGTTCCGACCTTGTACTTCAACTACCATCTGCCAGAGACGGGCGTTCCCGGACCAGCTTGCTCTGATCACCTCGCCGCCTTCAATGAGGTCTATGAACGCGTCCATGACGATCGGCCGCAACCTCTCTTCCTCGGGCAATGGACGATCGTGGCGCATATCGAAGGGACGAGGGTCAAGTAGTCTGCTCAACGAGGTTTCCAGACACACCACCAGGCCCACAAGTTCGTCAACAATCGTAGACCGAGCGCGGTTCTCGATCTGGCTGACAGTCTGGCGTGACCACTCGTGCCCGAGGGAGGACATGCGCTCTGCAAGCTCCTGCTGCGAGAGTCCCCGAATGTTCCGCAGAATCCGCATGTTGTCGGCCAGCAAGTACGAGACGAAGCGCGCGCGCGATGGAGTCTTATCCACGTCTTGTCCTCCTTCTGTTTTCCATCCAGTATTCAATAATACACGACATAAAGTAGAAAAAACAAGCAGCGATCATCATTTCCTGCTATGATTCTTGCATAGGTATCACGAGTCTGGCCTGTGGGCATCTCTTCGCCACACGGTCGGCTGAAGTACGGGGGACGAGGCGTGAATCTTCAAGAGTTGATCGAGTTGGATAGGGACGGAGAGGCGACGATCAGCGTCGAGGCAGTACGGAACGATTGTCCACGTATCTCGCGGCAGCGCGTACGCGGCAGTCCGTCGAGGACAGGTCGAAACCGTGCGCGTTTCTAATCGTTGGCGGGTCCTAGTGAAGCCCCTGCTCCGGCAGTTGGGCGCAGCCGAAGACCGCTGAGCAAAAGACGACCTGGTCGCAGGGCATGTCAAAGGCAAGACTTAAGCCGAGCTGGAGCGTTCTCGCCGATGCTCCGGATGTGCTGACGGTGCGCGAAACGGCCTTCGTTGCATGGACCTGCGAGCGCACCATCCGGGCGGAGATTGCCGCCGGACGGCTTCGAGCGTGCCGCTTCGGCCGTGCCCTGCGCATCATGAAGGCGGAACTCGTTAGGTATCTCGAAGGCCGGTGATGACCACCGAGTTCGCCAAAGACACCGAGCTGGAAGAGGCTTCGGAATTAGGGCCGCTCCAGGGAATAGCAGCCGAGTCCGTGAGTCCGGAGATCGTCGGCGGTGCGTTCATCGACTGGCCGACTTTCTGGGAGCGTGACCGTACGCAGCCTGTCTGGGTCTACGAGGACGTGCTCGCTCGCGGCCGCGGCCATCTCATCGGGGCCGCTCACAAATAGGGCAAGAGCCTGTTCATGCTCTTCGTCGCCGTAAGCTCGCCACGGGGAACGAGCCGAACGTGGTGATATACCTCGACTATGAGATGAGCGAGGATGACGTGTTTGACCGCTTGGAGGACATGGGCTACGGCCCTGGCACCGACCTTTCCCGGCTCGAAGTACGCTCTCTGGCCCATGCTCCCTCCGCTCGATACCGCCGACGGGTCTAGAGAGCTTATGAAACTCGTGGACCGGGTCAAAGGCGAATGGCCCGACCACCATGTGGTGGTGATCATCGACACGATTGCCCGCCGCGACCGGCAAGGAGGACAAGTCGGACACCTTCCGAGACTTCTACGCCCAGACGGGCATCGAACTCAAACGTCGGGGCGTCACCTGGGGCGCGTCTCGACCATGGCGGCAAGGACCTGAGCCGTGGGCCACGGGGCGCTTCCGGTAAAGGCGATGACGTTGACGTGCACTGGAAGCTCATCCGTACCCAGGACGGGGTGTATCTCCATCTTGATGCCGCCCGTATGCCCTGGGTGCCGGCGAAGGTGTTGTTCGCGATCACGAAGGAGCCGCTCCGATACACACGGGTGGACTACAACTGGCCTGCCGGGACCGAGGACGCCGCCGAGGTGCTCGACCGTCTCGGCGTGCCCCTGGATGCGCCTTAAGCGAGGCGCTATCGGCTCTCAAAGGCGCCGACGAGGGTCGCCGTAGGCAGACCGTCGCGCCGCGCTCAGGTTGCGACGACAGCGTCCCGGAGGTGCCTGATGAACGGGAACCGCACCGGGCACCGCTCTTCGCTCGCAGCGCCGGGAACCGCACCGGGAACCGCTGCCAGACTTGGCCGTAGAAAGCCTCGGAACCGCACCGGGAACCAGTGGGGAACCGCTCCTGCGGGCATCATGGGAACCGGGTTCCCTCTATAGGAGGGAACCGGCCCCAGCCTCATCCAAAACCTTCGAACTAGAGCACCATCGGTAGATAGATGAACGATATGAACATCTCCACGGCATCCATGGCCCGAGTGATCGTCAAACGCTTGGAGGCCCCATCCATGATTGCTGCGGATGAGCCTGGGATGAAAAGTGTGAGCAGCGAGATGAGACTGAAGAGGAGGCTCACCCCCATCAGGGCCATCCGGGCACGGTGCCTGGACTGCTGCGGTAATGAACGGTCCACGGTGCGGGCTTGCAGATTTCCCGACTGCTCTCTGTGGCCGTATCGGACGGGCCATCGACCGGCAGCTCTGGAAACAGGGCCCGAGGTTCACACCCATCAAGGCCATCAGGGCGTATTGCTTGTGGTGCTGCTGTAGACAGCCGTCCGAGGTCCGGCGCTGCCCATCTGGCGACTGCTGCTTGCGACCGTACCGCATGGGTCATCGGCCGGTGTCTGCGGAAACAACCGGGCACGTAGGTGGCGGTTTTTCCACTGACGAACCGACGGATGGGTGATTCTTCATTCGCGCGTACGGAAGCAAAAGAGACGCGAGATAGCACAAAGGTCGAAGCGCGCGGTGAAGCGACTGACCGGCCACGTGATCGACGGCCACGCGCGTATCGAGGAATACCTGAGCGCGGGAATCACCGAGGTCCCGGTGGCGTGGGTCGAGGTGGACCCGGATAAAGAGGAACTCGCGCTGCTGCTTTTGGACCCGATTGCGGCGATGGCGGAGGCGGAAAAGACGCGCTGTCGCAACTCCTGGCGGACGTGCAGACCGACGACCTGGGGATACAGGCGATGCTCGCGAACCTGGCGAAAGAAGCGAAGATCGAACTGGGCGCGCTGACCGAAAAGCGCGAGAGTCTCATTCGAGGCGCAGGTCAAGTACATCATGTGCCCGGAGTGCGGACACCGATGGACGCGGTAGAAGTCCCGATCAGATACCGGGATGGCGGAGGACCGTGCGCAGGTGCGGCACTACTGGGACGGCAGCTCGCACCTCATCTTGGTGCGTACGGGTTAGAGCTATCACTGACTGACGGAAGCAAGAGACACGCATGGTTGTGTGACTGGTGTCTCAGACTGGTACAGGCTGAAGCCGACAAGGTTAGGACTGCGAGTTAGGCGTGCAACGACCACCCGTCAGGGTGGAGCGCAGACGACTGTAATCGTAAGAGAGTGAAAATGGCACGGGCTGGACAGACAATTCTGGCGGGACAGACGAGGCCGCTGGGTGACCGGCAGCAAGACCTGTCTCCGTCGGACGTCGCGGCGACGGAGCATGGGTCGTCGGCCCGTATCCGCGGAAGAAACCGGGGACCTAGGTGGCACTTTTCCGTGCAAAGAACGGGTGGATGAGTGATTCACGATTTAACCATTGACCCGGCCCGATATGAGGTGAAACTCAAAAACAAGCCGGTAGAACTGACTTTTACGGAGTTTATGATTCTTTATACGCTGGCGAAGAAACCAGGACTTGTGCTGAGCAGATACAATATAGTTGACGCGATTCGCGGGAACAATTATGTTGTGACCGACCGGGCAGTGGATGTCCAGATTGTTTCGTTGCGGCGCAAACTTGGCCAGTTCGGAAAATACATTGAGACCGTAAGAGGCGTGGGCTATCGTTTCAAGGACTAACGGATGGCGAAAAGGCGTCTGCTTTGGCAGCTTTATCTTCCCTACCTGATAATTACCATTCTTGCGCTTGTCCTTTTAAGCTGGTACGCGTCTTATTCATTTCGCTGGTTTTACTACGATGAGATTGCACAAAACCTCGAATCGAGGACTCGGCTTGTGGGCAGGCAGATTTTGCCAGCTGTGAACCAGAAAAATTTCGATGAGG
>CAVVNF010000002.1:0-40329 GCA_963749535.1 uncultured Thermoleophilia bacterium | reverse complement strand
GGTTGAGCCGGGCGTCGCAGGGCGCTCGTGGAACGGGGGACACGGAACAGCGCGAGGAGGAGGGCCCATGAACAATGGCGAGCGTCCAATCGGCCGGGCAGGAGATCAGTGTCGAGCGCCAGATGCTCAAGCGCTCGCTGACGCTGCTGCCGCTTTTCGGCATCATCTACTTTACGGTCTGCGGCGGGCTCGTTCGGGATCGAGTCGCTGTTCAGCTCCTCGGGGCCGGCCTCGCCCTGCTGCTCATCGCGCTCATCCCGTTCATCTACAGCGTCCCCAACATCCTCATGGTGAGGGAGCTGCAGTCGATGATGCCGGTGGAGGGCGGCTACTACCACTGGACCAAGCAGGCTTTCGGGCCCTTCGACCGGCTTCATGACCGGCTGGATGAACTGGGTGGTCTCCTGGGTGGACGTCTCGATCTACCCGGTGCTCGGCCGCGACCTATCTCGCCTTCTTCATCCCGGCCTCAACAACGGAGCGGGCGGGATTCCCGCCTGGGTGCTCCAGTGGCTGTTCGGCGCGGTGCTGATCTGGGCGATCTCCTACCTGCAGATCCGGGGGTCCCGCCTGGCCGGCATGACCAGCATCTGGATGGGCGCCGTCATGCTCATCCCGCTGATCCTCATGTCGGTGGTCGGCTTCGTCAACTGGGGAGTCCACGGCAGCACCTTCCACGCGAACTTCCTCCCGTCGGGCACCGGTCTCACCGGCGCTTTCAGCGTGGGGCTGTTCGTGGTCATGTGGAACTACATGGGATTCGAGCTCCCCACGTACCGCGGGAGACGAGATCGTCAAGCCCAAGCGGACGTACCCGCTGGCCATGGTCCTCGTGCTCATCGCGGCCATCGCCACCTACGCCATCCCCACGGTCGCGGGCCTGTACGGCGGCGCCGGCGACAACGACAAAGTGCTCGCCTGGGGCATCACCGAGTCCGTGAACGGAGCAAGGGATCGGCCAGGACCTCAATGACGCCGGCATGACCGACGCGCAGATCGTGGAGGACCGACATCGACCCCACCGCCGCACGGCTGGGGCTTTCCGGACATAGCCAAGGCAGTCGGTCTGAAGACCGGCTGGGGCAACGGCTTCGCGCACGTTCTTGGGCGACTTCATGGTCATCGCCGCGATACTCAGCATGATCGGGCTGTTCATCGGGAACAGCGTCGGAGGCACGCGGGTGCCGTTCGCTCTTGCCGAGGACGGCATGATGCCAAAGTTCTTGGTCGAGTCCACCGCAAGTTCGGAACGCCGTGGATCGCCATCATCCTCTGCGGGGTCATCTTCAGCATCTTCTCGCTGAACGCTTTCGCGTTTCTCGTGGTCATGGACGTGTTTCTGAACTGCGTCACTCTGCTGATCGAGTTCTTCGCGCTCTGGAAGCTGCGTATCTCGCGGCCCGAGATCCCGCGCAAGAGGATTCCCGGCGGGTGGGTAGGTCTCTTCTTCGTGACCCTGATGCCGGCTCTTATCATCCTGCTTGCCATCTACAGCCAGATCAGCGACGTGGGCTGGACTTCGATCTACTGCTCAGCCGGTGCCGTCATGATCGGCGGCGCCGTGCTCTACTTCCCGATCAAGAACTGGGTGAAGATCAAGAACAACATGCCCGACATCGACCCGTGGGTGCTCGGCGAAGAAGGAGAGCCGGTTCTCGAGCCGGCCCCGGTGAAGGTCCCGATAGTCTAGAATCGTTCGGCTTGAGGGCCGGCCGGTCAGTCCGGCCGGCCCTCTTTTTCTCGGCGAGCGGACTGCTGTTCAAACGACGGAGGCTCTTATGAAGGTCTTACTGGTTGGTGTAGGCGGCGTCGGCGAAGCTATCGCCGTCATCGCCAAGGACAAGCCCTGGGTCGAGAAGCTGGTGCTTAGCGACTACAACCTCGATCGGGTCAAGGAAGTCCATCAGAAGCTGGGCTCGCCGGCGAAGATGCCCACAGAGTTCGTAGACGCCGGCGACCGGGAGATGATCGTGGCTCTGGCCAAGAAGCACGGCGTCGATTTGATACACAACGCCGTCGACCCGGTGTTCAACGAGACCATCTTCGACGCGGCGTTCGAAGCCGGCACACACTACATGGACATGGCCATGACCCTATCGAGCCCGAACGACAAGGATCCCTACCATATCTGCGGCGTCAAGCTCGGCGATTACCAGTTCGAGCGGGCCAAGAAGTGGGAGGAGAAAGGGCTGCTGGCCCTCGTGGGCATGGGCGTGGAGCCCGGCATGGCGGACGTGTTCGCCAAGTACGCGGAGAAACACCTGTTCGATGAGATCGACGAGATCGGAGTGCGCGACGGCGCCAACCTCGAGGTGCGGGGCTACGAGTTCGCGCCCAACTTCTCCATCTGGACCACGATCGAGGAGTGCCTCAACCCGCCGGTGATCTGGGAGAAGGACAAGGGCTGGTGCACCACCGAACCGTTCTCGGAACCGGAGGTGTTCGAGTTTCCCGAGGGATCGGCCCGGTCGAGTGCGTGAACGTGGAGCACGAGGAAGTCCTGCTCGTGCCACGCTGGGTAGGTTGCAAGCGCGTCACCTTCAAGTACGGGCTGGGCGACGAGTTCATCAACGTGCTCAAGGTCATCAAGATGCTTGGTCTCGACAACCGCTTCCCGATCGACGTCAAGGGCGTGAAGGTGGCGCCGCGCGACGTGGTGGCCGCGTGCCTGCCCGACCCGGCTCACCTGGGAGACCAGATGTTCGGCAAGACCTGCGCCGGCACCTGGGTAAAAGGCGTCAAGGACGGCAAGCCGCGCCAGGTCTACCTCTACCAGGTGGCCGACAACGAGACCTGCATGAAGAACTACGGCGTGCAGGCTGTCGTCTGGCAGACCGCCGTCAGCCCGGTGATCGGCTGGGAGCTTCTGGAGACCGGGGCATGGAAAGGCGTCGGAGTGCTGGGCCCGGAGGCGTTCGATCCCGGATCCGTTCATGGACCTGATGGCGGCGTACGATTTCCCGTGGGGTCTCAAGGAGATGAAAGCCTGAAAGGCCCAGCCGCGAATACGCCCGGCGGCCATCGGGTGGCCGGCGGACCACGACCAGAAGGGGTGACGGTTTGGCCTGGTTGAAAGGGCGCGAACGGCCGCTCATGCGGACGCACGAGCCGCCCTTCAAGGACGCCGAGCATGCGATAGGGCGGCTGGTGCAGCACGAGGGCGCGCCTGTATCGTGTCACCCGCTGGGAGGAGTTGCGGCCGGTGCCGCTGGAGAGAGGCGGTTCGCTGAAAGAATGGGAGGTCTGGGGCCGCCCTCTTTCCAAGAAGGAGATGAGAGACGAGGTGCTCGGGGCGAGCGAGCGCATCCTGGAGGAGGAATACGCCGGGGGGAGCGGGGCGGACGGCTAACCGTCCGCCCCGCCTGATGTCGTCGCTTCGTCACGAACGGCGCAGTCACGCTCGGGTGGTCGCGCCGGTTACTCTCCCATGTTCTTTGTTTTCTACACGGGGAGACTACGATTCGCGGTCGAGAAGGTCCACGATGACCTGCCGACGCGACGCTCACGCGCAACGGCGTGCGCCTGTCCCTGCCGAGCAAGGGCATGCGGCGGAGGACCCCCCCGGCGTATCGCTGCGGGTGCCCGGTGATTCGTCTGCCGCCGGTTGTCATAGTCTTGGAGGTCGGCGATGCTCTCGCGGTCCGTCGACAGTCTGCGGGAGCAATGGGTCAAGTTCCTGGCGAGCCGCATACTCTCGCCGTGGGTGGCTGTCGCTTCTTCCGCATCGATCCGGACGGCTATCTGGTGGAGATTGGAGCAGTTCGGGTAGACTGGCTGGCAGGGCAGGGCAGGCCTCCACAAGCCTCGCATGTCTTCGTCGCTGGGGTGGGCTCCCGATCATCTCGAACGCGTTGACTCCATTTCCCCCGCGAATCCGACCGATCAAGCACAGAGGAGTGAGCTGACCATGGCACCCACACCAGTAGTGATAGATCGTCAGCGGATAGCCGCACTGGCCGACCGCGAGGAACAGAGGCTGGAAAAGGAGACTCCGAAGTCATACGAGCTTTTCCTGCGCGCGTCCAAGTCACTGGTTAACGGCGTGTCGTCCACGTACCAGATGCGCGATCCGTATCCCATCTACTTCTCGCACGGCAAGGGGTCCAAGATCTACTCCGTGGACGGGAAGGAGCTCAGCGACTTCCATAACGGGTTCGGCTGCATGGTGCAGGGCCATGCGCACCCGGCCATCGTCGAAGCGATCAAGAAGCGTTGCGAGCTGGGCACCCAGTTCGCTCTCCCCACCGAGGACTCGATCATCGTCGCGGAGACGCTCGCCAAGAACTTTCGGCTTCCCAAATGGCGCTTCGTGAACTCCGGCTCTGAGGCCACCATGGACGCGATCCGTATCGCCCGGGCGTACACCGGCCGCGACACGGTGCTCAAGATCTTCGGTTCGTATCACGGGCACCATGATTACGTCATGGTCTCCATCGGGGCGCTCGACTACGGCAAGATCGGGCCGCGCGACAACTATCAATCGCTGTCCTACGGCGGGGGCATCCCGAAAGTGGTCGTGGACCTGACTGTGCCGGTGCCCTTCAACGATGCGACCATGTTGGAAGCTCGCATCCACAAGCTCATCGAGGAGGGGCGCAAGCCGGCCTGCCTGATCATGGAGCCGGCGATGATGAACCTCGGCGTCGTGCTCCCCGAGCCGGGCTACCTGCAAGCGGTGCGGGATATCACCAGAAAACACGGGATCGTCCTGATCTTCGACGAAGTGAAGACAGGGATCTGCACGGCGGCCGGCGGTGCGGTCGAGCGCTGGGGCGTGGTCCCGGACCTTCTCACCTTGGCCAAGGCACTTGCCGGAGGCCTGCCGTCGGGCGCCATCGGCGGGAGCGAAGAGGTGATGGAGGTCGTGGGCTCAGGGAAGGTCTACCAGGTGGGCACCTATAGCGGCAACCCGCTGTCCATGGCGGCAGCCCGTGCGAGCCTCGAGCAGGTGATGACACCGGAGGCCTACGCTCATTTGAACTATCTGAACGACCGCCTGATCACCGAGTGCGACGCCATCTGCGCCAAGTACGACTTCCCCGGCTACACGGTGGGGATCTCGTCCAAAGGCTGCGTGAATTTCGCGACCAACAAGATCACCGACTACGAGTCCTTCATCAAGTACCAGGACGTCGAGCTGTGCTATCTGGCCTGGCTGTACAACGTCAACCGCGGTGTGATCATCGCTCCGGGACGCGAGGAAGAGTGGACTCTCTCCATCCAGCACACCGACGAGGACATCGATCGCTATCTGAGCGCGTTTGAGGGCATGGTCCAAGAGGTGACCGCCTAACGCTTGCTCGCGGATACGGTGCCCCTCGGTCGACGACGTCCGTTTCAGGATCGCCGGTTGAGGGGCATTTCTCTTCAAGCCCGCAGATTCGAATCAGGGAGGGCGCATGAGTACCATCCTTAGCCGTCGCAGCATCCGCAAGTACACGGGCACGGCAGTGTCAGACGAAATGGTCACGGAGCTCCTGAAGGCCGCGATGAGCGCGCCCTCCGCCGGAAACCAGCAGCCCTGGCAGTTTGTGGTCGTGCGGAACCAGGCGACCCTCGATCTGTTCCCCACCGTTCATCCGTACGCGGCGATGACGCCAAGCGCTTCCGTGGTGATCGCGGTATGCGGGGACTTGAACGGCTTGAAATACGAAGGGTATTGGGTCCAGGACTGCGCCGCCGCCACTGAGAACATCCTGTTGGCCGCACATGAGCTTGGCTTGGGGGCGGTCTGGCTGGGCGTGTACCCTACGCAGGACAGAGTTGAGAGCATCCGGCAGCTACTCGGGCTTCCGCAGCACGTGATCCCGCTGGCGCTCGTCTCCGTGGGATATCCCGCCGAGGCTTTGCCTGCCGCCGACCGTTTCGATCCGAGCCGCGTCCACGCCGACCGCTGGTAGAGGGGCAGTCATGAAGACTTCACTCGGAGCAAAGACCATTGTCTACCCGACGCCTGTGCTCGTCGTAGGCACCTACGACGCGGGCGGAAGACCCAACGTGATGACGGCCGCCTGGGGCGGAATCTGCTGCTCGAAACCGCCGTGCATCGCCATCTCTGTGCGCAAGGCCACCTACACCTACGGCAATCTGGTGGAGCGCAAGGCCTTCACGGTCAGCCTTCCTTCGCGAGACCGGCTGGCGGAGGCGGACTACTTCGGCATTGCTTCCGGGCGCGACGTGGACAAGTTCGCGGCCACCGGTCTCACGCCCGTCCGCTCGGACCTAGTGGATGCCCCCTACGTACAGGAGTTCCCTCTGGTGCTCGAATGCAAGGTTCTGCTCGTGAGCGAGTTGGGGCTTCACGTCCACTTCGTGGGGGAGATCCTCGATGTGAAGGTGGACGACCAGTGCCTGGACGATCGAGGCAATCCTTCGGTGGAGCGGATAGCGCCCGTAATGTACGCGCCGGGCGAGAGTGCCTACTACGGCATGGGCGAACAGCTGGCCAAAGCCTTCGCCCACGGCCGGCGGTTCGAGGTGAGTGGCTGACCCTACACGAAACGGGGCGGGGCCGCTTGTGCGGCCCCGCCCCGGACTCACATCCCTCTCACCGCACCGAAGCGCGCCTACTCAGTCGTAGTAGTCCGGAGCCTGCTTGAGCGTCTGGAACTGCTCGTCGTCGTGGCCACACATGATCATGCCCTCTTCCTTCTCCACCATGTCGCGCACGCGCTTGAGGCTCTCCAGCTCGCCCCCCGCAAACCAGGTGAACGCATGGGGGATACCCGGGGCATATCCGTTGATGGGGATGCTGTAGTAGTTGCCCAGATGCTCGCACGCAGAGATGACCATGGGGCCGTTCTTCGGCAGATCGACCTTTAGCCCTTGGTAGCCGGGAGTGTGGCCCGGCATGGAAAGCACCGTCACGCCCTCCACTAGGTCGTAGTCGCCGTTGATCAGCTTGTAGTTGAGCCCGGGTACCTCGAAGTGCTTCCGGTGGTACATCCAGGTGTGGAACTGCTCTACAGCGGGCTCCGTGTCCGGCTTCGGCGGAACACCCAGCCTGCTCGCGTACTCGAGCTCCTTTTCCTGAACGATGATCTGAGCCTTCTTACCGGCGAACTCAGGCAGCCAGCCCGCGTGCTCAGACATCAGGTGTGAGATCACGACGTAGTCGATATCCTCTGGCTTGACGCCGATCGCGTCCATCTGGGCGAGAGGATTCTCGTTCGGCAGCTGACGGACCCTGAAGCCTTCGGGGCCGGTAGTCTGCGGGAAACCGGTGGCGTTCATGAAGTCTTCATATTTCCAACCCAGCTCGAAGATTATCTTCGCCTTGGGATGGTCGATGTAGAACTGGGTGCTGCGCACGCGGTACGGACCGGCGACGTGTTCCGTGCCCGACATGTCCTGAGTGCCGAAGTGCCAGTGGAAGGCCCACTCGGTGTAGAGGATCCCGCCGTTCATAACGTAAAGCTTCATCAAGACTCCTCCAAACGGTGTCTGCTAAGATGCCGTGGCCAAATGGTACCCGGACTCCTGTCCGGTGACAATGGAGAAGCATCGTGAGCCTGCCCACCCTGCGCGAGATCCTCGCACTGCCCGCGTTCCAAGGGGCGGAGCTCGTTTCCGGGCATAACAGACTCGAGGAGCCGGTCACGTGGGTGCATGTCTCCGAAGTCATGGACGCGTCACGCTTCCTCTCCGGGGGCGAACTCCTTCTCAGTACCGGCCTTGAGCTGGCTCGCGCTCGCCCGGAAGCCCGGATGGCGTTCATACGCTCGCTTGCCGAGGACGGCGCGCAGGGTCTCGCCCTGGAGCTGGTGCAGTGGCTACATGAAGTGCCGGGCGAGATGCTCCAGACGAGCCGCCTTCTGGAATTCCCCATCATCGTGTTCCGCTCGGAGGTACGCTTCGCCGATCTCACGCGGGCTGCTCACCAGCGCATCCTAGCCAAGGTGACGCCGCCGGACGAGGAACCTCTCCTCGAGAGCCTGCTGAGGGCGCTGGTAGAGACGGGAAGGAGCGCGGGGTTCATTCAGCGCCAGCTCGGGCCGCTGCTTTCGTTGCCTCCGCGGCCGCGCAGCACCTTCTCTCGACGCTGGAGGAGTTGCTCGCCGCGCAATTCAACATGACCGAGGCCGCGCGGCGCCTTCATGTCCGCCGGCAAAGTGTCTACTACCGGCTGGAACAGCTCAAAGGCATGCTGGGCGATCTGGACGAGCCCGACCGGCGCGCAGGCCTTCTGATCTCACTCGAATTGCTCAAGCGTGACGCGATCTGAGCCGCGGCCGTTGCCTTTTCCGGTACGTGTGCTTGATGATCGCCGGTTTACCGGCAGATTCTGACAGTCTGTCCATTGAATCGTGGAGAGTACATGACTACCATGTTGCATCACATTGGAGGTGAATCGGTGGGATTGTCGTCTAAAGAAGTAATACAGGAGAGCCGCGACTACACGTTGTTTCCTTGGTCGGTGCAAAGCGCGGCCAATCCCATCCACCTCACCAAGGGGCAAGGGGTCTGGTTCTGGGACGGCGATGGCAACAGGTGGCTTGATTTTTGCTCTCAGCTGGTAAATCTCAATATCGGTCATCAGCACCCGAAGATCCTCGCCGCCATCAAGAAGCAGGTGGACGAGCTGTGTTTTGCCGGCCCTGGGTTTGCTACGGAACCGCGAGCGCGGCTTGGCAAGAAGCTGGCCGAGATAACGGGCCTTGCCAAGTCGTTCTACTGCCTGAGTGGCACCGAGGCCAACGAGAGCGCGCTGAAGATGGCGCGGGTCTATACAGGTCGGTCGAAGATAATCGCCCGGTACCGCTCGTATCACGGGGATACCATGGGCGCAATGAGTGTCACCGGCGATTTCCGGCGCTGGCCGGTGGAGCCAGGCGTGCCAGGCACCATCCGGGTCTTCGACCCCTACTGCTACCGCTGTCCCTTTGGCAAGACGGTCGAATCATGTAGCCGAGAGTGCGTCAGCCACATCGAAGAGGTCATCCAGATGGAAGGACCTCATACCATTGCCGCCATGATCGCGGAGGGTATCACCGGCACCAACGGCCTGCTGGTGCCACCCGACGACTACTATCCCAAGTTGCGGGCGGTGCTGGACAAACATGGGATCCTCCTCATCGACGACGAGGTGATGGCAGGGTTCGGGCGCACGGGGAAATGGTTGGCCACTCAGCACTACGGCATCAAGCCGGATATCATCACCTGCGCGAAGGGGCTCACCAGCAGCTACGTCCCGCTGTCGGCCGTCATCGTCTCGCGAGAGATAGCGGAGTCCCTGGAGAGCAACATGCTTTGGACCGGTCTCACCTGCTCCGGGCATCCGCTTTCCTGCGCGGCGGCGCTGGCGACCCTGGCAGTGTACGAAGAAGAGAAGGTCTTTGAGAACGTGGAGCGGCAGGGCGCCTATCTCGCGGAGCGCCTCGAGGCCATGCATGCCAAGTACGCGTGTGTCGGCGATATACGCTACAAGGGCCTCTTCAGCATGGTCGAGCTTGTCCGGGACAAGGCCACGAAGGAGCCGTTGGTACCGTACGCGGGCAGCTCGCCGGAAATGGCGAAGTTGGCAACATATCTTAAGAGCAGACATCTCTACACGTTCATGCGCTTCAATACGTTCTTCATCACGCCGCCGCTGATAATAACCAGGGAGGAGTTGGAATACGGTCTGGATATCGTGGAGGAAGCACTGGCGGAAGTCGATCGGTGGCTCGCCGCCTAGGAAGCAGTTACGCACTCAGCAACGGAAACAATCGTGCACACGGATATGAGAGGAAACCAGATGGCCCAGACAGAAGTGAAAACCCTTAACTACTGCGTAGACGGCGAGTGGTGCGCGTCCAGCACCAGCAAGTATATGGAGGTCACCGACTCGAGTACCGGCGAGGTCTTCGCGCAGGCCCCTTGCTGCACCGCGGCCGAGGTCGAAGCGGCGATAGAGTCTGCCCACGCGGCGTTACAAGACTCTGGTCCCAGCTGCCCATGCAGAAGCGCACCCAGGTGATGTTCAAGTGGAAAGCCCTGCTCGAAGAGCACATGGAAGAGCTTGCCTACATCTGCTCGCGCGAGGTGGGCAAGAACCTCGATGAAGCCCGCGGCGAGATCGTCAAGATCATCGAGGGATGCGAGGTCGCGCGTCGCCGCTCCCATGATCGCCAAGGGTGAGTCGCTCATGAACGTGTCCACCGGGCACGACACCGTGAGCTACCGCGAGCCGCTGGGCGTGTTCGCCGGCATCGCCCCCTTCAACTTCCCGGCCATGATCCCCTTTGGCTGGATGATCCCGCTGTGCATCGTCACCGGCAACACCTTCGTGCTCAAAGCCGCCAGCATGGTGCCGACCTCCGCCATCCGTCTGCTCGAGCTGCTTCAGGAGGCCGGGCTGCCCAAGGGCGTCGTCAACGTCGTCACCTGCAGCCGTATCGAGGCCGAGATCCTCATGACCCACCCGCTGGTGCGCGGCGTCAGCTTCGTGGGTTCCACCGAGGTCGGCAAGCACGTCTACTCCATGGCCGCCGCCCATGGCAAGCGCGTGCAGGCCCAGACCGAAGCCAAGAACCACGGCCTCGTGCTCGCCGATGCTTCCCTCGAGCGCGCCGCGGCCGGCATCATCAACTCCACCTTCGGCTGCGCCGGCATGCGCTGCATGGCCCTGCCGGTCTGCGTCGTGGAGAACAAGGTCGCCGACGAGTTCATCGGCTACATGAAGAAGTTCGCCGAGCAGCGGATCGTCGGCTGCTCCTACGATCCCAAGACCGAGCTCGGGCCCGTGGTCAGCGCCGAGCACCAGAGCTTCGTCAAGGACTGGATCGACAAGGGTGTCGCAGAAGGCGCCGACCTCGTCCTCGACGGCCGCGAACTGCGTCGTGCCCGGCTTCGAGAACGGCTTCTTCGTCGGCCCGACGATCTTCGACAACGTGACCGAGGACATGACGGTCGGCCGCGACGAGATCTTCGGCCCCGTGCTCGCCATCAAGCGGGTCGATGACTTCGAAGAGGGCATCACCCTCATGAACAACAGCCGCTTCGCCAACGGCTCCTGCATCTTCACCGAGAGCGGCTACTACGCCCGGGAGTTCGCCCGCCGCACCCACGCCGGCATGGTCGGCATCAACGTGGGCATCCCGGTGCCGGTCAGCTTCTTCCCGTTCGCCGGTCACAAGGACTCGTTCTTCGGCGAGAGCCACGTGTTCGGCCTGGACGGCATCCGCTTCTTCACCGAGACCAAGTGCGTCACCTCGCCGCTGGTTCACCGAGGCCGACAAGAAGGACAAGAAGGTCGGTACCTGGGAGGGCACGGTCAATAGGTAAGAGAGCCGAGGCGCCCGCTTCCTCGGCGCCGGTTCGAGAGCAGACAGCGGGCCCCGGACTCGCGCTTCTCTCCTTCGCGGAGAAGCCGAGACCGGAGCCCGCTGCTATCTAGACGGTCCGTCGTGGGCGAGATGAACGTGTCTCGGTATTGCCAGATGAAGTTTCTACCGCGGTCGTGGTGGCAGTCGCGGGGTGGAATACATAGTTCCGCGCCGGCGCCCGGGCTCACTGATGAGGCTTCTTGCGGTAACCTAGCTCTCGCGAAAGGCTGGCGCCGGCCCGCTTAACCTCGCCAGCATACTCCGCCATCTTCCCCTGGCCGAAACGTTCGCTGGGGGCGACCATTGCCACCGAAGCCCGCACTTCGCCGTTTGAGTCGTAGACAGGGGCGCCCACCGCACACATGCCGAGGTCCCATTCTTGAAGACCGAACGCGACTCCCTCGCGCTTGATCTTGATCAGCTCCTCTTCCATGAGCCGTGGGTCCGTGACGGTATACTCAGTGCGTGGCTCTTGGGGCGCTGCGAGCGCGGCCGGCCAGGCGCTCTCTGGGCCGAAGGCGAGGAAGACCCTCGCGTGAACGTTTCGACAAACCCCGCATGAACATGCCGGGTGGGTTGTGAGGCTTGAAAGGTCGTGGAGTGAGCACGGAGTCCACGATGACGGCGCCTTGGTCGGTCCACACGGCGAGGTTGACGGTCTCAGTAGTGACCTCGGCCAGCCGCCGCAGGATCGGGTCGGCGATGCGCACCAGCTCGGAGTTGGACAACGTGAGATATGCCGCTCTCAGCATGCTCGAGCCCAAGTGGTACTTGCCGGTCTGCGCGTCGTAGGTGACGTACTTGAGAGCCTCAAGTGTCTTCACCAGGCGGAAAGCAGTGGCCTTCGGCAGCCGGGCTTGCGCGCAGATCTCTTTGAAGCTCCAATCGGGATGCTCCACGTCGAAGAAGCTGAGGATCGCCAGCCCTTTTTCGAGAGTTCGCGAAGGTATGGTGACCTCAGGTTTTGGGGTCCCGCTCATGCCGTCAGACGCATCCGCGGAGGTATTCTCTTGCATTCCAGCCAGCCATAGATGGGGGACAGAAGCGACAGTCTGCTAAACGAAACCGCAGTTCCGAATAGCGGAATCCTGCCTGATCGTGTGAACAGTCTCGCATCGCATGTCCCATGTCAAGGGCGTCGGCCACGCGGAGCGGACGCTCCGTCGCGTTGACAACCGAAGAGCCACAATGATACGGTTTGCCTCAAAAGTCAGAACCAGCGTTCCATTTATTGGAACATCATGCTGCAGACTCGGTACGGGGGTGAAATCGATCACGCTGGCTCTGGTAAGCACCCTCTGAGACGGCGTCTCGGGAATGAACAGCCGGTCGGCCGTCCCTAACCTCGCGTAAGGCACGCAGAACCGTTGGCTTGTGTGGATACTGGAAGACCAAGGAGGACACTATGGCAGCTGCGCAAAGGTACAAGAAGGCCTATGAGCCGTGGCAGATTAAGAACGTCAAGTTCAAGAACCGGCTTCTCAAGACCCCTCAAGACATGAACATGGCCGACTTCAAGGACGGCAGCATCACGGATGAGCTGCTGAAGTTTTATGAGGCTATCGCCCGCGGCGGCCTGGGTGGGATCATCACGGAACAGTGCATGGTCGATTATCCCCAGGGGAGTCGTGACGGATGCGTCAACGTGCACGATGATTCGCTGTTGCCGGGGATGACGGCACTGGCGGCGGTTGCGCACAAGTATGACTGCCCGATCATCATGCAGATCAACCACCTGGGCGCGAACGCCATGTTCCCTCCGTATCCCGGCCACACTCGAGAGGGGTTTGTGGCGCTGGCTCCGTCCGATCTGGATGTGGAGACCAAGAAGATGCTCATGCTCGGCTTCGGCGACTGGCCGATGCGAGCGCTCACTATCCCCGAGATCAAAGCCATCGTCGTCAAATTTGCCGACGCGGCTGAACGAGTCAAGAAGGCGGGCTTCGACGGGGTCGAGCTTCACGGCGACCACATGTACCTCATCAACTCGTTCCTTTCCCGGATGTGGAACAGGCGTGACGACGAGTATGGGGCCGGGAGCCTGGAAAACCGGGCGCGTTTTGGCCTGGAAGTGATGAGGGCCTGCTGGGAGCGGGTCGGTGAAGACTACATAGTGGGCGTGAAGCTGAACGGCGCCGAGTATGGTCGGCCCGAAGGCACCACCTCGGCGGAATGCCAGGAGTTCGCGAAGATGTTCGAAGCAGCCGGCGCCGACTACTTCAACATCGTGGCCGATGGCTACGCCGCCTACAGCCGTATCGCCATCGCCGAACAGCTCTCCTACCCCGAACCGCCCAAGCCTCTCATCAAAGAGCTCGAGAATATCGACTTCAAACAGGGCATGAATGTCCACCTGGCAGCGGCCGTCAAGAAAGTCGTCTCCGTGCCGGTGATCGCGGTCGGCAAGCTGGATGCCCCGCTTTGCGAGAAGTTCGTCTCCGAAGGCAAATGCGACGCGGTCGCCATCGGCCGGCGCATGTTCGCCGACCCGGATTACCCGAACAAAGCATACGAAGGCAGAGACGCCGACGTTCGGCCGTGCACGTCCTGCATCACCTGCGAGACGCGCATGGTGGAGTACGAGGGAGTGCGCTGCCAGGTGAACGCATCTATCGGCCGCGGCTCCGACAGCGAACGGTTCGCGCCGGCCGAGAAGCCCAAGAAGGTCGTTGTCGTGGGTGGCGGCCCATCGGGCATGGAAGCCGCGCGAGTCATGGCGCTTCGCGGCCACGACGTCACCCTGTACGAGAAAGAGGCTTACCTGGGCGGACTGCTGAACATGGCGTCCCTCGTCAAAGGCTCGATCTTCGCGCTGCCGGACTTCGTCGAATATATGAAGGGCCAGGTCGCCAAGGTCGGTGTCAAGGTAAGGCTGGGAGAGGAGTTCACCCCTGCCCTGGCGGACAAGGTCCGTCCTGACGTGATCGTGTTGGCAGCCGGCGGCCTCACCGACACTTTGTCGATCCCGGGGATGGACGGCAAGAACGTCATCTCGAGTGCCGAGCTCCGTGAGAAAGCCAAACTGGCACTTCGCGTCTCCGGTCCCGAGCTTCTGGGGAAGCTGACCAAGATGTGGTTGC
This sequence comes from uncultured Thermoleophilia bacterium, assembly GCA_963749535.1. Lineage (GTDB taxonomy): Bacteria > Actinomycetota > Thermoleophilia > RBG-16-64-13 > RBG-16-64-13 > Chersky-299. The sequence goes on along the minus strand of CAVVNF010000002.1, from coordinate 25,943 downwards.
CCGTGGGCAAGAGCGTCGTCATCATCGGCGGCGGCATCCAGGGCTGCGAAACGGCTGAGTTCCTGCTCAAGCGCGACCGCAAGGTCACGATCGCCGAGTCCGGTGACCGTATAGGGATGAACATCCCCTTGCTGCAATGGGAGCTCCTGCATCCGTGGCTTCTGAAGAAGGGCGCCAAGGTGTTCACTGGTGTCAAGTACCAAGAGGTCAACAGCAAGGGCTTGGTCGTGAGCGGTAAGGACGGCCACTCCCAGACCCTCGAAGCCGACACGATACTCGTGACCATCCCGTTGAAGCCGAATGTCGCGCTGTTCGAAGCACTGAAAGACAAGGCTCCTGAGGTGCACCAGATCGGCGACTGCAGCCAGCCCGGCCTGATCATCGACGCGATGGCGGCCGGCTTCACTCTTGGCCGCACGGTTTAGACAGCTTCTCGCGCCTGCGGCGGGATCGGCAGGGACCGCCAAGTGAAGGCGGGTTTGAGATCAGAGACAAAGAGCCTCGCACCGGCGGGGCTCTTTGTCTCTGGCTCCAACCCTCTACATGGGAGTGGAGCGGGAGGGGCCAATCCTTCTCAGTCCGAAGAAGTCTCCCCGCTCACCGAAGGTTCGACGGACGAGTCCCTCAACAGGCGCTCCAGCATGACGGCCGAGCGCCCCGTGCTCTTTGACTCATCGAAGCCGGAGAGATACCAGAGATCCTGGGACATGAAGATCGCCAGCAATTCCCACGCCACTTGGGTCGAATCCACATCTGGCCTGACCGTTCCATCTTGTATGCCTTGCTCGATGATCTCGGTGAATCTGTCCAGCACTGCTTGCTGTTTGGCCAGTACGTGATCCCGAAAGCCGGCCTCTGGGGGGGTGGCGAGGAACTCATAGAGTGGGTAGACGAATCCGTTCCCATCCTTTGCCCGTGTGAGTGTTCCCCACTTGGCTCTCCCCGCCGCACGGAGTCGGTCGACCGCGTTGGTGTCGTCCCCAGCGTCCAGAACCGACGCAGCTTGGTCGAAGGCCGCGTTCAGCGCTGCGATCAGGAGCTTCTTCCTGCTCCCGAAGTGGACGTACAGCATCTTCTCGGATATTCCGGCGGCCTTGGCTATGCGGGCGTTCGTCGCGTCCTGAACCCCATGCCGGGCCACGACACGGAGTGTCACTTTGATTATTTGCTCTCTGCGCTCGGCAGCGGCCATTCGTTTCGGTCCCGCGGTCAACTGGCTGCTCCCTCAGGGTCGATTTCCGGTCATATTCCCGTAAGCCGATTCCGCGTCGGCTCGGATGATTCCAAGGGTATCACTTGCCCGGCCTGGACGGTTTCAGCACCCCATTCGGCGCTTGGTCTTGGAGTCTAAGCGCCCAGTATAACCAACCACGACCCGCGAATTTGACACCGGCCTCTCTGCATGATAGACAAGTCACTCACCGGTGAGTGATTGTGCGTGGAGAAGTCAAGGCACATGATCGACGGAAGGGGGCGGTGAAACAGAAGGTGTCAGGAGAACTCAAGCCACTCAAGCCAATGGGCGACGAACTGCGCCCGATTGCAGTCAAGGTCGAGATGTACGGGACGGTTCGAGACCTAGTCAGGGAAAATCAGATTGAGGTCCTTTTGCCCGGCACAGTCGGGGCTACCGCTCAGGGATGTTCTCGAGAAGTTGGCAGAGCGATTCGGGCCGGACTTTCGGGAGCGACTCTATGCGGCGCCGGGCCGACTGGGGTCCGTAAGGGTCTATCTAAGCGGAAGGTCTATTGCCAATCTCGACGAGCTGCTGCCGAACGAAGAGGCGCAGCGCTCTAATACGCCTCATATTCCTCGCCGTCATGGGCGGCGGATAAGGCTGGGCGCCAGACGGATTGGGAGAGTCAAGGGGCTTATCGGCGTGCTTACCGGACGGTTGTTTCGAAGATAGGAGAGTCGCATATGGCTACTACTGTCGTAGAACATGAAGATGTTTGGATCGAAAGCGCGTGCAACGACTGTTTCGCCTATTGTCCCATCAGGGTGCATAGAGTAGACGGGGTGGTGACCAAGATCAAGGGGAATCCAAAGGATCCCCTGACTCACGGGCGCATCTGTGCGCGCGGGTTGAGCGCCATGGACACGCTTTACGACCCTAGCCGGCTCAACTACCCCGTCAAAAGGACCAATCCGGAGAAGGGCATCGGCATCGATCCCAAATGGGAGCGCATCAGCTGGGACGAGGCACTGGACACGATCGCCGAGAAACTGAAGAAGATCCGGGCGGACGACCCCAAGAAGCTGGTCGCGGCTATCGGGGTGAACCAGATGAACTGCTCGGTCGGGCCCCCGTTCGTATGGGCCTTCGGCAGCCCGAACGTTTGGGTGGGCGGTGCGGGTAACCACTGCGGCAGCGGCATGCACGTTATCGGCGGTCTGACACACGGTGCCTGGGGCGGCAGCGCGGATCTGAATTACTGCAAGTACGTCCTCGACTTCGGCCGGCCCATGGGCGGGGGCGGCTGTTATTACGGCGTCGGGGCGCACATGCGGAAAGTCGCGGAGGCACGCGCGCGCGGGATGAAGATGGTGGTCTTCGATCCGTGGATGGGCATGGGGGGTTCTCACTTCGACGAGATGCATCCCATCGTGCCGGGCACCGACGCTGCTGTCGGTCTCGCGATGATCAATCTGCTTCTCAATGAATATGAGATCTACGATCGAGAGTATCTGACGCATGACACGAACGGACCCTATCTGACGAAAGAAGACGGCCACTACCTGAGGGACGCCGACGGAAAGCCCCAGATCTTCGATTCGCTAGAGAAACGGCTCAAGCCTTTCGACGCCCATGTCGACGAGCCGAGCCTCGAGTTCGATCAGGTGATAGACGGAGAGAGGATCCGATCCGGTTTTTCGGTGCTGAAAGAACATGTCAAGAGCTACACGCCGGAGATGGCTGCCGAGATAAGCGACGTGCCTGCCGACACCATCAGGCGCATCGCACGGGAATACGGAGAGGCCGCCAGCATCGGGTCGACGATAACCTTAGACGGGCACGAGCTGCCTTACCGCCCTGTGGCCGTTTACTTCTCGAAGGGCGCCTCGTGCCACAAGCACGCCACCCTGACGTGCATGACCCTGGATCTGCTGGGTCAAGTGGTCGGACAGCGTGCAGTCCCCGGGAGCTATGTGGGCTTCAACGCACGGTGCCTCGGGCACCCTGAGACCGGGCAGCCCACGTGGAGCCCCAGCATAGGGCCAGACGGCCTCGTTTCTCCCGGCGCGTGGCTCATACCTGAAGGGTGGCCGTGGCCGAATACTCCGCCTAAGAAGCCTCTCTCCCTCGGCCTGCAGGATCTCTGTCCCACCTCAGCCGGTGGCGCCCCGTGGTTCCCCTTGGTCTCCAAGGACCCGGCAAAGTACGGGATCGACTACAAGCCTGAGTTCTGCATGATGCTGGCCAGCAACATCCTGTTCAGCACGGTCGATCATCAGGTGGTGGAAGAGTTCCTCAAAAACGTCTTCACCGTCAACTTCAACATCTTCCTGGACGAGTCCACGGAACTCGCAGACATAGTCCTGCCGGATGCCATGGGCTTGGAGCGCACCGACATCCAGGCGGACTGGCGCGCGAACGGTCTTCCCACCGACAGCTGGGTGTTCGTCCTGCGGCAGCAGGCAGTTGAGCCCGCGTTTGAGCGCCGGTCGGCCACCGAAGTGATTCTGGACCTGGCGGAGCGGGCGGGGATGCTGCCGGACCTCTATGCGGTGATGAACGCCACCTTCGAGATGGCAGGGGCGCACACGTTGGAGCTGGACAAGAAATACACCTTCGACGAGATCGTCGATCGCCGCCATAAGTCGTGGTTCGGGGACAAGTTCGGTCTGGAGTGGTTCAAGGAGAATGGGGTCCTCACCTGGCCGAAAAAGACGGAAGAGGTTTATTGGGAGCCGTTCGTCAAGGCGCGCACCCCGATCTATTTCGAGCATCTGCTGGGCATTGGGGAAGACATACGGCGTATCAAGGACGAGACCGGCCTGTTCTCCGACTTCGAGACGGATGACTTCCAACCCTACCCTGACTGGAAGCCCTGCCCGCACCACGAGGAAACGCGGCCAGATTTCGATCTCGACGTGTTCTACGGGAAGATCAATTTCCACGCGCACACTCACACGGGTAACCGGGCCTGGCTGGACGAGATATCGGCCATCGACGAGATAGCGAACGCGATCAACATAAACAGCCAGACGGCTCGGAAGAAGGGCCTCAAGGATGGAGACTGGGTCGAGCTAGAGTCGGCCACAAACGGGAAGAAAGTCCGAGGTGTGGTGAAGCTCACCGGGACTCTTCATCCGGGATCCTTGGCTGTCTCCGGCCATGGGGGGCACTGGGCGCCCGGATTGCCTCTTGCCTGTCAGCCGGGGAAGGGCGTGAGTTTTACAGCACTGCTCGATCCAGGTCCGAGATACGTGGACGGAGTCAGCTTCAACTATGACATGTGTGTGAAAGTCAAGCTCACCAAGGTGGAAGGGCCTTACTCTGAAGGCCGGCCCGCGGTCTCGGTGTAGGGGAAAGGAGACGCTGACTCTATGCGCTACGGAATGGTGATAGATCTTCAGACGGTGCGTGGCCTGTTACGCCTGTGTCATCGCATGCAAGACAGAGAACGCCACGCCGCCTGGTGTGTTGTTCTCGTGGGCGAAGCGCAGCGAAAAGGGCGAATACCCGAATACGCAGAACATCTACATCCCCATGCTCTGCAATCACTGCGAAAAGCCGTTCTGCATTGAAGTGTGTCCGTCGGGGGCGACGAACAAGCGGAAGGAAGACGGCATCGTGGCGATCGATGCCGAGAAATGCATAGGCTGCCAACTGTGCATGCACGCCTGTCCGTATGACGCCCGCTACTATCTGGACGAGATCCGCGACTACTACCCAGGCGAGGGCCGGACCCCGTACGAAGAGCAGGGCTACCGCAATCACACGGTGGGGACCGTGGAGAAATGCGACTTCTGCCAGGCGCGGTTGGAAGAGGGCCTGGAGCCGGCCTGCGTGGCCAACTGCCCCACGGTCGCGCGGACATTCGGCGATCTCGACGATCCCAACAGCGAAGTCAGTCAGATCTTGTGGCGGGAGAAGATACGACTGCGCTCGACCTCGGTCTACTACTTGCGCGCCGATCGGCAGATGCAGGAAACGCAACCGGCAAGGACGTAGATTCTCGAGCCTGGCTTCGGCAGCCGAACGAAAAGGCGATGTGGCAGCCCCGCATACCAGTGGGGAGCGGGGTTGCCGGACCTTTGTTGAATGGTCGGGTTACGTGAAAGCGGACCGGAGGTCCCTGAGATGAGGATTCTCGTAGCAAATGTCGCGGCTGGGGAAGAAGACAGCGAAGGCGGCCGGTTCTTCAAGTCCGTTGCGGTCGAGACATGGCACAAGAGCTTCGACCCGGTGAAACAGCCGGACACCGAGCTTGTCTTCCGTTTTCCACGGCGCGGTCTGACCGGTCTGGACGGGGAGATGCACAGCTATCTCCACCATCTGGCCGATAGTGAGATCTTCCATGCCGTCGTTCAAGCCGAGCGAGAGGGATTCGACGGCGCGCTGATCGCCTGCTTCCACGATCCGATGCTGTGGGACATCCGGCAGGCGGTGGACATCCCCGTGGTGGGGTTTGGGGAGTCGTCCATGGTCTTGGCCGGACTGATGGGACGGAAGTTCGGCGTGGTCACTATCTCGCCGTACAGCGTTCACACGACCGAGGAGAACGTGGTCAAGTATGGGCTCGCTGATCGCTGTGCCGGCGTGCGTTGTATGTCAGAACCGGGAAGCGAACAAGAGAAAGCGATGGTCGATGCCCGTGGTGCGATCGAGGCCTTCAAGTCAGTCGCCAGAGAACTGATCGCCGATGGGGCCGAAGTGCTCATTCCCGGTTGCGGTCTTGTAGCTCCGGCGTTGCGCTTCGCCCCGGGAGCGGAGGCCGAGTACCCGAACGGTCTGACCCAGGTAGACGGGGTCCCGATCGCGGACGTCTACGGCAACGCCATCAAACTGGTGGAAACCCTCGTCGCCCTGCGGGCGGCTGGCTCGTGCTGGATCAGTCGAAAAGGTCTGTACGCACCTGCCTCGTCCGCCGCGATCGAAAACAGCCGGATGGTCCTCGATTACCAAGGGCCGGGCTTCTGGGATTGCTGAGCACCGGTCCCACGGTATGCGCCAGGACCGCACAAAAGGAGATTCGCATGAGCGAGATCATTCAGCCCAAAGGGCTTTGGGACCCTCGACCCAAGTTCGGCCAGGTGCTGAGGTCCGGCAGCCAGGTCTTCATAGCCGGCCAGAGTTCTGTGGATGAGAACGGGAACACCGTGGGGGTGGGGGATCCCGAGGCCCAGGCTCGCCAGGTGTTCGAGAACCTTGAGAAGGCCTTGGCCTCCGTCGACGCTGGATTCGAGAACGTGGTGAAGCTGACCGTGTACTGCGTCGACGTCGATGCCATCCTTCTGAGCATCGAAGAGCAGAAGTACAAACGTTTCTCGCAACCGGTGCCGAGCACGACCGTTCAAGTGGCAAGACTCGTTCGGCCGGATTGGCTTCTGGAGATCGACGCGACGGTGGTCTTGCCGTAACCGACCTATCGCGCTGCAACCGATAGCGGCGAGGCGGGCGCGGGGCTTGTTGTTGCGCGCCGGGCCTCGCCCGCGAGGGGCGGGACGTTATTCCTCTACGGCTCCCGGCGGACGGGTCGCGGCGTCGTCGAGGGCGCGGTCGAGCATCCGTATGGAGTGTCCCTGGCCCAAGAATTCGGTGAGACCCATCAGGACGCTCACGTTCTCACCCCAGGCGAAACATAGGAATTCATAGCTGAGTTGTTGCGTGTCTACGTCTGGGCGGATGCTGCCCTGGGCCTTGCCCTCGTCGATGACCGATTCGACCACCTTGTAGGCCCGTCTTTGGGCATCGGCGACGGCGTCGCGCAACCCGGTCTGCGGAGCACCGGCGATGAATTCCACCCAGGGGACCGCGAAACCGCCGCCGTCCGTGGCCATGACGTGCGAGTGGTGTCTCGCAACGGCCCTGATCCTGGCCAGGGCATCCTTCTCCGGACTCTCGAACCAGGGCCGCATGATCTGCTGGTAGACGGCTTCCAGCGCCGTCAAGAACATCTCGTCCTGGCTCGAAAAGTACCGGTACAGCGTGCCTGGCCCTACGCCGGCGGCGTCGGCGATCCTCGCGGTTGTCGCTCCAGGGAGGCCGTGCTCAGAGACCACCTGGACCACCGCGTCGACGATCTGCTTGCGCCGTTCCGCGGCCGGCAGTCGCACAACTTTTGTCGTCTTTTCTGACAACATGCGCCTCTCTCGACGGTTCGGCGGGCGCCGCTCCGCAGGATCTCGTGTTCGGGATGAGACCGATGTTACTACGAAACACGCGGTAGTGAGCGAAAAGCACCCTCGAAACGCGTCGGGCCTGTGCCTTGATGTGACCATCGGACGCTTGACACTGAAAGGCCGAGATTGTAGGGTGATGGCACGGACGGAGCGCTCACTCCGTTCGGCGCTTTGGACCCTCGCCGTAATCGGGAGATGTGGAGGATAGGGTGCGGACCTCCAAAGCTGCTGCTCCTGGTGGGGAGTGAAAGGGGGGCGCCGGCAGGGATCGATTCGGCGTGTTGTTACGGTCGGTCCGAGCGTGAGAATGGCTTTCAGTTCTTGGGGAACGATGACCCGCAACCCTCCCCGGGCCGCGGCGACCGCGGCCCATAAATTCCTTGGGGTTCTGGGGGGTGGTGGTGAGACACTTTCGGCATAGAGTCAAGAGCAGATTCGGGAAAAGTCTTGAACAATCGTTTGGGGAGGGGGTTCGAAGATGGCCAATTGGGAAGCGGTGTGGGAACCAATCAAGATAGGAAAGCTTACCGCTAAGAATCGGATAGAAGCGGCCCCGACGGTGGTCGCCCTTGCGCGAGCCGACCAGTCAGTCGGACCGGAGCTGATCGAGTTCCACCGAGCTCAAGCCCAAGGCGGAGCCGGGATCGTGACTGTGGGCGAGAGCCCGATCGATTGGGAGAAAGCCTTCACTCAGGCCGCGGGTGTCAACCTCGGCCGGGAATGGGTGGTACCCGGTCTCAGCAACCTGGCGGATGCGATTAAGCGGGGCGGGGCTATCGCCTCGATACAGCTTCAACATGGAGGACGCCAGGCCATCCCCGACCTCATCGAAGGCAACCCCATCGGGCCGTCGGGCATGCGCGGCAAGTTCGCTGAGGACCGGCGGCGCGACGAAGTCGTGGTAGAAGAGATGACGCCCGAGATGATGGACCATGTGGCGGACAACTACGCCGCGGCCGCACTCCGGGCGAAGAACGCGGGCTTCGACATGGTCATGGTACACGGCGGTCACGGCTGGCTGCTCGCTCAGTTCATCTCTCCGCTGGCCAACCAGCGGACCGACGAGTACGGCGGGAGCATCCGGAACCGGGCGCGCTTTCCCATGATGGTGTGCCGCAGGATCAAGGAAGTCTGCGGGCAAGATTTTCCCATCGAATACCGTTTCAGCGCGACCGACCTAGTCCCGGGCGGACTCGAGCTCCCGGAAGCCATCGAGTTTGCGAAGATCATGGACGACGAGGTAGATGCCTTCCAGGTTTCGAGCGGCATGATCAGCGACCCGACCACCTATCCGTACACGTTGTGCGCCGACTATCTGGAGTACGGGGAGAATGCGGAGCGGACGGCGGAGATCAAGCGGGCGGTGAAGAAGCCCGTGGCTGTCGTGGGCGCCATCCCACACCTGGAATTCGGCGGCCAACTGATCGCTGACGGCAAGGCAGATATGGTGGCACTTTGCCGACCGTTGATCGCCGATCCCGCTCTGCCCAAGAAGACCATGAAGGGTCGAAGCGCGGACATCAGACCCTGCATTCGCTGTAACGAGTGCACCATGCGGGTGGGCCACATCCTCCCGGTGAGGTGCAGTGTGAACCCGGTCGCGGGGCAGGAGGACTACTACTTCACATATCCGCCGGCACGCAGCAAGAAGAAGGTCGTGGTGGTCGGAGGCGGCCCGGCCGGTATGGAGGCTGCTCTGGTGGCCGCTGAACGTGGTCATACGGTGGTTCTCTTCGAGGAAGAAGACAAGCTCGGGGGCAACCTCAAGGCCTTTTCGGGGCTACCCTTCAAGCTCGATGCGAAGAGGCTGCTCGACTACATGACGAAGCAGGTAAAGGACTCGGCCATCGATGTCCGGCTGGGGGCTCATGCGGATGCCGCGGCGGTGAAAGCTGAGGCTCCGGACGAGTTGGTCATTGCAGTTGGAGCGGAGCCGTTCTGGCCTTCGATCCCAGGTCTGAGCAAGGACCGGGCGGTTTGGGCCGGAGCGGTCACAGCCGGGGCTCCAACGGGGCAGCGGGTGGTCATCTTGGGAGGTGGCACCACAGGGTGTGAGACCGCTCTCTTCCTCGCGGGGCAGGGCAAGCAGGTGACGATCGTGGAAATGAAGTCGGAACTGGCCGCGGATTTCAACCCGTGCAACCGCACGATGCTCCTGGAGTTCCTTGGAAGAGACAAGGTGGATGTCCGGCTCGATACCACGGTGGAAGCGGTGAAGGATGGCGCGGTGACCGTGGTAGGTGCCGATGGTGAGCGCGCCGAGATACTGGCGGATACGATAGTCCAGGCGCTCGGAGTCAAGCCCCGCGGGAAGACGGTGGAAGAGCTCAAGGGACTGGCGCCTGAGGTCCACGTCGTCGGTGACGTCCTGCGGCCGAGGATCCTGTACGACTCTATTCACGAGGCCTTCGACGCGGCAATGGGCATGTAAGGGAGCAGGAAACGCTGCGTCGGCTACAAAGCCGCCTGTGGCATTCATCTATATGCATATCAATCTGCGTCCTGCAGCCAGGGAGGTAAGAAATGAAGCTGAAGCCAGAGACTGCGCAAAGACTCAGGGGCAAAGTGGCCGTCGTTACGGGCGGTGCAGGCACCAACAGTATCGGCCGAGCCATCTCCATCCGTTTCGCGGAGGAGGGGGCCAAGGTGGCGGTGGCGGACATCGACGCGGCCGGTGCGGCCGTGCTGGCCGCGGAAATCAAGGACGGGGGCGGGACGGTGATCGCCGTGGCGTGCGACGTGACCGATCTCGCGCAATGTGAGGCAATGGCAAAACAAGTTGCGGAAGCCTGGAACGGCAAGATCGACATCCTCGTGAACAATGCCGCTGCTTTTAAAGGCGAGATGGCGAAGACCGGCTGGAAAGCCTTCAACGAGTGGACTCCCGAAGAGTGGGACCACATGCACTCGGTCAACCTCAAGGGACAGTGGTTCTGCGCTCGCGCGGTCTTTCCCTACATGAAGCCGCAGGGTTACGGCAAGATCATCAACCTCGGCTCCACCAGCTTCTTCGAGGGGATCCCAGGCTTCATCCATTACATCTCGAGCAAGGGTGGAGTCATAGGCTTCACGAGAGGGCTGGGCAAGGAACTGGGCGAGTTCGGCATCCGCGTGAACACGATCTCGCCTGGGTTCGCGATGACCGAAGCCGCTCTGGATCTGATTTCAGAGACACCGGAGTTCCTCGAGATACGCAGGAACGCGCAGGCCCTGAAAGAGCGGAATGTAGTCGCGGAAGACATGGCCGGGCCGGCGGTCTTCCTCGCGTCGGAAGACAGCGACATGATCACGTGCCAGACGCTCCTTGTAGAAGGCGGCGGTAGCATGTGGTAGGCATCGCGGCGGCGACACATGACGATCCGGCAACGACGAACGCGTGGTCGAAGGTAAGGAGAGAAGGGTAATGGCGGACGTGAAAGGCTTTGAGAAGCTGTTCGAACCGATGCAAATACGGGGGGTCAAGTTCAGGAACCGTCTGGTCAAGACGCCGCAAGACATGAACTTTGCGGACTTCACAGATGGGACCGTCACGCAGGACAGTGTCGACTTCTATGGAGCCCTGGCAAAGGGCGGGGTCGGCGGCATCATCGTAGAGCAGACGATCGTGGACGAGGAGGGCTACCGAGAGGGCAGCCTCGCCATATTCCACGATCGCTTCATCCCCGGACTGGCCAGAATAGCGGACGCTGCGCACAAACACGGCTGCCCCATCATCCTCCAGATAAACCACCTCGGGCCGAACGCCTACTTCCCGCCCAACGGGCAGCATCTCGACTATGAGGCGCATGTTCCGTCCGCTCTGAGCGAAGAGGAGATGCAGAAGCTCTTCCTCGGTCTCCCCTGGAAGGTCCGAGCTCTCACCGTCCCGGAGATCAAGGACATCATCGTCCGCTACGCGGATGCGGCAGTCCGGGCCAAGGCTGCCGGATTCGACGGCATCGAGCTGCACGGCGACCACTACTACCTCATCAATAGCTTCCTGTCCCGCGTCTATAACCACCGCGAGGACGAGTATGGCTGGAACAGCCTTGAGGACAGATGCCGTTTCGTGTGCGAGATCATGCGGTTGTGCCGTGAACGCGTAGGCGACGACTTCATACTCGGGATGAAGCTCAAGGGAGCTGAGTTCGGCGATCCTCTCGGCACGACGATGCAAGAAGCCCAGGAATTCGCGAAGATGATCGAAGCGGCCGGAGCCGACTACTTCAACGTGACGGCGGACGGCTACAACGATTACTGGCGCATCGCGACGGCGGAGCAGGTGTTCTACCCGGAGCCGCCCAAGCCCATGTTGAAGGAGCTCCAGACGATGACTGTGGCCCCCGGCTGGGCCGTGGCCCCGTTGTCGGAAGCTATCAAGAAAGTGGTGTCTGTCCCGGTCTCAGCAGTGGGCAGGCTGGACGCGGAGATCGGCGAGGAGATACTCGAGGCTGGGAAGGCCGATTTCATCCTTATGGGACGGCGCTTGCTCGCCGATCCCGACTATCCCAATAAGGTGGCATCGGGCAAAGCGGACGATATCCGTCCGTGCACGGCCTGTATCACGTGCGAAACGCGGATGGCCGAGTACGACGGGCTCGCCTGCATGGTGAACGCTTCCATCGGACGAGGCTGCGAAAGCGAGTTCGCGCCTGCGGCGCAGCGCAAGAATGTTGTAGTCGTTGGTGGCGGCCCGGCCGGCATGGAGGCTGCCAGGGTGAGCGCCATGAGAGGCCATGCCGTCACGCTGTACGAAAAAGAATCGCGGCTTGGCGGACTGGTCAATATGGCCGCCCTGGTCAAGGGGACCGAGATCTTCGACTTCACCGACCTGGTCAGGTGGTTCGAAGATCAATTGACGAAGCTGGGTGTCAAGTTGGAGCTCGGCAAAGAGTTCTCGCCAGAGCTTGCCGACAAGGTGAAGCCGGACGTCATCATGCTCGCCGTCGGCGGCGTGCCGAGCACCATCGACATCCCGGGGATAGACGGGAAGAACGTACTATCGGGCGCCGAGCTGCGCGAGCGGGCCAAGCTGGCGCTCAAACTGCTTGGGCCGAAGCGACTGGGTCGGGTAACCAAGATGTGGCTGCCTGTAGGGAAGAAGGTCGCCGTGATCGGGGGCGGCATCCAGGGTTGCGAGACGGCCGAGTTCCTCGTCAAGCGGGGAAGGAAGGTGGTCATCGCCGAGCAGACCGATCAAGTGGGTATGGAGATCCCGATGCTGCAGCGGATCCTGCTTCTGCCCTGGTTTGCCAAGAAGGGCGTCGAGGTCCTCACTGAGGTGAGGTACGAAGCGGTGACCGATCAAGGCCTGGTGGTCACCAATAAGGACGGAAGTCGTCGGACCATCGAGGCCGATACCGTACTAGTGACGCTGCCTCTTAAGCCGGACACCAGCCTGGCGGACGCGCTGAAGGGTAAAGCGCCAGAGATCCACGCCATAGGCGACTGCAACGAGCCTCACCTGATCATGGATGCCATCGCCGCCGGTTTCGTCGCCGGCCGGGCGGTGTGACTCAGTTCTTCTTCTGTTCGATTGGACCCTCCTTCGGGTCGGCCGGGGCGCGTCACGCGCCCCGGCCTCTAACCTGGTCGTGAAGCCGGCGGTTAGGATGACCGGCGCTCCAGGGGTGAGGTGCCCCCCGCGAATTCGTTGACAGTGCCGACCGGCCGATGGTAACGTGCGTGGCATTGCCCAACAATAGAAACGCGGTGTCCGAATAGTGAGCGCACACATCATCAGGACGGTATGCCAAGCGTGCCATGCCGAATGTGGAGTACTGGTTCATGTGGAGGACGGCCGGGTTCTCCGGATCCAAGGCGATCGCGACCATCCCAACAACAAGGGCTATATTTGCATCAAAGGCAAGGCTGAGCACGAGCGCCTCTACCATCCCGATAGGCTGCTCTATCCGCTAAGAAGGGTTGGCGAGCGAGGCGAGGGGAAGTGGGAGAGAGTTTCGTGGGAGACCGCGCTCGACGGTATTGCCTCGGGGCTCACCGCTGTAAAGGATGGCTATGGGGCTGAGGCCATCTCGGCGATGAGGGGCACCGGCCCTCGAGCGGGTGGGTGTGCCTCGATCCTGCCATATGCGCTTGGGAGTCCAAACGCCATCAGCGTCGATCTTCACATCTGCTACGCCCCCTCGCTCCTTGCGGAGAATGTCACCATCGGCACCTCGATCACCATGGAGAAAGGCCCCGATTACGAGAACGCCGGTTGCATCCTTATCATCGGAGGCAATCCGTTGGTGTCGCATCCGCCCAGGGGAAGAGATCTGCTGCGTGGGAGGATCGCGGGAGCGAAACTGATCGTTGTGGACCCCCGCAGGACCAAGCTGGCGGAGGACGCCGATATCTGGCTGCAGATCCGGCCTGGTACCGACGCCGCCCTGGTCATGGGCATGATCAATATCATCATCGAGCGCGGTCTCTTCGACCGTGAATTCGTAGAGAAGTGGTGCGTCGGCTTCGACGACCTCGCGAAACGAGCCGGTGAGTTCCCGGTCGAGCGGGTCGCGGAGTTGACCTGGCTTCCCGCCGAGAAGATCATCGAGGCTGCGGTGCTTTATGCCACCACGAAACCCGCCGTGGCTCATCACCGGGTGGCCATGGATCAGAACATCAATTCCACCCAGAGCAGCCGCGCGATAATCGATCTCATCGCGATCACCGGAAACATCGACGTGAAGGGCGGTAACCTATTGCCACCCAAGATCGCCGGGTATTGGCCCACCGGCATGTTGTCCGGCGGTGGCATCACCAAGCCTCCGCCAGAGGTCGAGGACCGACGCATCGGCGCCGATGTGTTCCCGTTGATATCGAGTTCGAAGGGTAGATTCTGCGGAGGGCCGACCCTCATCTTCGTACATCCGGGGCTGGCGATGGAGGCTATGAGCGAAGGTCGACCGTACCCGCTCAAGGCTCTTTATTGTTCGGGGGGCAATCCGCTGGTCAACACGATGGACGTGCAGCGCTTCCGGGACGCGTTGTTGAAATTGGACCTGCTGGTGGTGGCCGACTACTTCATGACCCCCACCGCCGAACTGGCGGACTGGGTGCTTCCGGCGACGACGTGGCTAGAGCGCGACGAGCTTTGCGACGACGGCTACACGGATTACATAGCGACTCGCCAGAAGTGCGTAGAGCCGCTGGGCGAGGCGTGGGACGACCTGCGCATCGTGATCGAGCTGGTCAAGCGCATCCCGTGGGCGGACAGGGAGAGGATCCCTTGGGATAGCCCCGCTGAGTGCTACGACTGGATGGTCAAAGGCATGGGCCTCACGTTCGCCGACCTCAAACGCATCGGTTACTTCCAGAGCCCTCGCGTCTACAAGAAATATGAGACGAGTGGCTTCGATACGCGGTCAGGTAAGGTGGAACTCCGCGCCAGTCGTCTGGAGGACTTCGGCTACGACCCGCTTCCTGGATTCGTCGAGCCCCCGGAGAGCGAGGCAAGCACGCCCGAGTTGGCCAAGGAGTATCCACTGATTCTCATCACCGGTGCCCGGCAGATCGAGTACATGACCTCCGAAGGCAGACAGGTGCAGACACTTAGGGATCACCGCCCGGATCCCGAGTTGGACATCCATCCCGAGACGGCGCGGAGGTTGGGTGTTGCTGAGGGGGATTGGGTCTGGCTCGAGACGGCCAGAGTGCGAGGCGTAAGAGTGACGCTCAAGGCTCGGGTCACGGACAGCGTGGATCCCCGAGTGGTGAGCGCCTCATACGGTTGGTGGTTCCCTGAGCGGCCGGGTCCCGAGCACGGGTGCTTCGATTCCAATGTCAACGTCGTGCTCGACATGGACCAGCCCCGAGAGGCGATCTGCGGTTCAGTGCCGTTGCGGGGTACCCTCTGCCGCGTATACAAGTAGGCGCGCCGAGGCCGGTCACGCGGCACCCAACAAGTGTTGGAATACCAAGAGGGACTGTCTGATGCGGCGGAAATCCTAGGGTCGACGCGCGGGCTTGCCGCGCGTCCCGGTACGGGCTCCCACTCTTCGCCTAAAGCAGCGTGACTACGCTCTGCACGTAGCTCTTCCAATCCGACTTGCAGGATTTGGTGCCCTCGATCCAAACGGCGGTGTCTGGGTACCTGGCGTATTCGGGGGGCAGGACCATGCCGCGGAGGAAAGTCGCCGTTTCCCCCGGGTCTGAGGTGGAGACGAGAGGATAGCTGCCCTCTTCGTACCAGGGGTCACCAGGCTTCCAGCTGTCGGCGCACTCGCCTTTCTCGGATTCGACGCGGAGATGTCCTTCGATCATGCAGCGGATCCCCGAACCAGGATGAGAGTGGAGGCCGGTGCTGCCCTGGTTGTTCATGATGGAGTCCAGCCGGAACAGCCATTTGGAGGTGGGCACGAGCTGAAACATCCTGATGTGGCGGGACATACGCAGGCGAGAGCGTATACCCTCACCCCTGGCCAGATTGTTCGGCTCGGTCGACCGCACGAGCTCCCAGCGCCAGATCGAGCCTCCGTCCGGCCCGGCCGTCACCGGCATCACGTCGCGGCAGTAGACGGCGCTGTCCTTCTCCAGGAGTTGCCCGTTGACTATCGCCGAGCCCTCATGCACATACAAGATGCTGTGCTGGGCCTCGAGATCCGGAACCGATGCCGCGTTGGGCGCGAAGAGATCTTGGTACAGCCGCAGAGTGTACACGTCGAGCACCGCCTTGACAGTCAAGTTTGAAGAGACCTATCGCTCGTCGTCCACCGCCCGAGCTTGTGCAGCAAACATATCAAGAATCGTGGTTGGTTCGCCGGACGAACGGCCTTCGGGTAGGCGCGCACCTCGCCGCGCCTTCGCAACGTCTTCCGCGTCTGCTATCCCGGTGCCTTGGCGGCCGGCTTGGCAAGAAGAGAGATCGCCGCTCCCACGAACGCGAGCCCCGCGCCTACGAACATCGCCAGGTGGTAGCCGTCGGCAAAGAAGGCGGCGCTGCTCTTGCTGGCCGCCTCGCCCAGCAAGTATGACCCGTCCCCCTTCAGCACCCAGACTCGCCGCGGCGATGGCACCGAGCACCGCTATCGAGATGCCCTGGCCTGTGAAGCGCATGGTGCTGAGGAAGCCCGAAGCCACGCTCAACTGCGAGCGTTCCACGGAGCCCATGATCGCGGATATGTTGGGTGCACTGAACAACGACATACCCACGCCGATCGTGCCCAACGCGATCAGCGCACGACCCAGCGAGGTGGAGAGAAAGCCCAGTTGGACCATTCCGCCGGCAATGAGAACCATCCCAGCGCTCGCGAGAAGGCGTGACCCTACGCGATCCGAGAGGCGGCCGGTAAAGGGGGAGAGGGCAGCCATGAGTACTGGCTGCGCGAGCAGGATAAGCCCCGCCCTCTGAGGGGAGAGGCCGTGAACCACCTGGAGGAATACGGCAGTAAGCGTGGTCACGGCGAACACGGCCACATAGTTCAGGAAGACAGCCGAGTTGGCAGCCGCGAACGTTCGGTTATGGCGGAGAAGGTCGAGGTCGAAGACAGGATCTCGGGTCCGCTTCTCGGTGACGATGAACGCGATCAGGAACAACACTGCCAGCACCAGCAGGCCGATGGTCTTCGCGCTGTGCCAACCCCAGAAAGGCGAGAAGGTCAAGGGTATGAAAAGGGCCACGAGCAAAGCGCCCAAGAGCCCCGCTCCCAAGAAATCGACCCGCCTCGCCGTCCGCAGCGGCGTCCCGCCCCCCGCCTCCGCGGCCACTCAGAGAACGCGCGGCTTCCCGGTCCCTTCGCTCGGCTCCGACAAGCACCCAGCCCACAAGCAGAGTGATGATCGCGATGGGTACGTTGATGAGGAAGATCCAACGCCAACTGGCGTGCGAAACGATCAGCCCGCCGATGGGAGGTCCCGCGGTCAGGCCGACATACGTGGCCATCACATTGAGGCCCAATGCTCGGCCGCGTTCTTTGGCCGGGAAGACGGAGGTCACGATAGCCGCAGACGTGGAGAAGATGAAGGCGCCGCCGACCCCTTGGATGCAACGCGCGACGATCAGAAAGCTCCCACTCGGAGCAAGCGCCGCTGCCGCAGAGCCCAAGCCGAAAATGGTCGTCCCGAGCAAGTAGTAGCGCACAAGTCCCCTGGAATCGGTGATCCGTCCCACAGGGATAAGGAGCACGCTGGTGACCAGCAGATACGCGGCCTGCACCCACAAGGCCTGTGTGTAGCTGAGATGAAGAGGCGGGCCCATGGCCGGCAGAGCCACGGCGACGATACTGGCATCCAGCGGGACCATGAAGGTGCCGATAGAGGCTATCGCAAGTGCGCGCCAGCGGCGTCTCTGAAGCTCCCCGCTCACGGCCAGCGACTCAGGCACCGATGAGGTCCCTTCGCAAGGAGCGGGGGCCTACTTCACAGCAATGAGGGTTACATGCGTTCATGGGCAGGACATTTGTATCAGACACCTACCCCCGGCGAAAGCCCCGGGGGCTCGAAGGCCGGAAGAAGTGCCAAACTCGCATGGACAAGCGCTGAGGATGCCTGATTGATGCTTGAGGTCGCCCCACGTCTCACCTGCGGCGAGCCCCAACTAGTGAATCGGATCTAGTCGGCAGCCGAGCTGGCGAGACATGGCCGCCGCCGACGCCCTGACTGCCGCGGCATAACGGACCCGCTCTTCAGGGCCGAATCTTTCGACGGGTGCGACGACCGCCAGACAGGCGCGCACCTCTTTGGCCGAATCAAACACCGGCGCAGCCACCGCGCACATCCCCAGGTTCCACTCCTCCATGCCGTACGCCACTCCCTCACGCGCTATGCGCGCGAGCTCGTCAGCAAGCTTCACCGGATCGGTGATGGTGAACTCGGTGCGTCGCTCAGGGGGCTTGGCGAGCGCAGCCACCCGCATGCTCTCCGGGCCGAAGGCGAGGAACACTCTAGTGTGCACGTTGGCCAGGGTCGGCATGAATGTGCCCAACGTGCTATCGGGCTTGAATGGGCGCGACGTGGCGACCCTGTCGATGATCATCGCCGCCTGTCCTGTCCACACGGCGAGGACGACCGTCTCGGTGCTCAGTTCCGCGAGCTCGAGCATATGAGGGTGGGCGATACGGGCCATCTCAGTATGGGACAACATGAGGTAAGTGGCCCTCAGCATGCTCACACCGAGGTGGTATCTGCCGGTCTGCGGATCGTATGAAAGGTAGTTGAGGTCTTCGAGCGTCTTCACGAGACGGAACGCCGTGGGACGCGAGATACCCGCGCGTTTCCAGATGTCGGCGAACGCCCACTGCGGATTCTCGACGTCGAAGAGACCGAGGATCTGAAGGCCCTTCTTCAGCGTCAGGGATTGCGGACCATTGGCCGCTCCGGTTCGAGTTAGAGTCCCGGTGCCGTCTTCAACAGCCTGTCTCTTCGATTCATGCGTTTTGTCGTTCACCCTATGCCTGCACTAGCCGTAGCTCGGTTGACACGCCCCCCAGCCGGTGATAGGTTTGGCTCAATAATAGAACATCTCTGTCCAAATATTGAACACCTTGAGGAATATAGCATTTGGATCTTATGAATGCGAGAGAGATCTCCAGAGAAACGGAGCCCCAGATGTCAGATCCCATGGAACGCTTAAGCAAGAGCATCTCTACGCCGGAGCTCGAGCGCCGGTGGAGCACAGTGCGGGCCGGGATGCGCGAGCGGGGGATCGATTATCTGGTCATGCAGAACTCGGAAGAGTACATGGGCGGGATGCTGCGCTGGTTCACGGACTACACGGCCCGGCATCAGTTCCCCATGACCGTGATCTTCCCTGCTAACGATGACATGACTGTGATCAACTGCGGAGCGGCCCCTCCGGCGCAGCAGGTCTTTCCGCCGGCCTTCTTCGCCCGCGGCATCAAGAACCGCCTGGGCGACGTCTACTTCGCCACCATGCCTTACACCGCCCTCTACGACGCGAAGCTCGCGGTGGACGTCCTCAAAGAGAAGCCCAAGGCCACGATCGCCTGGGTGGAGCCGACCTTCATCCCCATGACCTTCGCTGACTACCTACGCGAGAACCTGCCGGATGCGACGTTCGTGGATGCCACCGAGTGGGTGGACGCCATCAAGGTGATCAAGAGCCCCGAGGAGATCGGCCTCCTCAAAGACACCGCCGCTCTTCAGGACGGGGCCATAGAGTATCTGCGTGGCGTGATCAAGCCCGGGATGCACGACTACGAGGTCTATGCGCACGCCCACTTCTTCCTGTCGGCCCACGGCAGCGAGAGGGGTCTCGTGCAGGTGAACTCCGGCCCGCTGGGCACGATGGTGCCTTTCGACGTCCCCCGCTTCCAAAACCGGGTGATCCAGAAGGGTGACCAGGTCTCGGTGCTCATCGAGGTGAACGGGCCCGGCGGCTACTATTGCGAGGTCATGCGTCTCTACATGGTAGGGGTCGAGCCGAGCCAGGATTTGAAAGACGCCTTTGCCACCGCTAAGGCCGTTCAGAAGCTGATCGCTTCCAGGTTCGTGCCTGGGGCCCAGCCCAAAGACATCTGGGACGAAGCCGTGGCCGCTATGGTTGCGGCCGGATACGTGCCTCCTGCTCGTTCCATCGCCCACGGCCAAGGCACCCCGTTGGTAGAGCGTCCCAACATCCGTCCGGATGAGACCTGGAGCTTGAAGGAAGGGATGAACATCGCGGTGCATCCTTCCATCGTCAAGCCGCCGACGGTGTGGGCCATCGTCTGTGACAACTTCATAATCGGAAAGAGCGGAGCAGAGAAGATCCACACGTCGGCGCAGGAGATATTCGTGGTCTAGTGCGCTTATGAGCGGCGAAGCCAAAGCACAAGGAAAGGGAGCACATAAGAGATGGCAGAGCGACTGAAAGGCAAAGTAGCGTTCATCACCGGTGGCGGCTCGGGTATCGGCAAAGCCATCGCGAAGGCCATGGCCGCCGAAGGCGCGACCACGGTACTGGCCGCGCGCAACCAAGCCAACATGGATTCGACCGTCAAGGAGATACGTGGACGGGGGCGGCAAGGCCCTGGCCATCCAGATGGATATCCTCAAAGAGCAAGACGTCATCGATGCCGTCAAGCAAGCGGTTGATGCTTGCGGAGGCATCGACATCCTCGTAAACAACTCCGGTATCGGCGGCCCCACCTGCTACACGTGGGACCTCAAGCTGGAAGACTGGAACGAGATCATCGGCGTCGACCTCACCGGCAGCATGCTCTGCTCCCGGGAAGTGCTCAAGTACATGGTGCCGGCGGCCAAGGGCGGCATCATCATCAACATCGGCGCCGAAGGCGGCCGGTCCGGCGACGGTCGCTCCGGATACCCCATGCGTGCCGGATACTGCTGCGCCAAGATGGGCGTCATCGGCCTCACCGAGACCCTGGCCCGCGAAGGCGGTCCTCACGGCATCCGCGTGAACTGCATCTCGGCCGGCGCCGTGAGGGGCCCTCGGTTCGTGCGGGTCATGCAGGGCCGAGCCGACGCCCGGGGCATCGGTCTCGAAGAGATGATCAAGCTGGAGATGAAGCAGTACTCCCTGGGACGCCCCACCGAAGAGTACGAACTGGGCAACACCGCCGTGTTCCTGGCCTCCGACGAGTCGAGCGCCATCACCGGCCAGACCATCGTGGCCGCCTGCGGCATGCATATGTGGGGCTAGCGGACGGCGAGAGAGCGGAAGGAGAGGCATGTAGCGTGGTCAAAGCGGTCATCCTCATCAAAAGGCGCAAGGATCTTACACGGGAGCAGTTCAAAGAGTACTGGCTGACCAAGCACATTAAGCTCGAGCAGGAGAACGTTGAGAAGAACCCGGTCCGCAAGATAGTGGCGAGTTTTGTACTGGACGGGGTCGAGGGGCCGGAGCCGCCTTTCGATGGGATGGTGGAACTCTACTTCGACAGCATCGAGGACATGAAGAAAGACGTCATGGGGCCACAGCGGGAGATTATGTACGCGGATGAGGAGAACTTCTGCGACCACTCCGAGCCCCAGGTAGTGGCGGTCACTCAGGAGTACCTGATGGCCGTCAAGACCCCGCACGAAACGCAATCGTAGGAGGGAAGGGGCACATGGTGGACAAATCACAGCAAACGAAGGATGAGGACCAGGGCGGTCTGCTCGAAGGCAAAGCAGTCAGCCGCCGCGATTTCCTGAAGATCGCAGGTATCGCCGGCGCGACCATAGGGGTCGGCGCGGGCCTCGGCGGGCTGGTGGCGGCCTGCGGAGGCAGCACAACTACCACCACCGCCGCCACGACTGCGACCACTGTCGCGCCGGGGACGACGACCACCGCGGCTCCAAGCAGTTCTACAACGGTGACCTCTGCCGCCGCAACGGGCCGCGAGATCAAGATCGGCAACCCGCTTCCGATCACCGGCGTGCTGGCCAGCTTTGGCGCCTACGAGAAGTGGGCGGACGAGCTCACAACCAAGACACTGGGCGATGGGATAGTCCTCGGCGACGGTCAAATGCACAAGATCACCATCATCCAGCAGGACACGCAGTCGGACTCCAACCGGGCTTCCCAGGTGGCTGGAGACATGATCAGCAACCAAAGCGTGGACATGCTGGTGTCCTCGGGCACGCCGGACACCGTGGACCCTTCGGCCGACCAAGCGGAAGCGTTGGGCTGCCCGATGGTATGCACCAACGATCCTCTGGAGGCCTTTATCTACGGCCGAGGTCACACTCTGGACACCGTGGAGACCTATGTGTACGGCCTTCTATTTGGTGTGAGCCAAGAGCTCGTCACGGAGCCGATCGCTTTCAACACGGTCCAGACCAACAAGCACATGGGCCTCATATTCGCCAACGACACCGATGGCAACTCCTGGCTGCCGGTGATGAAGGCTGGGATGGCGGCATTAGGCTACCAGCTAACGGTGCCGCAGCTGTACCCGGACGGGGCCGAGGACTTCACCGCGCAGATTTCGGAGTTCAAGAAGAATGCCTGTGAGATATGCGTGGGCACGCACAACCCGCCGGACTTCACAAACTTCTTCAAGCAGTCCATACAGCAGGGATACGAGCCCAAGCTGATCTTTTGTGGGGGGAAGACCTTTAGCGACTTTTCCTACCCGACTGCCCTAGGGCCTATCGCCGTCGGCCTCATGGCCAACTGGCTGATGCATAGGACCTTCCCGTTCACGGACCCGTTAACGGGCATGACGGTCACCCAACTTTGTGATCAGTATGAGGCGGACACCGGCAATCAGTGGAGCGAGAATGTCGGCGTGATATCCGCGCGTAGCTGGGCCGTCGATGCGCTGAAACGCGCCACGAACCTGGACGACAAGTCGACCATCGTCGCCGCCATCAAGACCACGAAGATGCAAGTGCCCTACGGCGACTTCGACTTCACCGAGCCGGTGAGCAAGACCGGTCGTCACATAACCGCGAATGTCTATATGGGGGTGAGCACGACCATCCAGTGCGTGAAGGGCGCAGACGCCAAGCCGAACCCGGAAACCAAGTTTCCGTATGGCGTCAACGTCGTGGGGACGGATTATCTCCCCGGCGTCACGACCTATCCGGCGATCCAGCAACAGTACTCCTAGAGAGGCGCGGCTCACAAAGCTGCATTTTCTGAACGAGCGAGAATCGGTCCGACCCCTCCTCCGGCTTCAACGGGGGAGGGGTCGGACTATTGTGTGGCAAGGCTACAGGCGAGGTCTCCGATGATGGGTAAGGGGAGCGAGACATGACGGTCAAAGAGTTGCTGTCCCGAGCAGTGAGCGACGGCGTGCGTCTCCTCGCAGAAGATGAGGGCAAGGCGTTGATCACGCGATTTGGGGTGGCGGTGCCGAGTGGTCGGCGCGTGCTCAATGTTGTCGAAGCGGAAGCCGCCGGCCATGAATTCGGCTACCCGCTGGTGGTCAAAGCTCTGGTTCCTGGTTTAGCCCACAAGACGGACCTCGGCGCCGTGAGGCTGGGGATCCACGACGAGGCCGATCTGGTGACCACGGTACACGAGCTGAACCGGCTGTTCCCAGGCGCTCCGCTCCTGGTCGAGACCATGGCCGGGCCGGGTGTGGAGCTGATCGTGGGTCTCACCGACGACCGGCAGTTTGGTCCGTGTCTGATGATCGGCATGGGAGGCGTGCTCACCGAGGTCTTTGAGGACGTCCAGTTCGTTCTGCTGCCCGCCACTCGCCGGGACCTTCTCCACGCTCTCACCGCCCTCAAGGGCTACCGGTTGCTCACCGGGTTCCGAGGCGCCGCGGCTGCGGATATCGAAGGGATTCTCAACGCGCTGCAAGGGGTGGCTCAGTTGGGGATGGAGGCCGCGGGCTTCTACGAGGCGGTTGACGTGAACCCGCTTCTGGTGAACGCAGAGGGAGCTATCGCGCTCGATGTGAAGGTCATGCTGAAATCGGAGATCACTCAGGCACAGGCGGTCGAGTACGCCGCCGGCACCGCACAATTCGCCGGTTTCTTCGCTCCCGAGTCTGTGGCGATCGTAGGCGCCTCGGCGACTCCCGGGAAGCCGGGGAACACTGTCATAGAGAATATCCAGGCCAACGGATACTCGGGCAAACTCTATCCCGTCAATCCCAGGGGAGGAGAGATCCTGGGGCTGCCGGTCTGCAGATCGGTGGGCGACCTGCCCGAAGGCGTCGACCTCGCGATCATCATCGTGCCGGCGAAGGATACAGCGACCGTGCTTCGAGAAGTAGCCCAAAAGGGGATCAAACACGTCGTCTTGTCCGCGGGGGGATTTGCCGAGACCGACGAGGCTGGGGCGCGGATCCAGGAAGAGCTCTCAGAGATAATCCGCGAGTACGGGGTGCATGTGTTGGGGCCGAACACCTCCGGACACATCTCGACGCCGTGTCGCTTCACATCCACGTTCTTCCCGTTGGGGAAGGTCCGCCGGGGCAGCGTCGCCTACATCGCCCAAACGGGCAATTTCGCCACCTTTACCATGAAGTACATCATGACCGCCGAGCATTTCGGCGTCTCCCGGGTGGTGGGCCTGGGCAACAAGATCGACATCGAAGAGAGCCAAGCCCTCGAATACCTGGGAGAAGACCCGGAGACCAGCGCCATCGTCATGTACGTGGAAAGCATCAAACGACCTCAGCGCTTTCTGGAGATCGCGCGCCGAGTCACCGCGGAGAAGCCCGTCGTGATGCTCAAAGGCGGCGCCACCGAAGCCGGCAAGAAAGCCGCCGCGGCTCACACGGCGGCGATGGCCGCTGAGGACCGCCTGGTCGCCGGGATGCTGCGCCAGGCCGGCATCGTCCGCATCTCCGATTACACCCAGTTGGTCATGGCCGGCAAGGTCCTGGCTGCCTCGCCACTACCTGAGGGAAACCGGGTGGCTTTTCTCGCTCCTTCGGGGGCGATGCTCGTGGTCCTGTCCGATCTATGCAGTCGCCTTGGTCTTGAGGTCCCACAACTTGAGGAAGCTACCCTGGGAAGGATCCAGGAGATCACCCCGCCGTTCATCCGCATCCGCAATCCGGTGGACATCTGGGCGGCGGCGCTCTCCATAGGGGTCGAGGCGGCCTACGCTGCCGGCATGGAGGCGGTACTCCAAGATCCGAACGTCGATGCTGTCATCCCGATATTCATGCTCACCCGAGAGATGGGCATGCCGAAAGATTTTGATTTCGTGGTGGACATAGCCGAGCGTCACCCGAAGAAACCGGTCCTTGTTTCGTTCACGGGCGACAAGAGCTGCATGGATGAGTGTAGAGAGTTCCTCGAGCCCAGAGGCGTGCCCACCTTCATGCAGGTAGAAGAGCCATTCCACGCCCTGTCGATCCTCGCTCGGTGCGCAGAGGTCAGAAATCGTGGCTAACGGGTGGCGAGATGCCTTCTCATGAAGCGGGTGAGTAGATTTGGCTGAGTGCTACGACCTGGTATTCGTCGGCAACGCTGGTCTCAACCAACTGCACCGTTCTGACGGCACCACCGAGCCGATCCTCGGGGGCCCGATCTTCCACAGCGCCCTGGCTACCTCGTGGTCAGACAAGCGAGTGGCAGTCGTAACGAGGATCGCGCCCTCCGATGCCGACCTCCTGGAGCCGTTGCGTAGGGCAGGGATCACCACGTTCGTTTCCCCAGCCCCCATGACCACGCGCAGTCACATCTTCTACATGAGTGACGACGTCGACGATCGCCGGCATGTGCTCGAGAAGACCGCCGGTTCGTTCTCGCTCTCCGATTTGCCGCCTATCACAGCCCGGCTGCTCCACCTCGTCGGGGTCAATCGCATCGAGTTCCCTCTCGACTTCATGGTGGGCCTCCGGCAGCGCGGTTTTGACTTCTCGATCGACATGCAAGCACTGATCCGGACCGCCGACCCCGAGACGGGCGATGTCACTTATGGGGACTATCCTCATAAACAGCAGGTTGCAACGATGGCCGAGAAGATCAAGCTGGACGTGGTCGAAGCGGAGCTGCTCACGGGCACGTCCGATCTGGAGCAGGCGGCCATCCAGTTCGAGAAATGGGGCAGCTCCGAGACCATGGTGACTCGGGCCGATGGAGCACTCGTTCGTCACGCTGGAAAGACCTATTTCGAACGCTTTTCGAACCGGGGCGTGGCGGGGAGGACTGGGCGCGGCGACACCACCTTTGGATCGTATCTACTACGGCGCATGGACTTCGGCGTGGCCGATTCCCTCAGGTTCGCCGTCGCTCTCACTTCGATCAAGATGGAG
>CAVVNF010000001.1:0-48390 GCA_963749535.1 uncultured Thermoleophilia bacterium | reverse complement strand
GGTGTGAAGGCCGGCGTGTAATCGCCCGGCGGTGCGGGCAGATTGGCCGCCCTTGCCACCATGGTGATCATTTGCTGACGCTTGATGTTGAGTCCAGGACCGAAATGAGTGGCGTCGATGCCCGTGGTGATGCCGTGGGCCGCGCACACCGCCACGTACTTGGCCGGATAGTTGGGGTCGACAGGGTTGGGCGTGGTATCGACATCGGTGAACGGGCAGACCTCGGTGCCGGTCACGGTGATTCCCAGAGTCTTCACGATCATCTTGGCGAACTGCTGGCGGGTAACGGAGGCATCGGGTCTGAACGAGCCGTCGGCAAAACCGCTGATGATCTGACGGGAAGCGAGATCGGTGATGGCCACGCGGTAGGGATTGTTGTCGGGGACGTCCGTGAACCTGAGAGCCACGGCGCTGCCGGTGAGCGCCAAGACGACAATGGCCGCCACCACTAAGACGGTCAAGGCGCGGCGGCCGAGGAGCGGATCCGATCCGGGTTGTGCAGGACCTGTGGTGTTTTCGCATCGCTCACCCTCCCCTTGGTGTACGACGCCTGGAACTCTGGGTTGCACGACGCCTGGAACTACCGCGTGTCGGGCAGCGTGGATTGCCGGCCGCAAGCTGGTCGGGCGAACCAGGCGGGAACGCCACGCTAGGGCCTCTTAGCCGATTCTAGTTCCAGACCACTTGAGAGGCAAGGTCGCGAAGCATCCAGGGCCTGACCGGCTGGACCCTTGCGGAATTGCGCGGAGGATGGGAGGGACCCCCTACCGCTCTGATGCAACTCTCTATGGCCCCGATCCCACAGCCAGAACCTTCCAGGGCGAGTCCGACTTCTGCCTTCCCACCGACACGAACCAGGTGCGCTCGCCTGCCGGTTGGGTCAGACTCTTGACCTTGGAGATGTAGGTCACCGAGTAGTCAAGCACGATCGGCCATTCCGGCGTCACATCTTGGGGAACCGGGGCGTGAGCTACCCCGACGACGAAGTTGCTGATGTCGCTCGGCTTTTCGGTTTCGCGTATCGAGAAGAGAAGGCTTCCCCTCTGAGCTGGGCCGCTCAGGTAGTACTGCTCATCGAAGCTACCGCTCAAGAAATAGGCACGGACTGTCTCTGCCGAGCCGAGGGCATCAAGCCGCCTTTGTTCGTCCGCGGGCAACGTCCTCGGAGATGCATTCGGGACGATAGTGAGCAGCTTCCATGGACCGCTGGCCTTCGTCTCTGCGACAACGACGCTGGCTTCGTTCTTCCCGGCAGCGCGTCCAAAAAGGTTCGCAACCCGAGAATCGTAGGAGACGGTGAAGATCAATTGCGATACCCACTGAGACAAAGGGCCGAAGGGCGAGGTCGCACCCGCCACTGGGGTAACGACCACCTTCGTGATATCCCCAGGCTGCTCGGCAACGCGCGAACGGGCGAACCCGAGTATCTGCTGAACAGTTGACCAGCCCAGATAGCTCTGAACTGAATAGTCTGACGAGGCGAAGAAGGTGCGAACCACCTCCTGCGGGGAAAGTCCATCGAGTTCCGCCTTCTTGGCCGGGGAAAGTTCGGTGAAGGGCAGGGTCTCCGAGGTCGAGGATGTGGTGGACGTGGTGTCTGGAATTGGGGCGAGAGTTGCTGCCGTCGTATCCGGGCCGTCGCCCGAGGATGGGGTTTCCGAAGGCGATAGCGTGCTCGTTGTAGACCCGACCGTAGGGGTCGTTGTGCCGTTAGTCAATGGGGTCGTGGCGGTGGTTCCCGTCGCGCACCCCCCGAGCAGGACCCCGCTCGCGAGAAGACCCCCTATGAGTACCGCCGCGATGACCCTCGCGCCGCGCATGCTTCTCCCCCCGCTGTGTGTCACGACTCCACTGTACAGTCATCAGCCACTTTGATTGACGCCGCCAGGGCTCTAGAGGCTCCGGGCTCCATCCTGCGGCTTCACTCCATAGGGTGTCAGGCCTCGATAGGGCTTCTTGGTTCTCTGCGGGGGAGAGTCAGAACCGTGGCCAGGATGTAGGTAGCAACGGCCAAATATGGGGCGATCTGAAGCCCTATTGACAGGGCCGGCGTTTCCGCTTCCGAGATGTGTCCAGAAGACGGGCGCTACCCAGGGCCTGATCAGATCATCAACATGAACGAGCTGTACGTGAGTGACTGAGGGTTTCCAGATGACCAGGAACGCTGCCACAGGGGCAAGCACGGCGAGATGCCAGCTCCAATCTGAGCGCCCTCGGATGGCACGGTAGAGAACCACGCCGCCGATGAGACTGGCAAGGGCGAGCAGGGCGTTGGGAAGGTGGAGGACGATCTGCCGATAGAGCGAGGGCTGTGGACCCAGGACCACTATCCCGGTTCTTGGAGCGACCAGAAACCGGTGAAATGACGCTTCACAGTACAGCGCGAAGCCCAGCTCGGTCACAACGATCAAGAAGCCTACCAGGGCCGCGCCAAACCTGACCCTTGAACGTGATAAAGGTCGCACCATCACCGCCCGCAGTTGATCAGCTGCCCACTCAGTATATGTCCGGCAGAGACCCGAATGTGCCTGAAGGATCAGCCTGACTCCGGGGGACTTGCCAAAGTCACTCACCGAAGGCGCATGATGACCACGCGTCTGCGCGGCGTGTGGCTACATCTTTGTGAACGCACGCAAGCCGATGTAGATGGCGACGACTTCCAGCACGACTATGCTTCCCTTGAAACCCGGGGTGCTCTCGCGCATCCCCAGCCATCGCCACTTCCATATGGCATTGCGCTGTCTCTGACGGAGTTGCTCCCGATGTCTGTGCACGTGACGACTCCTTCCCACCGATTCAACTCACCCGTCGGCATCCGGCGCGAATGGCTTTAGGTTCGGGGGCGAATTCGGCCCCAATCCTCCCTGCTGCCTTGCGGCAGCCGGACGCCCAGGAGTGAGACATCGCCGCTGAAGCGGTGATGTCGACGGGAGTCGCCTGCGGGTCTCCCATTAGGCGTCCCTGCGGGCCGGCCCATGACGGCCGCTCAAGGACAAGGAAGAGGGAGGCGTGCAGCTAGGTCAAAGAGGTGAGGAGACGTACTTGATACGACGTCTGGGAACTGAGGTATTCACGCGGGTGATAGACCTTGATCCGGAAGAAGTCCGCCTCTTCATTTGCTTATCCATCTATCGGACCAAAAGACCCTCCAAATACGACTATGCTCGCAACATGTTGGATTTCGCGCTGAAGGCGGCCGCAAGGAACCGGGAAGCGGGGAGTTCCCGCGTCTGCTCACGAGTGGTAAAACCTCTTTTGAGGTAGTGTTCAGCCTTGATTGATGGGAATACTTGCCCATGGAGTACCGGACGATGGGGTGCTAGCGTGACTCCTGAAGAAGGCGCGGTTGAGAAGAGTAGCCACGAGTCTGGCCCGGAAGGGGTCGGGCCAGAGGACTGCCGCGCGGCGCGGCTCGCTCCCGAGATCCCGCCCGCCCCCACCGTGCTCGAAGTCCGGGACCTCGACGTGAGCTATGGTCCGGTCAGGGCCGTCGACGGGGTCACCCTGGAGATTAGAGAGGGTGAGATCTTCGGTCTTCTCGGCCCCAATGGGGCAGGCAAGACCACCACACTGAGCGCCATCGAAGGGTTGCTCAAGCCGGAGGCCGGCTCGGTCCTCATCCAGGGCATCGATATCCAGAAGGATCCTCTGGCCGCGAAGGCGCAGATGGGCGTCCAGCTCCAGTTCTTTCAGCGTCTACGGGTCGCTCCGATCTCCACCTGGGAGATCATGGCGAGCCGCCTCATCGTACAAGTCGTAGCGATGCTCGGAATGGCGGTGATCGTTCTGGTGGTTGCGGTCATCGGGCTTTCGCTGCACTTGAGCGCGGGGGCTGGGTTCTCACCCTCGCTATAGTCGTCGTCGGCGGCGCCGAGTTCCTTGGCATCGGGCAAGCCATCGTCGGCCTCATCAGCTCCCCTGAGACGGTACGGGCCGTTGCCCCGGTGATTTTCATCTCCTTGTTCGTCCTCAGTATCTTCGCTCACCTGGCCGTGCTCGGTTCGACCTTCGAGATCGTCTCGCGCTGGTCACCGGGTGGAGTCGTCGCCACGATTCTCGCCGCAGCCATGCAGCCCGGCACCTGGGCACTTCGGCACTTGGGGAGCTCTTCTTGCCAGCATCGGCTACGCACGCGGTCTTTACCGGTATCGGCATCAGGTGGTTCAAATGGACGAGCCAATGAACCGGCCGAACGGGAAGGAGCAGCAATGGGCTCAGCAACTGTCGTTTTGAGGCGAACGGGGGGATGGTGGTATGCCGGTCGCGTGTATGAAGACTGGCAGGTGTTCCTGGATGGAAAGGTGGCCGGCTCGATCGCCAATCATGAGCACGTGGAGCTTTTGGTGGAGCCGGGGCTGCACACCCTCAGTTTGCGCAGTCCGCGCTGGAAGCGGCGCCTCAGCAAAGAACGGTCGTTCACCGTTGCCGAAGGGCAGGTGGTGAGCTTCTCGGCGCACGAGCCGAGGATCTGGCCCATGGCCCTCGCCGCGCTGGTTAAGCCTGATCTCTGGATTACTCTCAAGCAGCATTGAGGGTCGGAGACTCCGGCGTCTGGGGCTGCCGCGGAAGAAAGCTATGCGGGGAAGGCGCATGGCCGAAACTTAGTCATCGTGGCCGCGATTGGCCGGGAGCTTCGCCCAGAAGTCTTGTCGCCTCGCCTCGGAGATCTAGTAGTTGTCAAGTTGCCGCTCTCTGTTGGAGGAGTGCGAAGTCCGCCTCTTCATTTGCTTATCCATCTATGGCACCAAAATACGCTGCAAATAGGATTAGTTTCGCAACATCTTGGACTAAGCGCTGAAGGCGGCCGGCGAGGAGCGAAGGCAACGGGGAGGCCGCGGCGCGAGTTCACTCCCAACTCGTCCTACGCCCTTACTTCTCCATATGTCCGGCAGGACCGAAAATGTGCCTTACATGGACCCGCCTACGAACTCGGGGTCGGGCTTGGCGGCTCGTTGGCCCAATAAGGCATGTATCTCTGCCCGCTCCACCAGTCGGTGGTTGAGCCAAGCTGGAAGTCTTGCACGCTGCGAAGGGCAGGACTCCCGGCGCTGTCGTTCACGCTCAAGTTCAAGAGGGCAAGGTGACCACCCTGTCGGTTGAGCGCCGGGATTGGGGGGACGAGAGCTTGGAGGAAGCCATCCAGCTGAGCGGCGCTGTCCTTGGTGAGGGTCACCACGATGGTCAGTGTACGTCCATCGGCGGGAGCCGCAAACAGAGAAGAGATCAAACTGACACCGGTCTGTGTCACTGCGTCCTTGACGAGAGCCCGTAGTTTCGCGTCGAGGGTGGCTTCGTCCATGAGAGGCGTGGTCCATTGCCACTGCTCCACTATTCCGGCAAGCGTGCTGCTCTCGTAGGAGCGATTCCTTGCCCTGGGCATCGACGGTGACCACCTCAAGCCACTTGAGGGAAGGCGGTCATGCAAGACCAGCAGCACCGCTTGGCGCTCAAGCTCGTGGTCGGCAAAGATGCCGTTAGGTCCTGCCACCGTGGCCTCGGGGACTTTGACAATGACATGGGAAGCGTCTCCGGGCTTAGTGGCCACGGCAATGACCTGGATGCCGTGAGCTTTCCAAGCAGCGACGAGTTTGGCGAGATCGGGTGTGGAGGCGACAAAGCTGGTTTCTGTGGTCTTCTGCGGCAAAGAACTGGAGACGGTAGGAATGGCGCTCGTTGTTGCCGAGGAATTGCTGGGGGATGTCGTTCCGGGAATCCGGATGACGAAATAGGCAAGACCGCGCGATAGCCAGGGCCGTCGTGGGGGAGCCAAGCGCCGGCTCTGGCTGGAAGGCGATCACCGCGAGGCGTACGTACATCGAGTCCACTTTGCGCAGCGCGTCTGAAGGAGCGAGTTCCTGGAACGATGAGGATTGCCAAAGGTAGGCGGTCTCGTTCGGCAGGATGTCTCCGTCCACGGTGCCGATGTCGCGAGCCATCCTCACTCGGTAGAAGCCCGAGGGATTCAGCCCCAGCTTGGCGATCATGTTCTTCACGCCCACCGCTTCGAGGGCGGAGAGGACCGAGTAGACGCGGGAGTCATCCATGCGTTCCGGCGAGATGACCTGAGTCTTTGCGACGGTCACAGTCAGGTTGACGCTCTGGTCGGGCTGACCACCATTACCATCCCAGCTAACAGTTACATCTCCCGCAGTTAACGTGCACCTGATAAGCAGGCGCAGGAGAGAGCCGCCAGGGGCAAAGTCGAGTTCCAGCCGGTCAGGGCGGATGTTCCCGGCGTCAAAGCCGGCGGCTTGCCCGATCTTGAGCCAGGCCGCAGACAAATTGGCGTTGTCCGCGGTTCCCGCATCAACGGTGAAGGTGCTCGAGGTGGTCGAGACGGGTAACGAGTTTGTAGGCGGCTGGGTTGCCTGCGTGGAAGTAGACGACGCGACGGGGGTCTTGGAGACACAGCCTGTCAGGCTGAGCACGGTCAAAGTCAGCAGCAATCCCATGGTGAGTGCCTGTGCGGCTACGCGGCAGCTACTTCTCTATTCCACCCCCTAAGCGCTACCGTCGATTCATTGGCTTCACCAGCTACCTGTCAGCCTCTATCCTACCGCTCACCTCTCTCTGTGTCCCGCAGGGGCGGAATTGTGCCGCGAGGGGGTAATGCTAGGGCGTCCCTCTTATCCCCCGCCGCTCGCAATGGAGAAGTCCCTTGATTCCAGTATATGGTCGTATATCGAGCTGTCCGGGTGCCGCGTCGTAAAGTACGACGCTCAGCCGCCCTCCTGTAGAGTCCGCTATCCCATACTTCTTGGCCAAGGCGACTGCGTGGTCGTAGGTGGCGTTGAAGGTCGCCTGGGTCTCCTTGCCGGGGTCCACCCAGACCCACACTTCCATGACCTTCGTGTCGCCCTCCGGCACGGTTTGCACCATTCCTATGTGGTAGCCCGCACCGGCGAGTTCTCGTTCGAACGCTGGTTCCTGCGCTGGGAGCGGCGCGGTGGAACTGGTGGTCATCCAGTCGCCGCTACTGCAGGCAGCGACGGCTACTGCCATGAGAAGGAGAGCGACGACAGCGAGGGTGATGCTTATCAAGCTTCGCTTGAATCTCACTCCCGCCGCCTTTCTAAGCCCTTCACGCCGGAACTCGTTCCGTGCTGCCTACTATAGTCTTAGTGTCCGGCGAAGCCTCTTTTGTTCCTTCCGGCCTTGAGGCCTTCGGGCCGGGTCCAAACTTGCCCTCACGCCTCGCACGTTCCTCAAGCTTCTCCCGGCCGCACGACCCAGCTCTACTCGTGTCTCACAATATCGACCGCAGTAACCTGGAAGAGGGGAATAACGACGTCGTGGTCATCGTCGAAGGCTAGGGTCAACATGATGTCTTTGATCGTCGTATGCTTTGACTGCTTGGTAGACAGCTTGCTCTGACCCTGGCCGACTGACTGTGATGGTGTACATGTGCGCCTCCGCGCTGGGTGACATTTACCGCACAGGTCGCTAGTCCGAAGACGCCCCGCCCCGTGGTCGCTCGGTGCAGCCACAGCGCTAAACGCTCCCAAGCGAATCCTGCGCCTTCAATTCATCATAGGTCCGCCCTAGGGCAAGATCGCCAACAGTCATTGCCGCAGAAATGCAACCTCGGCCTCATTCCGCTCTTCTCAACCAATCGTCCGGAAGATCCTGCAAATAGGAACGTTCTCAAGAATGGGGTTTTGGCCTTCCAGAAGTCGCTGGACCTCGGTTTAAATTCAGTAGCACCCCGGTCCCTAAACTCTCGACTAGTCTCACCATGAGACAAAAGTGCTGTGTTACGCTGCGGCGCTTAGCTCACAGCTTCTTTAGGAATCTCAGGCCGAAGGCTGCAAACACCAAAACAATGCCGATATTCGCCATCAGCCGTTCCCAGAAGTGATGCCTGAAGAACAGTATATCTAGGCTAACGATAACGGCTACCATTACCACAACGAAAATCACCACATAGATATTCTTATGCACTTCATTCCCCTGTTCAAATATGTCAGCAGTCGGCTTACCATGAAGTTGTTCGATTTTCCTTTACATCCTCTTGGGCTGTTCCTGTTCTCGACAGCCCATCGAATTCTCCTCCCGTCCGACATGCACGCAATCCTCCGGCTGAATAATACCTGACGCGTCAGATGGTTCGACGATGGGATGAGAGGACCATCCTCCACGGAATCCCCGTTAGGACGCTCATCCAGGCGGGCTCCAAAGCACAAGGCAGACCATTCAGCGCCCCCACTCATTGACGCAGAGCTGCGAAGTCGGCCTCATCGCTTCAGTGTCAACAATGACCCCGGCAATCAACCAGGAGATGAAAAGTGACCACAGCGCCACTCCGGTGCAGCCGACCCAGTCGCGTCTCCATGCCAGCAAGCCCCGGAAGATGAGGGTGAAGGGCCCGATGACGCGTCCCCAGGCCATGCTCATGGCCATGATTGCGGCTCATATGGTCAGGTTCTCAATCAACGGTCACTCATCTTCGCCGATGTTCCGCCACCTCTCGGCCGCCTGCTTCACCCGTGCAGATTGGGTGGTAAAGATGGATGTGGTATTGCGCTTGGGCTCTGGAGTTGAGGCTCAGGACGGGTTGACGCGTCTCGAGGAAAGGCTCGGACCGGTTGCGGGTGTGTTTGGTCAGCGTTTGGCGCGGGCCTCGGCTACGGTGGCGCGTGTTCCCGCTGTCGATGGGTCGCCGTGGCTGAAGTACAGGATGCGAGCCTCCAGTTTCTCGATCCTGGACAGCGATTCGTATGCCTGGTTGGTGGAGGTGTTGGCGGCCTGAGGCGCGACGTGCGCGCCGGGCTGTCCGGTGACGATGTCGAGGTTGTTGATGGCGTCTCCGACGAACAGCGCGTCCTCGAATGGCGCGTAGAGGACGCAGTGGCCCTCGGTATGCCCGGGGGTGTGAATGACTCGCAGTCGTCCTGGCACGTCGAGCTCGTCGCCGTCATCGAAAGGGATGACCTCCGGGACCTTGGACTGCTTGGCGCCTCCGTTGGCGATGTTGTGGCGCAGTGTGCGACGGCCGTGGGCGTGCTTGAGCATCTCGAGCATGGCCAGCGGCGATCCCTCGCTGCGCTTTAGCTTGCCCTGCCGGGTGCGCTCGCTGTCTGCTCGGTGGATGTAGACCGGGACCCCGTGCGTCTGTTGCAGTTCGCCGGCGAATCCAACGTGATCGGGGTCGGCGTGGGTCAGGACGATCGCTTTGACGTCGTCGATCGAGCGGCCCATCTCGGCCAAGGCGGGCTCCAGGGTGTCGCGGTATCCGCTTAGGCCGGCGTCGATGAGGGGACCCGCCATCGAGCAATTGAACAGAATCCGTTCCCAGCGTGCTGAGCTCCGTTAGGGACTGTTATGCGGCCTGGACGGGGCCGACTCATACGGTCTCGTATCCGCTAAGCCTCCAACGCCTCTTCCAGCCGTCTAAGTAGCTGGCAAAGACGAATCAGCCGCTCCTGGCTTCTCACGACTTGGTACCCGTCACCAGGCGTTCACGGTCGAATAGTCCGGGCAGAATTCGCCAGTACCCGAACCCGTCAACCAGGAGGAGTACCACTCCTACGATCAGCCACGCGAAAGGCGTCCGAGGTATGACCCCGAACGACACAAGCGCGATGATCGTCAAAGGGAGCAGGCCGAGAACGGATGCAAACCCCTGTGCCGCCCGGACGTCTTGGCTGCGGGTGGATATGGCGATAGCCGCCCAGATCGACCAACCGGCCAAGAGCGGGGTGAAAATGAGGACCACAGCAAACTCCGGGCTGTGAACGACTATCCCTGCCTTATGCGGCTGCGCGACGGCGACGCAGGCTGCGAAAATGCCGAGTGCGATGTAGGTGATGGCGAGTGTTGGGGTAAGCGCGGCGAGAGCCTTGCCGAACAGGAACTCTTCGCGCCGAATAGGAGTGGTGAGTACCGGTTCAAGGGTGCCTTGTTCCCGTTCCCCAATAACCGCGTAGGCGGCGGTCTGGCTAGGGATGACCACGGGGATGATTAGCAGGTAGAGAAGAGGTAGCCCAAACCCAGAGGCAACGCTGGCCGGCAACTTAAGAACAATGGCAAGGGAGACGCCGAAAAAGATTACTGGCGTGAGCGTCATTGACCAGAAAATGGAGCGGTTGCGGCGGTAGTCCTTAAACTCCTTCCGCACTATCGCCCGGATGCGAATCCAACTCATGCTCATGTCCTATCCGCCTCCGGATCGCGGTCGACCAGTTCGAGGTACACGTCTTCGAGCGAATGCCGGACCTCTGTGATGGTGAGGACATTTGCTCCTGCTCTTACGAGGGCCCGAGTGAGTTCAGGAGCGGTAACGGTTGGGTCTGAGACGGTGAGCAGGTAGGTTCCGGAGGAATCCTCGTGCCAGGTGCTTAGCCCCGGCAACCCTTGGAAGACATTCTCCGGTTGTTTGAGCGGAGAGAGAGTCCGAACCTCGAGAGTCTTTTGAAAGAGCTGATCTCTCAGTTCACTGGGGCGCCCGATAGTGCGAAGAGTCGTGTTGATGATCGCTACCCTGTCGCACAGCCGCTCTGCCTCTTCCAGACGATGAGTGGTGAGGAAGATTGTCACCCCCTGCTTGCGAAGACCGTCAATCAGCTCGTGGACATCGCGGGCGCCGACCGGATCAAGGCCGGAGGTGGGCTCGTCGAGGAACAGCACCTGGGGATCATTGAGCAAGGCTCGGGCAAGTCCGACCCGTTGGCGAAGGCCCTTGGAGAGGGCGCCGCACAGGTCGTTGGCCCGGTCGGCGAGGTTCACCGCGTGAAGCGCCCGATCGATGCGGTCCCGGACATCGTGCAACTCATAGAGTCCGGCGAAGCACTCGAGATTCTCGGCCACAGTCAGACGAAGGTAAAGCCCCGGTGACTCCGGCATGATTGAGATCCGCTGCCGGATCTCAACCCCGTTCTCGGGGGTAAGCGGGAGCCCGGCAACCACAGCGGAACCGGCAGAGGGGACAAGCAGCGTTCCCAAGGTGCGAACGGTGGTGGTCTTACCCGCACCGTTGGGCCCCAGGAATCCGAAGACTTCCCCGTGCTCCACGGTGAAAGACACGTCTGAAACCGCAGTCCGCTCCCCGAAGCGCTTGGTCAGGCCTTCAACTTCAAGCGCGTGGGCGCTGGTCCCGCCGTGCGCGCCCGTTGGTGGTCTGCGTGTATCTTTCATGACCTACCTGGATGGTAAGTTGATATGATATGATATTATTTGATATCATATTACAATAGGCAAGACCGGCGCGCAAGGGCAACGAAGTTCGCCAGAGTCTGGGATCAACAGGAAGAGCACATGCCGGAGAGAAAAGCACTGCTACTTCGCGTAGACCCCGCGGTGCACGACGCTCTCGCCCATTGGGCCGCTGACGAGCTGCGCAGTACAACGGGACAGGTGGAGTTCATCCTCAGGCGAGCGCTCGCGGACGCCGGACGTCTGCCTCGCACTGTCGGGGCCATGCCCAAGCGTGGACGCCCGCCGAAAGAGCCAGAGGCGACCGGGTAGGCGACCGGACATCACAACTGGGCTATTTGCAAGAAGAACGTTGTCGTCTCGACAACGGGAGTGGGCCTTACTGGATTTGAACAAGGGGGCCTGACGTCGGCGGAGGCCTGCGTAGGCGTCCGTCTGGGTCACGTCTGGGTCACGTCTGGGTCCGTCCACTGGTCGCGAGTTAGCCCCCGAATTGCCGCCGGACTCGCCCGAGAGACGCGAAAACCCGGCCTCAGCGACCGGGTCTCGACACGCGATTCTTGGCTTTTCTAGGCGGAGAGGGGGGATTCGAACCCCCGGTACCTCAAAGAGGCACAACAGCTCGCGCCTTCACAGATGCGAGACAGCCTCCGAGACTTGCACGACTAGAGCCCCGCGGGCCCAGGGGAAATGAGCTTTCACGCGATCCATCTCCTCGCCAGAGTCAACGATCTTGCCAGTTCCCTTCAAGGTGAAGCCCTGTCCCGGCCCAAGCTTGCCCTCAACTCGGCGCGATGCGGCTAGGAGCTGGATCTCGTGGTTACGCTCCAGGTTCGCCTCCATCTGGCGATAGTAGCCCGCGGGGATGAGGAGGCGATTGTCTCCGAACCCCAGCTTGCGGACGTAGTCGCCCCACGTCGCGGTGATGTGAGGCCCTTGCGGGCCGACGGTGACCATGGCTACAAACTCGGTCTCCTCAAGCACCTCGCGGCAGGCACCTTCAAGCAGCGTCATGTCTTCCTCCAGTCTGCAGCGTGTTGCGGCCGACCCTGTAGATTGTTTGTGCCCTCGGGTGGGCGACAACAAACAGCGAAACCGCGACCACACTTCTTCCCTTACGCTTCTTGCCTTGATCCCGATCCGGGCTGCGCGGCGCGACGAAGCTCTCCTGACGAGGGCAGACCCGGCTTCCTCGACCAGGCCGCGCCTCAAGAAAGCCCGGTAGATGAGCGAAGGGGGAATTTGAACCCCGGTACCGCTTGCGCGGGCACGGTGGGCTGTACTGGACGTTCTTCGAACACCGGCCGATCTCGGTAGGAAAGCGGGCGGCTAGCGTTGCCACGCGAGGATGACAATCAGTATCGCCCTTCCCAAGTGACGTATGTGGGGTCCAGGCCAACACCGATCGGTCGGTACGTGACCGAGGCTAGATAAGTCCCTTTCGGGAGTTCAAAACCGATGTAGCCACTCGCGTTCTCGCCGGGCCGAACGGTGCCGTCGGTCAGGGCCGAGTTGGGAAAATGCACTGTCGCGTGGTAGACGTGGTTGGCCTCATCCCTACCCTCCCAGCAGGCGAGGCTGTAGGTGAAGTCCTCGCTTCCGGTGTTGTGGATGTTAGCGCCCATAACCAACACCTCGTTGCCGTCGCCGACCACGAGGGTGGTCGAACCGTTGTCGTACGACTCTGGACCCGCTATGCCCAGCTGAACACCCCACGCGCTGACCGTGTCACCAAACCACGGCGGGGTATGGGCCGTAGTGCTCGGCTGCGACTCCGTGGTTTCCCACGGCCCTTTCGGCTGCGCACAGCCGTTCGCCACGAACGTGATCAGGACCCCGAACACGAGAAGCACCGTCACGATCCCCATGACGCCACGCGCCCGGTTTCTCGCGTGTGGTCCTTCCGGCAACATGGCCGCAACTCCTTAGGTCGCGGGGGTGCTCCCTTTTAGGGGCACAATAGCGCGAATCGGCGTCCGCCGGTGGTGTAGTGGCATTCGGCATGTCGGCAACCGCGATAGTTGTTTCGGGGAGCGCCACTTATGAGCTCAACGGCGAGTGGGCTTCACTGGATTTGAACACGGGACCCGATGTTGCTGACGAGCCGGGGGAGGTTCTGTCGTCGGGTCGCTTTGCGTCCGTTTCGGTCAACCGGGTGGCGTCGAGTTTGCCACCGACTTGCCCCCGAACTCGCCCAAGAGACCCGAAGACCCGACCACCGGGCCGGGTCTCGACACACGATTATCGGCTTTCCAAGGCGGAGAGGGGGGATTCGAACCGCCGGTACCGGTCCGGCACGATGGTTGTAGTGGCCCTCAGTGGGCTCGCACGCACCACTCCGTGAACTCACAAGTGTCCGCTTCGAGTCTCCCCGGCGCGCGGAAATCCTTCGGGCCGCAGGCGTCGTAGTGGACCATGTCCCGTACTTCCCTGAGCTTCTTCTCGATTGGGGACTCTGCTGGGTACCCGACCGCCATCATGTCGTACGACCTGATGTAGTCCGGTAGGCGGAGGATCTTCCGCACGGCTTGCCCAGACTCGCCCCAAGCTGCGTTGCTCACCCATTGTGAAGACAACCCCAGGGATACCGCGGCCAGCTGCAGATAGAGGAAGGCGCTTGCCAGACTGGACACGAAGAACTCGGTTTCCTGGCGTTCGCGATCCTGCTGAGCCTTGTCGGGAAACTGGACACGGGCTCGCCAATCGCCCGCGAGGAGGATGAAGACCGGGGCGTCGGCAAAGCCGGGCTTGCGTCGGGGCCGGGAGGGATCGGCGTCGTCTTTCATGGCCGGGGCCGGGGGACCGGCGCTCACCGCTGCGGCGACCTCGTCCTTGACGATCTTGTCTCTGATCACCACGAACTCCCACGGCTGGCTGTGAAAACCCGACGGAGCCCAGCGCGCGATCTGGATCATTTTTTCGACGTAGCCCTCGGGGATCGGATCCGGCCGGAAGTGGCGCACGCTTCGTCTCCCTTCGACCAGCGACAGTAGTTGGTCGTATCCGCATTCGGTGCTCATCGTCACCCCCGTGGAAAGTTTAGTTATCTGCCCAAGGATATCGCCGAGAGAAAGAAGACGCTGCGCGTAAACGCGAAAGTGTCGAGCGGGAAGGCGGCGAATCGGTTGCCATGGATCTTTCGACTTGACGGGCATCCATGCGAGCCCGGCGGTCAAGCGGATCCGTTATCCGGTGACTTTTCGTCCGTCTCGGTCCATTTCCTGCTGTCGAGTTTGCCCCCGACTTGCTCCCGAACTCGCCCAAAAGACGCGAAAACCCAGCCCAAGGACCGGGCTGCGACCAATGATTCTTGGCTTTCCAAGGCGGAGAGGGGGATTCGAACCCCCGGTACCGCTTGCGCGGCACAGCTCAGTGCTCCGGGATGATGGCCACGAAGGGGTACTGGCCGAAGTCGACCAAGAGGCCTTCCGGCCCCAGCCACTCCTGCCACGCGCCTGTCTGGAAATCGTAGGAGAGAAGTGCCGCGTGCTGACCGTTTTTCCATTGGAGGCCCCCCTCCAGAGCAGTACAGGCGAGAGTGCCGTCGTCGCTCAGCGCACGTGGAGCCGCCTTCATCCACGAGTTCTCCGCGAGCGGGCCTGAGCGTTCCCAGCGCCCTTGGCTCAGGCGAAACACCTGCCAGCCCAGGGGCTCATACTGAGGCGACATCACCTCTACCGCGAGAGCATCCCCGCGCACATTGAAGGCTCCCCCCTCGGCATAGGCCGAGCCGGGGTCGAGTTCGAGCGCCTGCGTAGTGCGGCCATCCCATATCTCCGTCTTTGGCGGAGCGGTCGACGTGGCTATGCTCGAACCGTAAACGGCACCGCCGTCGCTGACGTCCCACACCAGCTCCATGCCGGGGACTTTTTCCATGGCCTTCGTGGCCGGGTCATAGCTATACGTCTCGGACTCCCACCCGGCATAGTTGACGAGCAGCTTGTGTCCCGGCAGCCAATCGAGTGAATACAGCGTGAACTGGGTTTTGGGATCACCGGCCGTGCGCTCCTTGACCAGATCCTCGAGCGGCCGCTCGATGGTCGCCTGCCCGCTTCGCATGTCCACGATAGTGACCCTCCAAGGCAGCCGGTCGCCTGTCGTGCCCTTAGGCAGATCCGGGGGCACCGAGGCGAGGGCGACAAAGTTGCCGTCCGAAGACAGGCAACGCAGTTGGGTCTCGCCTTCGGCGTGATACGGGACACGACTGACTTCAGTGCCGTCGCTGACCGAGCGGACGACGATATCCGTGGCGTGGTCGACGTAGGCTACGAACTGCTGGTTGTTGCTCACTGCCACCCCGTCAAACGGCAAGGAATTGGCACTCGGGTCGGGTGGCGTCTGCATCTCTTGGCTCCATCTGACGCCGGTGTGGTCCACCACGTAGAGCTCATAGCCGGTGCTGAGTACGAGCATCGCGATACCCGAAGGCCAATCCGATATGGCCGACCTCGCCGCTTCAGAGGCTTCTGGGGACGGCGATGAGACAGCCCAGGGAGAGGTGGTCATAACATCCACCGTGGTTGCAGGAGAATGGTCTGTTGTTGTGGATGATGTGGGGGCTGGGTTCGAGGATGGGCTCGACGATGCGTGAGTACTCGGGGTGAATGAGGTGCTGCAGCTAGCCAGAAGAAGAACTGCAGCGGCAAGGAGAAGGCAAGCGACGGTCAGACAACGGAACCTCGACACCTGCCTGAGAACCTCCCGTGACATGGGCTCCTCCTCCTGCTAGCCGCCGATCTTGTCCATGGGACGCGGCCAGCGCCTCGCACGCTCACACCTGCATCGAACCGCCTTCACTTCATCATATGTCCGGCAGGGGCGAGAATGTGCCTTGACTTCGCCGCCCATCCGAGCTCGCCGAGACCTTCTCCTATTTCTTCCTCTCGTACTTCAGCCAGACCCAGACGGGGCCATTACTGCTGGTGCCCTGAAACTTGACGGCAATAGCCTTCACCTGGCTCGTGCCTTCGATCGCGTAGATGCCGTATTGCCCCGAGCCCGGTACGGCGACACCCCTCTGGTCACCGGCCTCGAGCCCGGATCCGATGGGGGACAAGTCGGCGGGCGTATGGTTTGTCGTGCCGACCGCTTGGCCCGTGCCTGTATACAGCTGCCCGTGGTACAGGATGTAGGCCGGGATCATCACCCCGATTCGCACGTCGCTGTAGCTCTCGGTCTCACCTGTAACCGTAGGCACGACGTTGATAATGGCGGTTAGCTCGTCCTGACCGGTGAAGTATGTGGTCCACTGACCAGTTACCGTGTCCAAAGACACCATGTATTCGAGGGAGCCCTGCATCGCGAGCCCCCAGGCCATTCTGCCGTCTTGGCTCACGACCGATGGAGCGAGCCAGTTTACGCCCGGCGGAAGCGGCGACACCTTGGTCACCGGCCGCCACTCTCCGTTCATTTCTTGAAAGGCCTGCCAGCCACGGGGTGCGGGCTTCGCCTGGTCCACGGTCATGACGACGGTGCTTCCATCAGGGCTGATCGCGGCACTCATGCCCGGGCTCGCAAAGGCCGGGACGATCTGTTCAGCCACGCCATTTCGCCACACGACGGGAAGGGGCGCATCGGTATAGCCTCCGGGTACAACATTGAAGCGCGTGAGCTTCTTCGAATAGGCAAGCACCTCCCCATGAGCACTGACCATGATCAGCCCGCCCAAGGCGGGTATCGGGGTGACGGTGTCGTTCGCGGGGCTGTACAGATAGGCCTGGGGATTGGGTGCCCGCCCATTTACCGAAAGGAATAGCTCGTCGTTCGGAAGCCAGGACACCTTACCCAGGTTTTCGTCCCCGTGGGGTCGTTCGGTCACGATTTGGGCGATGGCGCTGGGAGTGGTCCGCTTTTGAAGAGTGATATCAGCGATGGCGACTGTCTGTACCGGTCCAGGGTAAGGGTAGCTGACGCCGGGTCGTGCGTCGCTCGCGGCGAGAGCCACAAAGCGGCCGTCATCGGAGACCGCCACGGCATCGTCCTTGGACCCGATCGGCATCTCGCCTACCATCTCCCCGGTGGAAAGGAGGCGAATCACGAGATCACCGGCTCCGAACCGATACGCGATGTACTTGCCGTTCGAGCTCACGACGACGCTCATAGGGGTTCCAGAGGAGTCGGTTCCACCGGGAGCCGCGCCCGTGGCGGTTGGGTCGGTCGCTGAGAAGACCACGCCCTTCGCATCGATGACCTTGAAACCCGCCCACGCCTGGACGACGACGGCAGCTATTCCCGGGGGCCAGCGGGAGACAACGGGAATGGTCGAGCGGGCAGAAGACGTTGTGGTACTAGCTAGACTGGAGGAAGTGCCAACGGATGAGTTTGTGACGGGCTGAGCCGATGAGGTGGTCGCCTGCTGCGACGCCCGCTTGGAGGACGAGGGGGTGCTAGACAGACCAGAGACGCAGCCCATGAGACCGAGCACCGCGAACACTGCCACAATGCCGGAGACGATCAGCACCGTCACACGCAGTTTACGACTCACTGGCAGTCCCCCTTGGCTTTTGGCCCCGCCCTCGCTCTGTCTGACGCAGACTCGGCGCTAGAGGCTCCTGCCTTCATCTGCGCGTTCACTCCATTATGTGTCCGGCAGGGGCGAGATTGTGCCGTCACCGGAGCTAACTAGGGTGAAGGCGGAGTGAGCGTGTATCCTGCTGAGCCGTGACCTAAGCCCAAGAGAAGGAATGCCAAGAGCACAACGAGGATGTAGGCTCCGGCGACAGTCCATACCCAGCGCCTGTGCGCGGTGTATCCATAAATTACTGCCGCAGCCGCGATTACCAACCAGGGCATCAGACCCCCTCCGCGATACATCACCGTTGTTCATACAGTATATGTCCGGCAGGGGCACAAATGTGCCGGGAGGATCAGCCTGACTCCTGGGGACTTACCAAGGTAACTCGTCCGTACGGCAGCCACGATGGTATGTCATTCGGTGTCTTCTTGTCCGTCTCAATCCAATGGCTGTTGACGAGTTTGCCCCCGAATTGCCCCCGAACTCACACAAAAGACGCGAAAACCCGGTCTCACGGACCGGTCATGCTCCGAAAAACCCCTGCAAATAGGCGGAGAGGGGGGAATTGGAACCCCCGGTACCGTTTGCACGGCACAGCAAAGCGCCGTGGAGTGAGGAGCGAGTTGAACAGGTAAACCTGCGGCATGTACAGTGTGTGAGTCGTGTGAGTTGGGAATCAGGGGGAAGGGAGTGCTCATGCGCGGAATGGCGAAGTGGACTGCCCTCGTCGTGGTGTTTCTGCTGGGGACTGTGGCCACGGGCTGCGACCCTTTAGGTTGCGGGGAAGGGAGTGCAGTGGAGGGCATGAGCATGCTCGGCGGGGGCAAGACAGTCGCTGTGGGCACTCCGGTCTACCTGACCGCCATGATCGATTGGTCTCAAGGTCACGGGAATGACAAAGTTGACGTAGAGGATGAGCGGACGGGAGAAAAGTGGACCGTACTGCCCTCGGACGGCGCAGCACTGTCGTTCAAGGGAGATGAAAGAAACCACGCGACCTTTACGGCG
The DNA here is from genome assembly GCA_963749535.1 of uncultured Thermoleophilia bacterium. Classification (GTDB taxonomy): domain Bacteria; phylum Actinomycetota; class Thermoleophilia; order RBG-16-64-13; family RBG-16-64-13; genus Chersky-299. The sequence continues at coordinate 29,717 of CAVVNF010000001.1, read as the reverse complement.
ACAAAGCCGGGAGTGTACACGGTCACAGCGAGCATGTGGGGCTGGTCCGCCACAACCAAGGTGCATGTGACCGAGGCCGATTTGGCCACGACCGTCACGAGTGAGGTGACGGTCACCGAAGAGACCACCACGACCGAAGAGATCACCACCACGACCGAAGAGATCACCACCACGACCGAAGAGACCACCACCACGACCGAAGAGACCACCACGACCGAAGAGATCACCACCGAGGCAACGGTCGCGAACACGTTTGCGGGCACTTACAAAGGCAGCTGGCTGTGGACAGCGGGCAAGAATCATGCGACTGTGCCGTGGCAGTTCACCGTCGACAGCGAGGGAAACTTCAAGGGCGGTTTCGACTCCATGTTGGCCGCGGGCACTAGGGTGGTCTGCGTCCTTAGCGGGAAGGTCTCGGACGACGGGCAAGTCGCCGCCTCCGGCACGGCGACGTCCACGGTCGCGGGAGTCGGCAGTAACTCCACTCCGATGACACTCAGCGGGCAGATCTCTGGCGAGACTTTCGCCGGCAAGCTTGTCGGAAGCGGCGGCAAATCGGTCGAGGTTACCGCCACACGTCACTAAACTTAGCGGCAGGGTTGGCTCCGGCCCCAAGGTGTACTTCAGTGCGCCCACAGCGGTGTGCGCCGATTCGTGACAGTAGATAGGCGGCCGGCTTGGGCCGGCGAGGAGTAGTTGCCGCAAGTCCGCGGCAGCGATCCTACTGACCCCCGGCAGCCGCCATTACCTGGTTCAGCAGGGTTGTCAGCTCATCAGCCTGCTGCACGAGAGCGTCGTGGGCCGACTTCATCTTGGCGGCATCTTTGCTCTTGAGCGCGCCAATGAACTCGTCCATGGTTTTGACCTCAGTTTGGAAAGCGCTGACCACCTTACTGTGCAGAGCGGCCACCAGAGCAGGCGGCTTGATAGCCAGCAGCTGATCCTGGGCTTTGTGGCTGAAGGCGGAGGCGTCGTCCGCCTGCTTCATGTCGGCCGACGTTGCCGTGGTCGGGTCCGTGATCTTCAGGAACGAGCTGTCGGGTGCGTTGCTGAAGGCGTCCCCGAAGGCGTTCATCGCGTCCAAGTACTGCTGAAGCTCCGGAGCCAGCGTTGTCGAGGACCCAGCAGAGGAGGCGGCCGTGCTGCCCGTCGAGGCCGCGGTGTCGGACGTGGTCGCGCTCGCGGCGGTGGAAGTAGTGGCCATCGATGCCGTGGTGGAAGACGGGACCATAGTGGTCGACGAAACGCTCGTCGAGGAGCCACAGGCGGTTGCGCCGACCAACACGGCGAAAACGGCTACGCAAGTCACGACAATCACAAGCCCACGTGAGCGCATCTCGTACCTCCAGGTGACTGATTGTTCGACTGGCTTCGCTCGGCCTCAGTACGATGATACCGCGCTCCAGCGCCAGAGTCGGTCCCGGCGACAGGGCCTCTCTCCAAGAAATCCTACACACCAGCGGAAGGGATCCGAAACCCCGAAACGAGACTGTAGAACCAGAGAGGCTTGATGGGTCACAGCGTAGGCCCAAGACTCGAAAAGCCCGAGCATCGCTACGGGGTCTCCATCTTGCGCGAAGTAACTTGAGGGGGAGGTCGGGCTACTGGGTCCGCCCGGGTCCCTCTCGTGATGGCGAGTTTGCCATCGAATTGCCCCCGAACTCGCCCCAAAGACGCGAATACCCGGCCCTCTGGACCGGGTTGTGACCAATGATTCTTGGCTTTCCTAGGCGGAGAGGGGGGAATCCGAACCCCCGGCACTACACTACATCATAGGGGGCCCAGCAGCGGACGACCCTGTGTCGGACAGTCTGAGCATGGTCGCCGGCCCGCAGTGGCCTTACCACTTCTTGACCACTTTGTTGACATAGAATGTAACGCCGAGGGTGCCCGTGGAGCCTTTGTTCACTACCATGCCGAACTTATTGCCTGAGTCCGAGAGAGCGCCGATGCTGTACGTGGTAGCCGTCCCTGTGTAGTTGACGGTCCGGGCGGAGGCTTTGGCCGTGGGGTTCGTCGCCGCTGCGGCCAGTACGACAAAGGTCATGGAGGGCTCGATCTTCTTCAGATCGGCCGCCCGCATGCCTATGACAGTCGTAACGAAGCTAGCGGCGTCCACATACCCGGTTTCGATCATGCTCGCTGCGTTGCGGACCAGTGACTTGCACGCGGCGTCTTGAGCCTTCTGGCGTTGTCCCAAGAAGGTCGGGATGGCGATCGCCGCCAAAATCGCGATGATGATGATCACCACGAGGAGTTCGATGAGGGTGAACCCCCCTTCGACTTCTTTCGTTCGCGCGGCATTCACAGTCGGTGTCCCCACTGTTGTCTCTTGGCAAAGCATCTGCACACAGTATCGGCAGTACTTGCAGCCCGCTTCACTCTCTTCGCGGGAACTGGTCGAGGCGTGCGGGCACTTTCGCCCGCACGGTGTCACCAAATGGTGGCGAGTTTGCCCCCGAATTGCCCCCGAATTGCCCCCGAACTCGCTCGAAAGCACGCAAGAACCCCGCCTCGTCGATCCCGAACTGGGCTAGACCCTCCGCGACCGCGCCAGGATTAGAAGAGCCACGGCGATGAAGGCGCAGGAGGCCAGCACGGGCTCCCAAATGGGCGCCCACCACTCGCCCGGCATGAGGAACAGAAGGTCGCGTGTGCCCAGCGACGACGGCCAGCCCAGCAGCACGTAGAGCCACACGTAGTAGAAGATGTCCCAAACGCCGAAGGCGAAGAGCCAGCAGGCGAACCGCTGCCGCCAAGTGCGGCCGGCGACGTAGCCGACCGCCAGCAGCATGACCATGGTCGCCGCCTCGCGTGCCTGTTCGTAGGGCAGGTAGGCGGGCGGGAAGTGGAAGTCCGCCGGTACGAAGCGCAGATCGTACTCGAGCGCGAACAGCTTCCGCAGGTAGTAGACGACCATAGCCTCCACGAAGGCGAAGGCGATCGCCCACACGCCCACGGTCGCGAGGCGAATCCATGAACCTCTGTCGGCATGGACACTCATTGGCACCTCAATGATACGATCGCAGAGCGTCGGTTGGCTGCGCTGCACGGCGTACTCGTCCGTCTCGATCCATTGGCTGCTACCGTGCTGGCGTGCTGGCGTGCTGTCGAGTTTTCCCCCCGACTTGCCCCCGAACTCGCCCCAAAGACGCGAAAACCCGGCCATGGCGACCGGGTCTCAACATGCCGTTCTTGGCTTTCCTAGGCGGAGAGGGGGGGATTCGAACCCCCGGTACCTCAAAGAGGCACAACGGTTTTCGAGACCGCCGCATTCAACCGCTCTGCCACCTCTCCGCGCGGATCTCGCGGCAGCTGTGGCCACGAGTCTAGCGCCATCATCAGAGCGCACGCTGGATTGTAGCCGATAAGCCAGGCTCACTAAAGGCCGAAACGACGACTGTCCGCGTGTGCGCCGCAAGCAAGCGGCCACGCCGCACGATGAGCGCCCGCGCGCCCAACCTCACGCCACGACAATCTCTCGGCCCACCCTGACGTCCTGGCAGCGTTCGTCGAAGGTCTGTCGGAACACGCTCAGAGTCCAGTCGCAGCTGTCGTGCGCAGAAAGGGCGACAAGGCTCGGGTGGAGGGCCGCCAGACTCGCGGCGGCCTCTCTGGTCTCGCGCCTCGTGATCCGTTGCCAGGGCAGCTTCCCATTTCCCAAGATGATCTGGGCGCCCCTGCCCGCCCGGGAGGCCGTCACGGGGAAGTGCAGCCCGCCGACCACTCCATACAGCGGCGCATCGACCAGGGCCTGGGTCCGGTCGAGGAGTCGCTCCAGCGATGGGTGTCCACAACCGACGATCATCACCACGCCCTTGCCGCGTACGTTCACGAGCAGAGCGTGCTCGTAGGACGTCCCCATCAGCCAGAGTGCCCGCGCCAAAGGACCAGTGCTCGCCATGCCCTCAGCCAACTTCCGGGGAGCTGGTGACTACCTCCACTGAGGCAGTGGGATGGGTCATCGGCTCGGGAACGAAGGCCGGGATTCCACGCAGGTCCATGGGCTCCGCGGACAGCCTGAAGGTCTTCTGCCGCATCTGGGCGATCCCGCCCACGTGGTCGAGATGGGCATGCGAGATGAACACGCCGCTGAGGTCGTCCGGCCGGACACCGAGCCGTTCCATGTTGCGGAGGAGTGGGGACGGGTGCTCTTCCTTCACGTTGCGGCCCACGTCGAAGAGGTATTTCTTGCCGTCCACGGTGACTAAGTACGAGACTCCCGGTTCCCCGATCAAGCCAGGGTCATCCGAATAGAAGTCGATGAGGGGAAGGATGGACAGATGGGTGGCCGCGCCCAGGTTCTCCAGACGCGCCGGTTTGGCGCCTGCGTACTCTTCGTCGACGGTGCGCCTGTCGCGCAAGAACTGCCTCGTCTTGCCCGCGCGGGTCACGCCGCGTGCGGCCCACAAGGCCGCCCAGAAAGGATCAGTTGCCGGCATGAATGGCCTCCAGTCTCGGCACGTTTCTGGCGCCTTCTTCGGCCCAAGCCGGGCTCCAGTTTACCTCCCATCTGCCTCGGCCCCGGCACACGGCTCTTCCGCCCCGGCGGGTCGCGCCGAGGCGGAGGCCCGTTCAGCGCCGTTCCTCGAAGAACCCTTGCAGCAGGGCGGCGGATTCGGCGGCAAGCACGCCGGGCGTCACCTCCAGCCGATGGTTGAGGGCCGGATGGCGGACCAGGTCCATCACGGAGCCGGCTGCTCCGGCCTTGGGATCGTCCGCGCCGAACACCAGGCGCTTGATCCGCGCCAGCACCATGGCACCGGCGCACATCGCGCACGGCTCCAGCGTCACGTACAGCGTCGCCCCCTGGATGCGCCATCCACCCAGGAGGGCGGCGGCATCGCGCAAGACGAGCATCTCGGCGTGGGCAGTCGGGTCGTGCCGGCGTTCGCGCTCGTTGCCACGCGACGCGATGATCTCCCCGTCCACCACCAGGATCGCGCCCACCGGGACCTCTCCCTGACCGGCGGCTCGGCGCGCCTCCTCGAGGGTCAGGGCCATGAAGCGGAGATCATCGGCGTCGACCGGCCGCACCCCACCCGTTTGCGGCTCACGAGCACGGCGTGGCTCACCGCAGGGTTCGCTCGTCCCCGCGCCCGACGGATCTGTCACGCTGGGCTCCGACGGAGCCGCCGGTGGATCTTTCAAGCGTTGCCCGAGCTGTTGCCAGCATCCCCTGGTTCTGGGGAGGCTTCTTCGGTCTGGCTGGAGCAGCAAGGGCAGCAGCAGCTCTTGCGGCCGATCGTGAAGTAGGCGATGGGGCCGATGAAATCGATGAACGACAGGGCCGCCCACATGGCCCGCGGCCCTCTCACTTCCTCGGCTTTGCGATGGGCGACATCCCATAGAGCCGCAGCAAGCAGGCCCAATTGTGTGACCGCCAACAGCACGATAGCCGTCCGTTGACAGCTGGTGAACTCGTTCCAACTTTTCTTCTTCATGCGGCCTCCTTCTCTGTTCGCATCCATGATACCGCTAGGAAGACGTCACTCGGGGTAATTTGCTCGACAGACGCGGTACCGGCATGGCTATCGGAGCCAGTCACCTAGTGGGGGTCACCTTGAGCGAGGCATGCAGGGAGATACTCGCTGATATCGAGGGCCTGAGAGCGAGTCTTGTCGAGTTGAGGGCGAGTCCGGATGCGCCAGCTGGAAAGCCCGGCGCGGATTCTGCGGCGAGGGCGGATCTTCTTGATCGCGTGAATGAACGGCTTGACCAGATTGCCGATAGAGTGCGCGCTCAAGCCGAGCTGGAAGCGCATCGGGACGAAGAGCTTTTTAAAGAAATGGTGGATTTTCTGCCGGAGGCCGTGTTTCGCACCGACGCGAATCTCCGCCTCACCTACGTTAACTTGGTGGCTATCGAAATGCTGGGCGCTTCTCCAAGCGATCTTGACAAAGCGCCGAGCCTGCTGGACTTCATCGACCAGGCTGATCACGCCAGGGTTATGCATTTGGTCGGAGAGCTCGGACTGGGGATGCGGCCCTTTCCGGTGGTGGTTCGGGCAAGACGCTCGGACGGGACCGCGTTGTTCATCGAGGCCGTGGCCGCCCCGATTTTTGACGCGGATGGCGGGGTCGGGGGGCTCTGGGGCGCGGGGCGTGATGTCACGCTACGCGTGCGAACCGAGGAATTGGCCGCAATCATGAACGGGATCCGGCGCTCGCTTGCGTCCACCAGCGATCTTCAGGAGGCGCTTGAGCAGGTACTTGACGCGACCCTTCTTCTAGACGGGGTGGAAGCGGGCTGCGTCTACGTCGCCGCCTCCGGTGATGAGGCCGTTCAGATCGTTCAGGCAGCCAAAGACGCAGGTGAGCATTTCGATCTCGTGATAATGGACCTGACCATGCCGGGTAGCCTTGGTGGCACTCAAGCCACCGCGGCGCTGCTTCAAATCGATCCCGAGATGAAAGTGGTCGTTTCCAGCGGCTATTCCGACGACCCCGCCGTCGCCGAGTATGGCAAGTATGGCTTTGCCGCGGCGCTCCAAAAACCCTACACGTTGGATGCTCTTCGCGCGACGTTGGAGCGCATCCTGTGAACGGCGCAGGCGCGTCTTTAGGTGTCCCGTTTCCCTCGATCTCCGCTCAGAACCTTGAAGGCAAGACGCTGGCGATCCCCAAGGATCTGCCCGGAACCCCCAATCTCGTGGTGCTGGCTTTCTCGAGGGAGCACCTCGGTCCCGTGGAGACCTGGTCGCCACATTTTTCGCGGCTGGAGCAAGAGTTTCCGGAGCTGGAAGTGTGGCAGGTGGCGGCTCTTTCCAAGGCGTACCGTATGTTCCGGAGCGCCATCGACGGCGGCATGCGGGCCGGCGTCGCGGACCCCCGCACGAGGGCGCACGTGCTAACGGCCTATCTGGACCTGCCGCCTCTGCAGAGAGCGCTCGCCTTGCCCGACCTCAGAGACATCCACCTGTATCTTCTGGACGGCCTCGGCACCATCCGATGGCATACGAGCGGAGCCTGGGCGGCGGATAAACTGGCCGGGCTGATAGAGGCTTTGGGGTCGACGCACACCTGATCCACGCCTGATCGCGGGCCAGCTACCCGAGTTAGCCCAGGCCCGATCCGCGCGTGCCTGGCGCCGGCCATCGAAGTCGGCGCAAACCAGGTGGCGCGCCCGGCCGCGGGCGCCGCTGCACGAGGGCTCTGCCGTGGTGGGCGGGCCGTTACGCTCGAGCGACTGTCAAGCAGCTCTGACCCCTTTCACCTCGTTCATGGTGCCGTCCTCGAAAAGGATGTAGAGGCTGCGCACCGTGTCCTCCTGGATGTCGAGACATATCGCGGAGACTCCGTTCTGTGGCGCGCCAAACTCGATCTGCTGGCGCGTGACCGAGAACTTGCGAAACAGCACGTAGCCGAGGGGAAGGACGAGCACTGCGACAGCTATGATCGCTGGGACCAACATCGGTGAGGCCTCCTTTTTCCGCAGAGTGTGCCGCAACAGACGATAGCGTCCCGGTCGGACAGAAAACGTGTCCGGCTGGTCCGCGGTACGTGGCGGGGCGGTTACCCGGACGAGCGCGGGCTTGACATCCATCGCCCGGCCGTGTTCCTCTGAGTTGGGGGTGCGTACCCCATGGCAGGCACAAGAGGACCAAGGAGGCCCTACATGTACAGCCAGATCCTCATCCCTGAGGTCATGGCCTCGATGATGCCCGACGATTTCCCCGCCGACCGGCTGAGCACGCCCTGCTACAAGGTCAAGGTGGAAAAAGATGTGATGGTCACCATGCGCGACGGTGTGCGCGTCGCCGTCGACGTCTACCGGCCGGATGCGCCCGGGGAGTTCCCCTCGCTGTACGCGTCGTCCCCCTACCAGAAAGACCTCTACTATCTGCCGCCGGTGCCCACGTTCCACATGCGCGAGACCAACAAGATCGAGTGGTTCGTGGAGCGCGGCTACTGCTACGTCAACCATGACATCCGCGGCGCCGGCAAGTCGGTGGAAGGGCAATGGCGGTGGCACAGCCAGGAGGAGCAGAACGACTTCTACGACGTCGTCGAGTGGATCGCGAGCCAGCCCTGGTGCACCGGCAAGGTGGGCATGATCGGCGAGTCGTACTATGCGTGGACGCAGTGGATGGCGGCGGCTCAGGCGCCCCCGCACCTCGCGTGCATAGTCCCCTTCGACGGCGGCGCCGACATGTACCGGGACGTGGCCTACCACGGCGGCATCATGGCCACGGGCTTCCCGGCCGGCTGGCACATCACCGAGCTGCGCAGCCACTACCGGGTGGGCCGCGTGGCCGAGAACGCCACCCAGGGGGACTGGGACCTGGGCTGGAACGTCATCAACCACCAGACGTGGACGACTTCTGGAAAGTGCGCAATCCCGACTTCTCGAATATCAAATGCCCTGTCTACAGCATCGGCATCCTGCACAAAGTGGGCATCCATCTGCGGGGCAACATCCGCGGCTACGAAGAGGTGAAGACGCCCAAGAAGCTGATGCTCTGCCACGGGGATTTCGAGGGCGACGAGGTGGCCATCTTCGAGTCGATCCAGGTGCGCAATCAGCTCCTGCGCTGGTACGACCACTGGCTCAAGGGCAACGACACCGGCATCATGGACGAGCCACCCGTGAACATCTTCGTGCGTGGCCGGGAGCTGTACCGTCCGGAGAACGAATGGCCGCTCGCCCGCACCGAGTATACGAAGATGTACTTGACCGGGAAGCCGAGCAGAGCGGTGGAATCGCTCAACGACGGCGGCCTCAGCTGGGATGCGCCCACAGCTGCGCAGGACTCCTTCACCTACTCGTACCCTGATCCCGACTGGACCGGCTTCTCCGGGGTGGGGACCGCCGTCATGGACCGCGGAATGCTGCACCCGTGCAAAAAGATCCTCACCTTCACAAGCGACCCGCTGCCCGAAGACACCGAGGTCATCGGGAACACCGTATTGGTGCTGTACGCCTCATCCGACCAGCCGGACGCCGAATTCCTGGTGCGCATTTGGGATCAATTCCCCGATGAGATGCAGATGCCGGGTATGCCGCCTGCAGGACGGATACTCACCCGCGGTTGGCTCAAAGCCTCGCATGCGTTTACGAAAAGCGAAGAGCTAAGCAAGCCGTATCGTCCGTACTACCTGCACGATTCTCCGAAGCCCATCGAGCCAGGCAAGATCTACAAGTTCGAGATCGAGATCTGGGCCACTTCGAACTGCTTCCTCAAGGGACACCGGCATCCGCCTCGACCTCGCCAACGGCGACTCGAACGCCCTTGACTTCGGCGGGCACTACTACGGCCTGAAAGTAGGCAAGGACACCATCTACTTCGACGAGGACCATCCCTCGCACCTGGTGCTGCCGGTAATACCTCCCAAATAGCCTGGAGGGCGCCGGCCTTCGGCCGGCGCCCCCACGCACGGGGACGAAGCCCCGCGGGAGGACCGGGGGCGGGCCTAACGGCCCGCCCCCATTGTTACGTCTGGGAGGCCAGCTCTGCCTGAATCCGTCCGGGTCCCGGCCCCGTCTGGGCCTCAGTCCGTCTGGGCCTCAGTCCGTCTGGCCCTCAGTCCGTCGGCTCTCCGCGTCAGCCCGACCGCCGCTCGCGGTACCAATCCCGCCAGATCAGCCGGTAGAGCCTGATCCCCCGCGGGATGCGGTTGAGGCCCGGGATCACCGGCGTGAACAGGATGATCAGGAATATCGCCAGCATGATCAGTCCCACTTCCAGGTCCCCGTTGGCAGACGAGTTCATCGGCGGGATCTGGTAGAAGAACGCGTACGGCCAAAGCCACCAGGCCCCCGGGAAGTCGCCGGTCTCGTGGATGATGCCCCACTGGCTGCCCTGCATATTCAGGCTCTGCGCCACGTTGTGGTCGACGTCGTCCTCGAAATAGAGCAGCGGCAGTGTAGAGTCGAGCGCGTACGGCAGCTGCGGGTTGTTCTGCAGGGCCCCCTCGAGCAGGCCCGCCTTCGCGAGCACGAGCATGCCGTCCATCATCACCGGGACGGGTCCATAGTCGCCGGGAGGGACCTGCACTTTCCCGGCGACGATCGTGGCCTTGTCGAGAGAGTCGAGGTACGCGCTGCTCCAGGCGTTTTGTTGGCCGCTCGAGGCCTTCTGGTAAATGTCGAGAGCTTGTGCGACATCCGTGCGGAAGAGCGCGACCCGCTCGAGAGGTTTGATCACAAGATCTTGTGTCGCGTCTATGGGGTGGGTGACCCCGAGCCAGGTGGAAGGAGCGATCCCGATCAAGCCTTTGGGCGTTCTCGTTGTTGTTTGTGTAAGGGGGGCCGTATTCCTGGAGGCTGCTCTGACCGGCCAGGATCTCGGTGGACGTCTGCAGGAAGGCGATAGGCTGATCGGTGGCGACTGCCTGGCCAGTGACGGTGGGGTACTCCGGCGAACCGAACACCGCCGCGAGTATCACTACCACGACCACGACGACGGCAAGTACCAGGAGTCCCTCACGGATCAGGTCGTAGGACTTCTGGGGTACTCCCTGCTGGTACTCGTCGGACCTACGACTCATGCCAGCCTCCCTTCTTGTCGAAGGGCTTTACCGGGCTGTCGCGGCGGACGAGATAAAGGTGGATGCCGATGAGTATGGTGCCCAGTATCGGCAGGACCGCGATGTGTACAGTCAGCATCTGGCCGACGTTCGCGGTGTTGAACCAGGCGCCTATCCCCATGGCGTTCATGGCATCCTTGGCCTGAACGGCGATCCATTGAGAATCCCAGCTGGACTGGAGAAGGAACCCGGTGAGGCCGGTGAAGATCATTACCACGAGGGACAGGGTTCCCCAGATCCAGGTGGAAAAGCGTTTGTCTCGCCACGCCGCCATGGAGAATTTCACCACCAAGTGGATGAGAAGCGCGGCGAAGAAGATCTGGGCGCTCCAGAAGTGGAGCGAGTTGACGAAATGTCCGGTGGCCGAAAGGTGGTACCAGGTCGGACCGAACACGGCCATCACCACTCCGGTGACGATGAGCATCAGGAATCCCATCAGCGTAGCTGCGCCGAACAGGTAGGCCACGGAGTTGACATACACGGGCATCCTGGTAGGTAGTGCATCCTCCAGGGTAAGGTTCCGCTCCACAAACGACTGAGTCCGCTTCGTGAGGCTCATGGCCGATCGGTCCTTTCCACAGGTGGCGTTCCGGCCGGATCGATAAGCTCGTGGGGCCCGGCGATCCACCGGGGGATCCGCGCCCAGGCGCCGAGGAAGAACGCGACGATGACGACGGCGATAGCGATGATCGTGGGAATGGCAAAGTTGAAGATGCTAAAGGCGACATGCGGCACCGCCGGGAGCATCTGCGTGGGCAGTTGCTGATCCATGGACCCCCCTCCACTCGCGCTCGACTGGGTCGCTTTCCGTGACGTCTGCCACCGGCGCCACAGCGGTGCCCTCTGTAGTAGATGGGGGGGTTTACCCTGGTCGGAGGCTAGTCTAACGTAGTGCGCGCACGTGCCGCTCCGGCTATGTCGCCAGGCCGAGCTGTCGGGCGTTCCCCTCGAAGGGCTGAAACTTCTTCGTCGGCCGGGAGACCTCCGCCTCGGCTCTATCGGGTCGCCTTCACAGCGGACTCGCCGGGCGGCCTCCACGGCGCCTTCGCCGGCCAGATCCCACCACCTTGCCACCAGCCTTTGGTATCCGCAAGTTCCTGGTTCCCCGGGGTATCTGAGAGCCCGCGCCGGGACACGCATCATGTGGCTCAAAAGCGGAGGCCAGGAGGACAAGGCTTGCAAAGGCGCCGGGGGCGTGATACCTACCGGTTAAGCTCAAGAACTCGGGCGATCCGGCACCGGCTCCTCCCGTAAGGTAGAGAGTGGGGCGCCGTTCCGTCGCCGGAGTATGTACTCCAGACCTCGGCTCGCGAAGGAGGAAGTGCATGTACACGAAGATCCTCAAACCGGAGATCATGGCCACCATGCTCCCCAAGGACTTTCCGGCGGATAAGCTGAGCAAGCCGCATTACAAGATGGTGGTGGAGCGCGACGTCTTCGTCACGATGCGCGACGGTGTGAAGGTGGCCTGTGACATCTTCCGGCCTGATTCCCCCGGGGAATTCCCTGCACTCTACGCCACCTCGGGCTACCAGAAAGATCTCGAGTATCTGCCGCAATGGCCGGTGTTCCACTTTCGGGAGACCAACGACATCGAATGGTTCGTGTCGCGCGGATATGTCTACGTGCACCAAGACGTGCGGGGCAGCGGCAAGTCGGTAGAGGGGGATTTCGCTCTCTTCAGCCAGGAGGAGCAGAACGACTTCTACGACATGGTGGAGTGGATCGCCGCTCAGGGATGGTGCACCGGCAAGGTAGGGATGATCGGGGAGTCGTATCTGGCTTGGGTGCAGTGGTTCACCGCGGCCATGCAGCCGCCCCACTTGGCCTGCATCGTTCCGTTCGATGGCGGGGCCGACATGTACCGGGATGTGGCTTTCCACGGCGGCATCATGGCCTTGGGATTCCCGGCGAACTGGTGGACCGCGGAAATCCGGGCGAACTACCGGCTGGGCAAGTACGGTCCCGGCGAGACCGTCGGCGAGTGGGACCTGCCCTGGAACGTGATCCATCACCCCGCCTGCGACGAGTTCTGGAAGACCCGCAACCCCGACTTTTCCAAGATCCAAGTGCCGGTCTATAGCATCGGCATTCTGCACAAGGTGGGAATCCACCTGCGGGGCAACATCCGAGGCTACGAGATGGCGAAGACTCCCAAGAAACTGCTCCTTTGCCACGGGGATTTCGAGGGCGACGAGATGGCCATCTTCAACTCCCGGGAGATGCAACTGCTGCATCTGCGCTGGTACGACCACTGGCTCAAGGGTAACGACACCGGCTTGATGGAGGAAGACCCGGTGACCGTATTCGTCCGCAACCGCGAAGTGTACCGGGCGGAGAAGGAGTGGCCGATCGCCCGCACGGAATATCGCAACCTGTATCTGGCACCAGGGCCGAGTGGGGCGGTAGGCTCGCTCAACGATGGCGCGCTCACCTGGGACGCGCCTACCGTTGCGCCGGCGCCCGTGACGGCGGAGGGCGCCCGGTCGGCTGGTCGGCCGTTCACGGCCTGGGCGCCTGAGGATGTGGCCGCCAGCGGCGAGTCTCATGCAACGGTGACTCCAAGTTGGACTAGCTACAACTACCCCGACCCGGATTGGTCGCATTTCTCGGGCTTGGGCACGGCCGTGATGGAAGACGGCGTCCCTAACCCCGTGCGCAAGATTCTTACCTTCTCCACCGAACCGCTGCCCGAAGACCTGGAGGTGATCGGCAACATAGTGCTCAACCTGTATGCCTCGTCCGACCAGAAGGACACCGACTTCTTCGTACGGCTCACCGACCAGCTGCCCGACGGCGAGCAGGTGCCGGGCATGCCCCCGCGGGGCCGCATGCTCACCAGGGGCTGGCTGAAAGCCTCGCACGCCTGCACCAAAGACGAGGCCAGGAGCCTTCCGTATCGGCCGTACTACCGGCACGACCAGCCGGCGCCCATCGAGCCGGGCAAGATCTACAAGTTCGAGATCGAGGTCTGGAGCACGTCGTGCTTCTTCCCGAAAGGGCACCGAGTCCGGGTGGACCTGGCCTGCTACGACTCCAACGCCTTCGATTTCGGCGGTCACTACTATGGGCTGAAAGTAGGTCGGGACACGATCTACCACGACAAAGACCACGCCTCGCACATCGTCCTGCCGGTGATCCCGGCGCAATAGTCCGTAGCCTCGGGCGCGCGAGGGGGCGCCAAACGGCGAGCGACACTGACGTGGCGGCGGGTCCTGCGGCCCGCCGCCACCGGGTCGCAGCCGGGCGATCCGCACCGAGCACCCGCCTTCAGTCAGGGCGCCGCCCGGCGAGGCGATCGGCGCCCGCGGCATCTAGAGGCTGCGCAGCAGCCAAAGCTAAGGAGGAATCTCATGTACACCAAGATCCTCGAGCCGGAGATCATGGCCTCGATGCTGCCGGAGGACTTCCCGGCGGAGAAGCTGAGCCGGCCTCAGCATAAGATGGTCGTGGACCGCGACGTCATGGTGGTGGTCCGCGACGGCGTACACATCGCGGTGGATGTGTTTCGGCCCGACGCACCCGGCGAATTCCCGTCGCTGTTCTCGGCCTCGCCGTACAACAAGGACCTGGCCTATCTGCCCTCGGTGCCCACGTTCCACATGCGAGAGACCAACGACTTCGAGTACTTCGTGTCTCGCGGGTATGCGTACGTGCACATGGACGTGCGCGGCACCGGCAAGTCCGTCGAGGGCCAGTGGCAGCTCTTCTCGCCCGACGAGCAGCGCGACCTTCACGACGTCATCGAGTGGATCGCCGCGCAGCCCTGGTGCACCGGCAAGGTGGGCATGATCGGCGAGTCGTACCCCGGCATCGTGCAGTGGTTCGCCGCCGCGCAACAACCGCCGCACCTGGCCTGCATCGTACCGTACGACGCGGTCTCCGACGTCTATCGGGAGAACGTCTATCACGGGGGCATGCTGGCGGTGGGTTTTGTCGGGGGCTGGCACACCACGGAGATCCTCGGTCACTACCGGCTGGGGCGCAAAGGAGAAGACCCTCGCCCCGGAGACTGGTATTTCTCCTGGAATCTTATGCAGCACCAGACTTTCGACGATTTTTGGGAAGCTAGGCGGGTCGACCTCAAGAAGATCCAATGCCCGGTGTTCAGCATCGGCATCCTCCACAAGGTGGGCCTGCACCTGCGGGGCAACATCCGCGGCTACGAAGAGATCGAGGTTCCCAAGAAGCTCATGCTCTGCCACGGCGACTTCGAAGGCGACGAGATGGCCATATTCAACTCGCCCGAGATGCGCCTTCTGCTGCTGCGCTGGTACGACCACTGGCTCAAAGGCAACGACACCGGCATGATGGACGAACCGCCCGTGAACATCTTCGTGCGGGGGCTTGAGCGCTACCGGCGCGAGAACGAGTGGCCGCTCGCCCGCGCCGAGCACGCGAAGCTCTACCTGCACGCGGGACCGAGCGGAGCCGTGCGGTCGCTCAATGACGGTCGGCTTTCCTTCGAGCCGCCCACGGCGGAGGACAGCTCTTTTCTCTTCTCTTATCCTGATCCCGATTGGACAGGGTTCTCCGGGGTGGGGACGGCGATAATGGATCATGGTGTGCTCGACCCCTGCCGGAAGATCATGACGTTCACCAGCGATCCCCTGCCCGAAGATCTCGAGGTGGTGGGGAGCATGGTGCTGGTCGTGTACATGTCGTCCGACCAGACCGAAGCCGACCTGTTCTGCCGGCTCTGGGACCAACTCCCGGACGAGGCGCAGGCGCCGGGGATGCCGCCGGCGGGACGGCTGCTGACCCGGGGCTGGCTCAAAGGTACTCACCGCGAGAAAGACGAGGCTCTGAGCAAACCCGACCGGCCGTACTACACGCACGCGAACCCGCAGCCGGTCGAGCCGGGCAAGATCTACCGGTACGAGGTGGAGATCTGGCCGACGTCGAACCGGTTCCTCAAGGGCCATCGCATCCGTCTCGACTACGCCAACGGCGACTCGAACGCACTGGATTTCGGCGGCCACTACTACGGGCTCAAGGTCGGTACCGACACCATCTACCACGATCGCGAGCACCCGTCGTACCTGCTTCTGCCTGTGATTCCTCTACACTGATCCTTTGGGGTAGCGGACCGAAAAGGCGACAGAAAGCTCTCGCGGTCATCAAGGCCGGCGCCTTCCGTGCAGGTAGTCAAACTCACGATAAAACGAAGGAGAACAGGATGCAGCTCGAAGGTAAAGTCGCCCTGATAACTGGCGGAAGCGCGGGCATCGGCGCCGCGATCGCAGAACGTTTCGTCGCCGAAGGTGCGAAAGTCTGCATCTCCGGCCGGCGAAAGGCGATGTTGGACCGCGTAGCTGGAGCGCTGCCTGCCGGGTCCGTGGCGACATGCGTGGGCGACGTGACGAAAGCCGAGGATATCCAGGCGATGGTGGACGCCACCCTCGCTTTCGGCGGAAAGCTGGACATACTGGTTAACAACGCGGGGATCGATCCGGGTGGCTCTGTCACGGAGATCGAGCCGGAGTTGTGGCGGAAGATCATTGAGACCAACCTCACCGCGCCATTTCTGATTATGAGAGCAGCCATCCCTCACATGATCGAGTGCGGCGGTGGCTCGGTGATAAACGTCGCTTCTTTGGGCGGCTTGCGCTGCCTTCCTGGGATGCCCGCGTACTGCTCCTCAAAGGCCGGCCTCATCATGCTCACGCAGCAAGCGGCCCTGGATTATGGCGCCAAGGGAGTCAGGTGTAACGTCGTGTGCCCCGGTCTTACGAGGACCGCCATGACCGAGCACTCGCTCGGCCCGGTTGCGGAGGCGTTGGGGACGGACATCGATGGCGTCATGGGCCGGATGATATCGAACGTACCTCTTCACCGGGTCGGAACACCCGAAGAAACCGCGAAGGTCTGCGTATTTCTGGCCAGTGAGGACTCCTCGTTCATGACCGGGGGCGTTCTGGTCGTGGACGGTGGCACGGCCATCGTTGACGCGTGCGGGGCTTCACTCACGGGCTCGGGCGTGAAGTGGGGGGCGGGAGAGAGGTAACAGCCGCGTGCCCCACCTGCGCTGAGCAAACGTCGGATGGGCAGGCCCTGGGAGCCGACGGGTCGACGGCTGTCGGACATACTCGACGACCGATGCGACCGGGCTCAAGGTCCGACTTGGCGCGGCGGCGCGGAGCCCAGCGCCGACGGCCCGCGCCCGTGGGAATCAGTCAGTTGGCCGGTCTAGCCGATGGTCGCGGTCACGTGGAAGATCGGCGGCTCGTTCATATGGCGGCGGATGATGCAGAGTTCGGCAGCCCGGACGACTGCCGCCTTGTATCTTTCCGGGAACGACGCGGGAAGCCTTATCTCGAGGAATACGTCTGTCAGCAGCCCGGAGTCGGGGTCGCGCTCGGCCTTCATGGATATGCCCGCATCTTCCGTCGGAAGGTCGCGCTGCTGCATGAAGTCGAGCACGTGGACCCCAGCGCAGGTTCCCAATGAGCATAGGAAGAGGTCGAACGGGCTGAGCGCGCTCCCGTCGCCGCCCACCGCCTCGGGCCGGTCCGTCTCGATTACGAAACCCTTGTAGTTAGCCTGCACCCGTTTGTTGCCGGGAAAGCATATTTCCATCGTGGTCACCTCGGACGCATCGATGTTCAGCCGCGCGCTGCGAACATGGCCTTCACATTCTCAAGCTTAGCGCTGTATGGGATGTCGCATCCGGAGGAGAGGATGAAGCCTTCGGGGCCGATGTCCCTAAGGAGAGCGGCGACGTATTCGCTGACCTCGTCCGTAGTGCCGATGGTCAGGAGTTGTGCTGGAACATCGCCCATGAGGCACATGTGGTCACCCAGGAGGGCCTTGGCCTTGCGGATGTCGGTCGCTCCGTCGAGGGAGAGCACGCAGGTACGCGGGGGAAGCTCGCGGAGGCGGGCTAGGTCGCGGTCCCACTTGGCGTCGAAGTGAAGGATGGGAATGACGCCCTCGTCAACGACCACTTCTACCATCCGCTGATAGTAAGGGAAGACGAAGCGCTCCCACAGCCTCGGAGCCAAGAATTGGCTGGCGGTGCGCCAACCTCCCACCCACACTCCCATGACATCGGGAAAGGCGCGCATGAACCCCTGCGCCTCCTTGACCATAGCCGGCATGATGGTCTCCATGACGGCTTCGACCTTGTCGGGAATCTGCATGAGGTCGAGGACGAAAGCCCGCAACGATCGGCCGCCGCACAATGCCTCGAAGGGCACGGTGACAACGCCCAGGGCCATCACCGGGAGCCCGCGATCCGCCCAGGCCTTGAGGGCGCCGGGAACGCTCTCCATGAACGGACCCAGCTTCGCCACAGGGTCGTCCAGCTTTTCGTGCTGGAACCTGGCGGAGAAGGCCTCATAGCCCTGGTCGAGGATGACATCGTAGTCGTCCCGGGTCATGAAGCTCGAGTTCCTCCACCTGCCACAGGCTGTCGTCCGGCAAGTCGCGGCCGGGGATCTTCACCCGCGAGTTCCACATCGGGCTCAAGAGGTAGGGGTTGAAATGGGCCTGCTGGGTGCCGTCGATGTCCCCCACGTTGCTGAAGACGTCGACGAGCATCCTGTAGCCCGCCTCCGGCTCCTCGACGAACTGCTTGAGAGACATTCCCGCCACCTTCGCGGCAAAGGCATTGCCCAGTGTGACGGCAGGCACGCGGTCCGGCTTCTCCAGCGCTATCGCATCAAGGATCCGCTTCTTGCGTTCCTCGAGGAGCTGTTTCGTATCTGTCATCTCAGCTCACCGCCATCAGGGCCTTGGCGCGATCGACGGCGTTCTGAGCATCCGTACCGTAGGCATCCGCCCCGGCATAGTCGCACGCCATCTGGTCGACCGGGCCGCCACCGACGATGATCTTCACTTTGTCGCGCAGCCCGGCTGCCGCTATGGCGTCGACTGTGGCCTTCATGCTCTCGAAGCAGGTGGTGAGCAGGCATGACATCCCGACGACCTCCGGCTGATGCTCCCTGATAGCTTTCACGAAATCGTCAGCCGGCACGTTCACGCCCAGGTCGACCACCTTGAAGCCGTTCGAAGAGAGGACCATCGCTACGATGTCCTTGCCGAAGTCGTGGATATCGCCGGCCACCGTGCCTAGGACGAACGTGCCGATGGTGTTGCCGCTGTCCTTCTGAAGCGTGTCCCCGAAGAGAGCCGTGGCTTGCTTGAAGATCTCGGCGGAGTAGATCAGCTCCGAGAGGAAATAGTCCTCGGCCTCGAAGCGGCGGCCGACGATCAGCATTCCCTCCTGCAGATCCTTGAGCACGTCCAGGGGGGCGGCACCGCTGTCGATGAGTCGCTGCACGTCGGCGAGGACCCCCTCGAGATCAAGGTCGCCGAGTTTGACCGTCAGTTCGCTAGGCACCATGGGCCTCCCTGGTCTCGAGTCTGGAGCACGTGACAGCCGCTTACCTGGAGCGCGATGTCCGAGGACTAACCTTAACAGTACGACACGACCGTGGATTCCTTCTAACAAGCGAGGAGGGGGATGTCAACAGGGGATGTGTTTCGTCCAGGTGGCGCCCAGCGGAGAAAGCAGCCGCTCGAGGGCGTCTCCCACCAGAGCGTCGATCTCGGCGGCCGGCAGACCGAAGACGAGCACTGCCAGATCGAGCTCCACCTCCGACCCGGACGGAAAAGGCTCGCCGCGCTCCCCATGGCAAACGGCGCCTCTGCGCACGGACGTCAAATTACAGCTGACCAACTGGTCTCCGAGCCGAAGAAAGCCCTTCAGGTGAGCGATGATCGTCGCGCCCGCGCTCTCGCAGGATTGCGCGACATTCTCGAGCAAAGCAGTCACGAACTCCTGTGGCTCCAGAGCTTTCGCTCCCACAAATAAGACCACGCGTGCTCCGTAGGGATCCAGCGTAGTCGCCGGACTGCTCGCAGAGGGCGCTTTGCCATCTTGCGTCACTGCCGTCTCACGAGCGGCACCTGGACCCGACCAATGCCGCGACCAGGGGAGCAACGGACTCCGGCTGCAGCGAGTCCGTCACGTGCAGTGGAACGCCGGGTCGAAGCGCCTGGATAACACGTCGTGCGCCATCCACTTCTTCCGGGGTCGCTTCTAGCGCTTTCGTGACGACCACTCTGTCGGCCCCCGCTATTTGATCCTCGATGAGAGGCGTGAGCACTTCGTGGAGGGCCTCGAACCGAGTTGGGTCGACGACGGTGATCGTCACGACCGGGCGGGCAACGTTCGCGCCGCCGCTCAGGCCCCCGCCGCTCAGGCCCTCGCCGTTCGGGCCCGCCGGGTTCGCGCCGCCGCTCCGGTTTGTGCTCCCCACAATATAGCGATCCAGTGACCGCATGACTCCCGCCGGAGTCGCCATCCCCGACGCCTCGATCATGACGAGGTCGGGCACGACCCGCTCGACTACCTCTTGCAGTGTCCGAATCAGGTCCACCCCCATCTGGCAGCAGATGCAGCCAGCCGTTATCTCGCGTACGTCGAGTCCGCCGAGGCGAAGCACCTCTCCGTCGATGCCCACGTCGCCGATCTCGTTCACGATGATGCACGTCCGCCGACCCATTTCTGCAAGGTCCCTGGCAACGGCCAGGATAAGCGTCGTCTTTCCGGAACCGAGAAAGCCGGTGAAGAGCAATATCCGTACGCCCGGGATTTGACCGCGCGCGGCCACGATCTCACGCACCCGTACGCTCCAGTATGAGCAACGACGACAGGTGACCGCTCGCCGGCGCGTGGAACGGGATGGTGCTCACGCTTGCAGTCACGCGCGAGCCGTCTTTGCACAGGCACTCTAGGCGGTACGAGCGGGCGGTACTGCCGGTGCGGCGCAGGCTGTTAAGTTCCTTCCATCGGGGGTCGTCCGGTATGGCGAAGAGAGGCCGATGGTTCCTGGCCTCCGCTTCAGTCCAGCCGAACATCGACTCAGAACCGCCGTTCCAAGCAGTCACGACGCCTCTGTAATCGAGGACGCAGATCGCAGTAGGCGAGACTGCTATCAGCGCCTTGAGTGTGGAACTGGCTTCCTTCTCCGCTCGTTCGGCGCCGATGCGGGTCAACGTGTTGCCCACCTGGGTGCCCAGGCTCTCGAGGGCGGCCCTGGTGGTGCTCTCGACGCGGGTCTGAGTACTAGAGCCAAGATACAGAGCCGCCGTTAATCGACCCTCCCGTGTGATGGGTACCACCACGATCGCTCGGGGGTCCCCGTAGCGCGTGGGTGGCTCGAGAAAACCGGCCACGGGGCTGAGATGGGCGATAGCTTCGAGGCATTCCTTGGAAAGTCCCTTTCTCGCCACCAGGCGCATCTCGTTTGCGCGAGGGTCATTCATGAACGCGCATCCGGAATCGATGTCTTCCAGGAGGAGGGCCACGTCGAGTGCTCTTTCCAGCGCGCCGCTCGGACTGGACACCTCCGCGAGGGCCAATTGGAGCTTGGTCTGTATCGCGGCGAGCCTCTCCGCCCGCTTTCGCTGGGTGATGTCCTCGACCATCTCTATGAACCCGGCCGACCGGCCATTCGGACCTTGGACGGGCTGCGCCCGCACCCGTGCGTAGAAGCGTGAGCCGTCGGTGCGAAAGCCCTCTGTCTCCGCCTCGTGCGGTTTCCCGGTAGCCAACGCGATCACGCCGGGACAATATGGGCACACGCCATCCCGCTGCTCGAACTCCATGTAGCATTTCTTTCCGATCAGCGCAGCCACCGGTTTCCCGACCAGTGTCGCGTTGGCCGGGTTCACCACCAGAAGGTCGAAATCGGGCGAAACCACGTTCATGGCCGGTTCCCGGTTCTCCGCAAGCAAGGTTCCCTGCCTATGGAGGTCTTCGCCGGCGGTTCCGTCGCGGCCGTTCAAAGCGGTCAGTCCGATCGCGGCCAAGATGACCCCGCGGATCGAACCCTTTTCGTCGAAGATCGGCGTGGCGGTAGCGGCCCACCGGCTGGCACGCGGCCCAGGCATCTCGGATTCCGCAGGAGCTCGTGCCTCCAGGGAGCGCACTACTGGGCAGCCCGGGCAGGGCGAGTCCCGTCTGCGGAACACCTCGTGGCAGAGCCGTCCGCGGATGTCCTCGTCCTCCAGATGGTAGTGCTCCCGCGCCGACGAGTTGCACCACTGGACGCGCATGTCGGGCCCGACGAACTCGAGCAGCACATTCTTCATGCTTTCGAGAAGGACCGCTTTTTCCGCGGCGGAAGCATGAAGAGCGCGTGTCGCCGCCAAACGGACCGTGAGGTCTTGAACCGCTCTGGCGATCTCGTCGAGAAGGGGAGCAAGCGCGCCCAATTCCGCGGCCGTTTCTGCCCCACGACGTGCGCCATCGGCCTTGCAGGAGAGTTCGGCGAGGGTACCGATCCGCGAGCTGACCGAGACGATCTCAGCCAGAATGTTCTACGTCCGGCTTCTCCGGGATCATGGCCAGCGTCATCACCTTCCTACGATCCTACAACGCGCCGCGTCGGCTCATCGATCCTTGGCTGCTTCCGCAACCGGGTCGGCGGCCACGCGGACATGTTACACGCGCGGGCGAGCAACGGACCGGCGGATACGCCGCGGATGCATCGGCGCCTCGGAGGAGGGCAGGGCGCGCATGCCACGCGCAAGCCAGGGACGTACGCACGAGCGGCACCTGGACGAGCCTGGTCCGTCTGCACGGGCCTGGCCTGCCTGCACGGGCATGGTGCCTGACGGTTCCGTGGCACGGCACATGAATCCACCTGACGGGATGCGGGTGTTCCCGATTTGACATATGGCCTGCGTGGCCTAAGCTGAGTCGATTACGGGCGTCGAACGCTGGGCTCGTGAGGCACTACGAACGGAGGAGCAACATGACATTAGTCCGAAGACTTACGAGCGGCACCAATGGTGGGCCCGTGTTCGTGGACGTGGAAGACGGCAAGATCGTCCGTATCTACCCGATCGACCTCGACGACAGCGACGCGCCTTCATGGAGCATCCAAGCCCGCGGCCACACTTTTACTCCGCCTCGCAAGACAACTCTTTCCCCCTACTCCGTTATGCTCAAGTCCATCATCTACTCGCCGAAGCGCATCCTTACGCCGCTCAAGAGGGTGGATTTCGACCCCAACGGCGAACGTAACTGCGAGAACCGGGGCGTCTCGGGCTACGAGCCGATCAGCTGGGACGAAGCCCTCGACATCGTGGCGAACGAAATCCTGAGGTTGAAGGCCGAGGTCGGCCCCGCGGCGATGCTCTCGACTCCCAGCTCCCACCACATGTGGGGAAACGTGGGCTATCGGCACAGCGCCTACTACCGCTTCATGAACCTGGTGGGCTTCACCTACGGCGAGCACAACCCCGACAGCTGGGAGGGCTGGCACTGGGGCGGTGTCCACATGTGGGGCTTCAATCATCGGCTTGGTATCCCCGAGCAATACGATCTTCTCGAGGACGCGCTCAAGAACACGGAGATGATCGTCTACTGGTCGTCCGACCCGGAGGCCACCTACGGCGCGTACGGCGCCTTTGAAAGCACTCCCCGCCGGCGGTGGCTTCATGACGATCTCGGCGTCACGAAGGTCTTCATCGATCCTTACTTCAATCACACCGCTGCCCATTTCAAAGGTAAGTGGTTCGCGCCTCGGCCTGGCACCGACGTGGCGATGGGGCTGGCGATCGCCTTCACGTGGCTCACGGAGGGGACGTACGACAAACAGTACGTCGCCGACCGCACCACGGGGTTCGACGAATGGAAAGACTACGTGCTCGGCAAGACCGACGGACATCCCAAGACGCCGGAGTGGGCCGAGACGGAAAGCGGCATCGCCGCCCGTGACATCCGGGCGCTGGCCCGGGAGTGGGCGTCCAAGAAGACGATGCTGTCGGCCGGGGGCACCGGTGGCCAGGGAGGGGCCTGCCGCTCAGCGACCGGGAACGAATGGACGCGTACGATGATCGCCCTGGCAGCAATGCAAGGGCTGGGCAAGCCGGGCAGCAACATCTGGTCGACGACGCAGGGCACTCCGGTGAACATCTCCTTCATGTTCCCCGGATACGCCGAAGGCGGCATCTCGGGGGATCTGGACAACTCCGCCGCGGGGTTCCGGTGGGCGTATCGGATGTTCCCCGAGGGGCACATCACCCGGACTCCCCACCACTCAACCGAGGGGCAGACCATCCCGCGTCTGCAGATCCCGGAGGCGATCCTCGACGGCAGGCTGCCGCCGTGGAGAGGCAAAGGCTTCTGTGGGTCGTCCATCGAGTCGCAGCTGCAGGAGTACAAATACCCAGCACCCGGATACCCGCCGGTGCAGATGTACTATCGGTACGGCGGCTCCTACATCGGGACCATGACCGCCACCAACCGCTACGTGAAAGCGTATCGGACCGACAAGCTGCCTTTCGTGGTGAACCAGTCCATCTGGTTCGAGGGTGAAGCTCAGCTCGCTGACATCATCCTGCCGGCCTGCACGAATTTCGAGCGGGTGGACATCAGCGAGTTCGCCGGTGCCGGCGGCTACCTGCCTGACACCCAGATCATGTGCAACCACCGGGTCATCACCTTGCAGAAGAAGTGCATCGAGCCCCTGGGCGAGAGCAAGCCGGACTACGAGATCTTCGCTGAGCTCTCCAAGCGGCTCGGTGTCTACGAGCTGTTCACCGACGGCGGCAAGACCGATCTGGACTGGGTGAAGCAGACGTTTCACGCCACCGACCTTCCCAAGTACGTCACCTGGGAGGAGTTCGAGGAGAAAGGCTACTTCGTGGTGCCAAACGAGGACCGCGAACCTACGCCCGCCCTTCGCTGGTTCGCGGAAGGGCGCAAGAAGGACACTCCGGACTGGGGACCACACCCCGCGGACACCAGGGCCTTGACGGGTCTGGCCACGATGTCCGGCAAGATCGAGTTCGTGGCTTCGAGCCTAACGCGGATGGACGTGGACGACCCCGAGCGGCCGGCTTTAGGGCCTCAGTTCATCCCCTCCTGGGAAGGCCATCACACGGACGAGCTGTACGTCAAATACCCGCTGCAGATGATCTCTCCGCACCCCAAGTTCAGCTTCCACACCTTGGCGGACGGCAAGAGCAGCTGGTTGAACGAGGTCACCAACCACCGCACGCTCGTCGACGGCTACTACTACTGGATCATGCGGATCAATTCGACCGACGCCGCCACGCGGGGCATCAAGCACGGCGATCTCATCCGGGCCTTCAACGACCGCGGTTCCGTGATCCTCGCGGCGCAGGTGACCGAGCGCGTGCCGCCGGGCACGGTGCATTCCTACGAGTCATGCGCCGTATACGATCCGATCGGGGAGCCAGGCGAGTCACCGGACCGCGGGGGCTGCATCAACATCCTGGCGCCCAAGCGCTATATGACGCCCACTTCCACGGGCATGGCGAACAATTCCTGTCTTATCCAGGTCGAGAAATGGGAGGGCCCAGCCAAATGAAGAAGTGGAACATGATCATCGATGTCTCCCGCTGCCACGACTGCAACGATTGCTTCCTGTCGGACAAAGACGAGTTCGTGGACAACGATTGGCCGCCGTACTCCGTCGCGCAGCCCCGTCACGGGCAGCGGTGGATGAACATCAACCGGCAGGAGTCGGGGCAGTATCCGAAAGTCCGGGTGTGCTACATGCCTACGCCGTGCCTGCACTGCGTGAACGCGCCGTGCCTAACGGCAGACGGCGCCGTGTACACGCGGCCCGACGGCCTGGTCATCATCGACCCCGAGAAGGCGGTGGGGCGCAAGGAGATCGTCGAGTCGTGTCCCTACGGGGTCATCTACTGGAACGACGAGAAGAACGTGGCCCAGAAGTGCACTGGGTGTGCTCACCTCATGGACGAAGGCTGGAAAGACACCCGCTGCACGCAGGTGTGTCCCACCGGTGCGCTCAAGCTCGTCTTCGCCGATGATGCCGAGATCGCGCGCATGAAGGTGGACGAGGGTCTCGAGGTCTATCGGCCGGATATCGTGAGCGACGCCCGCGTCTACTACAAGAACTTCGCTCAGTGGACCAAGAGCTTCATCGCCGGCGGTCTGGTCTTCGCCGACACGGACGAGTGTGCCGAAGGGGCGAAGGTCACGCTGCGTAGCGGCAGCAGGACCATCGCGCAGGTCACCGCCGACAACTTCGGAGATTATTGGCTGGAAGGCCTCGAGGTGGGCAGGGACTACGAGATAGACATAGAGGTCGCCGGATACAAACCGGTCACCCGCGCAGTCTCCCTTGAGAAAAGCCTTAACCTAGGCTCGATCTTCTTGGAGAGATAGTGGAAAAGTTCACCAACTGCACGAACAGCGGTCCTGTCTTCGCCTACGTCGAAGACGGCAAGATCGTCCGCCTCACGCCCATAGAGCTGGACGAAACCGACGCCCCGTCGTGGAGCATCGAAGCCCGGGGCCGTACGTTCTCGCCGCCGCGCAAGACCACCATGTCGCCCATGACGGCCGGCCACCGTTCCATGATCTATTCCCCCAAACGGATACTCACCCCGCTCAAACGGGTGGACTTCGACCCCAAGGGCGAGCGGAACTGCCAGAACCGCGGCGTGTCGGGCTACGAACCGATCAGCTGGGACGAGGCGCTGGACATCGTCACCGACGAGATCGTTCGGGTCAAGCGGGAACTGGGCCCGGCCGCGATCCTTTCCACCCCGGGCTCACATCACATGTGGGGCAACGTCGGCTACCGGCACAGCACGTACTTCCGCTTCATGAACCTGATCGGGTACACCTACGGCGAGCACAACCCCGATAGCTGGGAAGGCTGGCACTGGGGCGCCACGCATATGTGGGGCTTCAGCCACCGGCTGGGCATCCCGGAGCAATACGATCTCCTCGAAGACGCGCTGCAGAACACGGAGATGGTGGTCTTCTGGTCGGCGGACCCGGAGGCTACCTGCAGCGGCGTTTATGCGGCCTTTGAAAGCACCCAGCGGCGCTTCTGGCTCAAGGAGCTGGGCGTCAAGATGGTCTTCATCGACCCCTTCATCAATCACACGGCCGGGCTCTACGGCGGCAAATGGTTCTCCCCGCGCCTGGGCACGGACGTCGGCCTTGGCCTTGGCTATCGCCTTCACGTGGCTTACCGAAGGCACCTACGACAAGGACTACATCGAGGGTCGCACCACTGGGTTCGACGAATGGAAGGCCTACGTCCTCGGGGAAAGCGACGGCGTGCCCAAGACGCCGGAGTGGGCAGAAGCCGAATCCGGCATCGCGGCTCGCGACATCCGCGCGCTCGCCCGAGAATGGGCTTCCAAGAAGACGATGCTCGCTTCCGGCAGCAACCACGGCATGGGCGGCGCCTGCCGGGCCTCCGCGGGGCAACGAGTGGACCCGCTCCATGGTCGCGCTCGCGGCGATGCAGGGCATGGGCAAGCCGGGCAGCAATATCTGGGCCACCACCACCGGGGCGCCCGTGGACTGCGACTTCATGTTCCCGGGCTACGCCGAAGGCGGCATCTCCGGAGACGTGGACAACTCGGCTGCCGGCTATCGTTGGATCTGCCGCATGTTCCCGAGAGGCGGAGCCACGCGCAATCCGCACCACTCCACCGAAGGTCAGACCGTGCCGCGTCTGCGCATCCCCGAAGCGATCCTTCAGGAGCACCTGGAGTGGAGAGGCAAAGGTTTCTGCGGCTCGTCCATCGAGTCCCAGTTCCAGAAGTACGAGTATCCCGCCCCGGGTTATCCCAACATCGGCATGTACTACCGCTACGGCGGCTCCTTCTTCGGCACCATGACCGAGACCAACCGGTACGTGAAGGCCTACCAGACGGACAAGCTGCCCTTCGTGGTCAACCAGTCCATCTGGATGGAGGGCGAAGCCAAGTTCGCCGACATCATCCTGCCCGCCTGCACCAACTTCGAGCGCTGGGACATCAGCGAGTTCGCCAACTGCTCCGGCTACATGGCGGACAGCTACACCCAGTGCAACCATCGGGTGATCGTCCTGCAGAAGAAATGCATCGAGCCGCTGGGTGAGTCCAAATCGGACTACGAGATCTTCGCGGAACTCGCCAAACGGCTGGGCGTCTACGAGATCTTCACCATGGGTGGCAAGGACCGAGTACGACTGGGTCAAGCAGACTTCTTCCACGCCACCGACCTGCCCTGGCCGTGAGCTGGGAAGAGTTCGAGAAGAAGGGCTACTACGTCGTGCCCGCGCCGAAGGATCGCAAGCCCACGCCGGCTCTGCGCTGGTTCGCGGAAGGCCGCAAGCGAGACACCCCCGACTGGGGCCCGGCGCCCTGGGACACTGTCGGCCTGGAAGGCCTGCAGACCATGAGCGGCAAGATCGAGTTCGTGGCCTCCAGTCTCAAGCGGCTGGAAGCCACCGGCACCGTCGATGCCGAGCGCCCCGCCATGGGACCGCAGTATATCGAGAGCTGGGAGGGTCACCACACCAAGGAGCTCTACGCCAAGTACCCGCTGCAGATGGTGTCTCCGCACCCGAAGTTCAGCTTCCACACCATGGGTGACGGCAAGGAAAGTTGGATGAACGAGGTCAAGGACCACCGGGTCCTCAAGGAAGACGGTCACTACTACTGGATCATGCGCGTGAACGCGGCGGACGCAAAAGCCCGCGGCATCGAGCAGGGCGGCCTCATCCGGGCCTTCAACGACCGCGGTTCGGTGATCCTGTCGGCTCAGGTCACCGAGCGGGTCCCGCCGGGTACGGTGCATTCGTACGAGTCCTGCGCGGTCTACGACCCGTTGGGGGCGCCGGGCGACTCGCCCGACCGCGGCGGTTGCGTGAACATCCTGACACCCAAGCGGTATATCACCCCGACGTCGTCGGGCATGGCCCCGAACTCCTGCTTGGTGCAGGTGGAGAAGTGGACGGGCGACGTCAGTTGACTTCGGGGCGGCCGGCGGCTCGACCACCACGGTGAGCGCCGCTCCCACCGCCGGGCGCGACCTTAGGATCGGCTTGGTCGAGCCGAAGACCGGCGCGTTGGCCTCTTTCGCCATCGCTGTGACTGGTGGGTCGCCTGGGCCCGAGATGCCACCAAAGACGGCATGACGGGCGGGGAAGGGAAGACCCACAAGATCCAGATCGTGCGCGCCGACAGCCAGTCGGGCTCCAACCGCGCCGCCCACGTGGCCGGCGGCTCATCCTAAAAGCAACGTGGACATGATCTTGAGTTCGGCAGCAGCCCGGACACCGTAGTACCGGTGGCACAACGACGACCGTCGAGTCGGGGTCTTCGCCCCGGCATGAGCGGCATTCGCGAATCAGAAAGCCTGGGGCCGCCGCGCTATGCGCGGCGGCCCCGGTTCACTGCCGCGAGCTTGGCGAGCGCCATCACTCTCAGACGTCGCCCTGCCGAGCCCTCAATCCTCGGCAGCCGGCAGTTCCTTCGGCATCCAGAATTTCCGGAAGGGGAAGGTGCCACCCGGAGGCTTGGGAAGCACACCGCCGGTGCCCACGTACGTTCCGATGATGTTGCCCTTAGTCACAGGCAAGAGGACGTGCGACGGGTAGTCCTCGTTGTGATAGACGGTCACCCGCGAGAGGAGCGGATTTTCCAGGTGACCGAGAGCCAGCCCTTGCAATGTGTTCACCGGCTCCTCGTCGACGTTGGTGCCTCGGATGCGCAGCGCGATCCTGTGGCCGCCGAGGAACTTGCGCGCATTGGCCAAGCCTGCCAGTGGAGAAGACCTGGGCTTAATTGATCCGTTTATGCCAAAGAAATCAGGATCAGTGCGATTTCCGTCGCCGCCGTTTGTTGGCGTATACAATGGCAGTGATGCTACTGGATGTTCTGGTGGTTGACTGAATCCAGCGCTGGTTGCCTCTCTGGTTAGCCGCGGCATTAGCCTCAAGTATTTCAATCCACTTACCTATTCTCTGTTCTATTCAGTAGAAATGCTTAGGGGTGGCACCCTACCATTCCCACTCTCCCCGAGGATAAGGAGCATAGTGATCGGGAGATCACCCTTTTTAGCCGCCTCCCGGAAATCTGTTGAACAGGCATCCCGTTGATGCCGGGGATCTGATTCCACTGCTCCTGCTTATTCACTTCCATGTGGTACTGTGGCGGCAACTGTAGGAGCAGTGGTACTGATAATTATCGTAGCCCTTCTCCTATTGACGCGTTAGTGACCTGTTGGATTAGATTAACAATCTGATGGGTACCGAAGAGGCGACTCCATGTGATCTCGAAAAAGGTAGAGATGACGTGATCGCGTTGCAATCCCTCCTTCCAGAGAACGGTACCTCGGCTTGGCTTTAACAATACGAGAATGTATGAATAAATATATATAAACAT